>JBKBRA010000065.1:0-14614 GCA_046292305.1 Dietzia sp. | reverse complement strand
CCCGCCTCCTCGAGTGCCCGCGCGAACCGCGAGTTCTCGGACAGGAAGCCGTAGCCCGGGTGGACGGCCTGCGCGCCGGTCTGGCGGCAGGCGTCGATCACCTTCTCGAAGTCGAGGTAGGACTGCGAGGCCTGGGCCGGGCCCAGACGGACGGCGGCGTCGGCCATGCGCACGTGCAGGGCGTCCGCGTCGGCGTCGGAGTAGACGGCGACCGAGCGGATACCCGCTGCCCGCAGCGAGCGGATCACGCGACACGCGATCTCACCGCGGTTCGCGACCAGAACGGTGTGGAGTTTCTGGGACAGTTCCTCTGACATGGGGCTTCTCACATCCTGAAGACGCCGTTGTTGACCGGCTGGAGGGGGGCGTTGGCCGCGGCCGCGAGGGCCAGGCCGAGGACGGTGCGGGTGTCGGCGGGGTCGATGATCCCGTCGTCCCAGAGGCGGGCCGTGGAGTAGTACGCGGTGGACTGCTCCTCGAACTGCTCACGGATGGGCGCGGTGAACTCCGCCTGTTGCTCGTCGGTCCACTCCCCGCCCGCCTTGGTCACCTGCGCGGCACGGACCGACGCCAGGGTGTCCGCAGCCTGCGGTCCGCCCATGACGGCGATCCGGGCATTGGGCCACATCCACAGGAAGCGCGGCGAGTACGCACGGCCACACATCGAGTAGTTGCCGGCGCCGAACGAGCCGCCCACGACAACCGTGAACTTGGGGACGCGCGCGCAGGCCACGGCGGCGACCATCTTGGCACCGTTCTTGGCGATGCCGCCCGCCTCGTACTGGCGGCCGACCATGAAGCCGGTGATGTTCTGCAGGAAGATCAACGGGATCTTGCGGCGGTCGCACAGCTCGATGAAGTGCGCGCCCTTGAGCGCGGACTCGGAGAAGATGACGCCGTTGTTGCCGATGATCCCCACCGGGTGGCCGTGGATCCGCGCGAACGCGGTGACCATCGACGTGCCGTAGTCCTTCTTGAACTCCGTGAACTCGCCGCCGTCGACGATCGTGCCGATGACGTCGCGGACGTCGTACGGTTGCCGCGAGTCGACCGGCACCAGGTCGTAGAGGTCGGTCTGCGGGCGTACGGGCTCACGGGACTCCAGCACCTCCCAGTCCGGCTCGGGCGCCGGCGGACAGGTCGCGATGATCTCGCGGACCTTCATCAGGGCGTCGTAGTCGTCGTCGGCCAGGTGGTCCACCACGCCCGAGGTCTTGGCGTGCAGGTCGCCACCACCGAGCTCCTCGGCGGTGACCTCTTCCCCGGTGGCCGCCTTCACCAGCGGCGGACCGGCGAGGAAGATCGTGCCCTGGTTACGGACGATGATGGCCTCGTCGCTCATCGCCGGGACGTAGGCACCGCCGGCGGTGCAGGACCCCATGACGGCGGCGATCTGGGGGATCCCCTGGGCCGACATGGTGGCCTGGTTGTAGAAGATGCGGCCGAAGTGGTCCCGGTCCGGGAAGACGTCGTCCTGCTGGAGCAGCATCGCGCCGCCCGAGTCCACCAGGTAGATGCACGGCAGGTTGTTGGCCAGGGCCACCTCCTGGCCTCGGAGGTGCTTCTTGACCGTCATCGGGTAGTAGGTGCCGCCGGACACAGTCGCGTCGTTGGCGATCACCAGGCACTCGCGCCCGGAGACGCGGCCGATCCCGGCGACGACGCCGGCGCCCGGCGCCTTGCCCCCGTACATCTCCTCGGCGGCCAGCGGGGAGAGCTCGAGGAACGGACTGCCGGGATCCAGTAGGACGTCCACGCGTTGGCGGGCGAGTAGCTTGCCCCGCTCGAGGTGACGGGCACGGGCCTTCTCCCCACCTCCCAGCGCGGCCCGCTCGAGGCGGTCGCGGAGGTCGCCGAGGAGTTCCTCGTGAGCCTGTCGATTGGTGGTCGTGCGGTCGGTGGTCGCGGAAGTCATCAGCGCCGCTCCCTTTCAGTTAAGTCGGATTAACTGAGTTCGACCATAGTGCCATGGCTCACAGATGTCCAGAGGGGTTCGCGGATCGTCCCCGCCCCGCAGCGGCGAGCGGGCGGTGCGGGACACCGGGCCCTGCGGCCGGAATACGGAAGAAAAGGCTGGTCAGATGCTTAGGCTAACCTGACCTAGCACAGGCTCTCCTTGCTTGCAAGTCGGGGGAATCAGGGGTTGACTCGGTGGCACCCGAACGGTCCGACACAACCGGATCGACAACACCGGGATCACCACAACCGGGATCACCACACCCCGATACGAGGAGCAACCGTCATGGCCACTCTCACCGGAATCAGCAACTGCACCGTCACCACGTGCTCGTTCAACGCCGACGCGGACTGCACCGCCCCGGCCATCACGGTCGCCGGATCGCCCGACCACGCCGAGTGCGGGACGTTCATCTCACTGGACGTCCGCGGCGGCCTGCCCACCGCGAGCGCACACGTCGGCGCATGCCAGCGCGTCGAGTGCACGCACAACAAGGACCTGCTCTGCTCCGCGGAGTCGGTGGAGATCGGATCCGGCGCCGACACCGCCGATTGCCTGACCTACTCCACGGCGTAGGTCGCCGCGGGCGGGTGGTCCGGGGTCAGCTCGCCCGGGCCACGTAGTGACCCATCTCGCGGACCACGTCCCCGACACACTGCGCCCGCGTCATGAACGGCAGGTGCACGACATCGGCGTCGCGCCCGAGTGCGGTCAGCAGATGGAGACCGTCCGCGTCGACGCCGAGCACGAACGGCGGCTGAGCCGGGTCTCCCGTCCCGGCCAGAATTGCCAGGTCCTCCCCGAAACGCGCCCGGATCTCGTCCGCGAGTCCGGGCGCTTCGGCGGTCAACGGGTCCGAGGGCACCGAGTCCAGGTCGCGGGCGAAGACCGTCCCCTCGTGACCGAGTCGACGGACCTGGAGCTCGTCTAGTTGGATCTCGACCTCGACGACCCACCCCTCGCCCTGACGCGCGGCGCGAGCCACACCGAAGCCGTAGAGGCTGGCGACGTGGACCTTCGCCTCGACGATCGGGGCGAACTCATCGATCATCACGACCACCTCGACGGAGGAGCCCGGCTCGACGATCAGGCCGGACCACGGCGCGGGAGTCCCGGTGACGACGACGGAACCGCCGCCGATCCAGCGGTGTTGCGCGGAGACCATCACGTCCGAGCGTTCCCTGGTCCCGCGGACGGCGATCGTGGCGATGCCCGCCCCGTCCAGGAGGCGCCGGGCGCCCGTGACGACCGGATCCGAGACGATCGGGTGCACTGCCATCGTTTGCCCTCCACGGGTCGCCTGCAACATGGCGAGAATAAGGTGACGCTCGCCTAAGTTAGGTCCACCTAAGATGCACGAGAACCCCGGTCCCTGTCAAGGGGGGAGCCCTACAGTGGGATCGTGACCGACACCACAACCGCCACCACCGCCGACTCGACGCCCGCCACGAGGCCGCGCCGCGTGCACGCCTTCCGGGACGACGCGCTCGGCTACGACGACGCGACCGCCCTCGCCGAACGCATCCGCACGCGGGAGGTCACACCCACCGAGCTGGTCGAGGCGGCGATCGAGAGATGCGCAGCGGTGGACCCCGTGCTGGGCGCCCTCGTGCACACCGACTTCGACCGCGCGCGCCACCGCGCGTCCTGGGTCCAGACCTCCCAGTTCTCCGCCCCGCTCTCCGGCGTACCGTCCGCGTTCAAGGACGCGGTCCGGGTGGAGGGACTGCCCATGACCCTTGGCTCGTCAGCGGTGCCCACCTCGCCGGCCCTCCACGACGGCCCCTACGCGCCGCTCTTCCGTGCCACCGGCCTCATCCCGCTGGGGACCACCGCGATGCCGCCGTTCGGTTGGACCGCCGCCACCGAGCGGCAGGGCGGTCTCGTCACTCGTAACCCGTGGGACACCGACCGCACCAGCGGCGGGTCGTCGGGAGGGTCCGCGGCGCTGGTGGCCGCCGGCGCGTTGCCCATCGCACACGCCAACGACGGCGGCGGGTCGATCCGGATCCCCGCGGCGGTGACCGGACTCGTGGGGTTCAAGCCGAGTCGCGGCAGGCACCCCGACGAGAAGTTCACCGCGAGCATGCCGATCCCGATCATCTCCCAGTCCGTGGTCACCCGGTCCGTCCGCGACACCGTGGCGTTCCTGACCGCCTTCGAGGCCGGTCACCGGCCGAGTGGGGTCCCGCCACTGGGGTCGGTCGCGCAGGCCCCCGAACGACGGCTCCGGATCGGCCTGGTCGAGCACAGTCCCGCAGGCGACCCGACCGATCCCGCGACCCTGGCGGTCCTGCGCGAGGCCGCCGAGCGGCTGGCGGCTCTGGGCCATGAGATCGTGCCGACTCCCGCGCCCGTCCCGTCCTCGTTCCGCGAGGACTTCATCGCCTACTGGGGACTGCTCGCCCTCGGCACGTCCTCCAGCGGCCGGAGCACCTTCAGTCCGGACTTCGACGCGGGGCGACTCGACCCGTTCACGATCGGCCTCGCCGGGATGGCCAGGCGAGAACTCCCCAGGCTCCCGCTCCATCTCTTCCGGCTGTACCGGGCCCGTCACCGGTTCGACTCGGCGTTCGGCGACCTCGACGTCTACCTCAACCCCGTGGTCAACCACGAGACCCCGGAAGTCGGCTACCTGGACGCGGACCTGCCCTACGAGACCCATCTCCAGCGGGTATCCGACTGGGTCACCTTCACCCCCCTACAGAACATCGCCGGCTCCCCCGCCGTCTCGCTGCCCACCGGCCGGGCGCCGGACGGCCTACCCATCGGCGTGCACCTGTCGGCGAGGATCGGCCAGGACCGTCTACTGCTCGAACTCGCGACCGAGTACGAGGCCGCCTACCCGTTCGCGCGCATCTGGGAGTGACCCTCACTCGTCCAGCAACTGCGCGGTACGAGGGCCGACACGTCGCCGCAGGACCACCTCGGTGCGGGTCCGGAGGACGCCCGGGGTGGCGATGATGGCGCTGAAGACCTCCTCGAGATGCGCGTGATCGCGGGCCACCACCCGGCAGACGATGTCGAACTCCCCGGCCACGCTCATCACCTCGAGAACCTCGCGCACGTCCGCCAGGCCGGCACACGTCGCCTCCAGCTCGGCCTGGGCCACCTGGATGTGGACCAACGCCGAGAGCGGGTATCCGAGCGCCGCCGGATCGAGGGTCGGCGCCCACGACGCGATCACGCCCCGGGCCTCGAGTTTGTCGAGCCGGGCCTGCGCGGTCCCGCGGGCCACCCCGAGGCGCCGGGAGAACTCACGCACCCCGACCCGTGGGCCCGCCAGGACGACCCTGAGCAGCCGCCGGTCGGTGTCATCCAGTGCCAGACCTTTTTCCATGTGTACATGATAATCGGTGATCAACTGGACAACTTGCACACACCTTTGCCGACACCCTTCGCCATCCTGTACACAGTGCGCGGTATATCTCTAGCCAGGTGACGCGCATCACCCGCACGCCTAGCCTGAAGGGACAGTTCACCTCTTCCGAAGGCCAGGTGTGACCGATGACCTCTCTTCTCGGCCCCCCGAGCGGCACCCATGACGATCTGCCGCGTGACGCTCAGGCGGACGCGGCATCGTTCTCCCTCTCCGACCGGTACACGCGGGAGAGCGGCACGGTGTTCCTCACCGGTATCCAGGCCCTGGTCCGCACGGTCCGCGACCGCGCGCGACTGGACCGCAGGCAGAACCTGCTCACCGCCAGCCTCGTCAGCGGCTACGAGGGCTCGCCACTCGCCGGTTACGACCTCGAACTGGCCAGGCGCGGGACGTTCCTCGACCCGTTCGACGTGGTCCACCGCCCCGCCCTCAACGAGGAGGCCGCCGCGACGGCGGTCATGGGCTCTCAGCTCGCCCGACGCACGGGCACCCTCCGCGCGACCGCCAACACCGGCGGCGCACCGCTGCAGGGCGTCGTCGGGTACTGGTACGGGAAGGCCCCCGGCCTGGACCGCGCGACGGATGCGATCCGCCACGCCAATCTCATCGGTACCGACCCCCGCGGCGGCGCGGTGGCGTTGGTGGGCGACGATCCCGGCGCCAAGTCCTCGACCGTGCCGTGCTCATCCGAGCTCGCGCTCGCGGACCTCTACCTCCCGACGCTCTACCCCGCGGATTCCCAGGACGTGCTCGACTTCGGCGTCCACGCGGCGATCCTCTCGCGCGTCTCGGGCCTGTGGTCGGCGATGAAGATCTCCTCGCACGTCGCGGACGCCTCGTCGACCGCGCTGGTCGACCCGGACCGGATCCTGCCCGTCTACGGTGATCTGGGCACGAGCCCGCACGTGCCGTCCGGACAGCTGCTCGGACCCAGCCTGATGGAGCTGGAGCAGAACCAGCTCACCGTCCGGATCCCGCGCGCGCTGGAGTACGCCCGCCTCAACAAGATCAACCGGATCGTGCAGTCGACCAACGGCGATCGAATCGGGATCGTCGCCGCCGGCAAGAGCTACCTCGACGTGCGCGAGTCGCTGCGCAGGTTGGGCCTGGACGACGCCGAGCTGGGCCGACGCGGCATCCGGATCCTCAAGCTCGGCATGGTCTACCCGATCGAGCGCACGGTCCTGGACGAGTTCATGGCCGGCCTCGACGAGGTGATCGTGGTGGAGGAGAAGCGCGACTTCATCGAGACGATGATCCGCGAGATCCACTTCCGCCGCCCGGACGTCGCGAATGTCGTGGGCAAGACCCACGAGGACGGCTCCACGCTGTTCAGCCGTTTCGGTGAACTCGATGTCGACGCCGTGACCCGCGGCCTGGCGCAGCGTCTCGGCCGGATCCACGGCATCGAGTCGGCGCTGGCCTGGCTCGACGGACCGGGTCGCGGCCGCTCGCGGATCTCGTTGCCACTGGCCACCACCCGCACCCCGTACTTCTGCTCGGGCTGCCCGCACAACAGCTCCACCAAGGTGGCCGACGGGACCCTCGTGGGCGGCGGCATCGGGTGCCACGCGATGGTCCTTCTCATGGACGCCGAGCAGGTCGGGACCGTCACGGGCGTCACCCAGATGGGCGGCGAGGGCCTCCAGTGGACCGGTATGGCTCCGTTCCTGACCGAGCGCCACATGGTGCAGAACATCGGCGACGGCACGTTCATGCACTCCGGTTCGCTCGCGCTCCGCGCGGCCGTCGCCTCGGGCGACAACATCACCTACAAGCTGCTCTACAACGGGACCGTCGCGATGACGGGCGGCCAGGACCCGGTCGGCGAGATGTCACTGCCCGAGATCCTGCGCCTGCTGCGCGCGGAGAGAGTGGCCAAGATCGTCGTCACCACCGACGACGTCAAGGCCACTAGGTCACAGGGACTGCCCCGCGGCATCGAGGTCCGCGACCGCCGGGACACGCTCGAGGTCCAGAAGGAGCTCGCCGCGATCCCCGGGGTGACCGTGTTGGTCCACGACCAGTTCTGCGCGGCCGAGAAGCGCCGCCACCGTAAGCGCGGCACCTACCCCACCCCGGCCGAGCGGGTGGTGATCAACGAGCGGATCTGTGAGGGCTGCGGCGACTGCGGCAAGAAATCCAACTGCCTCTCCGTTCATCCGGTGCAGACCGAGTTCGGCCGCAAGACCCAGATCGACCAGTCGACCTGCAATTTCGACTTCTCGTGCCTGGAGGGCGACTGCCCTGCCTTCGTCAGCGTCGTGCCGGGTACCAGGACCGAGCGTGTGGCAACGGCGCCGGCGCTCGACGCGGCAGCCCTCCCGGAGCCGACCCGGGACGGGGTCGACGCCGACCGGGGCTTCTCGCTGCGACTGACCGGTATCGGCGGGACGGGGATCGTCACCGTGTCGGCTGTCCTGGCCACCGCCGCGGTCCTCGACGGCAACGCCGCCCGCACCCTCGACATGACGGGCCTGGCACAGAAGGGCGGCGCGGTGGTCTCCGACGTCCGGGTGGCCCGCACCCCGCTCGAGCAACCCCCGAAGATCGGTGCCGGGGACTGCGACCTCTACCTGTGTTGTGACGGCCTCGTGGGGGCGGACGACGCCAACCTCAAGGTCGCCCACCCGGTCCGCACCACGGCGGTCGTATCCACCACCCGGATCCCCACGGGCACGATGGTGATCGACACGGCTGTGGACTACCCGTCCACCTCGGACATCCAATCCGTCATCGATCGCGCGTCGAGGCGAGGCGTCTACCTGAACCCCGGTGAGATCACGGAGAACCTCTTCGGCTCCACGCAGGCCTCCAACATGCTCATGGTGGGCGCGGCCTACCAGAGCGGCGCCCTGCCCATCTCTGCCGAGGCCATCGAGCGGGCGATCGAACTCAATGGCGTGGCGGTCACCTCGAATCTGCAGGCCTTCCGCCGTGGTCGCCAGGCCGTCGCGGATCCGGAGGCCCTGGCCGCGCTGGTGGCCGGCCTGCACACGCCGGTGTCCACGGCGACGTCGGCCCTACACGTGCCGTCCCCCGCCGCGGAGCGCCTGCTCGCCGGTCTGGGCGCGGACGCCTCCGACGAACTCCGTGCCGTGGTCGCCCTGCGCGTCGACGAGCTGATCGACTTCCAGAGTGCGGCCTACGCCGCCGAATACCTGTGCAGCGTCGAGGACCTGCGCGCCGCCGAGGCCCTCCGGGACCCCGCCGCGGGCGGCCGCGATCCCGAACAGCTGACGCTCGCCGTGGCCACGAACCTGCACAAGCTCATGGCATACAAGGACGAGTACGAGGTCGCCCGCCTTGCCGTCGACCCTGCGTTCGCCTCGCAGCTCACCGAGGAGTGGGGCGAGGGGGCCGTTCCCAAACTCAGACTGCATCCGCCGGCACTGCGCGCGATGGGTATGACGAGGAAGATCTCGATCGGGCCCAGGGCCATGCCGGCGATGAGAGCGCTGGCGAGGATGAAGCGGCTACGCGGCACCCCGCTCGACGTGTTCGGATACGCCCACGTCCGCAGGGTGGAACGCGAGCTGCTGGCCGGGTACCGGGATCTGGTCCACCGGCTCACCGCCGAACTGCAACGCTCGGGCCCGGTCGGGAGAAGCGCCGACTGGCACGACGCCGCGCTGGCCCTGGCGGAGCTGCCGGACATGGTGCGCGGCTACGAGGACGTCAAGCTCGAGAACGTGGCCCGGTACCGCGAGGAGTTCACCCGACTACTCGGCGCACTCAGGACCGCAGGGCAGCCGACGCCATCGCGGTGAGCACCCGGCGCAGTTCGGCCTCGGCCATCGACGGCAGCCGCGGACTGGAGTTGAGCAGGCCGAACACCGCGTGGATGTGGGCGCGTGCATCGACGGCGGCCAGTTCCGGCCGCAGCCGAACCAGCGCGTCGACCCACATCTCGGCGTACTCGCGCTGCAGACTGCGCACCTCGTGCCGCGGACCGGCCGGCAGGGCGCCCAGGTCACGGAACTGCACGCTGATCAGGTCCGGTTCGGTGGCCACGAAGTCCACGTGGACCCCCAACAGCGCGTCGAGGACCTCCGCGGGCTCCCCTCCCCGCTCGACCGCCGCGCGCCCGCCGTCGCGGAGGCGGCGGGAGATGTCGAGCAGCATCTCGGCGAGCACGTCCTCCTTCGAGGAGAAGTACCGGTACATGCCCGGACCCGAGATGCCCACCTCCGCACCGATGTCGTCCAGGCGCACCGCGTGGAAGCCACGCCGTGCCATGAGCCGGGCCGCCGCTACGAGGATCTCGTCCCGGCGACGGGCCTTGGCCTGGGCGCGTGGGGTCAGCACCGTGGCGCCGTGGTTCACCTGCTCCATCGCCTGCCTGCCTTACTGGTCCAGATCCAGAAAGTACCGCGCCACCGGCCAGCGCTGGTAGCCGGCGGACTCGTACGCGGCGCGTGAGCCGGCGTGTCCCGGGTCGTCACCGGTCTCGACCATCGCCATTGTCACACCCGCGCGCCTCATCGTCTCGTGCGCGGCATCCAGTAGCCGTCGCGCCACGCCCTGCCGCTGCCTGTCGGGGTCGACGGCGAGGATGTAGACCTCACCCATCGAGTCCTCTCGGTGCAGCCGAGTGGACACCCAGCCCACGACCGCGCCGGTGCCGGGATCCCGGGCGACCATCACCGCCGCCGGCTCGTCGGTCAGGATGGCCTCGACGTCCGCCCGCTGGCGCTCCCACCACCCGTTCGGATAGAAGGACTCGTAGACGAACGCCGGGACCACCCGTTCCAGTTCACGGAGCACGGGGGACCAGGCCCGGCGGGAGAGTTCCACGATCTCGGTGCGGTACTCCGCCCGGTAGGGCTCGACGACCACCTCCCCCGCCACCGACTCCGACCCGCTCAGTGGAAGAAGTGTCGGGCGCCGGTGAAGTACATCGTGATCCCGGCCTTCTCGGCGGCCTCGATCACCTCTGCGTCGCGAACGGACCCCCCGGGCTGGACCACAGCGCGTACGCCGGCCTCTGCGAGCACCTCGAGTCCGTCGGCGAACGGGAAGAACGCGTCCGATGCCGCCACGGCCCCGGTCACCCGCTCCCCCGCACGCTGCACCGCGAGCCGGGCCGAGTCGACACGGTTGACCTGCCCCATTCCCACCCCGACCGTGGCGCCGGACTGGACCAGCAGGATGGCGTTGGACTTGACCGCCCGGCAGGCGCGCCAGGCGAAGAGCAGGTCGCGCAGGGTCTGCTCGTCCGCGTCGTCGCCGCAGGCCTTGGTCCAGCCCTCGATCACGTCACCGGGTGCGTCCAGGGAGTCGCGCTGCTGCACGAGCACACCACCGGAGATCTGCTTGCGCTCGAGCTCCGCCTGCGCCGGCGCATTCGCCTCGAGGATCCGGATGTTCTTCTTCCGCTGCAGGATCTCCACGGCCCCGTCGGCGTAGGAGGGCGCGATGATCACCTCGGTGAAGATCTCGGCCACCTGCTCGGCCATCTCCAGGCTGACCTGGCGGTTGGCGGCGATCACGCCACCGAACGCGCTGACGGGATCGCACTCGTGGGCGGCGCGGTGGGCGGCCGCGATGTCCGCATCGATCGCGATTCCGCACGGGTTGGCGTGCTTGATGATCGCCACGCACGGCTCGGCGTGGTCGAACGCGGACCGCCAGGCGGCGTCGCCGTCGACATAGTTGTTGTAGCTCATCTCCTTGCCGTGCAGCTGCTCGGCCTGGGCGAGGCCGGGTGCGGCGGCGGAGTCCGTGTAGAGGGCGGCGCCCTGGTGCGGGTTCTCGCCGTAGCGCAGGGTGGCGGCCAGGTCGAGGCTCTGCCCCTGCCACACCGGGAAGCCCGCCTCGGCACCCTCCCCTGCGCTGTCGTCCACCGGGGCCGCGGTCTGCTCGGTCATCCAGGTGGCCACCGCGACGTCGTAGGCGCCGGTGTGGCGGAAGGCGGCGGCGGCGAGCCGGCGGCGCTGCTCGAGTGGGAACCCACCGGCCGCGACCGCGTCGAGTGCATCGCCGTATCCGGCCGGGTCGACCAGCACGGCGACCGACGGGTGGTTCTTGGCGGCGGCGCGGACCATCGACGGTCCGCCGATGTCGATTTGCTCCACGCACTCGTCGAAGTCCGCGCCGGAGGCGACGGTGTCGGTGAAGGGATAGAGATTGACGACGACGAGCTCGAACGGCTGCACACCGAGCTCCGCGACCTGCTCGAGGTGGTCGGGCTTGCGCGTATCGGCCAGGATGCCCGCGTGGACCAGCGGGTGCAGGGTCTTGACCCGACCTTCCAGGCATTCCGGGAAGCCGGTCAGCTCCTCGACGGGCGTCACGGCGATCCCCGCGTCGGCGATGCGCTGCGCGGTGGAGCCGGTCGAGACGATCTCGACCCCGGCGTCCGCCAGGCCCCGCGCGAGGTCCTCCAGTCCGGTCTTGTCGTAGACGCTGATGAGCGCGCGGCGAACGGGCCTGCGGGAGTCGGTCACGATCGGTGCACCTTTCGACCTTCGATGTGGAGGCGGCCACGGGCGGCCGCCGCGAGGACGTCGACGAGCATCTCGCGCTCGACGACCTTGATTCGTTCGTGGAGTGAGGTCTCGGTGTCCCCGGGAAGGACGTCGACCGCGCACTGGGCGATCACCGGGCCCGTGTCCACCCCGGCGTCGACCAGGTGGACCGTGCATCCCGTGACCGTCACGCCGTAGGCGAGAGCGTCCCGCACCGCATGGGCACCGGGGAAAGCCGGCAGCAGTGCCGGGTGGGTGTTGACCACGCGCCCGGCGAACTCACCGAGGAACGCCTCCCCGAGGATGCGCATGAAGCCGGCGGAGACGACCCAGTCCGGTGAGAACCCGCGCACCGCGTCGGTCAGCGCGCGGTCCCAGGTCGGGCGGTCGGCGAAATCGGCGGGCCGGACCACCGCGGTGGGGAGTCCGGCGCGCTCGGCGCGGGCCACGGCCTCGCAGTCGCGGTCGGAGACCAGACCGACGACGCCGTACGGACAGTCAGGTCCGCCAGCCGAGTCCACCACGCTCTGCGCGAGGGTCCCGGCACCGGATGCCAGGAGCACGACCGGACAGGGAGCCCCGGACTCGGCACTGACCACGTCCCCGCTCCTGCCCGTCGATCCACCTGCCCGCCGAATGCCCGGGCACGGGAGGCAGTCTAGTCGGAGACCTTCGGGCCCTCGTCAGGGCGCTCGTCAGGGCGCTCGTCAGGGCGCTCGTCAGGCTGCTCGTCAGGCCGCTCACCGGGGCGCTCTTCGGTGGCCTCCTTAGGGGTCTCTTCAGGGGTCTCCTCAAGGGTCTCTTCAAGGGTCTCCACAGCGACCTCCTCAGGAGCAACTTCTGGTCCCTGCGCGTCAGCCTCTGCAGCACCCGCGACATCCTCTGTCGCGGTATCCTCGCTCGCGGAGTCCTGGGAATCGGTGAGGGGGTCTGGGACCTCGTCGTCGTCGGATTCATCGTCGTCGGGCACCTCACCCTCGGACACATCGTCAGGTCCCACCAGCGCCTGCTCCGGCTCCGTCTCGGTCTCGGTCTCGGTCTCTGACCCCATCTCCCCGTCCCCGGGCGCGGTCCCCGCCCGCCGCCGACGACGCTCGAGCTCACTCTCCGCGCGCTCGCGGCGCCGGGTGAGACCCGCGAGGGACAGTGCGATGGTCGCGGAACCGATCACGCCGAAGAGCGCCAGCGCGGTCCCCGCGGCGATCAACGATCCAGTTCCCACGGTGCCGAGCACGCCGAGTTCGCCACCCGCCACGACCGGGCTGACTGCCACGACGAGTGCGACGATCGCGGCGGCCAACCACGCGGCCTTGACCGCATCGGCGGTGGTGCGGAACCAGTGCGCGACCGCACGAGCGAGCCCGGCCGCCACGAGGACCGTCACCAGGAGCAGCCCCTGCATCACCCAGTGCGGGTCGGTCGTGGGCAGCGCGGCCGCGAGCGGGACCTCGGGCATCGGCCCCCGCGACACGGCGAACACGCTGTACGAGGCCTCCCCGAGGTGAGCCTCCCCACCGACCGCGAGGGTGGCGGTGGCCATGACGATGTTGGGCAGGTAGGCGATGGAGATCGCCGCGAGCGCCGCGATACCGGTGACGTCCCTGCCGATCTCCAGCACCGAACCGACGGGTCCCCACGCCACCAGGAGACCGATCAACAGGAGGATCGCGGCGATGGCCCACAGGGCCGCCACGAACGCCGACCCGAGGTGGATCCCCCCGCGCACCCACAGCGGTAGGACCTCACGGAGATCTCGTCGGAAGTACAGCCACACCCCCAGCCCGGATCCGAACAGCGCCACGGCCACCGTCCACAGCAGCGCCGACGTCAGGGAGGCCTCTCGCACCGCGAAGTCCGAGGCGGCCGACCCGACCAACAGTGAGGCCAGCACGGTCAGCAACATCCCGGCAAGCGTCACGCCCGCCACAGCAGCGCCGGCCTCGCGTGGACCGGGCTGTTCGACATCGGCCAGCACCGCGCGCGTCTGCCTGGCGAGCACCGCCACGTAGATCAGCGGGGGCAGCAGCGGGAGGAAGCCCAGGGAGACCGCGTCCACGGTGAGGGGCACCCTGTTGACCACCATCCACTCCACGGCGACCACCGCGAAGAGCGAGTCGAACCCGCGGGCGGAGAACACCAGGAAGCCGAGCGTGACCGCGACCAGCACCAGGACGGTGACGATGACCGGCAGCGCAGCGGCCGCCGCCGTCCACAGCAACGATCGGGCGCCCGCGGGCGTCCGTCTCGCGGCGGGCCGGATGACACGGGGAGGACTCACCCTGTCACCGTAGATACCCGTCCGCGCCGGGCACCCCCGGCACGCCGCGACCCCCGCCATCCGAGGATGACGGGGGTCGGGCGACTCGCACCTGTGACCGGGTGGATCACATGGCGTCGAGGATCTCCTTGGCGAGCGCGGCGGTCGCGGACGGCGTCTTGCCGACCTTGACCCCGGCGGCCTCGAGAGCATCCTGCTTGGCCTGCGCGGTGCCCGCGGAGCCCGACACGATGGCGCCGGCGTGGCCCATGGTCTTGCCCTCGGGAGCTGTGAAGCCGGCCACGTAGCCGACGACCGGCTTGGTGACGTTGTCCTTGATGTAGTCGGCCGCACGCTCTTCGGCGTCGCCACCGATCTCGCCGATCATCACGATGACCTTGGTCTCGGGGTCGTTCTCGAAGGCCTCGATGCAGTCGATGTGCGTGGTGCCGATGATCGGGTCGCCGCCGATGCCGATGGCGGTCGAGAAACCGTAGTCGGCGAGCTCGTACATCATCTGGTAGGTCAGGGTGCCGGACTTGGACACG
>JBKBRA010000064.1:0-14737 GCA_046292305.1 Dietzia sp. | reverse complement strand
GCGCACCATCAGGAGCGCGTCGGCCATGCTCGGACGGTAGTACCGGGGTCGCAACCCCACCACCTCGAAACCGTGTGCCTCGTACAGCGAGCGGGCCGGGACGTTGTCGGTACGCACGTCCAGGACGACCGGAGCCGATTCCGCGTCCGCCACGGCGAGCAACCGACGCAACATCGTGCGCCCGATCCCCCGACCCCGGTGCGCGGGGTCGACCCCGATGGTGTGGACCTCGAACTCCCGGTCCCCCTCCCGCCCGAGCGCCGCCAGCACCGCGTAACCGACCAGCAGGTCCCCCGACCGGGCGGCCAGGCAGGTGGTGTGACCGGATCCGATCTCGGACAGGAACGAGGCGGCCGACCAGGGTCCGTCACCGCGGAACAGGACCAGTTCGAGTTCCGCGCACCGCATCGCGTCGCCCGCCACCAGCGGACCGTAGAAAACGCCGCCCACGCCGTCCGCGGCGGCACCGTCCGGCACCCGACCGCTCACCGCTGCGACCCTCCACTGCGGTCGACGCCCCGCAACGCCGGGGACGGCTCCACCCGTCGGGGCGGAACGGCGTCCGGTCGCCTCAGGTACAGGGGCTCGAGCGGGGCCGGGGCCACCCCGCCGAGGAGGTGCGCGGCGGCGACCCTCACGAGCCCGGCCGGGTCCGGTGCGGTCACGCGGTCCGGCGCGGTGGACGCCTCGCCGTCCGCCTCGGCGTACGGCGTCCCGCCGGCGATCTCCCCGAGTCGCGTGGCGTCGCCCACCACGTGATCCACACCGTCGGTGGGGATCTCGGCCGCGGGTCCGACCGCGGGACCGGAGACGCGGGAGCCGTCCGGGGCGTACCGGGCGTGGTAGGCCTCGCGGCGCCGGGCGTCGGTGACGACGACGAGCTCCCCCTCCACCCCGGCGGTGCGCGCCCTCTCCGCGAGCCCGTCGAGCGAACACACCCCGTGCACGGGTCGGCCGACGGCGTCGGCGAACGCAGCCGCGGTGGCCATCCCCACCCGAAGCCCGGTGAACGGTCCAGGTCCCACTCCCACCACGACGGCGTCGAGGTCGGCCGGGGTCAGTCCCGCCTCCGCGAGGCTGTCCAGGATGTGCGGGGTGAGCAGCTCCGCGTGGGCGCGCGCGTCCACGGTGACCCGCGTGGCCAGGGTCGTGACGACCGGGGCGTGATCACCGTGGACGAGGCGGCAGACCCCCGCGGTGACGGCGGGGGTCGAGGTGTCGACGGCGAGGACCAGCACGGGGTCAGGGTACCGCCGGGCCGGGGGGACGTCCGGCCCGGTGCCAGGCGGCCGAGCGCACCTCGGTGTCGATGCCGCGCCCGAGGGTGACGACCAACGGGGCCGAGACCAGGGAGTCGACGAACCCGGCTCCCCACTCCACCACCACCACGTCATGGTCGAGCGCGGAGTCCAGGTCGAGGGATTCCAACTGGTCGGCCAGGTCCGCGGACGAGGGCTGCGACCCGTCCGGGTTCTGGCCCCCCACCAGCCGGTAGGCGTCCACGTGGACCATCCCGGGACCGTCCGGGGTCCCGGGGGCGTGCCGGCGGGCGATGACGAACGTCGGGGAGGTCACCCGGCCCAGGACACCGAGGCCGTCGGCGATTCCGGCGGTGAGCGCTGTCTTGCCGGCACCGAGTGGCCCGTCGAGCACCACCACGTCACCGGCCCGCAACAGTCCCGCGAGTTCGGCACCTAGCGCACGGGTGTCGTCCACCGTGGGCAGCGTCCGCTCCCCCGGCACCCCTATCGTCACGACGCCTTGCTGCGGCCCATCGACGGGCCCCTGTCGGCCGCCGACCTGGTGTGGATCGCGGGCCCGCGGGTACGCGCGCGCCACTCGACGACGGCGTCCGCGATGAGGTCACCGAGGACCTCCGACACGTGCGCCGGCTCCTCCAGCATCACCATGTGCCCGGCGCCGGGGACCACCACGAACTCGGCGTCCGGCAACTCCTCTGCGATGTCCACCGAGCGGTCGAGGGGGGTCAGCAAGTCCCGGTCGCCACACAACACCGTGGTGCGAACGTCCCGGAGCACCGGCATGGCCGCGGACTCGTCGTGCCGGGTGAGGGTCTCGAAGAAGTTCGCGATGGTGAGCACGTCCGTCGAGGCGATGAGCTTGTCCACGAACCTGGCGACGGTCGGGCTCATCTTGGCCGGGTCGCCGAACGATCCACCGTAGATGAACGGCGAGATGATCGCACCGAGGGCCTTACGGCTACTGGTGAACACTGCGGGGGTACGGCCGGCGAGCCCCACGAACCTGCTGACGGCCCTGCTGTCGAGTACCGCCCCGAGGCCCGACTCCGACAGCTCCGCCATCGCCGTGGCGACCAGCCCCACGCCGAGCACGCGCTCACGGACCGCCTCCTCGTGGCGGACGGCGTAACCCAGAACCGTCATCCCCCCCATGGAATGGCCGATCGCCACGATCGGACCCGTCGGTGCGGTCGCCGAGATGACCGAGTTGAGGTCGGACGCCAGTTGGGCGATGGTCGAGTTCTCGCGCGAGCTCTTCCCGCTGAGCCCGTGACCGCGCTGATCGTAGAAGACCAGCCGGATCTCGGAACCGAAGCGGTCCTGGAGGTGGCGGCGCTGGAAGTGCCAGGAATCCATCGAGAGCGTGTACCCGTGGGCGAACACGACGGTCATCGGCGCATCGGTCGGTCCGGCCTCCCGCACGGCGAGTGGGACGCCGTCCGAGGCGGCGACCATCGAGCCGCGGTCGACACCGAGTTCCCACATGTCCTCGCCGGCCCACGGGTCACTCGCCCGGCGTCCCGGCAGGAGCGTGGCCACGGATCCGATGGTGGCGGCGCCGAGCGCACTCAGGCCTGCCGCGAGACCACCGGGGGCCCGGATCTGCTCGTCGACGGCGTCGGTGTCCTGCGTCGCTCCACCGACCAGTTCGGGTGACCGGACCTCGACCGGGTCCCCTGCAGGTGACCGCGAGGGACGGCGTGGTAGCCGGAGTCGAGGCATCGACCTCCGGCGCCCTGACGAATCGTCTTCTCCACTCACAGTGACCCCTCCCTCTGCCCACCGGGCGCGTGGCGGGCCCCGAGAACGTGATGTCGGGCCGCTCGGCCGCGGACGGCAGTGACGACCTCGTAGTGGATGGTCCCCAGTGTCCGGGCCCACTCGGCGGCGGTGGGACCGCCGTCGGACCCGGCGCCGAACAGGACGGCGGTGTCACCCGCCCGCACCGTGTCGCCCGGGTCAGGGCCCAGGTCGACGACGAACTGATCCATGCAGACTCGTCCGACATTCGGGTACCGCTGTCCGTTGATCGTCACGT
This sequence comes from Dietzia sp., assembly GCA_046292305.1. Lineage (GTDB taxonomy): Bacteria > Actinomycetota > Actinomycetes > Mycobacteriales > Mycobacteriaceae > Dietzia. The sequence goes on along the minus strand of JBKBRA010000064.1, from coordinate 11,437 downwards.
CGAGCCTGCCCGAGAGCAGGCGCCACACCCCGTCGGCATACCCCGCCGCCACGAGCGCGACTGTGGTGTCCCGTGGCGCGTACCAGGTGTGTCCGTAGCTGACCCCCTGACCGGCGGCGAGTCGCTTGACCATCAGTACCTCGGCGGAGAACGTCATCGCCGGGACCAGATCCGCCTCGAGGCCGTCGACCGGGTTGAGCCCGTACAGGGCGATCCCGGGGCGGACCATCTCGAAACCGTCGTCCGGGCGGGTCAGGGTGGCCGCGGAGTTGGCGTGGTGGTTGACCGGGCACTCGAGCCCGCGGGCGCGGGCCTGCGCCACGCACGCGTGCAACCGTCCGACCTGCTCGTCGATCACCGGGTTGCCCGGGTCGTCGGCGTGCGCGAAGTGCGCCATCAGTCCGGTGACCTCGACGAGGCCGTCGTCCGACCCGGCCACGAGCCGGTCGAGCAGGGCGGGCCACTCATCGAGGGTGATGCCGGACCGGGCGAGCCCGGTGTCGATCTTGGGGGTCACCCGGGCTCGGCGGCCGGTGCGGCGTGCGGCGTCCAGCACGGTGTCGAGGTGACCCGGGCTCGGGACGGCCAGGTCGACATCGGCTTCGAGTGCTGCGCTCACGTCGTCTCCGACCCCGAACAACCAGGCCAGGATCTCGGCGTCTATCCCGGCGGCGCGCAACTCCACGGCCTCGCCGATCGTGGTGACGCCCAGCGCGTCCGCGCCACCGCGCAGCGCGGCGAGCGAGACGGGTACTGCCCCGTGGCCGTAGGCGTCGGCCTTGACCACCGCCATGACCCGAGCCCCGCGCGCGGCGCTGACCAGGACACGGGAGTTGTGCTCGATCGCGTCCAGGTCGATCTCGGCGCGGCACGGCGACGAGGGGACAATTGGGCCCATTTCGTCCATTCTGCCAAACTCCGGCCGCCTGAGGCTATTCACGCACCGCGGAGCGCGGAGATCGCCGCCGGCAACGCGGACAGCAGATCGCCGGCCCCGATCGGCGCGCCGGCCCCGCCCGTGCGCCGCGCGGCGACCCGCGCGGCCTCACCGTGGGCCACCGCCGCGGCGACAGCCGGCCAGGCGACAGCCCCGTCGGCCCCCATGCCGTTCGCGAGCAACGCGCCCACCACACCGGACAACACGTCCCCGGAGCCCGCCGTGGCGGCCCAGGAGGAACCCACGTCCACGGACCAGGTGGTCTCGCCGTCGTCGACGAGCGTCACCCGGCCCTTGAGCAGCACCGTCGCCTCGACCCCCCGGTCCCGCAGACCCGTGACGTAGCGCCGCAGCGCGCCGGGCCGGTCCGCTCGGTCCCACCCGCCGGTCAGACGATCGAACTCGCCGGCGTGGGGGGTGAGCAGCACCGGCGCGGTCGCGCTCCGCAGCAGCACGGGATGGGTCGCGACACACGTGAGCGCGTCCGCGTCGAGCACGGTCGGTCGCCCCCGGGCCAGCACCGCGTCGATGTCGGACACCGCGTCGGTCCCGGTCCCGGCGCCGGGTCCCACCACCCATGCCTGGGCCCTGCCCGAATCTGCGACGGTCGGGTGACACACCACTTCGGGCCGGGCGGCGACCACCGCCTCCCCGCCCGATCCGACGTATCGGACCATGCCCGACGTCGCGGCGACCGCCGCCGACGCGCACAACACGGCAGCTCCCGGGTACCGGCCGGATCCCGCGCGTATGGCCACGACGCCCTGGGAGTACTTGTCGTCGTCGGGTCCCGGCACCGGCCACGTCCGGCCCACGTCCGGCCGGCTGGGACTCACCAGGGTTCCCGGTCCGGTCGTCGGCCCGGCCAACCCGATGTCCACCACCTCGACGCGGCCGCAGACCGGGGAGGCGAGCAGGTGCGCCCGGCGCAACAGGCCGAAGGTGACCGTGATCGCGGCGGGAACGTGCGGTTCGTGAACGGTTCCGGTGTCGGCGTCGACCCCGCTCGGAAGGTCCACGGCCACCCACGGCACCCCGGCCGCGGTCAGGTTCTCGACGATCCACGCCGCGGGATCGCGCAGCGGACCGCGCCCCGCCAGCCCCACCACACCGTCGACGGCGACGTCCGGGACGGGCAGGTGGGAGCCCACGGATTCCGCGTGGTGGATGCGCCCGCCGGCGCGGCGCAGGGCGGCCAGACCACGCTCGTGCACGCGGTCCCGGGCCAGCAGGACGGCGTCCACCCGGCATCCGCGGCCCCGCAGGACCACCCCCGCGTAGAGGGCGTCTCCACCGTTGTCCCCACTGCCCACGATCAGCAGGACCGAACGCCCGTAGACCCCTCCGGTCCGCCCCCGCAGGAGCGCGGCGGTGTGGTGGGCGACGCCCGCCGCGGCGCGGCGCATCACGGCGTCCGGGTCCCCGGCCGCCGTCGCCGCCTCGATGAGCGGGCGCTCCGCGGCCCGGATCGCCTCGACCGGGTGCGCGCGCAACATGATCGTCAGTCCCTGATCAGTCTCGGACCCGGCGGCGGGTCACTCCACCGTGACGGACTTGGCCAGGTTGCGGGGCTTGTCCACGTCGTACCCGCGAGTGGCGGCGACCTCTGCCGCGAACGCCTGGTAGGGGATCGTCGCGAGCAGCGGCTGCAGCAGGGTGGTCGAGGCCGGGATCGGGATGAAGTAGTCGGACAGCGGTCGCACCACCTCGTCCCCCTCCTCGGCGATCACGATGGTCAGCGCACCGCGAGCCCTGATCTCCTGGATGTTGCTCACCAACTTGGAGTGCAGGACCCCGCGTCCCTCGACCGGCGGCATCACGATGAAGACCGGCAGTCCGTCCTCGATGAGCGCGATCGGCCCGTGCTTGAGCTCGCCCGCCGGAAAGCCCTCGGCGTGCATGTACGCCAGCTCCTTGAGCTTGAGCGCGCCCTCCAGCGCGGTCGGGTAGCCGACGTGGCGGCCGAGGAACAGCACCGACTTCGAATCGGCCAGCTCGCGCGCGATCTCACGGACCGGGTCGAGGGAGTCGACCACCTTCTGGATGTCCTCGGGCATCTTCTCGAGCTGACGGAACTCGGCCGCCACCTCGTCGGGGTACTTGGTGCCCCGGGCCTGGGCCAGCGCCAGTCCGACGAGGTAGTTGGCGGTGATCTGCGCCAGGTACGCCTTGGTGGAGGCCACCCCGATCTCGGGACCGGCGTGGGTGTAGAGGACGGCGTCGGCCTCGCGGGGGATCTGTGAACCGTTGGTGTTGCAGACCGCCAGGACGCGAGCCTTCTGTGCTTTGGCGTGTCGCACCGCCTCCAGGGTGTCGGCCGTCTCGCCCGACTGGGAGATGGCCACCACGAGGGTGGACCGGTCCAGCACCGGGTCGCGGTAGCGGAACTCCGAGGCGATCTCGACCTCGCATGGCAGGCGGGTCCAGTGTTCGATCGCGTACTTGGCCACCATCCCGGAGTGGTAGGCGCTGCCGCAGGCCACGATGAACACCTTGTCGATGTCCCGCAGGTCCTGGTCGCTGATCCGCTGCTCGTCGAGCACGATGCGGCCGTCCTGGAAGTGTCCCAGGAGGGTGTCGGCGACGGCCTTCGGCTGCTCGGCGATCTCCTTGAGCATGAAGTAGTCGTAGCCGCCCTTTTCGGCGGCGGCGAGGTCCCAGTCGATGTGGAACGGACGCCCCTCCGTGGGTTCGCCGGCGAGGTCGGTGATCTCGTAGCCGTCGGCCCGCAGCACCACCACGTTGTCCTGCCCGAGCTCCACCGCCTCGCGGGTGTGCTCGATGAAGGCGGCGACATCCGAGCCGAGGAACATCTCACCCTCCCCCACGCCCAGGACCAGCGGGGTGGACCGGCGCGCCGCGACGAGGATGTCCGGGTGGGCGGCGTGGCTGAACACGAGGGTGAACGCGCCCTCGAGGCGGTTCAGCACGGCGCGACACGAGGCGACGAAGTCCCCCGCGTTCGACCCGGACGCCATCTCGCACGCGAGCAGGTGGGCGGCGACCTCGGAGTCGGTGTCGGACTCCAGCTCGACCCCCGCGGCCTCCAGCTCGGCACGCAGTGGCGCGAAGTTCTCGATGATGCCGTTGTGGACGATCGCCACATCGCCCGACACGTGCGGGTGGGCGTTGCGGTCACTGGGGCGCCCGTGGGTGGCCCAGCGCGTGTGCCCGATCCCGGTGGTCCCGGGGAAGCTGTCGTGCCCTGTGGAGTCGAGGGCGGCCTCGAGGTTGGCGAGCTTGCCCTCCTTCTTCTCGACACGGGACGCGCCCGACCCGTCGAGGACGGCGACGCCCGACGAGTCATACCCGCGGTACTCCATCCGCCGCAGGGCCTCGACCACAACAGGGAGGGCAGCCTGATGCCCGACATAACCGACGATTCCGCACATGGCCGCAAGTGTAGCCAGGCCGTCCCGACGCCCCGGCACCGTCGGTCCCCCGGAGGCGATACTGTGGCCCTCGTGGCCACCAAGACCAAGGATCTGCTCAACAAGGTGAACCGGCGGGGCCCCTACGGGGTCGACACCGGAGATCTCGGTTTCACCGGGACGCCCGGCGCCGTGTTCGTCCCGCGTGACGCGCCGTCGCCCGCCCCGCTGGTGGGCTTCGCCCACGACTGGACCAAGGGGCCCCGCGATTACGTCGACACGCTCAAGCACCTCGCGTCGTGGGGTTTCGTCGTGGTGGCGCCGGCGACCGACAGGTCCCCCCGGCCGAACCACCAGCACTTCGCCGACCACCTGTCGGCCGCGATCGAGGACGTCCTCCAGGCCAGGCTCGGCCGGGGGTCCGTCCGGGCGGATCCGCGCCGGATCGGGTTGGCCGGTCACGGACTGGGCGGCGGGGTCTGTGCACTACTGGCCTCTCAGCGAACCGACATCGACGCCGTCGCCATGGTCTTCCCCACCGAGACCGTTCCGGCGGCCGCCGATCGGGCGATCTCCATCGATGCGCCGGGCCTGCTGCTGTCGGCGTCCGGCGGTGTCCACGCCGAGGACGCGCGGGCGCTCCACCTCGCCTGGCGCGGCCCGATCGTCCACAGGCGCCTCGAGAAGGCCATCGAGACCGGCCTGGTCGAGGGCGCGCCGCTGGTCAAGTACGTCGGGCTCGCGGACCCGGACCCCCGCACGCAACGCGCGGTGCGCCCGCTGTTGGCGGGATACCTCCTGAGCACGCTCGCGGGTGACGACACCTACTCGGCGTTCGCCGATCCGGAGGAGAAGCTCAAGCACACCGTCACGGTGACCGACCAGATGCTGGACGAGGAGGACGGCGACCTCGTGGCCGGTGCGCCGCCGCTGCTCAGGCTGGTCAAGAGCTTCACCGGCAGCTGAGCCGGCCCACCGCCCCGGGCGCTCAGACGGCGGTGACCAATCCGGCCAGGCGCTCGGCCACCTGACGGGCGCAGTGCGCATCCTCGGCCTCGACCATCACACGGACCAGCTGCTCGGTACCCGACGGGCGCAGGAGCACCCTGCCGCTCGAGCCGAGTCGCGCCTCCTCCGCGGCCACGGCGTCGCCGACCACCGAGGACGCCACGACCGCCGCCTTGTCGTCCACCGGCACGTTGATCAGCACCTGCGGGAGCACCGTCATCACGCCGGCGAGCTCGGCCAGTGGGCTGCCCGTCTCTGCCATCCGCGCCATGATGCGAAGGCCGGTGAGGACGCCGTCGCCGGTGGTCGCGTGCGCGGGGAGAACGAGGTGCCCGGACTGTTCGCCGCCGAGGCTGTACCCGCCCTCGCGGAGTCGTTCGAGGACGTATCTGTCCCCCACCTTGGTCTCGGTGACCTCGATCCCGGCGGCCTGCATGGCCACCTTGAGACCGAGGTTGCTCATGATCGTCGCCACGAGGGTGTCCCCCGCGAGCTCTCCGGAGTCACGCATCGCCAGCGCGAGGATCGCCATGATCTGGTCGCCGTCGACGACCTCTCCGGAGGCGTCCACCGCCAGGCAGCGATCGGCGTCGCCGTCGTGCGCCAGACCGAGGTCGGCGCCGTGCTCGCGTACCGCCGCGCGGACGTCGTCGAGATGGGTCGAGCCGCAACCGTCGTTGATGTTGTAGCCGTCGGGGCTGGAGTGGAGCTCGATCACGGTCGCCCCCGCGTCACGGTAGGCACGCGGTGCCGCGACGCTGGCCGCCCCGTTGGCGCAGTCGACCACGACGACGAGTCCGTCCAGCCGTCCCGGAGTGGCGTCGAGCAGGTGCCGGACGTAGCCGTCCAACGCGTCCTCCGACGAGGCGCGTGAGATCCGGCCGACCGCCGCCCCGGTGGGTCCGGTGATCGCGCCCTCCGTCAGGGCGCCCTCGATCCGGTCCTCCATGTGGTCGCCGAGCTTGTGCCCGCCCGCGGCGAAGAACTTGATGCCGTTGTCGGGCATCGCGTTGTGCGAGGCCGAGATGACCGCGCCGAGCTCCGCACCGTGCTGGGCCGTCAGGTGCGCGACGGCCGGGGTCGGCAGTTCACCGACACACAGGACGTCCACCCCCTGGCTGGCCAGGCCCGCGGCGAGGGCCGCCTCGAGCATCTCCCCGGACGCCCGGGGGTCCCGGCCGATCACTGCCAGTGGGCGGGCCGGGCTGTTCCGCGTCCGGGTGGCGCCGGTCTCGGCTGCCAGGACCGAGGCGGCAGCCGCCCCGAGGCGGACCGCCAGGTCCACGGTGAGCGTCCGATTGGCGAGTCCGCGAACCCCGTCGGTGCCGAACAGTCGGGTCATGGTGCGTGATCCTCCGGGGTAGTGGGACCGCCACCGCACGCGTGGTGGGTGTTCTGGACCGGGTAAGGATAGCCCCGGCTGTGAGGTCCCTTGGAAAACGAGCCAGAGCAGGCCCCCGCGACTGCGGGCGCCTGCTCTGGGGTACGGAGCGCGTCGATCAGCGCTTCGAGTACTGCGGTGCCTTACGGGCCTTCTTGAGGCCGGCCTTCTTGCGCTCGACGGCGCGGGCGTCCCGGGTGAGGAAGCCAGCCTTCTTGAGCGCCGGGCGGTCGTCCGGGGCGTAGTCGATGAGCGCACGGGCGATGGCCAGGCGCAGCGCGCCGGCCTGACCCGAGGGCCCGCCACCGTGGAGGAGGCTCACGATGTCGAACTGCTCCTCGCGCTCGACGAGGACCAGCGGCGACTTGACGAGCTGCTGGTGCACCTTGTTCGGGAAGTACTCCTCGAGGGTACGACCGTTGAGGGTGAACTGGCCGGAGCCGGGCATGAGGCGGACGCGGGCGACGGCCTCCTTGCGGCGTCCGACCGCCTGGATCGGACCGGAGGAGACGACCGGCGCCAGCTGGGTCTCGGCGTCGGCCACGTAGTCGGTGCCGCCGGCGTAGTCGGCCTCGCTGTAGTCCTCGGCGACCTCGGCGGCGAGTTCAGCCACCGTGTCATCGGCGAGGTCGGCCTCGGGGGTGATGTTCTCGTCGGTCACTGGGCCACCTGCTTGATCTCGTAGGGCACGGGCTGCTGGGCGGCGTGCGGGTGATCGGGGCCCGCGTACACCTTCAGCTTGGAGGCGACGGCACGACCGAGCTTGTTGCTCGGGAGCATGCCCTTGACAGCCTTCTCGACGACGCGGTCGGGGCGCGTGTCCATGGCCTTGCCGAGGGACTGCGTCTTGAGCCCGCCCGGGAAACCGGAGTGGCGGTGATGCATGACGCGCTCGCGCTTGTTGGACGAGATCGCGACCTTGTCGGCGTTGATGATGATGACGAAGTCGCCGGTGTCGGCGTTCGGGGCGAACTGCGGCTTGTGCTTGCCGCGGAGGATGTTGGCGACCTGTACGGCGAGTCGACCGAGAACCACATCAGTGGCGTCGATGACGTACCAGGCGCGCGTCACGTCCCCGGGCTTGGGGGTGTACGTGGACACAGGCGATACCTCTGTATGTCTAGTGGGGCTGCCGGCCTGTCGGACGCCCACCCCCTCGCGCGGCGGCCGGTGGTGACCCGCGGAGGCGGTCCGTCGATCCCCGGCGACGGGGACGACACGGACGCCAGCGGCCAAGCCTACCGCCCGGGGGTCGACACTCCAACTCGCCGATCACGGCGACCGGCGGCCATCAGTTAGACTCTCCCCGGTTCCCGCCCTCGTAGCTCAGTGGATAGAGCACGGCTCTCCTAAAGCCGGTGTCGGAGGTTCGATTCCTCTCGAGGGCACCACGAAGTGTGTCGAGTCACCCGACCCGCCGTCGGACTCCGACCTCGTCTCCAGCGTTCCGTACGTCCACGGGCCGCCGTCCTTCCCGTGGCGGCCGCGACCGAGGCCTTGACACGGGTTCATGCACATATAATGATCTGTGCATGTCACGGGCGGCCGCCTCCGGATGTCCGGCGGCGCGCGACTCGCGACCTCGATACGCCGGGGCCGCGAGGTCCCCTGGCCCCTGACTGACGAGCACGTGGCCCACGTGCTCCCCGACGATGTCCGCCACACCGAGGAGCCACGACCATGACCGCGACCACCCACCCCACCGCCGAGCCCCACGCACACACGCACGGACCCGGCTGCGGCCACGAGGCCGTGGTGCACGAGGACCACGTCGACTACCTGCACGACGGCCACCTGCACCGGGAGCACGACGGCCACTACGACGAGTGCACCACCTGCTCGTGTGACAACTGCACCGACAGCTGCGCCGTGTGCACCTGCACGGACTGCACGTGCCCGACCTGCAACCACAACGTGTGCTCATGCGACAACTGCGGGGAGCGCCACGAGTGCGCGAACTGTGTCTGCGACGACTGCACCTGCGCGACCTGCAGGCACGCCGCCTGAACTGACGACGAACGGAACAGAGCCCGCTGATGTCGCATCAGCGGGCTCTGGCGGTCACCGGGGATCAGCGTCGCAGGGTCGCGGAGAACGCCCCGGTCAGCGCTAGGATCGGTAGGCCGATGAACAGGTGCACTATTGCCGCGGCCAACCCGTCGTGAAACGGAACCGTGACGAGCAACGGGAGCGCCACCGCGGCGACGATCAGCAATCCGACGGTCCAGGAGAAGAACTGCTGGGGGTTCGCGGTGCCCACCAGCAGCAGATACCACAGGAGCCCGGCCAGGATCGCGGCCACCGCCCCGTACACGGCGTACATGGTGGGGGTGTTGCCACCGTTCGCCCACTGGTGCCCGAACCGGCTGAACACCGCTTCGACCACCCATGCGATCAACCACCCGGCGATCGCTGCCACGAGCGCCGTGGCCGCCACGCTGCCCAAGAACTTGCCCACGTCGAGGGAGGGGCCGCGGGACTCCCGGCGCTCCGGGTACGCGGCCTCGTTCGAGTAGGGCTCGTCGTACCCTGGGTCTCCGCCCATCTGCGAGTACGCGCGCGAGTCGGGCTGCCCCATGCGCCGCGTCTGGTCGTCTTGTCCGGGATACATCTGCTTCAACCGCCTCCGAATCGGTGTGGTGGTCACCGAGGGTAGTCCCTTTCCCGCCCGACTTCCCTCCCGACGAGGCTGCGTCCCGACGACGCACCGCCCCGACGACGCGACCCGCCCGACCGTTCTGACGGTCGGGCGGGTCGGTACCGGGGTCCACCCGGGTAGGTGGAGTCAGTGGTTGATCGTCTTCTCCACACCGACACCGGTGAGGGAGCGGACCTCCATTTCCACCCGCTTCTGCGGGTACTCGTCCTTCTTCCCGATGAACGTGCCGATGATGCCGAGCAGGAACGCCAGCGGGATCGACACGATGCCCGGGTTGGACAGGGGGAACAACGCGAAGTCCATGTTGGGGATCATCGACTTCTCACTGCCCGAGACCGCCGGGGACAGCGCGATCAGCACGAGAGTGCTGATCAGGCCGCCGTACATGGAGAACAGCGCACCGGTTGTGTTGAACCGCTTCCAGAACAGCGAGTAGAGGATCGTCGGCAGGTTCGCCGAGGCCGCGATGGCGAAGGCGAGCGCGACGAGGAACGCGATGTTCTGCCCCATGGCCCCGATGCCCATGATGATGGACGCGATACCGATCACGACCACGGTGATCCGCGACACGCGCAGCTGCGCCTTCTCGGTGGCCTTCCCGTGCTTGATCACCCCGTTGTAGATGTCGTGGGCGAAGGACGCCGAGGCGGTGATCGCCAGGCCCGCGACCACCGCGAGGATCGTCGCGAAGGCCACCGCGGAGATGATGCCGAGGAATATCTCGCCGCCGAGCGCGAAGGCCAACAGCGGGGCCGCCGAGTTCACGCCGCCGGGTGCCGCCTCGATCACGTCCGACCCCACCATCGCCGCGGCACCGAAGCCGAGGACGAGGGTGAACAGGTAGAAGGACCCGATGAGCGCGATCGCCCAGGTGACCGAACGACGGGCCTCCTTGGCCGTGGGGACGGTGTAGAAGCGCATCAGTACGTGGGGCAGGCCGGCGGTGCCGAAGACCAGGGCGATAGCCAACGAGATGAAGTCGAGCTTGCTGGTCTCGGTTGCTCCGTACTGCAGACCCGGGCTGAGGAGGTCCCTACCGGAGTTGGCCACGGCCTCACCGAGGAGCGCCGAGAAGTTGCCACGTGCCGCCACCAGGACGAACAGGCACATGATCAGCACGCCGCCGACGAGCAGCACGGCCTTGACCATCTGCACGTAGGTGGTGCCCTTCATTCCACCGACCAGGACGTAGACGATCATCAGGAGCCCGACGGCCGCGACGACGATCGCCTGCCCGGTGGAGTCGTTGATGTTGAGCAGCAGGGCGACCAGACCGCCGGCACCCGCCATCTGGGCGATGAGGTAGAACAGGCAGACCGCGAGGGTCGCCAGGGCGGCGGCCATGCGGACGGGTCGCTGGTTGAGTCGGAAACTCAGCACGTCGGCCATGGTGAACCGACCGGTGTTGCGCATCAGTTCGGCGACTAGCATCAACGCGACCAACCAGGCGACCAGGAAGCCGATGGAGTAGAGGAAGCCGTCGTAACCGTTGATGGCGATGGCACCGGCGATACCCAGGAACGATGCCGCCGAGAGGTAGTCACCGGCGATCGCGAACCCGTTCTGCGGCCCGGTGAAGGTGGAGCCGCCCGTGTAGAAGTCCTTGGTCGACTTGGTCGACTTCGATGCCCGCAGCACCAGCGTCATCGTGACGACGATGAAGATGCCGAACACGACCATGTTGAGCAGGGTGGAGCCGACCTGTTCGCCCGGGGTGAGCTCACGGATGTTGATCAGCCAGTCGCCCATCAGGCCACCTCACCTTCCAGCTCGTGGCGGATCGCTTCCGCGCGGGGATCGATCACCCGGTTGGCGAACCGGATGTACAGGAATGTGATGAGGAACGTGGTGACGAACTGCGCCAGACCGATGATCAGCCCCCAGGTGATGTTCCCGAAGACCCTGGTCCCCATGAAGTCGGTCGCGTAGACCGCCAATAGCACGTAGAGGAAGTACCAGACGAGGAAGGCGATCGTCATGGGGAAGACGAACGCCCTGAACTTGCTGCGCAACTCCTGGAATTCCGGGCTGGAGTGCATCGCCTCGAAGTCAGCCGCTTCCGGGCTGCGTCGTGACGATCC
>JBKBRA010000063.1:0-16154 GCA_046292305.1 Dietzia sp. | reverse complement strand
GGCGGACGATCCGCGCCGCGGTGCCCGCGATGATCGAGGCGGGCAACGGCGGGTCGATCATCATCGTCAGCTCGTCGGCGGGACTCAAGGCCACGCCGGGCAACGGGCACTACTCGGCCTCCAAGGCCGGACTGGTGGCGCTGACCAACTCACTCGCCCTCGAGACGGGCGAGTACGGCATCCGCGTCAACTCGATCCACCCCTATTCGGTGGACACGCCGATGATCGACCCCGACGGGATGGCCGAGATCTTCGGCCGCTTCCCGTCGTTCCTGCACAGCTTCTCGCCGATGCCTCTCAAGAACGTCCTGGAGGACGGCGCCAGCACCCTCGCGGACTTCATGCCCCCCGAGGAGGTCGCCGATGTGGTGTCCTTCCTGGCAGGGGACGGTTCCCGGTCGATCTCGGGCGTTCAGGTCCCGTTCGACCGGGGCGCGCTCAAGTACTGAGCACGGGGTCGACCAAGCAGGTGCTTGGTACCGTGGTGGGCGCCACACCCGCAGCACCCGAGGAGTCCGCGATGAACGACCGCTCCGCCGCCGCCACCCGCGACGTCGAAACCACCGCCGCAGCCCTGCGCCGGGCGGCGGAACTCTGGCCGGATCGCGAGGCGGTCGCCGACGTCCAGCCCGGCCAGGACACCCGGTGGACCTGGGCGCAGCTGCTCGACGAGGTACGCAGCTTCGCCGCCGGCCTCATCACACGCGGGGTCGGCCACGGCGACCGCGTGGTGATCTGGGCGCCCAACACCCGACACTGGATCGTGGCCGCGCTCGGAGTGCAGTACGCCGGCGGGACGGTGGTCCCCGCCAACACCCGCTACACCGGTGGCGAGACACTTGAGCTCGTCCAGCGCACACACGCGGTCGCCGCCGTGGTCGCCGGCGCTTTCCTGGGCTCCGAGCGGATCGCCGAGCTGTCCTCCGCGGCGGGCGGTTCCCTCGCGGGCGCAACGCAGCTGCGGACCCTCGTGCGGATCCCCCTCGACGGTGGCGACACCGCAGCCCCCGACGTCGACGTCCTCGACATGGCCGACCTGCACTCGCTGGCCACGGAGTCCACCCTCGCCGACGCGGACGCGCGCGCGGATGCGGTCGCCGGCGACGACGTGGCCGACATCCTGTTCACCTCCGGCACCACCGGCAAGAGCAAGGGCGTGGTGGCGCTGCACCGCCAGACCGTCGCCGGGGCGCGGGCGTGGGGCTCGAACGGAGGAGTGACCGAACGCGACCGCTACCTCATCGTCAACCCGTTCTTCCACAGCTTCGGCTACAAGGCCGGGTTCCTGGTCTGCACGCTCTCCGGCGCCACGATCATCCCCCTGGCCGTGTACTCGCCCACCGAGGCCATGCGGCTCGTCCAGCAGGAGCGCGCCTCTGTCCTGCCGGGCGCCCCCACGATCTTCCAGACGATCCTGGACGCCCCCGACCGCCCGGGGTTCGACCTGTCCTCCCTGCGCCTCGCGGTGACCGGCGCGTCGGTGGTCCCGGTGGTGCTGGTCGAGCGGATGCAGTCCGACCTGGGGCTGGAGACGGTGCTCACCGCGTACGGCCAGACCGAGACGATGGGTTTCATCACCACCACCACCGCGGACGACGACGACGTCACCGTGGCCACCACCTGCGGCCGCGCCTACCCCGGCATGGAGATCCGGATCGGGGACTCCGGAGAGATCCTCACCCGCGGCGAGATGGTCATGCTGGGCTATCTCGACGACCCGGAGAATACCGCGGACACCATCGACCCCGACGGTTGGCTCCACACCGGGGACGTGGGCGAGATTGACTCCCGGGGCAACCTGCGCATCACCGACCGGCTCAAGGACATGTACATCACGGGCGGGTTCAACGTGTACCCCGCCGAGGTCGAGCAGACGCTCGCGCGCCTGGACGGTGTGGTCGAGAGCGCCGTCATCGGCGTCCCGGACGACCGGATGGGCGAGGTCGGCAAGGCCTTCGTGGTGCGCCGAGACGGCTCGTCGCTCACCGAGGAGGACGTCCTCGGGTTCTGCCGCGAGCACCTGGCCAACTTCAAGCGCCCCCGCGCGGTCGAGTTCGTCGAGTCCTTCCCGCGCAACGCCTCGGGCAAGATCCTCAAGACCGACCTGCGATGACCGGCGACCCGTCCAACCCCGACCGCACGGACCAACCCGACCGCACCCGGAATCCGCTCCCCTCCCGCTCCATCGGCTACTCGCATGCGGGTAGCGAATCCGGCAGCGGAGTAGCGGATTCGGGAGGGGGCACGCGCGTGGGACGGGGGGCGGGCGCGATCCTGGTCACCGGCGCCTCCGGCGGGATCGGCGGCGCGGTCGCCCGACGCCTGGCCGGCGGGTTCCCCGACGCTCCCCTGGTGTTGGGCTACCGCTCGACAGAACCGGTGAACCTGGCCCGCGAGCTGTCCGGAGGCGCCCCGAGCGCCGGAACGGGCGAACGCACTGGGGCGGATAGTCGCACCGTGGAGTGCGTCCGACTGTCCCCGGGCCGCGACCACGACGACGACGATGAGGTGGCCGCGATCGTCGACGGGATCGGCTCCCGGTACGGCGGGATCGCCGTCCTCGCCCACTGCGCCGGCCCGCACGTTCCCATGGTCCACCTGTCCCGGACCAGCCCGGCCGATCTGCGCGCCCAGCTGGACGCGGACGCCGCCGGTTTCTTCGCCATCGCGCACCCGGCGCTGCCGCACCTGCGCGCGGTGGGTGGCAACGTCGTCGTCGTCACCACCGCCGCCACCACCCGCTACCCCGTCCGGGACGGCCTGTCCGCGGTCCCCAAGGGGGCGGTCGAGCAGCTGGTGCGGGGCCTGGCGGCGGAGGAGGGCCGCTTCGGCGTGCGCGTGAACTGCGTGGGCCCGGGGATGCTCACCGACGGGATGGCCGAACGGCTCATCTCCTCCGGTGACCTCGACGACCGCGCCCTCGAGGTCACCCGCGGCAACATCCCGCTGCGACGGTTCGGCACCGCGGCCGACGTGGCCGAGGCCGTGGCGTTCCTGGCCTCCGACCGCGCCGGGTTCATCTCCGGCCAGAAGCTCGACGTCGACGGCGGGTACGGCGTCTGAACGACGGCGCCCGGGGCGTCTGGACGACGGCGGCCAGGGAGTGCGAATCGGACGGGTCCGGTACAGTACCAACCAAGCACTTGCTAGGTAAGGAGATCCCCAGCTCATGACCGACGCACCCATCCCCCCGGTCCTCGGCGTAGACGACCTCGGCCCGGACACTCAGCCGGTCGCCTACGAGGTCGCGGGCGGCACCGCCTACGTCACGCTCAACCGCCCCGACTTCCGTAACGCGCAGAACTCGGTCATGACGTACTCGCTGGACAACGCCTTCATCAAGGCCGTCGAGGACGACTCGGTCAAGGTGATCGTCCTCCGCGCCAACGGCAAGCACTTCTCCGCCGGCCACGACATCGGCACCACCGAACGCGACCACCACGTGGAGTACTCCAACCGCGCCTCGATCTGGTGGGACCACACCTCCCGCGGGGGCGGCGACCGCCGACTGGCCCGCGAGACCGAGGTCTACGTGCAGATGTGCAGGCGCTGGCGCGAGATCCCCAAGCCGATGATCGCCCAGGTGCACGGCGCGTGCATCGCCGGCGGGCTCATGCTGGCGTGGGTCTGCGACTTCATCGTGGCCTCGGACGACGCCTTCTTCTCCGACCCGGTGGTCAAGATGGGGATCCCCGGCGTCGAGTACTTCGCCCACGCCTTCGTCCTGGGCCCGCGCCGCGCCAAGGAGATTCTCTACACCGGTCGCAGGTTCGGAGCCGCCGAGGCGCTCGACTGGGGCATGCTCAACCACGTCGTGCCGCGCGGGGAGCTCCAGGCCAAAGTCGACGAGATCGCCGGGGAGATCGCGGCGATGCCCGCGTTCGGTCTCACCCTGGCCAAGAAGGTGATCAACTCCAACGAGGACCAGATGGGGCTGCAGACCTCCCTGGACACGGCCTTCGGCTGGCACATGTTCGCCCACTCCGCCAACGCCGAGCCCGACGACACCGACTCGTTCTCCGCCTCCCTGGGCGGGATGGACGCGCGGTCCATGCGCGACAGCGCGAACAAGGGCTCGACCGGCTCGGGCTCGACCGGCTCGGGCTCGACCGGCTCGGGCTCGGCCGCGAAGACGGAGGGCTGACGCCGTGGATCTGGATCTGGACGCCTCGACGCAGGAGTTCCGCCTCGAGGTACGGCAGTGGCTGGCCGAGAACGTGCCGACCGAACCGCTGCCGCACATGGACACCCGCGAGGGCTTCGAGGCTCATCGCGAGTGGGAGCGGACGATGGCCGACGCACGGATGTCGGTCGTGTCGTGGCCCGAGGAGTTCGGCGGCCGCGACTGCGGACTGGTCAACTGGGTGGTCTTCGAGGAGGAGTACTTCCGCGCGGGCGCCCCGCTGCGCGTGAGCCAGAACGGCATCTTCCTGCTGGCGCCGACCCTGTTCGACCACGCCTCGCCCGAACAACTCGCCGCGATCATGCCGCGCATGGCCCGCGCCGACGACATCTGGGCACAGGCCTGGTCCGAGCCGGAGGCCGGTTCCGACCTGGCCTCGCTGCGCTCCACCGCTGCTCGCGTCGACGGCGGCTGGGTCCTGAACGGCCAGAAGGTGTGGTCCACCCGCGCCTCCTTCGCGGACAAGGGCTTCGGCCTGTTCCGCACCGACCCGGCCGAGCCCCGCCACAAGGGCCTGACCTACTTCATGTTCGACCTCCGGGCCGAGGGCGTCACCGTGCGCCCGATCGACCAGCTCGACGGCCTGCCCGGCTTCGCCGAGCTGTTCCTCGAGGACGTCTTCGTCGCGGATGATCCCGCCGAACCCGCCTCCTCCGGCGTGATCGGCGAGGTCAACCAGGGCTGGAAGGTGGCGATGTCCACCGCCAACAACGAACGCGGCCTGTCGCTGCGCTCGCCCGGACGCTTCCTGGCCACGACCGACCGGCTGCTCGAGCTGTGGGGCGAGCACGAGGGGGACCTCGACGAGCGCACCCGCGGCGCCCTGGCGGATCGCGTGGTCGACGCCTGGATCGGATCCCGCGCCTACGAGCTCAGTACCTGGAACACCGTCACCAAGCTCACCGGCGGCGCCAACCTGGGGTTCGAGTCCTCCATCAACAAGGTGTTCTGGTCGGACTGGGACATCGCCACCCACGAGACCGCCCTCGACGTACTCGGCACGGCCGGAGAACTGGCCGGGCAGTCCTGGATGGACGGGTACCTGTTCGCCCTCGCCGGACCCATCTACGCGGGCACCAACGAGGTCCAGAAGAACATCATCGCCGAGCGGCTCCTCGGCCTACCGCGCGGCTGACGGAACAGAGAACACCATGAGATTCGCACTCGATCCCGAGATCATCGACTTCGCGGGGAGCATCGACTCGCTGCTGGCCAAGTCCGACATACCGTCGGTCATCCGTGCCTGGAGCGCCGGCGACACCGGCCCCGGCACCACCGTGTGGGGCAGGATCGCCGAGACCGGCGCCGCCGCCCTGCTCATCGACGAGGACGCGGGCGGGGCCGGTGCCACTTGCGTCGAGGCGGTCGTGGCACTGGAGGTCCTGGGGCGACACGCCGTCCCCGGGCCGGTCACCGAGTCTGTGATGATCGCCCCCCGTATCGCGGCAGCGCTGAACGCGACCGCACCCGACACCGCGGGCGAGCTCGCCGGCGGCGCGTTCGCCTCGGTCGCCGTGCCGGGCGTCTCCCCGTTCGCGCCCGACGCCCATGTCGCGGCGCACCTGTGGGTGGCGGACGACGACAAGGTGTTCACCGGCGAGGCCGGAGAGGCTCGTCGCTCGGTGGATCGCGCCCGCACCGTCACCACCCCGACCCGCGGCGACCAGGTCGGCGCGGCGAGCACCGTCGACCTGATCAACCACGGTGCTCTGGGTACCGCGGCCCAGCTGATGGGCCTCGGGCAGGCGATGCTCGACATGAGCGTGGGCTACGCCACGCAGCGCTCGCAGTACGGCAAGGTCATCGGCCAGTACCAGGCGCTCAAGCACCAGCTGGCCGAGGTCGCGATCGCCCTCGAGATGGCCCGCCCACTGCTGTGGGCCGGAGCGCTCGCGGTAGCCGAGAACCCGGAGGACCCGGACGCCGCCGTCCGCGACGTCTCCGCAGCCCGCGTGGCCGTCGCCGACGCCGCCTACCTGTCGGCCCGCACGGCCCTGCAGATCCACGGTGCCATCGGCTACACCCTCGAGCACGACCTGGGCCTGTGGCTCACCAAGACCCGTGCACTGCAGACCGCGTGGGGTACGCAGAGCTACCACCGCGGGCGTGTCCTGGACAGCCTGGAGAGCGTGCGATGACCGAGCCCACCGCGTCCCCCGGGGTGGACACCGAGGAGCAGGCGGCGCTGCGGCGGTCGGTCGCCGCGCTCCTGGACAAGAAGTCAGACCCGGCGGCCGTGCGGGTGGCCATCGCCTCCGAGAACGGCCACGACCCCGCACTGTGGTCGATGCTCGTCGAGCAGATCGGCGCGGCCGCGCTGTCGATCCCCGAGCAGTACGACGGCGCCGGGGCCACCTGGGTGGAGACACACCTGGTCTGCGAAGAGCTGGGCCGACGCCTCACCCCCTCCCCCCTGCTCGGCTCGGCGGTCCTCGCCGCCCAGGCCGTTCTGGCCTCGGGTGATGACGCGGCCTGCGCCCGGATCCTGCCCGGCATCGCCGCCGGCGAGCAGGCGGCGCTGTGCTGGGCGTCGGAGGACGGCTGGGCCACGCCGGGCGTCGTCGCCTCCGGGTCCGACGGCACCACGCTCACCGGCACCGCCCACCACGTCCTCGGCGCCGACACCGCCTCCACGCTGCTCGTGGTCGCGGTCACCGGTGACGACGTGGGGTTGTACGAGGTTCCCGCCGAGGGCTCCGGGGTGACCGTCACCCGTGTCCCGGTGATGGACCCCACCCGCACGATGGCCCGCGTCGACTTCGATTCCGTCACCGCGACGCCCGTCCCGACCCGCACCAGCTTCCTTCCCCGCCTTCGCGCCGCAGCGTGGGCGGCGATCTCCGCCGAGCAGGTCGGCGCCGCGCGGGCCGTGCTCGACGCGACCGTGAAGTACACGCTGGAACGCACGCAGTTCGGCCGCACCATCGGCTCGTTCCAGGCGCTCAAGCACCGCATGGCCGACATGTACGTCAGGGCCGAGACCGCCGCGTCGCTCTCGTACTCGGCCGCCGCGATGGTCGCCGAGGCGCAGTCTCTCGGGGACGGGCCGAACTCCGACGAGGCCGCCTACGCCGCCGAGATCGAGGCCGCCGCCGCCAAGGTGTACTGCTCCGAGGCGCTGCAGTGGATCACCGGCGAGTCCATCCAGCTCCACGGCGGCGTGGGGATCACATGGGAATACGACGCCCATCTGTTCTTCAAGCGCGCCCACGGCACCGCCCAACTGCTCGGTCAGCCCCACGAGATCCTCGCGGCGCTAGAGGTGGCCGCAGGCCTCTAGAATCGCCGGTATGAGCCCCTTCCCCGAGCACGGACGTACCAACGACCAACGACTCGCCGAGGACCTGGCGGCCCAGGCCGGACGGCTGCTCACCGACCTGAGGGTCTCCCGGGTCCCCGAGGAGGAGCTGGGCGACTTCGCCGAGGGCGAGGCACGCGCCGTGATCGTGGACAGGCTCGCCGTGGCCCGCCCCGACGACCTCGTCTTCGGCGAGTGGAACCCGGACTCGCGGGCCCGCCTCGAGGCGGACCGGGTGTGGATGGTCGACCCACTGGACGGCGTCCGCTCGTACTGCACCGCGGGCCGCCCCGACTGGGCGGTACACGTGGCCCTGTGGGAGAGGGATCCGGAGGGCACCGGCGGCATCACCGCCTGCGCGATCGCCACGCCCGCGTACGGGCGGGTGATCACCGGCCGCGGCGCCACCACCTATCAGCCGATCTCCATCATCCGGGGCCCGCGCCCCGGCCCGCTGGTCCCCCCACGGGAGGACGACCGCCTGCGCATCGCCGTCTCGGAGTCGGATCCGCCGGAGTTCGCGGAGGAGCTCGCCGAGGCGCTGGGCGCCTCCCTGACCCGACTCGGTTCGGGCGGCGGCAAGACCGCCACCGTGGTGGAGGACGAGTGTGACGCCTACATCCACACCAGCGGCCACCACCAGTGGGACTCGGCCGCCACGTTTGGCGTGGTCCGCCAGCGCGGCCTGCACGCCAGCCGGCTCGACGGTTCCGAGTTGGTCTACAACGTGGAGCAGATCGAGTTCCCCGATCTGCTGGTGTGCAAGGAGGACGTGGCCGACCGCATCGTCGAGGCGGTCCGGCAGTACGTCTAGGGGCATCGCCCTCAGTTAGACCGTCGAACTCTCGCTAACCTTGAGCACTCTGGCAATGATCTGCGATGGCTTCTAGCAGCACGCGTTCCTTCTTATTGGGCTCCCCGTCAATCGCCGCGACTCGTCTGGACAAGTCGACGATATCGTCCAGGTCGTCGTCGGCGACATCGACCGCAGCGGCGATCTCCCTCCAGAAACGTTTCAAATCAATCTCGATCGTCTCGGCAAGCTCCCGATCAACAACCTGGTGGTCTCGCTCCACCGCGCCAACGAGAAAACGTAAGAATAGCGATTCGTCGTTCGAAATCCTCCCATCGGCCATGATCACCAGCCAAGTGACCTTCAGCGCCAGTTCTGGATGACGAGAAGCCGTCGACAACCGATCAGCCTCTTCAATAAGCCGTGCCTCGTTGCGGAAGACCGAACGCGCATGCCGCCCAGCAACTTGGGTGGTGTAGCGGTTGAGCACCACAGCCAATGGCACTCCGACGAGAGGGATACCAATCTTGATAGCGTTTCGCTGGAGCAGATACTTCCCGACCACTGGGAAACCCTTGGCCGCGTTCAGCACCCCACGCGAATAGAACCGTTTTATCAGCGGACGCATGGCCAATGGGACGGCTTTTATCGCGCCCTCGCGCGCTGTCTCGCTGCCCTTGATGGTGAACGCGACCCGAATAAGCTTCCACAGATCTTCGGGGTCTTCCAGGTCGAGCGGAAGCCGGTACAAGACCGCGATGTCGTACGCCAACCGCAACTGCAATCGGGTTATGTAGGCAACGTCAATCATCACGGTTGTCACCGCCGCAGGAATCGTCAGGGGGGACGCTCCTCCGCCAGTCCCAATTGTCGCCGCCACTGTGCCCGTGTACGCACCAGCCGACAACAAGCCTTCGATCCCCGCATAGCGGACCGCCATCTTGATGCGCTGGTCCACGATCACGTCAGCGGGCACTCCCGGGTACTTCGCTTGGAAGTAGCTCCAGTCAACCTTGGTCGTGTAGGCATTCAGTGCGCTTTGGAGCAGCTTCGTAAACCACCCCCCCGACTTGATATCTTCGGTGCTGAGTGACCTTACGAAGTCACGCATTTCGGCGCGCTCGTTCTCGACGTCCGCTCGCAAGTGCGCGTCCTCATCCATGCCGTCGACAACTGGATGGCCCAGATCTGTCTCACCATTCACTGATAATCCCCGTCCAGGACTACTACCGAGCTGCGGCGAATTCCGCATCAGAACTTCATCGTGAGCTGACACTATTGCAGCTGTCCGACAACCGGGAAACGATTAACCGTGTTAGACGTCGAGACCCCGGTAGCCATCGAACCGCTCGGCGACCTGCTCCTCGCTCAACCCGTAGTCCGCGAGCGTGTAGCGGTGTGCGGGCGCCCGGTCGCCGGACAGACTCTTCGCGTTCTCGGCCTCGACCGCGGTTCGCACCCCGACGTCCAGCCCGGTACCGACAGCGGCGCACACACGTTCCACCACTCCCGCCGGGTCCTCGATCAGCTCGCGGTGGTTGACGTCCACGAACGTCGCCCGCGACGCCGGGTCCGACTCGTGCCGGGCGCGGACCGCGTCGAACTCGACCACGCCCCGCGCCCACAGGTCGAGCTGCGAGGACCCGATGTACTCCGGGGTGAAGCGCGTCGACCAGTCCGCGGCGGTCCGGTGCGCCAGCGAGAACATCGACGCCATGGACTTGCGCGGATCTCGATGGGTCTGCACCACCACGGCGTCGGGGTACACCTCGAGCAGTGCGTCGAGCGCGAACAGGTGGCTGGGGTTTTTGAGCACCCATCGCCGTCCGGGATCGTCCGCCCCGATCAGCTGCAGGTTGCGCTTGTGTCGCCGGTACGCGGGCACCCAGTCGACGCCCTCGAGCCACGTCGAATACCCGTCGAGCCTGGCCAGGCACTCGTACGAGGCGGCCGTGGCCGACTGCCGGAGCAGCTGCCAGCACTCCTCCAGGTCGTCGGCGGAGATGTAGTGCACCCCTCCGTAGTCGGGGTTCTCCGACATGAACCCGGCGTACAGGTCGCGGAGCCCTCGGTAGGTGGGGTCGTCCTCCCACTGCTCCCGGGGCGGACGCGGCTTGGGGACCTCCGTGAGCCACAACTCGAGGCCCTGGTTGGCGGGGTCGGCGCCCAGGAGTCGGTGCAGTGCCGTGGTTCCGGTCCGGGGAAGCCCGGTGACGACGACGGGCCGCTCGACCTCCACCTCGGCCTGGGCCGGGTCTGCCGAGAAGCCCGACTGCGAGACGAGCCGCGCCACCATCGCGCCCTTGAGGACGGAGCGCCAGTACTTGCTGCCGGCCGGGGTGAGGCCGGCGTCGGAGTGCAGGGAGTCGAGCAGGACGCCCAGCGCCTCGCGGTGGCGGTCCCCGCCGTCACCGAAGTCCTCCAGCCCGACCGCCCGCGAGGCGCTCGCGTGGAGGTCGTCGACGGTGCCGACGAAGACGCGGTCGGCGTCGGTCACGGCCGACCCGGTCATGACAGTCCCCTCCGCGCGAACGCGTTCTGGCGCGCGGCGATACGCTCTCGCCACTGCTCGGCGGTCACCCGCTGCTCCTCGTAACCGGGCAGCTCGGCCGCGAGCTGGTCGAACGGCACGACCTTCACGGTGGGCCCCTGCTCGGGCGTGATCGGGGCGTCGACGCGCTGCCAGCGGAACTGCATGATGCCCTCGCGGTGCCCCAGGGTCTCGATCCAGTTGGTCAGCCCGGGATCCCGATCGGCCACCACGAGGTGGATCATCCCGTCCGCGGCGACGTGCGCCTGGTCGGCCGTGAGGCTGGTCTGGTGGTGCACGTACTCGAGCGAGGCGTACCACATGCTGCCCAGCTGGAAACCCTGGTAGGGCACCCCGGCCACGGGCACCGAGATGATCATCGCCTGGTCCGGCTCCAGCTCGAAGACCCCGGCCGAGGAGCACTGGGTGGTGAGCCCACCCGGCGTCTGCCGCGGCTGGCCGAGGGTGTTGCGCTCCTGCTCCCCGAAGAACCAGCCCGGGAACGCCAACCAGGTCTGCAACCGGCCGGTCAGAGCGTCCGCGAGCTTGGCGTAGAACTTCTCCTGACCCGCCAACGACACCGGCTCCGGAGCGGTGCCCACAGCGTCGACACGGCGCAGGACGGCGGTGCCGGCCTCCTCGGTGTCCCAGTCCGAGTACACCTCGCGGACGGCGATCATCGAGGTCCCCGGGTGGAGCACCACGTAGCCGGGGTCGCCCTCGTCGTCGTCGTGTCGTGGTGGTCCCAGGCGGAACGAGTACCGACCGTCATCGTCGATCTCGAGGGCGCGGTCGTCGAACGCCGCGTGGGACGCGGCGCGCTCGTCCGCCGAATAGGTACCGGCCATGACCTGGAAGGACAGGTCCGCGGTGGTGCCGCGTCGGCCTTCGATCACGTACTCGGCGCCGTCGGTGAGGTTGGCGTAGAAGTACAGGGTGTCCGGGTTGTCCAGGCCCATCTTGGTGTACGGGCCCGTGGCCTGGAACAGCTGCGGGTGGGAGCGACCGCGGTGTTGGCCGCTCTCGATCACGCCACGGATGGTCCCCAACAGGTATTCGAGGCCCTCGGCCACATCTGCCTCGGTACGCACGTGTGGTGCGGACCGGATGATCTCCTCGGCCTCCGCCAGCGCCCTGGCCAGCGGCGCGGTCGCCCCGGTCCCGTCCACCGAACCCTCCGCCACCGAACTCTCCCCCACCGAAACCTCCCCCACCGAAACCTCCCCCACCGTGCCGCTCACAGCCACGTGTAGGAGTCGGCGGACGTGATGAAGTTGGCGAGCTCTTCCTGCTCCGGCGTCGGATCCACGACGTCCTCCTCGATACTCAGATACGCCCCGCGGTAGAACAGCAGGGGACGAACGTCCCGCTCGGTCGGCCCGAGGTGGTTGACCCGCCCCAGGACGATCCAGTGGTCGCCGCCGTCGAGGACCTGCTCGATCTCGCAGTCCAGCCACGCCATCACGCCGCCGATCACCGGCGAGCCGAGCGGACTCGGCGACCAGTCGATCGACGCGAACTTGTCGTCGCCGCGGCGACCGAACGTGGACGAGACGTCCTCCTGCTCCTCGGAGAGGATGTTGACGCAGAACTTGCCGGCCGCCTCGATCCCCTTCCACGATCCCGATGTCTTCATCGGACAGAACAGGACCAGAGGGGGTTCGAGGGAGAGCGCGGAGAAGGACTGGCACGCGAACCCGACCGGCGCGTCGTCCCTGACCGCCGTGATGACGGTGATCCCCGTACAGAACTGGCCGAGCGCGTCGCGCAGTTCCCGGTTGGAGAAGCTCTGGCCCTCCGGGGGTTGTTCGGTACTGCTCATCTCGGTCGGTCCTCCCTGGACTAGCGGATACGTCGTCGTCACTGTGGGTGCGCCCTGCGGGTGGAGATCCGGCTGCTCACGAACCCTGCTGTTCGAGAGACCAGCCTAGGCGCCTACTTGAAACCGACGGAGAAGTCGTGGCCCCACAGGCTCACGGCCGTCGACTCCCGTGCCACCCAGTCCGAATCGTCGACCTGGACGCCCTCGCAGCCGTACTCACAGTCGAAGCCACCGGGAGTCTTCATGTAGAAGCTCAGCATCTTGTCGTTGACGTGCCGGCCGAGGGAGGCCGACATCCTGACCTTCTTGCGCAGTGCCCTGTCCAGCGCGAGCCCCACGTCGTCGGCCGACGCGACCTCGACCATCAGGTGGATGATCCCGGTGGGGTTGGGGAACGGCGTGAACGCCAGCGAGTGGTGGCGGGGGTTGCAGCCGAGGAAACGAAGCCACGCGGGTTCGCCGTCAGCCGGGCGACCGACGATCTCCGGCGGCAGGCTCATCGAGTCGCGCAGGGAGAACCCGAGGACGTCCCGGTAGAACTCGAGCGCCGCCACCTCGTCCGGGGTGGAGAGCACGATGTGACCCGCCCCCTGGTCACCGGTGACGAACTCGTGCCCGTAGGGCGTCGGGATGCGACGGTGTTGGAGAGCGATGGTGTGGTAGATCTCGAGCGTGAAACCCGCCGGGTCCTGGCAGGTGACCAGTCCCCTGACCTTGCGGTCGCGCTTGACGTCGTCCGGGGCCTCCTGCCAGGCCACCCCGGCGGCGTCGAGACGTCGTCGGACGTCCTCGAGCTCCGCCTCGTTCGCGCACTCCCAGCCCACCGCGGCGAGCTTGTCCTCCGGGCCAGGGACGACGATCCACCGGTGCGGGTTCTCGTCCATACGGAAGTAGAGTGCGTCCGGATCGTCCCCGGAGCCCACCACGAATCCGAGCACCTTGGTTCCGTACTCGCGCCAGGCGTCCATGTCGGTGGCGTAGAGCCGGACATATCCGAAGTTGCTTATTGCCATGCCAGGTGAGTCCTTTCGATCCGCCGGGCGGATCAGACCATCGAGTCCGAGATCTTCTCGCCGAACTCATTCTGTCCGTACATGATGTACGCCTTGGTCGCCTCGTTGGCGGCGTGCACCCGACCGGCGTTGGCGTCGCGCCAGAAACGCTGGATCGGCGAGGTGTCCTCGAGCGCGCGGGCGCCGGAGTTCTGGAACAGCAACCCGATGGCGTCGATCGAGCGCTGGGTGGCCCGGACCTGGTCCCGACGGGCCCGGGTGCGGATGTCCATCCCCGGGTACTCGCCGGCCTTGATCAGGTCCATCTCCTCGCGGACGTTCCGCATGAGCTGCAGCCACGCGGCGTCGATGTCGCCCGCGGCCTCGGCGAGCCGGACCTTGGCGAACGGGTCGTCCTTGACCTTGGTGCCGAAGGCGGCACGGACACGCGCGCGCTGGTGCTCGCGGTGCACCTCGTAGCACCCGAACGCCATGCCGACGATCGGGGTGGAGATGGTGGTGGGGTGAATCGTGCCCCACGGCATGCGGTAGATCGGGTTGGTGTTGACCTCCAGCCCCGGGCTGGTCGTGTTGGCCATGTCCCCGAAGGACAGCACCCGGTGCGCGGGGATGAGCGCGTCCTTGATCAGGATGTCGTTGGAGCCGGTGCCCTTGAGGCCGGCGACGTGCCAGACATCGAGGATCTCGTACTGCGACTTGTCCACCAGGAAGGTGCAGAAGTCGATCATCTTGCCGTTCTCGTCCAGCACGGGACCGCCAACGAACACCCAGTCGGCGTGGTCGCAGCCCGAGGACCAGGACCACTTGCCGTTGAGCAGGTACCCGTCGTCGGTCTTGGTGGCCGCGCCCATCGGGGCGTACGACGAAGAGATCCGAACGGTACTGTCGCTGCCCCAGACCTCCTCCTGCGCCTGCTGCGGGAACAGGGCCAGGTGCCAGTTGTGGATCCCGAGGATGCTGGCGCACCACCCGGTCGACGGGCACGCCGTCGCGATGGTCATGGCAGCGGTGTAGAAGGCCTCCATGTCGGCCTCGTACCCACCCCACTGGGCGGGTTGACAGAGTTTGAAGAAACCGGCCTCGTCGAGTTCCGCGATGTTCTGCGGGTGGACCCTGCGCAGGTCCTCGGTCTCCTGCGCACGCTCGGCGAAACCGGGCAGCAGGGCCTTGATCCGGTCGATGACCTCGTGGTTGGCGTGCTCGCTCATGTGATGCCTCTCTGGCTTTTGTGGGGCGCTTGGCCTTAGACTAGAACACGTTACAGTTTTTCACCAGACTGAACCCCCCGGAGAGCAGGCTATGGCACCCCGTGCCAGCGCCTACAGGGATTGGTTGTTCCCAGTAACCCGATTCTATAACCTGTTCTCATCCGGCTCATGCCCTCAGGAGGATCATCATGACCGCAATCAGCTCGGCCCCCGGAGCTATCCGCGAGATCGACACGGGCGAGACCCGGGAACGCTTTGCACGCGGCTGGCACTGCATCGGCACCGTCAAGGAGTTCACCGACGGCAAACCCCACTCCATCCAGGCGTTCGGCACCAAGCTGGTCGTGTGGGCGAACGCCGAGGGCGAGATCAGCGTCCTCGACGCCTACTGCCGCCACCTCGGAGGCGACCTGTCTGACGGCGAGGTCAAGGACGGCAACATCGCCTGCCCGTTCCACGACTGGCGCTGGGGCGGCGACGGCAAGTGCAAGGGCATCCCCTACGCCAAGCGGGTCCCCTTGCGCGCCAAGACGCGTTCCTGGACCACCAACGTCCAGTCCGGCCAGGTCTTCGTCTGGCACGACCACGAGGGCAATCCTCCCCGTGACGAGGACGCCATCCCGGCCATCGCGGAGTACGAGACCGGCGAGTGGACCGACTGGGAGTGGAACCGCCTCGTGATCGAGGGCTCCAACTGCATGGAGATCGTCGACAACGTCGTCGACATGGCGCACTTCTACTACATCCACTTCGCGTTCCCGACGTACTTCAAGAACGTCTTCGAGGGGCAGACGGCCACCCAGTACCTCAACACCAAGGGTCGGCCGGACCACGACCCCACGGGCGGCAAGTACGGCGACACGCTGCTGGAGTCCGAGGCCTCGTACTTCGGCCCGGCGTACATGATCAACCCCCTCAAGCAGATGTACGGCGCCTTCGAGACCGAGGCGATCCTCATCAACTGCCACTACCCGATCGACCAGAACTCGTTCGTGCTGATGTACGGGCTGTCGGTCAAGAAGCCCGCGGGCTTCGACGACGAGACCTCGGCCAAGATGGCCGCGAAGATCGCGACGTTCTTCGGCGAGGGCTTCCTCCAGGACGTCCGCATCTGGCAGCGCAAGTCCTCGATCGCCAACCCCCTCCTGTGCGAGGAGGACGGCCCCGTCTACCAGCTCCGCCGGTGGTACGAGCAGTTCTACGTGGACCGCGACAAGGTCGAGCCCGAGATGCAGGAGCGCTTCGAGTTCGAGGTCGACACCACCGCGGCCAACCAGTACTGGGAGAACGAGGTCGCCGAGAACATG
>JBKBRA010000062.1:0-16513 GCA_046292305.1 Dietzia sp. | reverse complement strand
GACGCTTGAGGGCGCGACGCTCGTCCTCGCTCATCCCGCCCCAGACGCCCGCGTCCTGACCGGACTCGAGGGCCCAGGCGAGGCACTCGGCGGTGACGGGGCAACGGTTGCAGACGATCTTCGCCTCGGCGATCTGGGCGAGGGCGGGTCCGGAATTGCCGACGGGGAAGAACAGTTCGGGATCCTCGTCGCGGCAGATGGCCTTATGGCGCCAGTCCATGGGAACTCCTTACGGTTACGAGACCGTGATCAGGTCAACCGGACACGAGAAGACGCCGTCGACGCGCTGATCTGCGAGGATCGGCGCGCGGACGTACGTGTTCGTTCACATCCGGCGATGTGGTGGGGGGTGTACCCGCTCCGCGGGCTCGCTCCGCGCGGAGTGGCTCCCGGTTAAGGCTAGGCAAACAGTGTGCGTCTGCGCTGTTACGAATGATGGTGCCACGATTCCATGACAAGTCAACCCTCTCGTCCTCCGATGTGGCAAAGGTCACCCCGCTTGTCAAATCGAACCGAAACCCCACACCAGAGGCTGTAATGGGTTAACCGGAGTCCAGTCCACAAGGGTGGTTCGGGCCCGGGAGCCACCGCGACATAGGCTGAGGAGGTGAACGTGAGCCGACCTGACGACCAACGTCCCCCGCTGGATCACCTCGATCCCCGCACGGCGGTCCCCACTCCCGTCCGGCTTGCCGGGTGGATCTCCTCCGCGCAGGGACTCATCGGCGTGGGTGTGGCCGTGGCCCTCGCCATCCGGGCCGCGGGCGGCCATCGCGAGGAGACCGTGATCATCAGTGGTTACGGGACCGCGGTGTGGTTCGCCATCCTCGGCGGCGGCCTGCTCGCGGCCGGTATCGGCTTGTTGCGGGGTCGCCGCTGGGGCCGGGGACTCGTGGTGATCGCGGAGCTTTTGCTGCTGTTCGTGGCCTGTTACGTGGGGGTGGGTTCGGACCAGTATCTCGCCGGGTTGCTACTCGGCGTGGTGTGCGCGGTCGCGCTGGTCTCCTTGTTCCGCAGGGACGCGATCGAGTGGTACGCCGTCTGACCAGCTCGGCCTGACCAGCTCGGCCTGACTAGCTCGGCCTGACCAACTCGGCGCCGGCCCACCCCGCACCGGCCCCGTCCGGTCAGGAGACGAGCTTGTAGGCGCGGATCTCTCCCGCGTCGCGTTCGTACAGGATGTCACCGATCTGGGCGAGCCCTTTGACGCCCTCTCCCCGTGTCGGCGTCCCGGGCAGGCGCCGGGCCTCCCGCCCGGTGTCGTGGTCCAGGAGCGCGAGCCCGCCGGCGACCGGCACGAGCACCCACTCGCCGTCCGCATGTGCCTCGGGGTCGGGGGACCAGCCTCCGGTGAGGCCCGGCCCGGTCGAGTCCCCCAGCGTCCACGAGTACATCCCGGACGGCCCGTCGAAGGCGTGGGTGGAACGCCCGTCGAACCACCTGACCTGATCGCCGTCGCCGGAGACGGACTCGTGTGAGGGTGGCACGGCCGGCTCGCCGTCGAGGACGAGAACGGTCGAGTGATCGGTGGGGGAGCTGAACCACTCGGCGGTCCAGTCGGGGCCCCGGTTCATGAGTGCGAGGACCCCCTGCTCGGTCACCTCGATGATCCACAGACCGTCGGCGCCCGTCGGGTCCGAGGCGATCTCTTCCGGTGTGCGGTTGTCCTCGGGAACCGTCTTCGAGAGTGTCAGTCTGACGGAGTCCTCCCCGGGGCAGCGCTCCGTCACGGCGAAGCGCTCGTCGGTGAGACCGGCGGTCACGAGGGTGCATCCGGTGCGGGGCTGCATGTCCGCCTCCTGCGGTGCGTCCACGGCCCCGTACTCGACCGTCCGGACCAGGTCGTCGCGCCAGATCTCCAGCCGGTCCGGGTTGAACGCCAGTACGTGCTTCCACGTGCCGACGAGTTCCATCGAGTCGGGGAACGCGCTCTGCCTGGTGCTCTGGTATTCCTGCCGGGTCGGGTCGAGGGACGTCACGTCACTGCACCCCGAGGCGCCGTCGAACGCGGCCACGAGCCGGTCGGAGTAGAACGCCCCGGCACAGAACCTGCCGGCGTGTGTGTAGGACCAGGTCTCCTCGCCGGATCCCGCGTCCCTGCCGACGAGCGCCCCGTGGGGGGAGACGGTGACCAGGTTTCCCTTGGTGGTGAGTGGGGGCCCGGTTCCGGCGGACTCGTGCGTCCAGAGCGGTTGGAGTGAGGTGGGGGGCTCGGTGGCGGGGCCGTACTCGGGCTGCTCCGACTCCGCGGTACGCAGCTCCGACCGGGCCGCGCTCCCGGACAAGAGCACGGCGACCGCGACCAGCACCATGACGACGGTGATGACCCCGGCGGTGACGAGGTCTCGTCGCGTCCTGCGTTCGGGGGGGACGTCGACGAACGGCAGACTGCGGCGGCCGGAACCGCTCCTGAGTGTGCGCACGTGCCTTCCAGGGGGGTGGAGGTCGGGTCAGTCCCGGCCGGCGGAGTCGGAAGACGACGAGGGGCGACGACGGCGACGCCGCCGCCGCGGGGCACCGTCCCCGGAGGGCGCGGGATCGGAGCCGGGGTCACCGCCGGAGGCGGCGTCGGACCCCCCGACGGCGGTGGTGGCGGCAGTGGACTGCGTCTGGGGTGGGGAACCACCGGTCCGGGTGCGACGGCGGGGAGCGCCGGATCCGCCCCCGGTATCACGGCCGGATCCGCGTGACTCACGGTCGGCCGGGCGCCTGCCGGAACCGGTCCCGGTCGCGGCCCCGATACGACCACCCGCGCCCTCTGGGATGCCCAGCTCGGCGCGCAGGTGGGGGGACGTCGAGTAGGTCTCGGCGGGCTCGCCGTGACCCAGACCGAGCGCCTTGTCGATCAGTCCCCAGCGGGGCAGGTCGTCCCAGTCCACGAGGGTGACCGCGACGCCCTTGCGCCCGGCCCGACCGGTGCGGCCGATGCGGTGCACGTAGGTCTTCTCGTCCTCGGGGCACTGGTAGTTGATGACGTGGGTGACGTCGTCGACGTCGATACCGCGCGCGGCGACGTCGGTCGCCACGAGGACGTCGACGTCCCCGGAGCGGAACGCCTTCAGCGACTTCTCGCGCGCACCCTGGCCCAGGTCGCCGTGGATCGCACCCACTCGGAAGCCCCGGTCGGCCAGGTCGTCGGCCAGCTTCTGGGCCGTGCGCTTGGTGCGGCAGAAGACCATGGTGGCGCCGCGCCCGTCGGCCTGCAGGATCCGCGAGACCACCTCGGGCTTGTCCATGGAATGCGCCCGGTAGACGTACTGGGTGGTGTTCTCGTGCGTGGCGCCGGAGTCGGCGGCCTCCGCCCGGATATGCGTGGGCTTGGTGAGGAACGTCCGCGCCAGGGTGATGATCGGTCCCGGCATGGTGGCCGAGAAGAGCATGGTCTGACGCTGGTCCGGGACCATCCGGAGCAGCTTCTCGATGTCCGGCAGGAAGCCCAGGTCGAGCATCTCGTCGGCCTCGTCGAGGACCAGGACCTCGACCTTGCCGAGCACCAGCTTGGACTGGTTGGCCAGGTCGAGCAGACGGCCGGGGGTGCCCACCACCACGTCGACGCCCTTCTCCAGGGCGTCGGTCTGCTGCTCGTAGGGGGTGCCACCGTAGATCGCCAGCACCTTGAGCGGGCGGGTCCCCGACCCGCCGGGAGCGGTGAGCCCGGTGGCGGCGATCTTGAGGTCCTGGGTCACCTGCACGCACAGTTCACGGGTGGGGACGATGATGAGGGCCCGGGGCGTGCCGTCGAGCTCCCGGGTCACCTCGCCCGTCGAGATGCGGTGCAGGAGGGGGACGCCGAAGCCGTAGGTCTTACCCATGCCCGTACGGGCCTGGCCGATGAGGTCCGACCCCGCCAGTGCCAGCGGGAGGGTGAGCTCCTGGATGGCGAAGGTGTGGGTGATGCCGCGCTCACCGAGCGCGGTGACGATCTCTGGACGGACGCCGAGTTCGGCGAAGCTGGGGGAGGAGTCGGAGGACGGGGCGTCGACGACGGCCGTCGTCGTGGCCATGCCGTCGACTTCACTGGTGGTCACATCTGTAGTGGACAGGGCGGTGCCTTTCTCGTCTCGCGCGCGGGTGGTCGGGCCTCCGTTGGTCGGCCTCGGCGAGCGGGGCGCGCACATTTCCACGGGGATCGTCACGGTGCGCCGGCCCGACTGCGGACCGGGCGCGGGTGTGATCCACGTGCGCCCACCCTATCCCGTGACGCCCCGGTACACGGGGTCCGGGCTAGCCTGGGACCCACGTATCACCGACGACGGCGTGACATGCGCCGTCGATGAGAAGGGCAGGCACCGTGGAGGTCAAGATCGGCATCGCCGACAGCAATCGCGAACTCGTGTTCAAGACCGGGATGAACCCGGAGGACGTTCACGCCCGCGTCGAGGCCGCTCTCACCGCGGAGAGCAAGGCCGTGTTGGAGCTGGACGACGAGAAGGGCCGTCGCTATCTCGTGTCGACCGACCGGGTCGCCTACGTCGAGATCGGGGAGTCGGCCCGCCGCGCGGTGGGGTTCCTCTCCTAGGACTCGTGTCCGGGCCGGTCACCGCCCTGACGTGGGATCTTCGACAGTCCGCCCCAACACAGGGTGACCGTCGTGGAGACGGCGTCGGCGCGGGAGATCGGCCGGCCCGCGTCGAGCCAGTGCCCGGCGCTGACGCGGCTCGCACCCACGAGGCCGACGGCGAGTAGCCGTGACCGGTGCGCGTCGAGCCCGGAGTCACCGCGGACCAGGTCGTGCACGGCGTCGATGCAGCCGTCGGTCGCGCGGTCGAGTTCGCGCCGGACGTCCTCGTCGCCGGACTCGGAGGCGAACACCAGCCGGAATCCGCGGGTGTCGGAATCGGCGTACGCGAAGAACGTGTCCACCGCGGCCTCGACGCGGCGCCGGTTGTCCGGGGTCGACTCGAGTGCGGCCCGGATGCGGCCGAGCAATTCGTCCACGTGGTGGCGCAGGACCTCGATGTACAGGTCGCGCTTCGAATCGAAGTGCTGGTAGAGCACCGGTTTGGAGACGCCGGCGAGGACCGCGATGTCGTCCATCCCGGAGGCGTGGAATCCCTGGTCCACGAACACGGTCCCGGCGGCGTCGAGGAGCTGTCGGCGTCGGGCGCCGCGGGGCAGCCGGGTCGCCCTGGCACGCCCCGGAGCCGTCGGGGACGGTCCGCCCGGGCTGGTCATCTTCTGGCTCCTGTCCTCCCGGACGTCGAGTCGACAGTCGACCGGGCCTGACGGACAATACCCGCACCGGCGGAGTGCCGGAGAAGGCGACCACCTCCGGATGTGGGATCGTGGAGGCCTTGACTCGAGCCTGACCGATGCGGACTTGGAGGTGCACGGATGAGCGACGGCCGTCGCCGGACGTCGGACGGTCTCGACGTCGGGTCCACTTCGCGGGGTGACACCCCGGGCCACGGTGGGGACCGCTCTCCGTACTACCCTCCGCACGGCGAACCGCTGCGGGCTCCGTGGGATCCGGAGGAGGAGACGACCCCCGGCCGTCGCCGCTCCGTCCCCGGTGCCAGGGACCATCTGCGCAAGCAGAGCCCGGTCGGCCGGTTCTTCACCACCTGGGGTTGGCGGGCGTACGCGATCCCCGTGCTGGTGGTGCTCACGGCGCTCGTGATCGCCGACTCCGTGGCAACGCCGGGGCCGGACGAGGCCGGGTCCGCGGCCGAGGCGGAGGAGACGCCCGCGATCGTCGGGGGCCCGTTCCGGGGAGAGGTGCCCCCGAGCGGGCAGCTGCCCGAAGGAGGCCCCTTCGCCGAGGAAGGCACGAGGGAGTTCCGGATCGTGCCCGGGGGAACCGACCGAATCGGGCGTCCCACCGCGGAACAGTTCGTCTACACCGTCGAGGTGGAGGACGGCGTCGACACGACGGATTTCGGCGGCGACGACTCGGTGGCCCGAATGGTGGACGCCACGTTGGCCAACCCCAAGAGCTGGACCGCCGACGGGGCGGTGGCGTTCCAGCGGACCGACCGCGACGACCCCGCGTTCCGGGTGACCCTCGCCAGCCCCATCACGGTCCGCGAGAACTGCGGCTACGAGATCGAGCTCGAGACCAGCTGCTTCAACCCGTCCACCGGGCGGGTCTACCTCAACCTGGCGAGATGGATCCGGGGCGCCCGGTCCTTCCAGGGGGACATCGGGTCGTACCGCCAGTACCTCGTGAACCACGAGGTCGGCCATGCCATCGGCTACCCGGACCACGAGCCGTGCCCGGCGGACGGGGTTCTGGCGCCGATCATGATGCAGCAGACCTTCGGGGTCTCCAACAGCGAGATCTTCAGCATCGACCCCGAGGGTGTGGTCCCGGACAACGACGACACCTGTCGGTACAACGCGTGGCCGTTCCCCGACGGTCCGCCGGTGGTGCCGTGAACCCCCTGACCGGCGACGCGGCCGGGGCCCTTCCCCCGTTGGTCGATCCGGTGCCCGACCTCTCCGCGGAGGAGCGCGCGCGCTACTCGCGCCACCTCCTGCTGGGTGCCATCGGTGACGAGGGTCAGCGTCGCCTGCGCGCCGCGTCCGTCTTCGTCGTGGGGGCGGGCGGTCTGGGCGCGCCGGTGCTCATGTACCTCGCCGCGGCGGGTGTCGGGCGGATCACCGTGATCGACGACGACGAGGTGGACCTCGGCAACCTGCAGCGGCAGGTGATCCACTCCGTCCCGACCATCGGCCGTCCCAAGGTCGAGTCGGCCCGGGAGCGACTCGCCGAGCTGGCCCCCGGGGTCAGGGTCGAGGCGGTCCACGCACGACTCGACGCGCTCAACATCGGCGCCCTCCTCGAGGGTCACGACCTGGTGATGGACGGCAGCGACAACTTCGCCACGCGCTATCTCGTCTCCGACGCCTGTGAGATCGCCGGGATCCCGGTGATCTGGGGGACGATCGACCGCTTCCGGGCCCAGCTCGCCGTCTTCTGGTCGCGCCCGCCCGCGCCCGCGGACGCCGTCACGCTCCGCGACCTCTACCCGGCCCCGCCGCCGCCCGGTTCCGTCCCCAGCTGCGCCGAGGCCGGGGTGGTGGGTGCACTGTGCGGGACGGTCGGGTCGATGATGGCGATGGAGGCGGTCAAGCTGATCACCGGGGCCGGCAGGCCCCTGCTCGGCCGGCTCGTGCTGATGGACCTCCTCGAGACCACCCACCGGACCGTGACCATCCGGCCGGATCCGTCCCGGCCCCCCGTGACCTCTCTTCCGGAGGGCGGAGACGGGTCCTGTGAGGTCCGGTCCCCCGACGCGGACGACGTGCCCACCGTTTCTGCGGCCGACCTCGCCGCCGAGCTGTCGGACGCGGGACCGTCCGGCTCGGTCGCGCCCGTCCTCGTGGACGTCCGGGGCGCCGGGGAGCGGTCCATCGCGATGATCGACCCCTCGGTCTGGGTTCCGCTGGACTCGGTCGCCGAGGTCGCCTCCGACCCGACCGGGGTCCTCGGGCGCGCCGCGGCCCGGGGACCGCTCGTCGTGTACTGCAAATCGGGTGTGCGTTCGGCCCGCGCGGCCGCGACGCTGACCGGGGCGGGTTTCGCCGGGGTGCGGTCGCTGGAGGGCGGCATCGAGGCCTGGACCCGCGACGTCGACCCGTCCCTGCCCGGGTACTGACCGGTGGGGTGGGTACGGTGAACGACGTGAACGACGTGAGCGTCCCCGACCACGTCCGCGGCGCCTTCGGCGTGGTGGCCGGTGCGGCCGTACCCGTGGTCGCCGGTTCCGGGACGGGCTGGTTGGTCGCGTCGCCGGGGAGCCCCGTGGTCTTCCGGCCGGTCGCCGACACGGCCCTGGCCAACTGGTCCGCGCGGGTACGGGAGGAACTCGACGTCACCGGTCTGCGCGTGGCACTGCCGGTGCGGTCGACGGACGGCAGACACGTCGTCAGCGGGTGGCGAGCCGACCGGGCGCTCCCCGGACGCCCCGAGGCCCGCGCCGACGAGACCATCGCGTGGTCGGCCCGGATCAACTCCGCGCTCGCGGGGGTCGACCGGCCACGTCCGGCCCGGCGCCCGGCCACCCGACCGTGGACGGAGACCGATCTGTTCGCGATCGCCGAGGCGGCGGCGTGGGACGGGGACCCCGAACTCGACCTCGGCCCCGGAATGGAGGACCGGGGGACCCCCTTCGCCACCCACCGCGCGGCCGCGCTGCTCGGCGCGACGGGGCTCATCCGCCTGCGTCGGCCGGTCGCCCCGGTGCCGGGTGCCGGGGTGGTCCACGGTGATCTCGCGCGGGGCCTGCTCTTCGACTCGTCGGACGAACCAGCACTGACGGACGTCGTCCCCTATGCCCGCCCGGCCACCTGGTCGGCGGCGGTCGTCGCGGTCGACCATCTCTCGTGGGGGACCGTCGACAGCGGGGTGCTGGCGCGGTGGCGCCACCTCGACGACTGGCCGCAGATGGTGCTGCGGGCGGCGGTGTTCCGGTTGGCGGTGCACGCGCTGCACCCCGGGTCCCGACCGGCGGCGATGGACGGACTGCAGGCCATGGCCCGGACCGTCGAGGAATACGTCGGCGACACGGACGCATGAACCCCCGCTCCTCGCGAGCAGGCACCACCTCGGGCGCGCTGGCGTTCCCCGTGGTGGCCCTGGTCGGCGTCGTCCTCGTCTCGCTCAACCTCCGCACCGCCGTCACCTCCCTGAGTCCACTTCTCGGGGTGATCGACGCCGAGATCGGCCTCGGCGCCGGGGGCATGGGACTGCTCGGGATGGTGCCCACGGCGATGTTCGCCCTCTGGGGTGTCCTCACCCCGATCGTCCTGCGCCGGATGAGCCTGGAGCTGCTGACCGTGCTGGCGATGGCGGCGGCCGCGGCCGGCCAGGTCCTCCGGGCCCTCGCCCACGACCCGTGGGTGATGGGGGCGGGATCACTCATCGCACTGGCCGGGATGGGTATCGGCAACGTGGTGGCACCGCCGCTGGTCAAGAAGTATTTTCCGCGGCACGTCGCGGCCGTGAGCATGGCGTATATCACCGGTCTCCAGCTGGGGACGGTCGTGCCGGCACTGGTGGCGGTCCCCGTGGACGAGGCCGCCGGGTGGCGGGTGTCCATCGGATGGTGGGCCGTCTTCGCGATCGTCGCGGCCGTGCCCTGGATCGTCGAGATCGTGCGTCGCGGCCCGGCCACCGCCGGTCCTCCCCCCGCCGGGACCGTCGGCGGTGTCGGTCCGACACAGCGGATACGGCCCTGGCGTTCGCCCGTCGGCGTCGCCCTCGCGTTGTTCTTCGGGACCAACTCCCTGTGCACCTACGCCTTCTTCACCTGGCTCCCGGCTGTGGCGGAGTCGATCGGGATGACCCGGGCCGAGGGCGGACTCGCGCTCGCGGTGTACTCGGCCATCGGTCTGATCGCCGCACTGGTCGTCCCCTGGGTGGCGGGCCGTGTCGAGGACCCGTACCCCGTCGTCGTCGTCTCGGTGCTCTGCTACCTGGCCGGATTCGCCGGCCTGCTCTGGGCGCCCGGCGTCGCGCCGTGGCTGTGGATCTGTCTGCTCGGTGTCGGCCCCAGCACGTTCCCGCTGTGCCTGACGCTCATCAACCTCCGCACCCGGACCCAGGCCGGCTCCGCCGCTCTCTCCGGGTTCTCGCAGGGCGTCGGGTACACCGCGGCGAGCCTGGGCCCCGTCGTCTTCGGCCTGCTCCTGTCCGGCCCGGGGCTGGGCGGGGGACTGGCGTTCCTCACCGTGGTCCTCGCGGTGATGTGCGTGGTCGGCCGTATCGCGTGCCGCCCCCGGATGCTCGAGGACACCCTGCGCTGACGCCACCGGCCCGGTGGAGCGGATCTCCGGCCGCCGGACTGTCGTAGGGGTGTGGTCTCATCGAGCCGTGACAGAGTCCGCAGCACCGACCGCCGGAGCGCAGCACGCCACCCGCATCGTGGAGGCCGCCCCGCCCCGCAGGTGGCCACCCGGGCTCGACCATCTGGTCGGGAGGGACTGGGGCCCCCGGCCCCCCGGTCGTCAGGATCGCTGGGTCGTGCGTGGCGGGCCGGGAAGCGGGAAGACCTCACTCGTCGTGGACGTGGTTCGCGCCGCGGTGACGGGCGGGGTGGGGCTGGACGGCGTCCTGGTCCTCACCGGGTCCGCCACCGCCGGGGCCGCACTCCTCGAGGAGGTCACCCGCGGGCTCCCGCCGGAATCCGTCGTGGGCACGGACGCCCCAGTCCGTACCGTCCACTCCCTGGCCCATGCCGTGGTCCGACTGGCGGCCGCCCGGGTCGACGCCCCGCCGCCGCGGCTCCGGACGGGAGCCGAGCACGACGCCCTGGTCCGGGAGACCCTGCTGGGTGAGGTGGCCGACGGTGCGCCGCTCTGGCCCGAACCGCTTCGGCCCGCGTTGTCCACCGTCGGTTTCGCCCGCGAGCTCCGCGACCTCCTGCTGCGCTCACTGGAGCGCGGGATCGGACCCCGGGAACTCGCGCGGCTGGGACGTTCGGCGGGCAGACCCGCGTGGGTCGCCGCCGCCGGGTTCTTCCGCAGGCACGAGGAGCAGATGGCACTGCGCTCGGGTCTGCGGGGTGGGGAGTCCGACGTTCCCGAGGCGCTCAACGCCGCCGAGCTCGTGGGGGCTGCGCTGGACGCGCTGACCGCGGACCCACAGCTCAGGGAGGTCTTCCGGTCCCGGCGGCTGGTCGTGGTCGACGACGCTCACCATCTCGACCCGCTCGCGGCCGAGTTCGTCGCCGCGATCGGCGGAGGGGCGGACGTCCTGCTGGTCGTCGAGGACGGGGACCAGTCGGTGTTCCGTTTCCGCGGCGCGGACGGCGGCCTCGCCCGCGCGGTCGTGGACCAGGGCGGCCGTGCGGTGGACCTGCACGTGGGTCACCGGATGGAGCCCGCGGTCGCGGCGGTGGCGGCACGGGTCGGCTCCCGGCTCCCCGGGGCGGCCCGTCACCGACCCCGGGAGGGCGCGGCCGGTTCAGGACCCCGCGCGATCGGTGCGGAGGGCTCGGTGACGGTCACCGTCGCCCGGTCGGCCGCCGCCGAGGCCGCGGTCGTCGCGGACTTCCTGCGTCGGCGCCACGTGTTGGACGGTGTCGACTACGGGGAGATGGCGGTCGTCAGCAGATCGCTGCCCGGGGTCGTCGACGCACTGTTGCCCGCACTCGACGCGGCCGGCGTCCCGGTGGTCGACGCGGGCGCCGAGCTGCCCCCGGCGCACGACCCCGTGGTCGCGGCGCTCCTCCTGCTGCTGCGGTCGGCGCTGCAGGGGGCCGACGGCACGGACGCCGAACACACCCTCGCTCTGCTGTCCGGCCCCATCGGTCGTGCCGATGCCGTGGCCATGCGTCGGCTGCGGCGCGGGATCCGCCGCTCCGGGATAGGTGGGTCCGTGCCGAGTGCCCAGACGCTCCGGGACCTCGTCCTCGCCGAGGGGGACCCGGCCCCGTCCGGACTCACCGCGGTCGAACTCGCGCCGGTCACCCGCATCCGGCACGCACGGATCGCGGTACTGGACTCACTCCGGGCGGGCGGGACCGTCGAGGAGGTCCTCTGGGCGGCGTGGTCGGCCTCGAGGATGGAGCGGCGTCTCGTCCGGCAGGCCGTGGCCGCCGATCCGTGGTCCCGCTCGGCGGACCGGTCCCTGGACGCCGTGGTGTCCTTGTTCGACCACGCGGCGGACTACGTGGACCGCGTCCCCGGAGGCTCCGTCGCGCTCTTCTGCGAGGTGGTGTCGAGGGAGGACCTCCCCGCCCCCCGACGGGCGGATACCCGCGCCCGTGGCGGGGCCGTGAGCGTGCTGTCCGCCCACGCCGCGGTGGGCAGGCAATGGCGCTCGGTGGTCGTGTGCGGGGTCCAGGACGGGCGCTGGCCGGCCCCTCGCCGTCGTTCGGGGTTGCTCGGGGTCGATGAACTCGTGGACCTGACGGAGGTGGCCGGCGACGGGCCGCTCCCGTCGGAGGCCGAGCGGACCGTGTCGTCCGCCACAGCCCGGGCGGCCGAGGAACGGCGGTTGTTCTACGTGGCCTGCTCACGTGCTCGTAGTCATCTCCTGGTGACCGCGGTCGAGGCCCCGGACGAGGGTGACGTCGCCCCGTCACGGTTCGTCGACGAGATCTCGGACCTCGCCACCACGGACCCCGCATCCACGGGTGACGGCACGGTCGGCGCGGACGGGCATCGCCCGGGTGCCGCGGCGCCGGTCGCCACGCGTTACGCCCCGACGGTGTTCACGCTGCAGCACCTGGCCGTCGACCTCCGCGCCGCGCTGCTCGATCCGTCCACGGACCCGGCGGACGCCACGCACGCCGCGGGTCTCCTGGCGGGTCTCCGGGACGCCGGGGTCGGGGAGGCGGACCCCGGGGGCTGGTACGGCTCGAGCGGACCGTCCACCGCGGCACCCCCCTTCCCCGCGGCGCCGGGGCAGCCGGTGGTCGTGCTCTCGCCGTCAGGATTCGGCGCGCTCGAGGAGTGTCCGCTCCGGTGGTTCCTGCAGAAGGTCCGGGGTGACTCCGCCGAGTCGGGTTCGGCGTCGGCCCTGATCCGGGGGTCGGCGGTCCACGCGCTCACCCAGGCGGTCGAGGGCGGTGTCCCCGAGGACGCGCTCCGGACGGCCGTGATCCGCCGGGCCGAATCGCTCACGCGTGCCCGCGGTTGGTTCGCCGAGCGCGGCGCGGAGTCGATGGTCGGGATGGCCGAGACGTTCCGGCGGTGGCGCACCGGCACCCGGGACGTCTACACGACCGCGGGGGTGGAGGAGGCGTTCGCCTTCGACGTCCGGGGCGGGGTGCGGATCCGGGGCCGGATCGACAGGCTCGAGGCCACCCGCTCCGGCGAGGTGGTCCCGGTGGACGTCAAGACCTCGCCGGGAGCAGTCTCCAAGGCGGTGGCGGCGGCACATCCCCAGCTCGCCCTGTACCAGCTGGCCGTGTCGGAGGGCGCCGTCGAGTCCGCTGCGGGTCGTGCGCCCGGGGGAGGGCTCCTGTTGTACCTCGGGGGCCGGGAGGGCCGCATGCCCACGGAGCGCGTCCAGGACCCACTCGGCGGCGAGGCCGCGGAGGGGTTGACCGATCGCGTGGTCGAGGCGGGCCGCGCGACGGTGGGGCCGTCCTACACGGCCCGTGTGGGGCAGTGGTGCGACCACTGCGACGTCCGGTCCAGCTGCCCCGCCCAGTCCGAGGGCCGGCAGGTGATCGGGTGACCCCGGTGACAGACCCCGACAGGATCGCCGACGCGCTGGGCGTCCACCGTCCGACCCAGGAACAGGCCGCGGTGATCGCCGGCCCCACCGAGCCGACCCTCGTGTTGGCCGGCGCGGGCGCGGGCAAGACCGAGACCATGGCCGCGCGCGTGGTGTGGCTCGTTGCCAACGGCCACGCGCGTCCCTCGGAGATCCTGGGACTCACCTTCACTCGCAAGGCCGCGCAGCAGCTGTCGAGGAGGATCCGGCGACGGCTCGAGGCGCTGACCGGGAGCCCGTTGTGCACCGGCCCCGGGTCGGACCCCCGGATCGCGGAGTCGATCCGCACCGAGGACCCGCAGATCTCGACCTATCACGCGTTCGCGGGCACTCTCCTCGGGTCCTACGGCCTGCTCGTCCCGGTCGAACCGGAGTCACGACTACTCACCCCCACGGCCGCGTTCCAGCTCGCGCACGACGTCGTCTCGCGGTGGGAGTCCCCGCTCGCCACGGGGTCCTCGGCCGCGCAGGTGACCCGCGATGTCCTGGCGCTGGCGGGTCAGCTGTCCGAACACCTCGTGAGCACCGATGACCTGCGGGCCCACCCCGATCTGATCTCCACCCTCGTCGCCACCCTGCCCGGTGGGCCCGGCCAACGAGCGGCTCCGACCAAGTGGCTCGACGAGGCCGCCACCGTCCAGGGGCACCGCGACGAGTTGGCGGATCTCGTCGACGCGGTCGCAGCGCGGATGCGCGAGGAGTCCGCGCTGGACCACGCGTCACAGATGGCGCTCGCCGCGACGGTGGCCCGCGACCACCCCCAGGTCGGTGAGGCCGAACGTCGGGCGTTCCGGGTGGTACTGCTCGACGAGTACCAGGAC
The DNA here is from genome assembly GCA_046292305.1 of Dietzia sp. GTDB lineage: Bacteria > Actinomycetota > Actinomycetes > Mycobacteriales > Mycobacteriaceae > Dietzia. Next base: position 2,521 of record JBKBRA010000062.1, on the reverse strand, counting down.
ACCGGCCACTCCCAACGGGTCCTGCTGACCTCGCTGTTCGGCGGAGGGGCGGGCCCGGTCCCGGCGGTCACAGCGGTAGGGGACCCGATGCAGTCCATCTACGGGTGGCGGGGGGCCTCGGCCTCGAACCTCGACCGCTTCCGCGACGACTTCCCCCGGCCCGGAGGGCACCAGTCCCACCTCCGCGAGCTCACCACATCGTGGCGCAACCCACCCCAGGTGCTCGCGCTGGCCAACCGGATCACCCTGCCGCTGCGGGACCGCCCCGGCTCCGTGCCTGTCCCTCAGCTGCGAGCGCGGCCCGGGGCCGGGCGCGCGGACCTGCGGGTGGCGGTGCTGGACACGGCAGAGGCGGAACGGGACTGGCTGGCCGAGTCGTTGGCGTCCCGGTACCACGCCGCGGAGTCGTCCGGCCGGGTCCCCACCGCAGCAGTGCTGGTCCGACGCAACAGCGACTCCGGGCCGATCGCCGAGGCGCTGGAGAAGCGCGGTCTGCCGGTGGAGGTCGTCGGAGTGGGTGGGCTCCTGGACGTCCCCGAGGTGGCGGACGTGGTCTCGCTGCTCACCGTGGTCGCCCGCCCCGGTGCCGGTGCACCGCTGGTGCGCCTGCTCAGTGGCTCCAGGTTCGCCCTCGGCGCCGCCGATCTGGCCGCGTTGGCCAGACGGGCGTCCGTGCTCTCGCTCCGGCGTCCGGCCGAGGCCGGGGGAGCGCTGTCCGGCGTCGAGGAGCTCGAGGACGTCCTGGACGCCATCGCCCGTGGCGAGGAGACCGACGCCGCGGGACTCGCGGACGCGCTCGCCGACCCGGGCCCGGAGGGCGACTACAGCCCGGCCGGCGTCGCCCGGATCACCGAGCTCTCCCGCATCATCGCAGCGCTCAGGGTCCGCTCATCCGCGCCCCCGGCCAGGCTCGTGGCCGCGGCGGAACAGGCGCTCGGTCTGGATGCCGAGGTGCGCCTGCGGGAGCGCACGGGAGGAGGAGAGGCGCGCGAACAACTCGACCAACTGCAGGAGGTGGCCGCCGGGTTCAGGGCGGACCGGGGTTCGGGTCTGGACGCCCTCCTGGCGCACCTCGACCTGGCGCGCACAGTGGACGGCGGCCTCGCCCGGGGTGAGGTCGCCGCGACACCGGGTCGGGTGCAGATCCTGACCGTGCACTCGGCCAAGGGACTGGAATGGGAGATCGTCGCCGTACCCCACCTGTCGGTCGGGATCTTCCCGTCGGACCGGTCGCCCCGCACCTCCGTCCGGGCCGCCACCCACCTGCCCGAGGAACTGCGCGGGGACCGGGAGGACGGGGACAACCCCGGCGGGGTGCCGGTGCCCCGGCTCGACGGCGTGGCGGACCGCAAACTCCTGGAGGCTGCGCTCAGAAGCCACATCGACCGCGTCACACGGCGGTCACTCGACGAGGACCGACGACTGTTCTACGTCGCGGTGACCCGTGCGGAGCACTCTCTGCTGCTCTCGGCATCGCACTGGCACGGGAGCGGTTCCACACCCCGGGGGCCGTCGGAGTTCCTCGAGGAGGTCCTCGGGTCGTGCCGGGGACCCGAACCTCTCGGGGAGATCGATCACCTCGTCGTCACACCATCCGCCACCAACCCGGCCACCTCGTCGGTGGTGGAAGCCACCTGGCCGCGCGCGGCGGCAGCCGACCGGAAGTCCGCGTCCCACGCGGTGAGAGTGGCTGCGCCCGTGGACCCGGAGACCGACCCGGTTCCCGAGCACGGGCCCGCCCGACACTGGCACCTCGCGGCCGCGCCACTGCTCGCGGACGCGCGCCGGGCCGCCGAACGGCGCGACGCGGTGGTGCTCCCGCGGCGACTCACCGCGGGCGAGGTGGTGGCCATGGCGTCGGACCCCGACGCGTTCGCCGACCGTCTGCGCAGGCCGGTGCCGTTCCGGCCCGACCGGTTCGCCCGGCGCGGCACGCGGTTCCACCTCTGGCTGGAACACCGCTTCGGGGCCACCCACCTGCTCGACATCGACGATCTCCCCGGCGCCGGGGACCAGGGTGCGGTCGACGGCTTGTCGGAGTCGGACCTCGCGGCACTGCAACAGGCCTTCGAGAAGTCCCGATGGGCGCGACTGACGCCGGAGGCGGTGGAGGTGCCCTTCGAGGTGGGTCTCGGGGAGCATCTGCTGCGTGGCCGGATGGACGCGGTGTTCGCCGACGGGGACGACTGGATCGTCGTCGACTGGAAGACCGGGCGGGTGCCGGGTGCCGGGGACCTGCCCTCCGTCTCGCTCCAGTTGGCGGTCTACCGCTACGCGTGGTCCAAGGTCGTCTCGGCGAGGCTCGGTGAGCCGATCGAGCTCGACAGGGTCCGGGCGGCCTTCCACTACGTCCGCTCCGGAAGGACGGTCGAACCGACCGATCTCCCTGACGCGGATCAACTGCTCCGGCTCCTCTCCGCCGGTCCGGGGCGAGGCCGGTTGTTGTCCGACGGTGGCCGATAGGCCACGATGGTCCCGGTGACCCCGACGATCGACGGCGGTCCCGTCCCGGAACGGAGCT
>JBKBRA010000061.1:0-16538 GCA_046292305.1 Dietzia sp. | reverse complement strand
AGGTTGCCGTACGAACACTGCCGCAGCGGGCTGGTGCACAGCTCGCTGGTGGTGGTGCCGTCGTTGAAGGCGTAGACGGCGGCGGAGTAGGTGTTGGTGAAGCCGAGGAACGCCGAGGAGCGGTTGGCCTCGGTGGTCCCCGTCTTGCCCGACATGGGCAGGCTCCACCCGGCGGCGCCCGCGGCGCCCGCGGCGGTGCCGGCCCCCACGTGGTCCTTCGAGAGGGCCACCGAGAGGGTGTCGGCCAGCCCCGGTTCGACCACCTGCTCGCACCCGGGTTCGCTCAACTCGACCCGCTTACCGGTGCGGTCGGTGATCGACTCGACGGGACTCGGGGGGCACCACATCCCGCCGGAGGCGAGCGTGGCCCCGACGTTGGACAACTCGAGCGCGTTGACCGCCGTGGGGCCGAGGGTGAACGAACCCAGGTTGTTCTTCTTGATGAACCCGGCGATCGAGTCGCCGTCCTCCGCGGTGCCCTTGCGGTCGTAGGACCGCATGCCGAGCCGCACCGCCATGTCCACGGTGGGGGAGACCCCGACGTCCTTGATGAGGTTGACGAAGGTGGTGTTGGGCGACTGCGCGAGCGCGTCCGCGACGGACAGTGACTCGGGATACGAACCGGCGTTCTCCACGCAGTACTGGGCGGGCGGGCAGCCTCGCGCGCCGCCGGCACCCAGGCCGGAGACCTGGACGCGGCGCGGGACCGCCAGGTTGGTGTTGGTGCCCATGCCCTTCTCCATGGCCGCGGCCACGGTGAAGACCTTGAACACCGAGCCGCCGCCATCGCCGACCAGGGAGAACGGCTGCGGCTGGACGGTCTGGCTGTCGCCCAGTTCCAGGCCGTACTGGCGGCTCGAGGCGATCGCCACGACCTTGTGGGACTCCCGACCGGGGCGCACGACGCTCATGACCTCGGCCACACCCTGGCCCGTCGGGTTGCCGTAGGTGTTGAGCGAGCGCTGCACCGAGTCGTGGACGGTCGGGTCGAGGGTGGTGCGGATGGTGTACCCACCCTGTTGGACCATCTCGCGGCTCAGGCCGTTCTGGTCGAGGTAGTCGAGAACGTAGTCGCAGAAGAACCCGCGGTCACCGGCCGTGATGCAGCCACGGGGCAGCGAGTTTGGGCGATCCAGGACACCGAGTGGCTCGGCCGCGTAGGCCGCGCCATCGCCCGGCGTGATCGCGCCGGTCTGGACCATGGTGTCGATGACGGTGTCGCGGCGGTCCTTGGTGTCCTCGGGGTTGGTGTACGGGTCGAACCTGCTGGTGGACTGGATCATCCCGGCGAGCATGGCGGACTGCGGCACGGAGAGGTCCGCGGCGTCGACGCCGAAGTAGGTCTGTGCCGCGGTCTGGACCCCGAAGGAACCGTTGCCGAACGAGATCAGGTTGAGGTATTTGCTGAGGATGTCGTCCTTGCTCATCTCGCTGTCGAGCGTGAGCGCCATCCGGATCTCTTTGATCTTGCGCGCCGGGGTGGTCTCCACGGCGGCGCGGCGTTCCGCGTCGTTCTCGGCGGAGACGAGGAACTGGTAGTTCTTGACCAGCTGTTGGTCGATGGTCGAGGCGCCCTGCTGCACGTCCCCGGACGTGGCGTTGGTGAGCGCGGCGCGGATCGTGCCACGCCAGTCCACACCGTTGTGGTCGGCGAACCGACGGTCCTCGATCGCGATGATCGCCAGCTTCATGTTCTGCGAGATCTCGTCGCTCGGGACCACCACCCGCTGCTGGTCGTACAACCAGGCGATGGGCGTCCCCTCGGCGTCCGTGACTGTGGAGATGGACGGCAGATCACCCTTGATCAGGTCCGCCGACGTCCCGGACAGCGAGTCCGCCATCTTGTTTGAGGCCAGCCCCGCAGCCCCGGCGATCGGGAACAACGACCCGGCCGCCACCACCCCGGCTGCGACACAGGTCGCGACCAGCTTTCCCAGCGAACTCATAGCCGTCACGGGGACAGAGTACGTGAACACCCCTGACCCGCCACCCCGTGAGGGTTCTTAGGCACACGACTCTTTACTTCTGTTGTGTGACTACGGTAACAATATGAGGGAACGCGGGACGTGCCGAACCCGGATGAGGTCGTAGTCCGACTGCACTCACGGCCGACAGGCTCCCGCGGACACCGTGGGTCCGCCGCGCCGGGTGGGCCCAGAAGGCCGGAGGCGTGTGCGGGAGATCCGTCCGCGTCTCCACACAGACAGGGGTACATCGATGACGGCCACCCTTCCCGGGACCTCCCGCACCGACGACGCCGGGGTTCGCCCCGGATCCAGCAATCCTCTCGGGTCCGAGGAGACGATCATCGGGGAGGGCCGCCAGGAATGGGTGGCCCAGGCCCGGTGCAAGGACATCGACCCGGACGAGCTCTTCGTCCGTGGTGCCGCCCAGCGCAAGGCGGCCTCCATCTGTCGCCACTGCCCGGTTCTCCTCCAGTGCCGCGCCGACGCGCTGGACAACCGCGTCGAGTTCGGGGTCTGGGGCGGGATGACCGAGCGTCAGCGCCGGGCCCTGCTCAAGCAGCACCCCGAAGTCCGGTCGTGGGCAGATTTCTTCGCCCAGCAGATCGAGCGGCACACCGTCATCTACTGATCGGCCCCGTACCCCGACACCGACGCGACCCGCGGCACCCGCCGCGGGTCGCGTCGTCTGTTCACCCGCAGAGCTGGTCCCCGACCGAGCGCAGCGCCTCCAGATTGGAGATCTCGAACGGCAGCGAGGGCACGCCCACGATCCGTACGTCCGGATGGGTGTCGGTGAACGACTCCAGCAGGCGGACCTCCTGCTTGGCGGTCCCGGCCCGGTCGGCGTGGATCCGCAGCACGGCCTCGGCCTCCGGATTGCCCGCCAGCCGGTCGGCGGCCGCACACGCCTGCTCGGCCGTCAGGTCCGTCAGTCGCGGGTGGGTGCGGTTGATCACGACCCCCGCCAGCGGCATCTCCTCATCCGAGAGTCGTTCGGCGAAGAACGCGGCCTCGCGCAGGGCGGGCCGTTCCGCGGACGAGACCACCAGGAACTCGGTGCCTTTGCGGCGCAGGATCGCCTGGGTGCGGGAGGCGCGGGTGGCGAACCCGCCGAACGTGGAGTCCAGGGCCACCACCATCTCGGAGGCGTCCTTGAGCATCGACGAGCCGACGACGGCCGAGACCCCCCGCATGGCGGTGCTCATGGCTCCCGACATCAATCGGCCCACCCCGCGGCCGGGCGCGGCGAACACCCGCATGAGGCGGCTGTCCATGAAGGCGCCCAGTCGGCTCGGGGCGTCGAGGAAGTCGAGGGCGTTGCGGGAGGGAGGGGTGTCGACGACGACGAGGTCCCACGTCGAGTCGTCGAGCAGTTGCCCCAGCTTCTCCATGGCCATGTACTCCTGCGTCCCCGCGAAGGACGTGACCATGGTCTTGTAGAAGCGGTTGTCCAGGATGGACTGCGCCTTCTCGGGCGTGGTGTTGGCCGTGACCAGCTCGTCGAACGTGCGACGCATGTCCAGCATCATCGCGTGCAGCGACCCGTCCGAGTCCGTGTGCTCCGGCCCGAGATCCACCCGGGACGGCTCGTTGGACAGGTCATCGATGCCCAACGCCTGCGCGAGGCGCCGGGCCGGGTCGATGGTGAGGACCACGGTGTCGCGGCCGAGTTCGGCGGCGCGGAGTGCCACCGCCGCGGCGGTGGTGGTCTTGCCCACGCCGCCGGCGCCGGTGCAGACCACGACACGGGTCGCGGGATCGGTGAGCATCCCGGTGATGTCGAGACGACGGGTCATATCAGTGCACTCCCTGGTCGGCGAGGGCGGAGGCGAGGTCGTAGAGATCGGCGACCTCGACGCCGTTGGGCAGGGCCGGCAGCACGAGGGTCGGGCAGCCGGAGGAGGTCAGGGTCTCGCCGGCCTTGAGCTGACCGCGTGCGACGCGCGCGTGTTCGATGGCCTCGACCAACAGCCCCTGCAGGCCCTCGTCGTCGAGCTCCACACCGGTCTCCTCGAGCCCGGCGAGAACCGCCGCGGCGTCGATGTCCTCCTCGGCGATTCGCTCGAGGGCGGCGTCGTCGAGGTGTCTGGTCTCGGCCCGGTTGATGATCACCTGGCCGACCCGTAGCTCGTGGGAGCGCAACTCCTCGATCGCCTCGACGGTCTCCTGGACCGGCAGCGACTCGAGCAGGGTGACCAGGTGGACCACCGTCTGCGGGGAGTGGACCAGCTCGGAGACGGCGTCGGCCTGACGACGGATTGGGCCGCCGGCGGCGAGGTCCGCCATCGCGGTGGTCACGTCGAGGAACTTGCCGATGCGGCCCGTCGGCGGGGCGTCCACCACCACGGCGTCGTACACGACCTCCTTCTTGGCGTGGTCGCGCGTGACGACCTCGTAGATCTTGCCGGTCAGGAGCACGTCCTTGAGGCCGGGGGCGATCGTGGTGGCGAACTCGATCGCACCCACCGACTTCATGACCTTGCCCACCACTCCGAGGTGGTAGAACGTGTCGAGGTAGTCGAGCATCGCGGCCTCGATGTCGATGGCCAGTGCGAACACCTTGCCGCCGCCGTCGACCCGGGCCACCAGCTCCTCGCGGTAGGGCAGCGGGGCGCGGTCGAAGATCCGCGCGATGCCCTGGCGTTCCTCCACCTCGACCAGCAACACGCGCTTGCCGGTGGAGGCCAGGGCGAGCGCCAGCGAGGTCGCGACCGTGGTCTTGCCCGTTCCCCCCTTCCCGGACACATAGTGGAGATCTGCACGGGCGGAGGGGTCGGACCAGCCGGTGGACAGCTCGTCGGCGATGGTCGACCGCGTCGACTGTGTCGCCTGTGTTCCTGGAATCTCGGTGGACGGCATGTGTTCCAGACTAAGCGCATCCACCACCGCGCGCGGGCGGCTCTCGACTTCCCTAGAGTGGGGGACATGAGCGAATCCACCTCCGCAGCCCGGTTCGAGTACGCGACCGTCCCACTGCTCACCCACGCCACCAAGCAGATCCTCGACCAGTGGGGCAGTGACGGCTGGGAGCTGGTCTCCGTGCTGCCCGGGCCCACCGGCGAGCAGCACGTCGCCTACCTCAAGCGCCAGCTCTGATGTCGGACGGCGAGGCCGGGGGCTACTGGAGCCGCAAGCTGGAACAGCTGGGGATCGACCTGCCGACCGTCGTACCGCCGTTGGCCAACTACGTCCCCGCCGTCCGGACGGGGGCGTACGTCTACACCTCCGGTCAGCTGCCGATGGTCGACGGCGCCCTCGCCGCGACCGGCAAGGTGGGCGCTGAGGTCAGCCCCGAGGCTGCCGCCGATCTGGCCCGGACCTGCGCCCTCAACGCGCTCGCAGCCATCGACGGCCTGGTGGGCATCGACTCCGTGGTGAGGATCGTCAAGGTCGTCGGGTTCGTCGCCTCCGCCCCGGGGTTCAACGCCCAGCCCGCCGTGATCAACGGCGCCTCGGACGTGCTCGGTGAGGTCTTCGGCGACTCCGGCGTCCACGCCCGCTCGGCCGTCGGGGTGTCCGAGCTGCCGCTCGACGCGCCCGTCGAGGTCGAGCTCATCGTCGAGGTCGAGGGCTAGGGCCGGAGGCATGGCGACGACCGGCGGTCTGGCCCCGATCACCTTCCCCGCGTACGAGACGTTGCGCCCCGTCACCGACCTGTCCGGGGTGATCCTCTGCGACAACCCCTCCGAGATGACCTTCGAGGGGACCAACACGGTCGTGCTGCGGGCCCCGGGATCGCCCACCGCCGTCGTGGTGGATCCCGGGCCGGACGATCTCGCGCACGCCGAGCGGATCGCCGCCATCGTGGGTGGGATCGAGCTCGTCGTCGTTACCCATCGCCACGGTGACCACACCGACGGGATCGACCACCTCCGCACGCTGACCGACGCGCCGGTCCGTGCGGTGCAGGAGCGGTTCTGCCGCGATGCCGAGCCACTGGTCGACGGCGAGGAGATCCACGCCGCCGGGCTGGACATCATCGTGCTGGCCACGCCCGGGCACACCGCGGACTCGATCAGCCTCGAGGTGCGTCCCGCGGGCACCGGGTTCACCGCGCCGGCGGACTGCGTGGTCCTGGGGGACACGATCCTGGGCCGGGACTCGACCGTGCTGGACTCGACCGATGGCGATCTCGGCGACTATCTGGCGAGCCTGGACCTGCTGGCCGCCCGCGGTGACGGGGTCGTCGGCATCCCCGGGCACGGTCCGGACGTGGCCGACACCGCCCGAGCCGCCCAGGTGCTCGCCCGCCACCGCCGGGACAGGCTCGAGCAGATCGTGTCCGCCCGGGAGGAACTCGGCCGGGACGCCTCCGCTGAGGCCATCACGAAGCACATCTACCGGGACGTCACGCCGTTCCTGCTCAAGGTTGCCGAGCAGTCGACGCTCGTGGCGCTGCGCTACCTGGACCGCCTGGACGACTGAACGGCCACCGCGGCCGGGCAGGGCCGGGCCGGGCCGGAGCGGAGGCGCTCAGCGGGCGCGGCGGGCCAGGCGCTCGGTGTCGGAGATGATGACGCTCTTGCCCTCGAGGCGCAGCCAGCCGCGGTGCGCGAACTCGGCCAGAGCCTTGTTGACCGTCTCGCGGGAGGCGCCGACCAGCTGGGCGATCTCCTCCTGCGTGAGGTCGTGCGTCACGCGGATGTTGCCGCCCTCCTGGGTGCCGAAGCGCTGGGCCAGCTGCAACAGTGCCTTTGCCACACGCCCGGGGACGTCGGTGAAGATGAGGTCGGCGAGGTTGTTGTTGGTGCGGCGAAGGCGGCGTGCCAGCACGCGCAGCAACTGATCGGAGATCTCGGGGCGCTCGGAGATCCACCGCTTGAGGGCGGATCGGTCCATGGCCTGCACGGAGACGTCGGTGACGCAGACCGCCGACGAGGTCCGCGGGCCCGGGTCGAAGATCGACAGCTCGCCGAACATGTCCGACGGGCCGAGGATGGACAGCAGGTTCTCGCGACCGTCGGGCGCCTTGCGGGAAAGCTTCACCTTGCCGGAGGTGACGATGTACAGGCTGTCGCCCTGTTCGCCCTCGCGGATGATCACGTCACCCTTCGAGTACTCCTCGCTGGTCAGGTCGGAACGCAGCGCCGAGACGGCCGCGGGCTCGACACCCTGGAAAATGCCGGCCCGGGTGAGGACGTCGTCGGCAGACTGGTCCGTGCGGCGATCTATCGTCACAGTCTGTGACCCTCCCGTTCGGGCGCGGACGAGCGAGGTCCGCGCCATGGCGTGCGTGTGGCGAAAGCCACTGTAGCCGTTCCGGTGCCCCAGGTGTGACCAACTCGCGGCGACCCGGGTGGGTCAGGTCTCGATCCGCTCCGGCTCGGCCAGGATGGCGGCCTCGAACTTGTCCATCAGGAGGGCGAAACCGGCGAGGAGGACCGGGACCAGGACGACGAGGATTCCCTGCATGCCCCCGAGTAAACACCCCCGGGGACCGGCGCGCACGTGCGGCCCGGCGCACCCGAGGGTGGTCCGGGCCGTAATGTGGTCTCATGCCCGACCCCGCTCCAGCTTCCGTGAAGCGCCGCAGACGAGGGGTGGCCGCGAGGGGGGTGGAAACCGACCTCGGGCGCACCCGCCGTGCCAGGCGCATGCTCCGCACCCTCGAGGACGCGTTTCCACACGTCTACTGCGAACTCGACTTCCGCGATCCCCTCGAGCTGAGCGTGGCGACGATCCTGTCGGCGCAGTGCACGGACAAGCGCGTCAACGAGGTCACGCCGGCGCTCTTCGCCCGCTACCGCACGGCCGCGGACTACGCGGGCGCGGACCGCGACGAGCTCGAGGCCCTGATCCGCCCGACCGGTTTCTACCGCAACAAGGCACGGAGCATCCAGGGCCTGGGCGCGGCGCTGGTGGAGAAGTACGACGGCGAGGTGCCGCGGCGGCTCGAGGACCTGGTCACCCTCCCCGGATTCGGACGCAAGACGGCCAACGTGGTGCTCGGGAACGCGTTCGGCGTGCCCGGGCTGACGGTGGACACCCACTTCATGCGACTGGTGGCGCGCTGGAAGTGGACCGAGGCCACCGACCCGGTCCGCATCGAGCGGGAGGTGGCGCGGTTGCTCCCCCGCGCGGGGTGGACCGACGCCAGTCACCGCATCATCTTCCACGGTCGGCGGGTGTGTCACGCGCGGACCGCGGCCTGCGGCGCGTGTGTCCTGGCCGACGACTGCCCGTCCGCGGGTGAGGTCGGCCCGCTCGATCCCGTCGCCGCCGCCCGCCTCGTGGCGGGACCGGAACGCGAACACCTGTTGCAGCTGGTCGGACTGGGGGATCAGGTGTGAGCGCGTCGCTGAGATGGTCGTTGGTGGCGTTGGTGGCGCTGATCGGCGTCGTCGTCGCCCTGGTCTCCACCCTGGGCGACGACCAGGGGACCGGGGTCGCCGCGTCGGCCCCGCCCGCGCCACCGGTGGGCGCGCCCCCACTCGACGAGCCGCACACCGTCGTGGACCCCGACACACGCGCGACGGCCGGGCTCCCGGAGTGCCGCGACAGCGCCGCGGCGGCCACCACCGCCGGCCCCGTCGCCGGGTTCATGGTGCGGTGCATGGACGACGGCAGCACCACCACACTCGGCAAGATCCAGGCGGACCGTCCGATGGTGGTCAACATGTGGGCCTACTGGTGCGAGCCGTGCCGCAGGGAACTCCCGGCCATCCGGGACGCGCAGGCCACACTCGGGGACCAGGTGCGGGTGGTGCTGTCCCACACCGACCCCTCCGAGACCAAGGGGTTCGACACCCTGGCCGCGCTCGGGATCGGGGAACTCATCTCCGTCTCCGACCAGGACGAGGAGCTGCCGTCACTGCTGGGGGCGCCGCCCGTCCTGCCGCTGACAGTCTTCGTCCGCGCCGACGGGACGGTGGCGCACGTGCTCATCGAACCGATGGACACCGAGCAGGACGTGCTCGACGCCGTCTCCGAGCACCTGGGGGTCACCGCATGACCGGTTCCGCGCGGGACACACCGGTACCCGGGCCCGGGGATGTGACCGGCGTGCCGCATCCCGGGTGGATGGACCCGCTCATGGCGGCCTGCACCGACGGCAGCTTCGACGGGTTGCTGCCCAAGCGGCGACCGCCCGAGGACCGCGGCCCCAACGAGGTCGGTCGCCCGCACAGGGACGCCGCCGTGCTGGTGCTGTTCTCGGGTTCGGCGGATGCTCCCGGCCCGCACCCCCCGGAGGACGCCCGCGTCCTGCTCACCCACCGCGCACCCACGCTGCGCAGCCACTCCGGCCAGATCTCGTTCCCCGGGGGCGGGGTCGACGAGACCGACAGCGGCCCTGTCGAGGCGGCGCTGCGCGAGGCGTGGGAGGAGACGGGGCTGGAGAGCCACGGCGTGGACGTCCTCGCGGTGCTGCCCGAGCTGTACATCCCGGTGTCCAACTACTCCGTGGCCCCGGTGCTGGCCTACTGGCGCGAGCCGATGGAGGTCTCGTCGGTGGATCCGGGCGAAACCGCGCGGGTGATGACGGTGCCGGTCAGCGAGATGCTGGACCCGGCCAACCGCTTCCTGTTGCGGCACACCACCGGGTGGACCGGTCCCGCGTTCCAGCACGACGATCTGGTGGTGTGGGGTTTCACCGCCGGGATCCTGGCCGCGATGTTCCACTCCGCCGGCTGGGACCTGGACTGGGACACCGACGACGTGCGGGACCTGGAGCAGACCCTGGCGGCCTCCGGCAACGGCGAGCAGCACCGGATGTCGGCGGAGGAGGCGCGACGCGAGTCCGCCGACCCACTGGCCGACAGGACCGTCGCCGGGGTGCCCGGGGCACGGTCCGGCCTCGCCGACGCCGAGGCCGCCGACGGCCCGGCGCCCGGCTCCCGCACGATGTCGGACGCCGCGCGGGGCGGTGTACCCGGGGACGACGACGAGGAACCGCTCGACCTGCCCGCGGACGATCCCCGGAGGGGCTACCGGTGACGGGCTCACAGTGGCTCGACCTCGCGCTGTACGCGCTCGCCGCGGCGGCGGCGATCTCGGGTTGGATCAACGGCGCCGCGGCGTCGGGCTTCGCGCTGCTCGGCGTGGCGATCGGTGCCACCTCGGGCCTGCTCGTGGCGCCCCACCTGGTCAGGGAACTCGACTCGCCGGTGGGCAGGCTCGCGGCGGGACTGGCCGTGATCGCGGTGATGGTGATCATCGGCCAGATCGCCGGGGTGACGATCGGACGCGCCGCCAGGCGCTACATCTCCGGGGCGGGGGCCAGGTTCCTCGACAGCACAATCGGGGCCGTCTTCCAGGCCGCCGCGATGCTGCTGGTGGCGTGGCTGGTGGCCATCCCCGTGGCGGCCCAGGAGGGACCGGGGCCGGGCAAGGCCGTGCGCGGGTCGTCGGTGCTGGCCAAGATCGACGACGTGGCGCCGGAGCAGTTGCAACGGATCCCGGCGGCGTTCACCTCGGTGCTCGGCACCACCGGGTTCCCGGACATCCTCGGCCCGTTCGGCACGACGCCCATGCAGGAGGTGCCCCCGCCGGACCCGGTTCTCGCCGGGTCGGAGGTCGTGGCGGCCGTGCAGCCGTCCGTGCTCAAGATCCTGGGCCGCGCCGAGTCCTGCAGCCGTGCGCTCGAGGGCTCGGGGTTCGTCGCCGCCCCCGGTCTGGTCATGACCAACGCGCACGTGGTGGCCGGCACGGGTTCGGTCAGCGTCGTGGCCGGCGATCAGGAACTCGAGGCGGACGTGGTGGTGTACGCCCCGGACGTCGACATCGCGGTCCTGCGCGTGGCGGGCCTGCAGGCGCCGGTCCTGCCCTTCGCCGACCGCCGGGCCCGGAGCGGAGACGACGCGATCGTCGTGGGCTATCCCGGCAACGGCCCCTACCGGCCGGACGCCGCCCGGATCCGCGAGCGGGTGACGCTGCGCGGGCCGGACATCTATCGCGAGGCGACGGTCGAACGCGAGGTGTACATCCTTCGCGGGTCGGTGCGTGAGGGCAACTCCGGTGGACCGCTGATCACGCCGGAGGGGCAGGTCGTGGGCGTGGTGTTCGGAGCCGCGATGGACGCCGCCGACACCGGGTACGCGCTCACCGTCGAGCAGGTCCTCCCGCAGCTCGAGCTGGCGGTCGACTCGTTGGAGCCCGTCTCCACGGGAGACTGCGTCGGGGCTCGCTGAGCGGCAGCGCTGGAACCGCTCTCGCCCCTTGAGCTGCGGGAATGGTCCATTCTGGCACCACAACCCGACGATCGACGTGCAGAGGGGACACGTGAGCCGAAGGGGGTCACGACGACCCGCGTGGGTGGATCTGGCTCCAGCGTGAATGGCCGGGCGGTCAGAGCCCGTTCACGCGGCGCGCGAAGTCGACGATCAGCCGGGACGTCAGCCCCGGTTCCTCCATCGCAGGGTAGTGACCCGCGCCCGGGACCAGTTCGGTGCGGAAGTCGAGGGCCCACGACGCCGACGCGCGGACCGTCTCGGGCCGGATGAACCGGTCCTCCGCGCCGCTGATCCCCAGCACCGGCTGCTCGAGCGCACCGGAGACGGTGCGCCGGAAGTCGCGGCCGTCGGGGCGGAACTGACTGCGGACCATCCAGCGGCGGGATTCCAGGGACAGGTGCGCGACCTTGGGGATGAGCATGGCCCGCCTGAGCAGCGCGGCGGTCTCCCGGAAGTCGGCGGTGTCCGGCCACGCCGGGCCGGAGCGGGCCCTGAGCATCGCCTCCACCGACGCGGCGCCGTCGGCCGTGAGGTGCCGTTCGGGTAACCGGGGCGCCTGGTCCGCCAGGAGGCGGGGGACCAGGGCGCGACGTTGGGCGCGGTCGCGGAGCGCGGCGTGGCGGGTGGCCAGGGGGTGGGGAGAACCGACGACGACGAGGCCCCGCACCGCGCGCGGCCGCCGGTAAGCGGCTGTCCACGCAACGAATCCGCCCTCGCCCTGCCCCACGACCACCGCGGAGGAGTGCCCGAGCGCCCGGATGAGGTGGGTGATGTCGGCGGACAGCGTCCACCCGTCGTAGCCACGCGGCGGCTTGTCGGAGTCGCCGTGGCCCCGCAGGTCCACCGCGACCGCGTGGAAACCGGCCTCAGCCAGCGCGACCACGGGTGCTCGCATGGTCCACCAGATGCCGCCGAGGCCGTGGATCATCAGTACCAGCGGCGGGAGCTCCCCCGGGGTGGTGTCGGCCGGGAGGGCCTCGGCCACGTGCAGGCGGATTCCGTTGGCCGAGACGTCACGATGCCGCCACGACCCGTCGATCCTGACGATCGACGGGTCGGGCGGCCGGTGTGCGGGAGTCTTCAGCTGCGCGTGGCGGGCTGGGGCGTCTCGGTGACCCGCACCGTCCCGGGCCGCGGTTCGGTCCCCGTGGGCATGGCCAGCTTGAGGTCGGACACCGAGTCGATGGTGCGCTGGGGCTTGCGGATCTTCTTGATCTTGCGGTAACCGAGCAGGCCGCAGACCGCCGCCAGGAGCACCAGCACCACAAACACGATGAGGAACCCGATCCAGTCCCAGGACTGGGTGCCGAACCACAGCGAGATGAGCTTGGCCCACATGAAGACGAACGGGAAGAAGGACATGAGCAGCAACACGAGCGCCGCGACGAAGAAGCCCGACCCGGTGGCCGCCTTCTTGACCTGCTCGGTGACCTCGGTCTTCGCGAGTTCGATCTCCGCGCGGACGAGCGTGGACATCTGCGTCGTGGCGTTCTTGACCAGGGTTCCGATGCTGGCGTCGCCCTGACCGATCGAATCCGCGTCGTGCAGAGGGATCGAAGCCCCGGTCGGCGAGTGGGTTCCCTGGGCGTGGCTCACGGTTGTTCCTCCATTGTCAGGCGACGGATGCACCGCCGTCCATCGTGCCACGACACGTGGCTGCCTTCACCCGCTACCCGGTCAGCCGCGGGTGCCCTTCTCCCTGATCTGCTCCATGATGGTCGGATCCGAGAGCGTCGAGGTGTCCCCGCCGTCGCGGCCCTCGGCCATGTCCTTGAGCAGCCGCCGCATGATCTTCCCGGACCGCGTCTTGGGCAGCTCGGGCACGATCGTGATGTCGCGCGGCTTGGCGATCGGTGAGATCTCCCGCGACACCTCGGCACGCAGCTCGTCGATGAGCTTCTGGCGGTCCTCCTCGGCGTCGACGTTGCCGCGCAGGATCACGTACGCGACGATCGCCTGGCCGGTGGTCTCGTCGTTGGCGCCGACGACGGCCGCCTCGGCGACCGCACGGTGACCCACGAGTGCGGACTCGACCTCCGAGGTGGAGATCCGGTGACCGGAGATGTTCATGACGTCGTCGACGCGGCCCAGGACCCACAGCGCGCCGTCGGCGTCCCACTTGGCGCCGTCACCGGCGAAGTAGTACCCCTCCTCGGCGAACCGGGACCAGTAGGTGTCGCGGTAGCGCTCCATGTCGCCCCAGATGCCGCGGAGCATGGCCGGCCACGGCTCGGTGATCACCAGGAAGCCCTGCTCCTCCGGCGCGACCTCCTTGGCGTCGCTGTCCACGATGGCCACGTTGATCCCGGGGAGCGGCCGCATGGCCGAACCGGGCTTGGTGTCGGTCACGCCCGGCAGCGGGGAGATCATGATCGCGCCGGTCTCGGTCTGCCACCACGTGTCCACGATGGGGACCTTCCCTCCACCGAGGTTGTCGCGGTACCAGCGCCACGCCTCCGGGTTGATCGGCTCACCGACGGAACCGAGCAGCCGGATCGACGACAGGTCGTGGGCGGCCGGGATCTCGGCGCCCCACTTCATGAAGGTCCGGACGAGGGTCGGCGCGGAGTAGTAGATGGTGACGCCGTACTTCTCGATGATCTGGAAGTGGCGGTGCTCGTCCGGCGAGTTGGGGGTGCCCTCGTAGACGATGCACTCGGCGCCGTTCGAGAGCGGGGCGTACACGCCGTACGTGTGGCCGGTGACCCACCCGACGTCCGCGGTGCACCAGTAGACGTCCTGGCCGGCCTTGTGGTCGAACACGTTGTGGTGGGTGTACGAGGCCTGGGTGAGGTAACCGCCGGAGGTGTGGACGATGCCCTTGGGCTTGCCCGTGGTGCCGGAGGTGTAGAGCAGGAACAGCGGGTGCTCGGAGTCGAAGGCCTCCGGCGTGTGCTCGGTGGACTGCTGGGGGACCACCTCGTCCCACCAGACGTCGCGGCCCTCGGTCCACTCGACGTCCAGGCCGGTGCGGCGCACCACGAGGACGTTCTGCACGGACGTCGCGTGCCCGTCGAGGCCCTCGAGGTTGCCGGCCAGCGCGTCGTCGACACCGGCCTTGAGCGGCGCGGGCTTGCCGCGACGGAACTGTCCGTCGGCGGTGATCACGAGCTTGGCCTCGGCGTCGTCGATGCGGGAGCGCAGGGCGGCGGGCGAGAAACCGGCGAAGACGACGGAGTGGGTCAGTCCCAGGCGGGCACACGCGAGCATCGCGATGTAGACCTCGGGGAGCAGTGGCATGTAGATGGCCACCCGGTCGCCGGCGACCAGTCCGAGGGAGGTGAGGTAGTTGGCGGCGCGGCTGACCTCGTCCTTGAGTTCGGCGTAGGTGATGTCGCGGGTGTCGTCCTCGGGCTCGCCGATCCAGTGGATGGCCACCCGGTCACCGTTGCCGGCCTCGACGTGACGGTCCACGCAGTTGTAGGCCACGTTGAGCGTGCCGCCCACGAACCACTTGGCGACCGGTGCGTCGGACCAGTCGAGAACCTCGGACCACTCGGTCGACCAGTCCAGACGCCGCGCCTGCTCGTCCCAGAACGCGAGTCGGTCGGAGGCTGCGACGTCGTAGAGATCGGCCTGCGCGTTGGCCTGTGCGGTGAAGTCGGGGTCGGGGGCGTAGGTCTGAGTGTGGTCGTGATCGGTCATCAGCGGCTCTCTCTCGGGATATGTGTTCACGGCGGCCGGAGTCGACACGGCGGAAACGACCGGACCGGTTTCTGTGAGCGTAGTCACATGTCGACCGTGGTGTTTCGCAACACACCCGATGGGGGGACGCGGGGGGAGAGGCGGTCAGGTCCGGGGGTCGCGTCCTGGGGAATCGCCCGTCGCGCCCCCGCTATCAGGGGTGCCGCCGGCGCCCTCTGGAGCCTCGGTCCTGCCCGTCTTCCGGCCTTCGGCCTCCGCGGTTTCCGCCGACCTCGTCGTCGTCACTCCGGGCTTCCCTCCAGGCTTCTCCCCGGGCGTCACCGCGGCCTGCGGCGGCGTCGTCGTCCCGGGGGCCTCCTTCGCCGGAGTCGCCTTCGCGGGCGTCTCCTCGCCCTGCGTCTCCGCCTCCCGCAGCTTCTTCTCCGCACGCTTCTCCGCAGGCTTGTTCCCGGCCTTCGTCCCGGGCGCCGACGGCGCGGTCTTCCGTCCGCGCACCGGGGCCTCGATGCCGTAGTACTCCAGCAGTCTGACCTCCTGTTCAGGGGTCAACGCGTCCTCGGTGTGGTCGGGGCGCGGCGAGTCCCGGATGACGGTTCGGGTGTGGTCCACGTGCAGCTCGTCGTCGAGGAGCCGTGCCCCGTGGAGCGGCACGATGGCGTCCGAGGAGAAGATTCCGGTGGAGACGGTCGCGAAGGTGATCTTGCCGCTGGCGTCGTCCACGTACACCTGACGGACCGCGCCGATCTTGGTCCCCGTCGAATCGAATGCCGTGGCGTCCAGCAGTGCGTCGAGTTGGTCCTTGAGGGTCACTGCGATCTCCGGGGGTCGAGGTGGGGGCGGGGCCGGGGAGCCCCCTGAGGTACTGCTGATTACACCAGCTAGACAGCGGTTGAGCCGGGTCTTGGCCTCCTGTGTCGGCGGATTGCGATGCGCGGGGCGGTGGTCGGCCACGGGTCGGTAACCTCGTCCGGGTGAACACTCCCGCCCAGGACCCCCTCGCCCCGCTGGTCTCCCTGCCCGGCGTCGCGGAGGCGTCGGAAGCCGCCCGGAGTGCGCTCGCCACCGTTCACCGGCATCCCGCCAACCGTCGGGGCTGGCCCACGACCGCGGCGGAGTCGGTCCTGCGCGGGGCCCGGGCCTCGGCCGGCGTGGAGGGTGCGTCGGTGCGACTGGACTCCGACGGCGACCACGACGAGGTGCTCGCCGGCGCGCTGCGGGTCGCCGGGGAGTTGACCGGGGAGTCGCTCGACCGGGCCGTGTCGGTGTGGACCCGTTCGCCGCTGCAGGAGCTCGCCCACCTGCACCTGCTGGCCGCGTCCGGCCCCGGGGCGGACGAGGACTCCCTCGGTCGACCCCGGCCGGACCGGGGGGTCGCGGAACGGCTGCAGGGATTGGCGGAACTGGTGACCGGCGGGACGAAGGTGCCCGCCCCGGTCCTGGCGGCGGTGGTCCTGGGCGAGCTGTCCGGTCTGCGGCCGTTCGGGTCCGCGGATGGTGTGGTGTCCCGGGCGGCGTTCCGCCTGGTGACCGTGTCCACCGGCCTCGACCCGCATTGCCTGGGTGTTCCCGAGGTGACCTTCTACCGGGACCCCGCGGGGCACCGGGCGGCCCTCGACGGGTTCGTCTCCGCATCCGAGGAGGGGGTCGGCTCGTGGATCCTGCACTGTTGTAGAGCGCTCGAGGCCGGCGCGCGCGAGGCCACCTCGATCGCCGACGCCGCAGGGACCTGAATTCTCGACTGCTGATAAGCGAATGG
>JBKBRA010000060.1:0-16701 GCA_046292305.1 Dietzia sp. | reverse complement strand
GGACTACGTCTACATCGACGTGACCCACCTCGGCGCGGACGTGCTCGAGGAGAAACTGCCCGACATCACCGAGTTCTCGCGGACCTACCTGGGTGTCGACCCGGTCACCGAGCTCGTCCCGGTGTTCCCCACGTGCCACTACGTCATGGGGGGCATCCCGACCAACATCAAGGGCGAGGTGCTGCGCACCAACGACGACGTGGTGCCCGGCCTGTACGCCGCCGGAGAGTGCGCGTGCGTCTCGGTGCACGGTTCCAACCGTCTGGGCACCAACTCGCTGCTGGACATCAACGTGTTCGGCCGCCGGGCAGGTATCGCCGCCGCCGACTACGCCGCGGGCCACGACTTCGTCGAACTCCCCGAGGACCCCGAGAAGATGGTCCGTGAGTGGATGGAGAGCATGCTCGCCGACCACGGCACCGAGAACGCCAACGACATCCGGACCGAGATGCAGGCCATGATGGACGACAAGGCGTCGGTGTACCGCACCGAGCAGTCGCTCACCGAGGCCCGCGACGAGCTCCGGGTGCTCAAGGAGCGCTATGCCGACGTGACCGTGAGCGACAAGGGCAAGCGGTTCAACACCGAACTCCTGGAGGCCGTCGAGCTGGGCTTCCTCCTGGAGTTGGCGGAGGTCACGGTTGTGAGTGCCCTCAACCGCAGGGAGTCCCGTGGCGGCCACGCCCGTGAGGACTACACGGACCGCAACGACGACGAGTACATGCAGCACACGATGGCGTTCAAGGACGGCCTCGGACTCCTGTCCGAGATCCGGCTGGACTGGAAGCCGGTCGTGCAGACCCGCTACGAGCCGATGGAGCGTAAGTACTGATGACCACCGCAGTCGACACCACCAAGGCCACCGACGGCAAGGACCCGAACTCGAACCGTCCCGTGCCGCCCGGTTCCACCATGGTCACGCTCAAGATCGCCCGGTTCAACCCGGAGGATCCGGACTCGGCGGGCTGGAAGGAGTACGAGGTCCCGGCCCTGCCGTCGGACCGTCTGCTCAATTTGTTGATGTACGTCAAGAACTACATCGACGGCAGCCTCGCGTTCCGTCGGTCGTGTGCGCACGGGATCTGTGGTTCGGACGCCATGCTGATCAACGGCGTCAACCGCCTGGCGTGCAAGGTCCTCATGAAGGACATGCTCCCCAAGGACGGCAAGTCCATAACCGTCACCATCGCCCCGATCCGCGGACTCCCGGTGGAGAAGGACCTGTACGTCGACATGGAGCCGTTCTTCAAGTCGTTCCGTGACGTCATGCCGTACCTCATCACGTCCGGGAACCATCCGACGGCCGAGCGGATCCAGTCCCAGACGGACCGGGCCCGCTTCGATGACACCACCAAGTGCATCCTCTGCGCCTGCTGCACGACCTCGTGCCCGGTGTTCTGGGCAGACGGCTCGTACTTCGGCCCGGCGGCGATCGTCAACGCGCACCGGTTCATCTTCGACTCGCGTGACGAGGGTGCGGCCGAGCGACTGGAGATCCTCAACGACGCCGAGGGCGTCTGGCGCTGCCGCACCACCTTCAACTGCACCGACTCGTGCCCCCGTGGAATCCAGGTGACCAAGGCGATCCAGGAGGTCAAGCGCGCACTGCTGTTCGCGCGCTGATCCTCGGCGTCTCGCTCGACGGGGCCGCACCTTCCATAGGCGGAGGGTGCGGCCCCGCCGGCATTTCACCTCTCGCCTACCTTCCCTCACCCAGGCTCCTGTCCGCATGGGCGCCTGACCCGGGCGGGTCCCCGTCCCCCACAGCCTCGCCCGGACGTAGACTCGGGACCCGTGACCCGCACCCGTCGACGTCCTGCGCACAGAGCACTCGGCCTCGTCACGGCCGCGCTAGTGGCGCTGGCGCCGCTCGCCCTCGCCGGCCCTGCTACGGCCGTTGAGCCGGGACCGGATCCTGCGCTCACCGAGCCGCCGCCGGCCGCGGTGCTGCCGTCGACCACCTCGGTCGAGTACTTCGACACCCCCCGCGACATCACGGGGTGCCCGCACCGCACCGCACCGCCGGCTCCCGTCGATGAATCCGAGGTCCCCCTGCCCGGACAGACCTCGCCCGCCCCTCCCCCGGTGCCCGAGACGCCCGCGGGCGGCGACGCCCTGGCCGGGTGCGACGTCGTGGCTCCGGACGGGTTCGAGGTGCCCCGCGACGTCACCGCCAGCGCCTGGATGATCTCGGACCTGGACACCGGCGAGGTGGTGGCCGCCCGTGATCCCCATGGCCGCTACCGCCCGGCGAGTCTGATCAAGACCCTGCTCGCCGCGGTCGTGCTGGACACCCTGGACGGGGACCGCGTCATCGAGGTCTCCGATGAGGATCTCCGTGGCGCAGAGGGCAGCCTGGTGGGCATCGGCCCGGGCGGGGAGTACACGGTCGAGCGTCTGGTGCGTGGCCTGCTCATGTCGTCCGGCAACGACGCCGCCATCGTGCTCGCGCGCCAGATTGGCGGGATCGAGGAGACGCTGGAGGCGATGAACGCCCACGCCGCCGAGTTGGGGGCTGTGAGCACCCACGCCGCAACCGTGAACGGCCTGGACGGGCCCGGCATGATGTCGTCCGCCTACGACCTGTCGCTCATCTTCCGCGACGCCATGAGCCGCCCCGAGTTCGCCCGCATCGTGAGCACGGAGAGGAGCGGGTTCCCCGGCTATCCCGCGGGCGAGGGCGCGGACGCACCTGATCCCGCCGCTGCGCCGGCCCTCACCGGCCCGACGATGCGCGGGGACGGAACCCTGGTCAACCCCGGGTTCGTGCTGGCCAACGACAATCAGCTGCTCTACAACTACCCGGGTGCGATCGGCGGCAAGACCGGCTTCACCGACGACGCCCGACACACCTTCATCGGCGCAGCCGAGCGTGATGGTCGGCGCCTGGCGGTGGTTCTGCTCGACGGGACCCGTGTGCCCAAGTCGCCGTGGGAGCAGGCGGGACTGTTGCTCGACGTCGGGTTCGACACCGCCGACTCCGTGGGGCGGTTGGTGACGGGTCCGCCGACCGGACCGGAAGCGGGGACCGAGCGTCTCGCCTCCGGCCCGCTCGGCGGGGTGGGGACGACGGGTCAGCTCGACTCGGCCGCCGACAGTGGATCCTTGCTGGTGCGGCACGGCCCGTGGCTTGCCGTGGGCGCAGCAGGGTTGGTCGTGTTGGCCGGCGCAGTGATGGCGCTCCGGTCGCGCCGCTGAACTGCACCCACCTCCACCTCCACCTGCACCCCGCAGGCCACACGCGGTCGCGGGGCGTGACCCGGGTCGCGGATCAGGGTGCGCCGTGCGGTCAGGAGACCGTGCCGGCTCCGGCGAGGATCACCCGCAGTCGACCGGTGCACTCCTCGGCCGCCGCGCGGGCGTCGTAGCCCACCGCCACCTCCACGAGGAGGCGGAGCAGGACGACGACGACGAGGTCGGCCGCGATGTCCACCGCGGTGCCGTCGGCTCCGGAGAGCGTCTCCAGCCGACCCAGGGTGATCCCCAGTCGGCGGCGGGCGGAGTCGACGGCCGCCGAGAGCACCCGGTGGTCGGCGTGGGTGGTGTCCACGAGTCCGCGGGCGAGCACCGACCAGGTCTGTGGGTCCCGGACGGCGGCGGCCGAGGCCCGGCCGGGCCAGTCCACCACGGGGTCCGATGCCGGCTCGGTGACCAGGTCGTCGACGAGGCTTCCCAGCGACTCGGCCGCCCCCGCCGCGAGTTCGGAGGCCAGGGCGTCCACCGACTCGAAGTGACGGTAGAACGCGGTGGGGACGATGCCCGCCTCGCGTGCGAGCTCGCGGACGACCAGGCCCGCGAAACCCCGTGTTGCCACTGCCTGGCGGCCCGCGGAGACGATGAGTGCACGTGTGTGCCGCTTCTGCTCCGCCCGGGTACCTGGTGTAGCCACGCCCGTGATGCTATCGCCTGTCACCTATATCCGCACGTGGGGGACCCCTGAGGGAATGTGACCCACAAGACAGGGCGAGGGCCCTTTCCATTTGAGAGAACGTATGTACACTCAAACTCGTCCGGTGGTCGACCCGGATGGATACGCCCCCGTTGTGGGACCGCGACCGTGAGGTCCGGACCGCACATCACGGCAGTAGGCCGCGTCCGACGGCGCCCGACCACACCGACCGCTACCTTCCGGAGGTCCCCATGACCGCCCCGACCATCAGCCGACTCTTCTCCCGCGGGATCACCCGCACCCTGCTCACCCCACATCCGGTCGAGCACTACGTGCGCTCGCTCGGAGTGACCTGGTCCGACGACCCGACCGGGGCGACCGTCGTGGCCGTCGACCGGCCCGTCGCCGACGTCACCGTCATCACGCTCCGCCTACCGGCCGGGGTCGACCGGCCCGCACCCGGAGCCGCTCTCGAGATCGGCGTGGTGGTCGACGGCGTCGTCCACCGCCGTCACTACTCCCCCGTGGACTCGGCCTACCGGTCCGACGGCCTGGCGACGATCGCCGTCCGACGCCATCCGGGTGGCGTGGTCTCCCAGCACCTGTGGTCCGAGGCCACCCCCGGGATGCGCCTCCTGCTCGGGAACCCCGTCGGGGAGGTCACGCTGCCCGAGGTCCGCCCGACCGACGTGCTGCTGGTCAGCGGCGGCAGCGGCATCACCCCGATGCTCTCCATCGCCTCCACGCTGGCCGGGGAGGACCACTGCGTCGACGGGGCCGCCGGCCGGGTCGCCTGGCTCCACTACGCCCGCCGGGTCGAGGACGTGCCGTTCCGCGACCGGATCCACGAACTCTCCCGCGCCGGCGTCGAGGTCCGGGTGGTCCCCACCGCCGACCCGAACCCGTCAGACCCCTCGGACCCGTCCAACCGGAGCCTGGCCGGCCACCTCACCGCAGACCATCTCGACAAGGTGGCTCCCTGGCACGCCGACGCCACCGTCTTCCTCTGCGGCCCCGAGGCCCTGGCCGACGGACTGTCGGACATTATCGGAGCCGATCGCTACGCAGACGTCCTCCGCGAACGGTTCACCGCCTCCAACGGCCCCGTGCCCGAGGGCGACGGTGGCACCGTCACCCACGTCAAGAGCGGTGTGTCCGCCCACAATGCCGGGACCACGTTGCTGGAGGGCGCGGAGGCCGCGGGGCTGTCCCCGAAGCACGGCTGCCGCATGGGCATCTGCCACACCTGCACCGCCGTCCGCGTCTCCGGGGCCACCCGCGACCTCAGGACGGGCGAGGTCGACACCGAACCCGGCTGCCTCGTCCAGATCTGTGTCTCCGCACCCGTGGGTGACGTCGAGATCGACATCTAGAACACCCCGGGCACCACACACCACAGCGCACCACGCACCCGTAAGCCCACCGGAACACCCGGAAGGACCCCCATCATGACTCTCCTGCAGCTCCCCACCATCCGCTCCAAGAAGCCGAAGGCCGAGAAGACGGCCACGACCGCCCCCGACCCTGTGGTCCTGTCCGCCGAGTCGGTGGAGATCATCGGCCGTGAACTCGACGCGATCCGCGACCGGGTGGTCGCGGACCTGGGTACGGCCGACCGCGACTACATCCTGCGCGTGGTCCGCACCCAGCGGCGGTTGGAGCTGACCGGCCGCGCCCTGATGTTCCTCGGCTTCCTGCCGCCCGCCTGGATCGCCGGGGTGGCCGCGCTGAGCGCCTCCAAGATCCTCGACAACATGGAGATCGGCCACAACGTCATGCACGGCCAGTACGACTGGATGCGCGACGACATGCTCCACTCCTCCAGCTTCGAGTGGGACAACGTGTGCCCCTCCGACCAGTGGCGGCACTCGCACAACTACATGCACCACACGCACACGAACATCCTGGATCTCGACCGGGACATCGGGTACGGAATCCTGCGCATGGAGTACGAGCAGCCGTGGAACCCGCTGCGACTGGGCAACCCCGTGTACGCGTTCGGGCTCATGATGGCGTTCGAGTGGGGGGTCATGCTCCACGACCTTGAGTACGACAACGTGCTCAAGGGCAAGCGCAAGTGGTCGGACGTCAAGGGACTACTCGCCGGCTGGTGGGGCAAGATGCGCGGCCAGGTCGCCAAGGACTACATCGTCCACCCGGCGCTCACCGGCCCGCTGTTCCCGCTCACGTTCGCCGGCAACCTCACCGCGAACCTCGTCCGCAACGTCTGGGCGTTCTCGGTGATCTTCTGCGGCCACTTCCCCTCGGGTGCACAGGTCTTCACCCAGGAGGAGACGGCCGAGGAGACCCGCGGCGAGTGGTACGTGCGCCAGATGCTCGGCTCGGCCAACATCTCGGGCAGCCCGTTCATGCACCTGGCCACCGGCAACCTGTCGCACCAGATCGAGCACCACCTGTTCCCCGATCTGCCGGCGCACCGCTACCCGGAGATCGCCGAGGAGGTGCGGGCACTCTGCGAGGAGCACGGTCTGCCGTACACGACCGGCCCGCTGTGGAAGCAGGTCGCGAACGTGTGGTCCAAGATGTTCCGGTTGGCCCTGCCGCTGCCGCCCACCCCGGCGGACACCCCGGCCGTCCTCATCGAGCGCAGGAAGATGACACCGGCCGCCTGAGCCGGGGTACCTTCGTGGACACCACCGATGGAGGGAGCAGTCCCATGGGCGACTTCGAGCGCAACAAGGACCAGGTCCAGGCGGGTGTCCAGGCAGGGGCTTCGCTGGTCGGCCGGATCACCGTGATCATCACCGACGCGATCGGCTCCATCGCCAAAGAGGTCGGCGACTTCGTCACCGACGGGATCGAGATGAGGGAGGCCGCCCGGGCCGCCCGGCTCGACGAGCGCAAGAGCTCACCCGAGATCGACATAGACGGCATTGAGCCAGACGAGCTGTACGGATAGCCGTCACCCGGATAGCCGCACCCGTGGAGCCGTCACCCGTGGCCGGTGGGGCCTCCCCCCGGCCACGGTGGCAGGATCGCCTACCGTGACGATCATCGCCGCTGCGGACGGCTCCGCTCTCGGGAACCCCGGCCCCGCCGGGTGGGCCTGGTACATCGACGATTCCACGTGGCGCTGCGGCGGCTGGAAACGCGGCACCAACAACCAGGGCGAGCTGACCGCCGTCCTGGACCTGTTGCGCCAGACCGCGCACTCCCCCGAGCCACTCCACATCCTGTGCGATTCGCAGTACGTCATCAATTCCGTCACCAAGTGGATGGCCGGGTGGAAGCGCAAGGGCTGGAAGAAGGCCGACGGTAAGCCGGTGTTGAACGTCGAGGTCATGAAGGCACTCGACGAGGCGATGCGGGGTCGCGAGGTCACCTTCGAGTGGGTCAAGGGTCACGCCGGGCACGAGCTCAACGAGAAGGCCGACGTCCTGGCCAACGGGGCGGCCAAGGCACATTCCTCGCGACGGGCCCCTGAAGCCGGCCCCGGGTTCCCGGGTGCCCGGTCGGTCGGCGCGGGTGACGACCCTGCGATCCCCCCCGCCGCCGACGGTAGCGCGCGGCCCGCGAAGGCCACGGATACTCTCGGTGCCGCGGCGGGTCCGGCGGACGCCGAGCCGGATCTGTTCACCCTCGAGGATCCGGGACCCGCCTCGGCGCGGGCCGCGTCGACCGCGCGGGCCGCGTTGACCGCGCCGGCCGTGGAGCTCGTCGTGGAACTGGAGCAATCACTCCTCACCGACGCGATCCGCGGCGACCGTCGCCGGCTCGAGGCACTGCTGGATTCGGAGTGGACACACGTCTGCGCCCGGGGTGAGGTGTGGTCGCTGCAGGACAGACTCGCGGCCGCAGACTCTTCCGACCGGGTGACCGGGGAACGCACGATGGAGGTCATCGACGCGCGCGAGCTGGGGTCCGACACCATCCTGCTCGTCTGGCGCGAGCGCTCTCACGACGGCTCTGTCCTGCGCAGCTCGGTGTGGGTGCGGTCCCGGGGGTCGTGGCGCCAGACCTTCCAGCAGGGGACCCCGGAGGCCTGACGGCCCCAACAACGAGCGGCGCCCCCCCCACCCCGTCTGTGGCGGGGCGCCGGTACTCGACCGTGGCGCAGGGCCTACAGGCCACCCAACAGCAGGCTGAGAAGATCCCCGACGATTCCGATGAGACCGGCGACTAGACCCATGTTGCGACTCCCTACAGGTGATGTGATGCTCGGCGGGTTCCTCTCCCCGTCGAGCTGAAAACGACTCTAGAGACGTAGTGTGACCGAGGTGTTTCGTCTCTCGGTCGCTGCCGTGAAATAGGGTTTCGGGGAGGTAAGGATACATCTGTATAGATTTTTCTTCACCACACACCTCCGGATTACCGGCAACTCCCTCAGCCGCGACGGGGCGCGGTGAACCCCACCGCCTGATAGACCTGCGAGAGCACGGGCCCGGCCACCGCCCGGGCGCGATCGGCGCCATCGGCGAGGATCCGCTCGAGTTGGCCCCTGTCAGACATGTACTCGTCGAACCGACCGCGCAACGGGGTCACGAACGCCTCGAGGGCGTCCGCGGTATCGGTCTTGAGGGCGCCGTAACCCGCACCCGCAGACTGGTAGTCGGCCACGATGTCGGCCACCGGCCGCCCGGTGAAGGCCGACTGGATGGTCAACAGGTTGGACACACCCGGCTTCATCTCGCGATCGAAGCGGATGTCACCGTCGGAGTCGGTCACCGCGCTGCGGATGCGCTTGGCGGAGACCTTCGGGTCGTCCAACAGATTGACGATTCCCTTGGGGTTCTCCCCCGACTTGCTCATCTTGGCCGTGGGGTCCTGCAGGTCGTAGATCTTGGCCGAGCCCTCGAGGATCTTGCCCTCGGGCACCACGAAGGTCTTCGTGAAGCGCGAGTTGAACCGCATCGCCAGGTCGCGGGTGAGTTCGAGGTGCTGGCGCTGGTCCTCGCCGACGGGTACCAGGTGCGGGCGATAGAGCAGGATGTCCGCCGCCATGAGAACCGGGTAGGTGAACAACCCTACAGTGGTCCCGTCGGTGCCCTGCTTGGACGACTTGTCCTTGAACTGGGTCATCCGCGCGGCCTCGCCGTAACCGGTGATGCACCCCAGCACCCAGGCCAACTCGGCGTGTTCGGGAACGTGCGACTGCACGAACAACACCGAGCGGGCCGGGTCCACACCCAGTGCCAGCAATTGCGCGCAGCCGCGGAAGACCCGCTCGCGCAGTTCCTTGGGATCCTGCTTGACGGTGATCGCGTGCAGATCGGGGATGAAGTAGTAGGCGTCGTAGTCGTCCTGCAGGTCCACCCACTGCCGCACTGCGCCCAGGTAGTTGCCGAGATGATAGGAGTCGGCGGTGGGTTGGATGCCGGACAGGACGCGCTGGCGCTTCGCGGGCGTCTCGTTCGGGGCGGTCGTGGGCTCGGGAGCGGCGGACGATGACTGCTCAGACATGGCGTCCATCATCCCACGGTGCGGTCGGACCGCCGATCACGCCCTCATCGGCCGGCGGGCTGATCTTGTCCGGGCGGGAACCCACCCGTGGCGACCGGGCCCCAGGAGTCGATCGTCACCCGGATGAGGCATTTGCCCTGCCTGACCATCGCCGCGCGGTACTCGTCCCAGTCGTCGTGCTCGCCGGCGACACTGCGGAAGTACTCGACCAACGGCTCGACGGCGTCGGGCAGGTCCACGATCTCCGCAGTTCCGTCCAGGTGAACGTAGGGACCGTTGAAGTCGTCGGAGAGAACGCACACGCTGACCGCTGGTTCTCGCCGGATGTTGCCTACCTTCGCGCGCTGCGGGTAGGTCGCCACCACGAGACGTCCGGCCCCGTCCAGACCGCAGGTCACCGGCGAGGACTGGAGCCCTCCCGAGTCCCGCCGGGTGATGAGCACCGCACGGTGGCGGGGTCGCAGGAAGTCCTCGAGACCATCGCGGTCGGGACGCTCGGCGGTGGCGTACTTGGTCATGTGGCCGAGGCTACGGACTCGCCCGCGACGTGGCATCCGCGACCGCGGGCCGGCCGGGCGACGGGCGACTTCGTCGTCGTCATCACTGATAGACGACGGTCACCGGCGCGTGGTCGGACCACCGCATGTCGTAGGCGCTCGCGCGGTCCACACGGTCGGACACGGCGCGATCGACCAGGCCGTCGGAGACCACGTGGTAGTCGATGCGCCAGCCCGCGTCGTTGTCGAAGGCCTTGCCCCGCTGACTCCACCAGGAGTACGGGCCGATCTCGTCGGGGCGACGATGGCGGACGATGTCGGTCCACCCGCTGGCGTCGGCGAACAGGTCGGACATCC
Organism: Dietzia sp.; assembly: GCA_046292305.1. GTDB lineage: Bacteria > Actinomycetota > Actinomycetes > Mycobacteriales > Mycobacteriaceae > Dietzia. Next base: position 6,537 of record JBKBRA010000060.1, on the reverse strand, counting down.
ACTCCCGCTCGTGCGGCAGGAACCCGGAACTCTTGTGGTTGCCCTTGTGGTTCTTCAGGTCCTCCTCGCGGTGGGCGATGTTCCAGTCGCCACAGATGATCATCTCGTGACCGTCACGGGCGCCGACGATCTCCGCGCTCTCGGCGAGATGCTCCCGGAAGCTCGCCAGGAAGCGGTCCTTCTCGTCCTGCTTCGGGGTGTCTGCGGTCCCCGAGGGCAGATAGAGGCTCGCGACGGTGACGGTCTCGCCGTCGACGGCACCGGGGTACACGGCCTCGATGTAGCGGCCGGACTCGTCGAACTCGGGATCGCCGTGCCCGATGCGCACCTCGGTGGGCTCACGGCGGGACAGGATCGCCACCCCGGCCCGGCCCTTGAGCGAGGACGCCGAAGCGATGAGGTGCCACCCGGCGTCGAGCGCGGGGGCGAGGGCCTTGCGGGCCTGGTCCTCGTCGGCACGCACTTCCTGGAGCGCGACCACGTCCGCCCCGCTGCTCTCCAGCCAGGGCAGGAATCCGAGGTTGGTCTCCGAACGCTGCTTGACGGCGGCGCGGATCCCGTTGACGTTGACGGTACTGACGGTGAGGCTCACGCCGATCAGGTTACCGACCTTCAGGAGGGTGACCGTTGACACACCGGCCATACATTCATACATTGACACCATCATTGTATGAATGAAGGGATCTCGGGATGCACGGAGCGACAGCAGTGGTGCTCGGCGGGAGCGTGGCGGGCCTGTGTTCCGCCGGGGCCCTGGCACCGCACTTCGACCGGGTGGTCGTCCTCGAGCGGGACGAACTCCCGCCCGGGGCCGAGCACCGGCGCGGAGTCCCCCAGAGCAAGCACCCGCACTTCGTCCTCAACGCCGGGCGCCGCGCGATCGGGACGATATTCCCGGGGTTCGAGGAGTCACTCATCGAGGCGGGCGGGATGCTGCTCATGCCGTCCATGGAGGCCGCGTACGGCGAGAAGGACGGGTGGGGACCGCGCAAGGCCAGCACCATGACGATGATCTACTCCTCCAGGGTCCTCATCGAACGCGTCCTGAGGGACAAGGTCCGGACTCTGGCCAATGTCGAGATCCGTGAGGGCACGGCCGTGTCCGGACTGGCCACCACCGGTGGCGGCACGGTCACCGGGCGCGTCACCGGGGTCGAGTACCGGGACGCCGGGGGTGAGACCAGGACCATCGACGCCGACCTCGTGGTGGACGCCCTGGGCCGCGGGTCCTCGGTCCGCGACTGGCTCGCCGCCGCCGGGTGGGCAGGCGTCCCCGAGAAGACCCTCGACGCCAAGGTCACCTACACGTCCCGCTGGTACCAGTTGCCGGCCCCCGCGGAGAGGCCACCCAGCTGGTGGTGGAAGCACCTGGTGCTGACCCCCACCCAGGACAACGGCCCCCATCCGCAGGAGCACGAGTACCTGTCCAACTTCTTCCCGATCGAGGGCGACCGCGCGATCTCGTGCATGGGCTCCTGGGGTCTGGAGATGCCGCGCAAACCAGAGACGTTCGAGGCAGCCGCCGACCGACTCCGCGCCCCCACCTTCGCCGCCGCGATGCGCGCGAGCACCCCGGTCTCGGAGGTGCACCTCACGCGGTCGACGGGCAACAAGTGGCGCCGCTACGACGAGATCGCCCACCCACCGCTGGGACTCGTCTCGATCGGCGACGCGATCTGTGCCTTCAACCCGTTCTACGCCCAGGGGATGAGCTCCGCCGCCCGCTCGGCGCTCGTGCTCTCCGACGTCCTGAGCGAGCACCGCTCACTCGACACGTCCTTCACCCGGGACTTCCTCGACCGGCAGCGGGTGTCCCTCGAGGTGCCGTGGATGCTCGCCATGGCCCGCGACCAGGGGTACGACTTCGCCGAGGGCACGGAGGTCGCCCCGGCGTGGCGCCGGAAGATCATGTCCCGGGTGTCGTGGCCGGTGTTCAACGCCATCACCGCCGCCGCTCGTGAGGACGACTACGTGGAGCAGTCGTTCACCGCCGTGTTCAACCTGGACAAGTCGCTGCGCGACATGATGACGGACCCGCGGTTCGTCTCGGGGCTGCTGCGGCACAAGGTCCGCGAGGCACTCGGTCGCACCCGGGTACCCGCGGGGTTCGACATCCGATCCGATCCACCGGGAACCGACTACTCCGACCCCGCGAACCCCGTCGCGCCGGAGGCCTCCACGCCGCGGACCGCGACCCGTCAGACCGCCACCCCACAGACGAAGGGCTGAGCCATGGCGTACTCCTGTGAACCCCATGCCCGGCAAGTCGCGGACTTCCTCGGCTTCGTGTGCGACGACGCGCACCCGGTCGGCGCCGTGCGCTCCCCGTTCGCGCTCGAACACTGGACCATGCCCCTGCTCGAGGTGCTGATCATCGCCGGTGCGGTCTTCGCCCTGGTCCACGCGTGGCGGCGTTGGCGTCGCGACGGGGACCCGATCAACCTCGGGCTGTGGTTCGCCTCGTTGATCTACCTGGCCGTCATCGAACCGCCGCTGTACTTCCCCGAGTGGTTCGGCCTGCAGGACTACGTGGGATTCATCTTCTCGCACAACGTCTTCACGGTGCAGTTCATGTTCGACCGGCTCCCGCTGTACATCGTGGCGTTCTACCCGCTGATCTCACAGATCACCTACGAGCTCGTCCGCGCGCTGGGGATCTTCACGCGGCGCGGTGCGGCGATCGGGGCGATCGCCACGGCGTTCGCCAGCCAGGTGTTCTACGAGATCTTCGATCAGCTCGGTCCCCAGCTCAAGTGGTGGGCGTGGAACCCGGAGAACATGATCAACACGCCGATGTTCGCCTCCGTCCCGATGAACAGCATGTGGGTGTTCGCCTCGGTGTCGTTCGGCGTGATGGTGTGGCTGGTCGTGAAGCTCCTGGGCCGCCCGCGTGACCCCGGAACCCGGATGGGCGGCGGATCACTGGCCTGGCGGACCGTGCTCGCCGGCGTGCTCACCCCGGTACTCATGGTGATCCTGGCCGCTCCCACCAGGGTGGGGGTCGACGCCGAGGGCGAGGGCACACTCCAGAAGGTCATCCTGTGGACGTTCCTCGGGATCCTGTGGCTCGTGGGCCTGTGGCTGCTGGCGGACGGGACCCGTCGGACGTGGCGGGGTTCCGCGCAGCCGTTCGCCTCGCCCGCCTTCGTCCGGGTGTATCCCGCCACCTACGTGGGTGTGCACGCGTTGTTCTGGATCGCGGCACTCCCCGCGTTCCTGGGAGCGACTGACGGGGTCACCGCCGACGGCACCCCGATCGGCAGCGGGTGGTACGCGCTCGCCTGCTTCGCGGCCGCCACCTGGTTCGTCGTCGCGGCCATCCTGGCGACCCGGGTCACCACCGGCCCCCCTGGCAACGCAAGCACCGCCACCGGCACTCCCGGCGGCGCTCCCACCGGCACCGGGGATCCGCAGACGCGCGAGGCCGATGTGACACCCTGAACCGATGGCGAGACACGGGTGGGGCGGCCGGCCCCCGGCGGACGAGGAGGAGGCGCGTCAGCGCATCATCGACGCCACCGCCGGGCTGATCGACCGGCACGGGGTCGCCAAGACGACGCTCTCCGACGTCGCGGGCGAACTCGGGGTGACCCGGCAGACGGTGTACCGGCACCTCGGGAGCATCAGCGAGATCGTGAGCGTCGTGGCGGCCCGGGGCGCCGAGGACTTCGTCGACCGGCTGGTCTCCCACCTCGAGGGCAGCCGGTCCCCCGCAGAGGCCGTGGTCGAGGGCATCCTGTTCTGCCTGCGCACGGTGCCGAACGACCCACGACTGAACCTGCTGCTGCAACTCGGCGACACCGCCGCCTTCAGCCGGGCCGCCACCTCCCCGGTGATGCTCGGGTACGGCTCGGCGATGCTGCGCCGGTTCCCCGTGGACTGGGCCGACGCCGGGGTCTCCGACGCCGACCTCGACGGCCTCGCCGAGATGATCATGCGGCTGCTCATCTCCCTGTTGGACTCCTCCACCGAGGTGCCACGGCCGGAGGACGAGGTCCGCGCACTCCTCGAACGGTGGCTCGTGCCGGCTCTCACGCCGTCCTCGACCACACCGTCCTGATCACCCCGTCCGGGTGGTCCGGCGCGCCGTCCAGACCGCTCCGACGAGGATCGCCAGGCCGGCCGCCGCGAGGGCTGCTCCCGCGAGCGCCGGGGACGTGTAGCCGAACCCCAGCGCGATCACCACTCCGCCGAGCCACGCCCCCAGGGCGTTCGCGGCGTTGAGCGCCGAGTGGTTGAGCGCGGCCGCGAGGGTCTGCCCCCTGCCCGCGTACTGCATCAGTCGGGCCTGCAGGCCGGGCACGAGTGCCGATCCCGTGCTCCCCACGAGGAACAGGCCCACCAGCGCCGTGACCGGATGGTGGGCGGCCACCGCGAACAGCGCCAGGACCACGGTCATGGCGGAGGCGATCGCGACCAACCCGCGGTCGAGGTCCCGGTCCGCGACCACGCCGCCCACCAGGTTGCCGGTCACCATGCCGAGACCGTAGACGGCCAACACCGCGGGCATCCAGCCGCGGTCGATGCCGGCGACGTCGACCATCGTCCACTGGATGTAGGTGTAGACGGCGAACATCCCACCGAAGCCCACGCAGCCCACCGCGAGGGTCGCCAGGATCTGGGGTCGGGCCAGCGCGGCCAGTTCCTCGCGTGCCCTGACCACCACCCCGCCCGCCGGTTCGGGGACGACGACGAAGATCGCGACCACGGTCAGAGCGCCGATCACCCCGACCGCGAGGAACGCCGACTCCCAGCCCACGGTCTCTCCCAGCCAGGTGGCTGCCGGGACACCGATCACGGTGGCCACCGACAGGCCCAGCAGGACCAGGGAGACCGCCCGCGCCTGCCTTCCCGGACCGGCGAGAGAGGCCGCCACCAGCGAGGCCACGCCGAAGTAGGCGCCGTGCGGAACACCTGCGACGAACCGGGCGGCCACCAGGATCTCCGCGGTCGGTGCGAAGGCGGCGGCGGTGTTCCCCACTGTGAACAGCGCCATGAGCACCAGGAGCAGGGTGCGGCGGCGCCACCGGGAGGTCCACACGGTCAGCAGCGGGGCCCCCACCACCACCCCGAGGGCATAGGCGGTGATCACGTGCCCCGCCTGCGGTTCGGTGAGCCCGAAGTCGTCGGCGATCGACCTCAACAGCCCCATCGCGGCGAACTCGGTGACACCGATACCGAAGCCGCCCAGGGCCAGGGCGAGGATGGCCATCTGGACGCGCCGTGCGGTGGGCGCGGTCGCGGATGCCGGGTTGGTGGTCACCGGAGCAGGCTACGCCCGCCACCGGGATGGCTCAGATGGCCGTGCGCATGAGGCGCCTACCGCCGTAGACCACCAGGAACGCGGTGACGTACATGACGATGCTGTAGACGGCGGCCGCCAGTCCCACCTCCTCGTCACCGATCACGGTGAAGGCGATGAGCAGGGTCAGGGTGGTGTTCTTGATGCCGAACTCCACGCCGATCGCGATCTGTTCGGCGCGACCCAGCCTGCACACCCAGGCCAGCAGGCCGCCCACCACGATCAGCGCCAGGTTCAACACGACCACCGCCGGCCCCACGTCCACGATGAGGTCCACGATCCGGTCCCTCTCGCCCAGGACGATGCCCACGATGAGCAGGACCAGCACGACGAGTCCGACGATTCCGACGAAGCGCTCGATCCGGGCGGCCAGCGCGGGCTTCCTCGCGCGGAGGATCATGCCCAGGAGCACAGGGATGAGGATGACACCCAGCAGGAGTCCGAAGGTCTGGCCGAGCGGGACGGTCACCTCGGCGTCGGCGGCTCCCGGGATGATCCGCGCGCCGATACCGAACCACATCGGCAGGGTGAAGATGACGGCCACGGAGGTGAGTGCGGTGAGGATGACCGACAACGCGACGCTGCCGCGGGCCAGGTAGGTGATGAGGTTCGACGTCGCCCCTCCGGGAGTCGCCGCCACGAGCACCACACCGAGGGCCAACATCGGGGAGAGTCCGAACAACAGGGCCACACCCACGCCGATCAGGGGCACCAGGACCAGCTGGCCGAACAGTCCGACGATCGTGGCCCACGGCGACCTGGCCTGGACCGCGAAGTCTTCTCTGGTGAGGCTGAGTCCGATGCCGATCATGATGATGGCCAGGGCGACCGGCAGGCCTATATCGATCAGGGGACTCTGGTCCACGTGGAGCTCCTCGGGTTCTCGGGCGAACGGGTCCGGCAATTATGTGAGATGGACCACTGTCCGGTTACGTTATCCCACGGGCTACGGCCGCGGGGCCCCCCCCCGCCCGGGGGGGGGGGCCCACACCGGGGAAGTGGTGGGGACCGGTCCGTGGACATCTCTCGGCAGGTCAGCTGGGCGCCATGCGCTCGATCAGCGAGACCCGGCCGACTCCCGGGCGTTCAGTTCCACCAGCGGCGCAGTACGTGCGCCAGTCCCGCCTCGTCGTTGGTGAGTGTGATCTCGTCGGCGGCGGCGTGGGGCACGGGGGTTGGGTTTGCCCAGGCCACCCCGGGGTGGGGCCAGCGCCGCCGCGCCAGATCGGTGGGGG
>JBKBRA010000059.1:0-16794 GCA_046292305.1 Dietzia sp. | reverse complement strand
CATCATCGCCATCCTCGGTATGGACGAGCTCTCCGAGGAGGACAAGGTCACCGTTCAGCGTGCCCGTCGCCTCGAGCGCTTCCTCGGCCAGAACTTCCTGGTCGCCGAGAAGTTCACCGGCCAGGTCGGCTCGGTCGTCCCGTTGTCGGACACCATCGAGGCGTTCGACAAGCTCTGCAAGGGCGAGCTGGACCACCTCCCGGAGCAGGCGTTCAACGGAATCGGCGGTCTGGACGACGTCGAGGCGGCCGCCAAGAAGCTCTCGGGGAAGTGACCGTTCACCATGGCTGACATCGAAGTCGAGTTCGTCACGGTCGAGCGCCGTTTCTGGTCCGGTACCGCCACCATGGTGGTCGCCAAGACCACCGAGGGCGAGATCGGTATCCAGTCCGGGCACGAGCCGCTGCTCGGCGAGCTGGACGCCGGTGGCACCGTGACGGTCTACACGGACGAGGGCAAGAAGGTCGCGGCCGTGCAGGGTGGTTTCCTGTCGGTGACGGCGAACAAGGTCAGCATCCTCGGTGAGACCGCGGAGTGGTCGGAGTCCATCGACCGCGCCGAGGCCGAGCGCGCGCTGACCGAGGCCGGGGACGACTCCGCGGCGGCAGCAGCCGCACGCGGTCGCCTCCGTGCGGTCGAGAAGGCCGGCGCCTAGCAGTACAGTACGGCCCGACCGTGATCCGACGGCCGCGGCCACCGGAAGGGGTTGAGCAGATGGCGATCACCGGGAGCATTCTCGGTGTCGTCGTGCTGCTCGTCCTCGCCCCGGTGGTCGCGGCCGTCGTCTATCGCCTGGTCTTCGTCCGCAGGGATTCCACCTCGGTCCTGGTCAAGCGGGACGGTGGGGAATCGTGGCGCCACGGAGCGGTCCGGTACTCGGACACCGATGTGGCGTTCTACCGGCTGCTGAGTGTGAGGTTCGGGGCGGACGTCCGTCTGGACCGCAGGAGCCTGGTGCTAGGCCCCCGTCGTCAGCCGACGGGCCACGAGCTCGACGTGGCCGAGTCGGGTGAGGTGATCGTGTCCTTCTCCGGTCACGACCGCAGCGGCGGCATCAGGGAGGGCGAACTCTGTGTGGGTCCGGCCGAGCTGACCGCGCTACTGGCGTGGGTGGAGGCCTGCTCCACCGAACAGATCCGCTCCGCGGCCCGCCGTCGGCGCTGACAGCGGACAGGACCGTCCGGCACATCCCGAATCCAGGAGGAATCGTGCGTCTCGTCGTCGCCACCTGTCAGGTCGACTACGTCGGCCGCCTGACGGCCCACCTACCCATGGCGCCCAGGCTCCTGTTGGTCAAGGCGGACGGGTCCGTCAGTGTCCACGCCGACGACCGCGCGTACAAGCCTCTCAACTGGATGACACCGCCCTGCACTCTGGCCGAGCAGGAGCACCCGGAGAATCCCGGGCAGCAACTCTGGGTGGTGGAGAACAAGGCCGGCGAACAACTCCGAATCACGCTCTCCGAGGTCCACCACGACTCCCGGCACGAACTCGGTGTCGACCCGGGCCTGGTGAAGGACGGTGTGGAGGCCCATCTCCAGGAGCTGCTGGCCGAACACATCGAGACGCTGGGCCGGGGCTACAGCCTGGTCCGCCGCGAGTACATGACCGCGATCGGTCCGGTCGACATCCTCGGACGAGACGCCGATGGCGTCACCGTGGCTGTCGAGATCAAACGCCGCGGCGAGATCGACGGCGTTGAACAGCTCACGCGATATCTGGAACTGCTCAACCGCGACCCCCTGCTGTCTCCGGTGAGCGGGGTGTTCGCGGCCCAGGTGATCAAGCCGCAGGCCAGAACGCTCGCCGAGGACCGGGGCATCCGCTGCGTGACTCTCGACTACGACTCGCTCCGCGGGATCGAGTCGACGGACCTGCGGCTGTTCTGAGGGCGGGAGTCCGGGTGCCGAGACGTCACAGACGCGCGGGGGCGGATCGTCCCGCGCCCCGGCGAGACGGGCCGGGAGGCGGGTCCCTCGAGCCCGGCCCGTCAGGTGACCCGGATGAGTACCACGTCCGTCGTGTCCCGGGCTCCCGCGCCGGCAAGGACTACCGGTGCCCCGGATGTGACCAGGTGGTCGTTGCCGGTACCCCCCACGTGGTGGCGTGGCCGGACAGGCCGGGCGGCGACGACGAGCGCCGTCACTGGCACAGCGGATGCTGGTCCGGGCGGGCGAACCGGGGCTTGACCCGTCGGTGGAGCTGAGTCGGGGATCGACTGAGCCCCAGATCGACTGAGCCCCAGATTAACCGAGCCCCGGATCAACCGAGCCCAGGATCGGCGGGCATGGCCGGGTCGTCGTGGAGGCGACCGGGGATCGGCTCGAGCCGTGCACGGATCGCGGCCAGATCGGCGATGACGCGCTCTCGCACGGCCAGGAGTTCCTCCGTGTGCCGACGAGCCCGCGAGACGAGGGAAGCGGCCTCGGTCCCGGCCTGACGGACCGTCTCGCGCGCCCGGGTCTCGGCTTCCTGCCTCACGGCGTCCGCCGCGGCAACCGAGGCCGCCTGTCGGTCCCGGTCCTCGAGTAGGGACTCGGTCCTCCTGGCGTCGGAGGCGATCCGGTGGTCCTCGTCTATCAGGTCGCGCCGGTGAGCGGCCTCGAGGTCGAGTCGTCGGGCCTCGCGCTCCGCCGCCCGGACGATCTCCTCGGCCCTCGAGCGCGCGGCGTCGAGCACCCCGGTCTGATCCGTGCGAACGGCGGCAGCCCGCTGGCGGGCCGCGGTGAGTTCTGCCGTGGCGGCGTCTCTGTCGGCCGCGGCCTCCTGCCGGGCCGTCTCGCGGAGGTTCCAGGCCTCCTCCTCGGCGTCGGCCCGCACCCGGTCGGCTTCCGCGAGTGCGGAGTCACGGATCGACTCGGCCTCGGCGGTCGCGAGGGCGAGCATGGTGGAGAGTCGGTCCGACATCTGCTCGTCGGTGACAGGGGTCCGCCCCAGCTCTGCCACCCGGGCCTCGAGAGAAGCGACCCGGGCCCGTTCCCGGGCGGCCTCCGTCGCGGCCCGGTCGGCCCGCTCGACGGCGGCGTCACGATCCGCGCGCAGGAGCTCGGCCTCGGCCTCCAGGCGCGCGAGGGAGGAGGTCACCTGCTCGCGGTCGAAGCCCTTTCGGACCACCGCGAAGGGGTCGGCGCCCGTGGTGGGCGTGTGTGTGCTCGACATGGTCCCACCCTATCTCCGGCGTCCGATCGGGAACCCTAGTGCGCCCCGGCGGCCGGTTCGACCAGCTCCAGGAGGACGCCACCCGCGTCCTTGGGGTGTACGAAGTTGATCCGCGAACCCGCGGTTCCGCTCTTCGGTTCCGGGTAGAGCACGCGCACACCGCGACCGGTGAGGTGCGCGGTGATCGCCTCGATGTCGGTCACCCGGACCGCCATCTGTTGGATGCCGGGACCGTTGCGGTCCAGGTACTTGGCGATCGTCGAGGTCTCGTCCAGGGGAGCGAGAACCTGGAGGAGGGCGCTGCCGTCCGGTCGGCCGGGGGAGCCCAGCATGGCCTCGCGCACACCCTGCTCCTCGTTGACCTCCTCGTGGAGGTTCTCCATCCCTAGGTTGTCCCGGTACCAGGCCACGGCGGCGTCGAAGTCGGGAACCGCCACGCCCACGTGGTCGATCGCCACGACGAGTTCGGAGGGCAGCAGGGGTTGGCTGGCTGGGGTAGTGGTCATGGGGACCACGGTAGTCGGTGCGCGAAAGCGGTAGTTTGGCCCCCATATGTATCACCCCTCGAATGGAAGGTCCGCAATGCCCGCCGACTCCACCCGCACCGTCATCGTCTCCGGGGCCCGCACCCCGTTCGGTCGCCTCCAGGGCGGCCTTTCCTCCCTCTCCGCCCCCGAACTGGGTGGAATCGCCATCCGTGGCGCTCTCGAGCGGGGCGGGGTGCCCGCCGAGGCCGTCGACCAGGTGATCATGGGTCAGGTTCTGTCCGCCGGTGTCGGTCAGATGCCCGCGCGTCAGGCGTCGCTGGCCGCCGGGATCCCGCCGCAGGTGGACGCGCTGAGCATCAACAAGATGTGCCTGTCCGGTCTGACGGCGATCGCGTTGGCCGACCAGGCGATCCGCGCCGGGTACTCCGAGGTCGTCGTGGCCGGCGGCCAGGAGTCGATGTCCCAGGCACCGCACCTGCTGCCCAAGAGCCGAAGCGGGTACAAGTACGGCTCCATCGAGGTACTGGACCACATGGCGTACGACGGCCTGCACGACGTGCCGACCGATCAGCCGATGGGTGCGCTCACCGAGGCGCGGAACGCCGAGCTGGAGATCACCCGCGAGCACCAGGACGAGTTCGCGGCCACTTCGCACCAGCGCGCCGCCGCCGCGTGGGCGGAGGGTCGCTTCGCCGACGAGGTCGTCCCCGTGACCGTCAAGGGCCGCAAGGGCGACACCGTCGTGGAGACCGACGAGGGCGTGCGTGCCGAGTCGACCGCCGAGTCGATGGGCGGGCTCAGGCCGGCGTTCGCCAAGGACGGCACCATCACGGCCGGTTCCTCCTCCCAGATCTCCGACGGCGCCTCTGCTGTCATCGTCACCTCCGCCGCCCGTGCGGAGGCCGAGGGCTGGCCGGTGCTGGCCGAGATCGTCGGCTACGGCACGGTCGCCGGTCCGGACTCGACGCTGCAGCACCAGCCCGCAGACGCGATCCTCGACGCCTGCCGTCGCGCGGACGTCGAGGTCGACTCCGTCGACCTGTTCGAGTTCAACGAGGCCTTCGCCTCGGTCGGTCTGCACTCGACCAAGATGCTCGGGGTGAGCCCCGACAAGGTCAACGTCAACGGCGGCGCCATCGCGATCGGGCACCCGATCGGTGTGTCGGGTAGCCGCGTCGTCCTGACCCTCGCGCTCGAGCTCGCCCGCCGCGGTGGAGGGCTCGGTGCGGCCGCGCTCTGTGGCGGTGGCGGCCAGGGTGACGCCCTGTTGATCCGGGTGCCCGCGACCAGCTGACACCCGATCGGGCCCGCCGTGGCAGGATCGAGGGCGTGACGAGACCAGGTAACCGACCCCCGTCCGCCTCCGAGCAGAAGCTCGCGGCGTCCCTCGCCGGCGCCGTCGATCTGTCTGGGTTGAAGAAACGGGCCGAGGCGAAGCGGGCCCCTGCCGTCGCCCCTCGTGCACCCGGTGCTGCGACCGGGCCGGCAGCCGGGCCGCCGATACTCGTCGAGGTCGACGAGGCGTCGTTCGAGCAGGAGGTCCTGCTCCGGTCGACGCAGGTCCCCGTCGTCGTCGAGCTCATGTCCCGGCGTGCCCCCACCGCGCTGACCACCCTGCTCTCCTCGCTGGCCGAGGAGGCGGGTGGCCAGTGGGTACACGCGGTCGTCGACGTGGACTCCGCTCCGGGGATAGCCCAGGCGTTCCAGGCGCGGGCGGTGCCGACGGTCGTCGCCGTCGCGGCGGGTCGCCCGCTGGCGGACTTCGAGGGTGAACAGCCCGAGGACGCGCTCCGCCAGTGGATCGCAGCGGTCCTCCAGGCCACCGAGGGCAAGCTCAGCGGGATGCCCGAGGCGGACGCGGGGTCCGGCGAGGAGCAGGAGGAGCCAGCGGACACCGAACGCGACGCAGCCGAGGACGCACTCGCGGATGGGGACCTGGCCACCGCCGAGGAGCGCTTCACGGCTCTTGTGGGATCACGCCCCGGAGACCACACGCTCCTGGAGGCGTTGAGGTACGTGCAGGCCGCACGCCGCGCGACGGAGGAGTCCGACGCCGGCGAGGGCACGGTATCGGCGGCGCTACGCGCGGCCGACCGCGCGCTCGTCGGCGGGGAGTACGAGCCCGCGTTCGCGGTGCTCGTCGACGCCATCCGGGTCAGTGCCGGTGATGACCGCGCGACACTCCGGGCCCGGCTGGTCGACCTCCTCGAGGCACTTCCGACGGACGACCCGCGGGTGCTGGCCGCCCGGCGGAACCTCGCCAACGCGCTGTACTGAGGCCCGGGTGGGGCGCGACGTCAGCGCGTGTGCCGCAGCCACACCGCGGCGCGTGGGCCGACGGTGATGCTCGCCGAGTGGGGGCGGCCGTGGTGTGAACGCTCCTCGGAGTGGACCCCGCCGAGGTTGCCGGTGCCCGACCCCTCGTAGGCTGCCGCGTCGGTATTGAGGATCTCCTCCCAGTAACCGGCCTCGGGCAGACCGATCCGGTAGTCACCCAGGGCGCGGCCCGAGAAGTTCACCACGCACGCGATCGTGCTACCCGCGTGATCGGTCCGCAGGAACGACAATGCGTTGTGCGCGGAGTCGTTGGCGTCGATCCACGAGAATCCGGACGGGTCGTCGTCGAGGGTCCAGAGGCCGGGGTTCTCGGCGTAGCGGGCGTTCATGTCCCGCACCGAGGCGAGGATGCCGCGGTGGTACTCGCCCTCCCAACCCTCGAGGTTCTCCCAGGTGACACCCTGTTCGTCGTTCCACTCGCCGACCTGGCCGAACTCCATGCCCTGGAAGAGCAGCTTCTTTCCGGGGTGTGCCCACATGTAGGCGTAGAGGCCACGCAACCCGGCCGCCCGGTCCCACGAGGACCCCGGCATGCGCTGCCACATGGAGCCCTTGCCGTGCACGACCTCGTCGTGGCTGAGGGGGAGGACGAAGCGCTCGCTCCAGGCGTACATCAGAGAGAAGGTGACCTCTCCGTGGTGGTGGCCGCGGTAGACGGGGTCGAGACCCACGTAGCGCAGGGTGTCGTTCATCCAGCCCATGTTCCACTTCATGGAGAACCCGAGCCCGCCGGTGTCCGTGGGGGCGGTGACCCCGCCCCACGAGGTCGATTCCTCGGCGATCATGAGGAAGCCGGGGTGCTCCCGGTGCACGGTGGCGTTGACCTCCTGCAGGAACGAGATGGCCTCGAGGTTCTCTCTACCGCCGTAGCGGTTGGGGGTCCACTCGCCCTCGTTGCGCGAATAGTCCAGGTAGAGCATCGAGGCGACCGCGTCCACGCGCAGGCCGTCCACATGGAATTCCTCGGCCCAGTACAGGGCGTTGGCGACCAGGAAGTTCCGGACCTCGTGGCGACCGAAGTCGAACACGTAGGTACCCCAGTCGGGCTGTTCGCCGCGATGGGGGTCGGCGTGCTCGTAGAGCGGGGTGCCGTCGAAGCGACCCAGTGACCACTCGTCTTTGGGGAAGTGGGCGGGGACCCAGTCCACCAACACGCCGATCCCACGCGAGTGCAGGTGGTCGACCACGTAGCGCAGGTCGTCGGGTGAGCCGAAGCGGCTGGTGGGGGCGAAGTAGGACGAGACCTGGTAACCCCACGATCCGCCGAAGGGGTGCTCGGCGACGGGCATCAGCTCCACGTGGGTGAAGCCGGTCTCGACCACGTGATCGGCCAGCTGGTGGGCGAACTCGCGGTAGCCGAGTCCGGGCCGCCAGGAGCCCACGTGGACCTCGAGGACGGTCATCGGGGACCTCGAGTGGTCGCGGGTCGCACGGGCGGCGACCCACTCGTCGTCGTCCCACTCGTACCCGGAGTTGAACACCCTGGATCCGGTGGCGGGGGGCACCTCGGTGGCCACCGCCAGCGGGTCGGCGTGGTCGACGGTCCGGCCGTCGGCGCCGCGGATGCAGTACTTGTACACGGCGTCGTCGGTGACGTCCGGGACGAACAGTTCCCACACGCCGGAGGCGCCGATCGCGCGCATGGGCAGGGCGACGGGGTTCCACGCGCAGAAGTCGCCCACGACGCTGATCCCGCGGGCGTTGGGCGCCCAGACCGCGAAGGACGTGCCGGTGACCGGACCGCTTGGGGTGTCATACGTGCGGACGTGCGCCCCGAGGACGGTCCACAGCCGCTCGTGCCGGCCCTCGCCTATGAGGTGGAGGTCGATCTCCCCGAGCGTGGGCAGGAATCGGTACCCGTCGGCGACGGACCTCGTGTGACCGTCGGCATAGGTCACCCGGTACCGGTAGTCGGGGACATCCGGTTCGGACAACGTCGCCCGGAACATGCCGTCGCCGAGTGGCTCCATTGGCACCGAGCGCTCACCGAGGACGATCTCCACCGAGGTGGCGCCGGCCTGCATGGTCCGCACGACGGAACCGTCACCGGCCCGGTGGGCACCGTAGACCGAGTGGGGGTCGCGGTGCGTCCCGGATCGCAGCGCGTCCAGCGCGTCACCGGGGATCCCACCCGTCGGATCACCGGATGCGGACGACGACGAGGTCTGCGCGGACTGACCGCCGGCGACCTGCTCCGGTGTCAGCCAGACCGCGTCCGGGTCGACGGGCGGCGGCACCCTCCCAGGCTCGTCTGCGGAGCTGCCGGGAGCGGGACGGCCCTTCTTCTGGTGCTTTCCCATGCCGTTATGCCTCAATCCACGATGTGCGTGCGGTAGGTCAGCTCGACCCTACGTGCTTCGTCGCACGGCGGGACCACGACGATGTGTGCGACCGCAGTCCACGGCTCGAGCCGGACATAGTTGCTCGAACCCCAGTGGAACTCGTTGCCCGAGACCTCGTCGTGGACGCTGAACCGGGCGTCGTCGTCGTAACCCAGCGCCGCCATGTCCAGCGTGACGGTGCCCTCCTGGACCCCGTGGGAGTCGAGCGAGACCACGGCCAGGACGCAGTCGCCGGTGGCGGGATCGAGCTTGGAATAGGCGATGATCTGGTCGTTGTCCACGTCGTGGAAGCGAAGCGTACGGAGCTGTTGTAGAGCGGGGTGCTCCCGGCGGATCCGGTTGAGGGTCCGAAGCCATGGGGCGAGGGACTGGCCGGCCGCCTCCGCGCCGGCGAAGTCCCGGGGTCGGAGTTCGTACTTCTCGGAATCCAGGTACTCCTCGCTGCCGTCGGTGACCGGCTGCCACTCGAACAGCTCGAAGCCCGAGTAGACGCCCCACGCCGGTGACAGTGTGGCCGCGAGCACCGACCGGATCGCGAACATCGCCGGACCGCCGCGTTGCAGCGACTCGTGGAGGATGTCCGGGGTGTTGGTGAACATGTTGGGCCGGGCCTCGTCGACGTGCGCCAGGAGCTGCTCGCAGAACTCCACCAGGTCGGACTTGGTGGTCTTCCAGGTGAAGTAGGTGTACGACTGCGAGAAGCCGCGCCTGGCAAGTCCGAACATCCGGGCGGGACGGGTGAAGGCCTCGGCGAGGAACAGCACGTCGGGTTCGGTGCGCTTGACCTCGGCGATCAGGCGGCTCCAGAAGTCGGCCGGCTTGGTGTGCGGGTTGTCCACCCGGAAGATCCGGACGCCCAGGGAGGTCCACAGCCGCACCACCCGGAGCACCTCGGCGTAGATGCCCTCGGGGTCCAGGTCGAAGTTGACCGGATAGATGTCCTGGTACTTCTTGGGCGGGTTCTCGGCGTAGGCGATGTGGCCGTCGGGCAACACCGTGAACCACTCGGGATGAGCCTGCGCCCACGGGTGGTCCGGCGCGCACTGCAACGCCAGGTCCAGTGCGATCTCGACCCCTCGTGTGGCGGAGTACTCGACCAGTCCGCGGAAATCCTCGATGCTGCCGAGCCCGGGATGTACCGCGTCGTGACCGCCCTCGGCGGAACCGATGGCCCAGGGGGAGCCGAAGTCGCCCGGTTCCGGGGTGAGGGAGTTGTTGCGCCCCTTGCGGTTGACCACCCCGATCGGGTGGATGGGCGGCAGGTACACCACGTCGAAGCCCATGTCCGCGGCGTGATCGATATGGGTGCGGGAGGTGGCGAAGGTGCCGTGGACGGGCCGACCCTCCTCGTCCCACCCGCCCGTGGAGCGGGGGAAGAACTCGTACCAGGAGCTGAACTGGGCCTCGCGGCGGTCGACCCACACGCGGTGGGTCTGACCGAACGTGACCAGTTCGCGGACCGGCCCGGCGGCCATCGCCGCCGCGACCTCGGAGGACAGTGCGCGGGCGGTCCGCGCCCGGGCGTCACCGGTCCCGCGGAGCGCGGCTGCCGCGTCCGCCAAGAGGGCAGCACGGTCGGTGTCGCCCGTCGCGGACGCCTTCGAGGCGCCGGTGTCCAGGACCCGTGCGCCCACCTCGAACTCGTTACCCAGGACGTCGGGGCCCTGTCCCGCATCCATCTTCTTGACGATCCCGCTGTTCCACGTGGCGAACGGGTCCGACCACGCCTCGACACGGAACGACCACATGCCGGGCACGTCGGTGGTCAGGAGAGCGTGGACGGTGTCCGCCTCCGCGCCGGGGGTCATCGTCGTCCGCGAGGAGGCCCCACCGGGGCGGCGGACCACCAGGCTCGCCGACAGCGCGTCGTGGCCCTCCCGCCACACCGTCGCCGAGATCGGCACCACCTCACCCACGACCGACTTGGCGGGGAACCTCCCACAGGAGACCAGGGGACGGACCTCGTCGATGGCCAGACGGTCGTTCACGTCGGTGCTCCTCTCGGCTGCGGGCTCCGCTGTGCGGACGCCTCTCCGCACACGACGCTATCGAAGCGGGCGCCGATCGGGGAGGGGCGTCGCGTCTCGTTCACGTGCGCGTGCCGTGTTCCTCGCCACCCGGCTCCCGGATACGGGGTTAGATGGGGGCCGTGAGAACGCTGATCGAGACCGACCCCGACCTCGTCCTGGACCTCCGTGACGTCTCCCTCCGGAGGGACGGGCGGACCCTGGTGGGACCCGTCACCTGGCAGGTCGAGCTGGACGAGCGATGGGTCGTACTGGGACCCAACGGCGCGGGCAAGACCTCGCTTCTGCGGATCGCCTCGGCGCTCGAGTACCCCAGCACCGGGTCGGCGGTGATCCTGGGCGAGCAGCTGGGCCGCACCGAGGTCACCGAGCTCCGCAGCCGGGTGGGTCTGTCGTCCGCCGCGGTCGCCGGCCGGATCCCCGGCGACGAGGTGGTCAAGGACCTGGTGGTCTCCGCCGGGTACGCCGTCCTCGGCAGGTGGCGTGAGGCCTACGACCAGGCGGACTTCGACCGCGCCGCGGACACCCTGGAGATGATCGGCGGGGAGCACCTGGCCGACCGCACCTGGGGGACCCTCTCGGAGGGGGAGCGCAAGCGGGTTCTGATCGCCCGCGCGATGATGACCGACCCGGAGCTGCTCCTGTTGGACGAGCCCGGCGCGGGCCTGGACCTGGGTGGCCGGGAGGATCTGGTCGCCCGACTGGCGGACATGGCTCTCGACCCCGACGCGCCCGCCACCGTCCTGGTGACCCACCACGTGGAGGAGATCCCCCCGGGATTCACCCACGCGATGCTGCTCGCCGAGGGAGGGGTCACGGCCACCGGTCTGATCGACGACGTGATCACCTCGGAGAACCTCAGTCTCGCGTTCGCCCAGTCCATCGTCGTGGACGCCATCGACGGGCGCTACTTCGCCCGGCGGGCGCGTCGCTCCGGCCGCCACCGACGTCCGTGAACCGCACCGCCGACCCGGTGATGTCCCCACCCGAGGGCGTCCCGGTCCGCGAGGCCGCCACGGTGGCGCTGGTCCGTGACGCCCGAGTCGGCGGGGGACTCGAGGTCTTCCTCCAGCACCGCGTGACCACCATGCAGTTCGCAGCCGGGATGTCCGTCTTCCCCGGCGGTGGCGTGGAGCCCCGGGACTATCGGGCCACCCGGCCGTGGCGTGGGCCGGAACCGCGCTGGTGGGCCGAGTCCTTCGGCATCGGGGAGGAGCGCGCAGCAGCGGCCGTCCGGGGGGTGGTCCGAGAGCTCTTCGAGGAGACCGGCGTGCTGCTGGCGGAGCCCGACCCCGCGGCGGCCGGCGCGGCCCGGCCCGGCGATCCGCAGGGTTCTCTCCCCTCACCCGGCCCAATCCCCTCACCCGGCGCCGAGGAACGACGGGCCCTCGATGCGGGGGAGGGCGATCTGGACTCCCTGCTCGCGGCCCACGGTCTGATCCTGTCCGCGCACCTGCTGCGCCCGTGGGACCGCTGGACCACGCCTCCCGGACCCCCACGCCGCTACGACACGTTGTTCTTCGTGGCCGCGGTGCCTCCGGGGGCCGAGCCCGACGGGGGCACGAGCGAGGCACGCGCGGCCGGCTGGATGCGCGCCGACGACGCCGCCACCGCGGGGACCCTGGGGCGGCTGGGGATGCTCCGGCCGACCCTCGACGTGCTCGCCGACCTCGCCGCGACAGCAGACGTCGCCGAACTCCTCGACACCCCCCGGACCATCGCGCCGGGCGGCAAATAGGCGGTGGAACGGTGACCCCGGAGGACCTCGACCACCTGCTCACCGATGCCGGCCGCGAGCTGCTCGCGCTGGCCGCCGGGTTCGACTGGTCGCGCGGGCGACTGGTCGCCTCGACAGCCGCCGTGAGGCGGGCGGACCCCGAGCACGCCGCCGCCGCCATCGACGTGGTGACCGCCCGCCGGCGCGCGGACGGCCGGATCCGCGGGGCGGATCGGATGCTGCTGACCGACGAGGCGGTGCAGCAGGCCACCGCCTGGCCGGTCGCCGCGCTCCGGGCCGCGAGACTGGCCGGCCGCGACGTCCACGACGTCACCTGTTCGGTGGGCGCCGAGCTGGGCGAACTCGTGCGGACCGCGGACCGGGTCATCGGCTCCGATCTCGACCGGGTGCGGGCCCGGATGGCCGCCCACAACGTGCCCGACGCGCTGGTGTGCGTGGCGGATGCTCTGGCCCCGACCAGTCGGGACACCGTGCTGGTCGCCGATCCCGCCCGCCGGTCCGGTGGCCGGCGGATCCACGACCCCGATCAGCTCAGCCCTCCGCTGCCGCACCTCCTGGCCGTGGCGCGCGACCGGGACCACGTGATCAAGTGTGCGCCCGGTCTGGACACCTCTGTGCTCGACCATTCCGGTGAGGTCGAGCTGGTCTCCCTGGACGGATCGGTGCGCGAGGCGTGCCTGTGGTCGCCGGGGCTGGCCTCGGGGGTCCGGCGCCGAGCGTCCGTCGTGCGCACCACGGGGACCGGTGAGCCCCCGCCGTGGGGCCCTCCGCGGCTGGTCACCGACGGACTCGCCGTGCACGTGGAGGAGGTCACGGACGTCGACGACGACGAGGTCGACGCCCACCCCGAGGCGGACCGGTTCATCGTGGATCCCGACGGGGCGGTCGTCCGCGCCGGCCTGGTCCGGCACTGGGCCCGTCGACACGGGCTCCGCCAACTCGACCACCGGATCGCCCACCTCACGGGCCCGCGGATCCCGGGTGGCTACACGGGGTTCGAGGTGCTGCAGCGGTGCAGACTCGACCGCAAGGAGTTGCGGCAGGCGCTGAGGCAGCGGGACTGCGGTTCGCTGGAGATCCTCGTCCGCGGGGTCGACACGGACCCGGACGTCCTCCGGCGCTCACTGGCGCTCAAGGGCTCCCGCCCGCTCGCGCTGGTGGTCACGAGGATCGACAGATCGGCGGTGGTGTTCGTCTGCGGTCCGCGGTCTGCCCGGCGGGTCGGGGGTCACTCATAGAGGTAGACCGCGCCCACCGCGGTGGTGAGCGCGATGCGACCCTCGTCGTCCACGCTCAGACCGGAGACCGGACCCCGGGCGGCCGGGACATCGATCTCGTGCAGGGTGCCGCCGTCCTCGCCGTCGAGCAGGAGCAGGGCGATGCCGGGGTCGTCCTCTGTCCCACCCGACCGGACCGCGACCAGGACGCGGCCGTCCTCGGTGGCGGCGGGGTTGGTGAGCTGCCGCAGGTCGTCGCGCCGCCAGACCTCGCGGCCTTCCCCGTCCTCCCCGCGGACGGCCACCACGGGCGCCGGGCCGGCGTCGGCGGCGTGGTCGTCGTCGAGTCCCCTCCACACGGTGGTGGTGCGACCACCGGTGACCAGGGTGCCGTCGGGGAGCAGCGCGGGCGGGGTGTCGGGTCGGTACCCGACCGGAGTCGACCACACGGGTGAGCCGTCGGCCGCGGAGTAGGCGGCCAGGGTGCCGTCCTCGGAGTGCAGATAGACCTCGTCCCGGTCCTCCGACAGGACCACCGGGACGCCGAGGCGGCCCTCGGGGAGCCCGGTACGCCACAGCACCTCCAGGCGCCCGGCCTCGTCAGCGGTGAACCGCACGGCGACCAGTTCGGGCGCCGGGGCCCCCGGGGTCCAGGCGGTGAGGTAGGCGGTCCCGGTCCCGGTGTCCACCGCCGCGGGGCCCGGCGCGGGGCACCCCCGCTCACCGATGCCGCACCACGGCGACCCGAACGCCGGACCGGACGGGGCGATCTCCCCGGCGACGGGCAGTTCGGACGAGGCGTCCAGGCCGGTCTGGGCGTTGATCACCCGCACGAGCCCCAGGTGGGAGATCACGAGCAGGTTCCGATTGTCCAGCAGTGTGATGGTGGTGGGTATGCCCCGGGTCCCGGCGAACCATCGGTTCTCTCCCTCCGCCGACACCGCCCCCACCCCGCCGTACATGGGGACGAACAGCGAGCCGCGGCCGTCGACGGTGGCCGTGATGCGCGGTCCGTCGGTCGGCAGGCGCAGGCACCACCGTTTGCGTCCGTCGTCGGCGGTCAGGGCGAAGAGGTTGCAGCCGCGCTCGGAGACCGTCGCCTGGAAGAAGGTGCCGATCCCGTCGGAACCGGCCACCCCGCTCGCGGGAGCCCCCAGCGGGCGTGACCAGACGAGTCCGGGGGAGTCGGAGACCTGTGCGTGCGCGCGTCCCGAGTTCGGGGGGCCTCCGGCCACGGACGACCAGCTCTCGGCCTGCTCGAGACGGGCGCCCCCGCTCTCGGTGCTGGACGTGCACCCGGCGGCGAGCCCGGCCGCGATCGCGCCGACCGCCAGAGCCCGCGCGGTGGGTGCGGCCCGCCGCGGAATCGATGCCGGTGCCACTGGAGGTCCCCTTCGCGTCAGATCGTCAGAGGAGAGCGTAGTCCGCACGTGGGCGCGCGACCCGTCTGACGCACCGGTGGACGTCCTCGAGGGGTGGGGGCAGGGCAGGACAGGGGATCAGGGCAGGGGGGATCACGGCGTAATACGCGGGCGGTTCCCGGCGCCCGGGGCTACCGTGACCGTGATCACCCGAGAACAGATCATCCGAGAACCCACGAGAGGCGGACCACCCGCGATGACAGCCAGCTCCGGACTCGACACCGCTCTCACCCCTCTGAGCTTCCTGGAGAAGGCCGCGCGTGTGTTCCCCGAGGCGACCGCCGTGGTGGACGGTCCCCGCCGCCAGAGCTACGGCGAGTTCGCCGACCGCGCCACGAGACTCGCCTCCCTCCTGCGGATGAGAGGTGTCGCCCGCGGCGACCGTGTCGGGGTGCTCGCGCCCAACTCCGCCGAGGCCCTCCTCGCACAGTTCGCCGTCCCGCTCGCCGGTGGAGCGGTGGTGGCACTCAACACCCGCCTGGCGCCCCCGGAGGTCGCCTACATCGCCGAGCACGCCGGGATCACGGTGCTCATCGCCGACGCCGAGCTCCTGGCCGGCCTGGGGGACGAGGTGCCGGAGTCGATCCGGCTGATCCTCGTGGCCCCCGACGCCGACGGCACCCAACCGGACCCGGCCCGCTTCGGCCCGCGCGCCGAGGCGCTGGAGGAGGGCTTGGCCCTGGCCTCCCCGCAGCCGGTGTCGTGGACGGTGGAGGACGAGAACGCCGTGATCGCCGTCAACTACACCTCCGGCACCACCGGGCGCCCCAAGGGCGTCATGTACACCCACCGTGGCGCGTACCTCAACGCGCTCGGGGAGATCATCACCCAGGGTCTCGACGCGGACTCGCGCTATCTGTGGACGCTCCCGATGTTCCACTGCAACGGGTGGTGCACGACATGGGCCCTGACCGGCGCGATGGGCACCCACGTGTGCCTGCGCGCCGTCCGGGGGGATGAGATCTGGAGACTGTTCGACGACGAGGGGGTCAACCGCCTCGCCGGCGCACCGGCGGTGTTGAGCACGATCGCCGACGACCCGGCGGCCCGGCCGACCGCGGGGATCCGCATGGTCACCGCCGGCGCCCCGCCCTCGCCCACGATCCTGCGACGCTTCGAGGACCTGGGCATCGATGTGACCCAGGTGTACGGGCTCACCGAGACGTACGGGCCGTTCACGGTGTGCACGCCGCAGCCCGGCTGGACGGATCTGGACCCGGACGAGCGCGCGGGCCTGAAGTCCAGACAGGGCGTGGCGATGATCCACGCGGACACCGTCCGCGTGGTCCAGCGGACCAGCCCGGGGGAGAAGCACCTCGTCGACGTCCCCGCCGACGGCGTGACGATGGGCGAGGTCGTCATGACCGGCAACGGTGTGATGAAGGGGTACTTCGCCGACCCCGAGGCCACGGAGACCGCGTTCGCCGGTGGCTGGTTCCATTCGGGCGACCTCGGTGTGATGCACCCGGACGGCTACGTGCAGCTGCTCGACCGCGCCAAGGACGTGGTGGTCTCGGGCGGCGAGAACATCTCCACGATCGAGGTCGAGCAGGCGATCGTGTCGCACCCCGACGTGGTGGACTGCGCCGTGGTCTCGATGCCCGACGAGAAGTGGGGTGAGCGCCCCAAGGCGTACGTGGTGGTCAGACCGGGCTCCGAGCTCGACGAGAACGGTGTGATCGATCACTGTCGGACCAGGATCGCCCGGTACAAGGTGCCGGGTTCGGTCGAACTCACCGAGGCGCTGCCGCGCACCTCGACCGGCAAGGTCCGCAAGAACGAACTCCGCGACGCGGCGTGGTCGGGGTGGGAGAAGCGCATCAACTGACCGCCCCACTCCTGCAGTGTCGGCGCGGGTGACGTTATTGTTGTCCGCAGGACCACAATCAGGTGCGCCCGCTCAGTTCGGATCGCACCCAGCCCCGACTCGCAGGAGGTCGACACAGGCCCATGACGAACATCGTCGTACTGATCAAGCAGGTTCCGGACACCTACTCGGAGCGCAAGCTCTCCGATGGGGACTTCACCCTGGACCGAGAGGCCGCGGACGCGGTCCTGGACGAGA
>JBKBRA010000058.1:0-17157 GCA_046292305.1 Dietzia sp. | reverse complement strand
GCGGGCGCTGTCGTGAACGGTGTCCGGAACATGAACGGTGACCCCGCCGAGTGCGTCGGTCAGCGACTGGAAGCCGTTGACCAACGTCGTGTGCTCGGTGGGGCTGTGGGCGCGCTACCGTCCGGTCGTCTCGTCGGCCCCCGCGCTCATCGTCCGCGGCACAGTGGAGAACCGTTCGGGCGCGGTGAGCGTGGTGGCGGACAAGATCGAACGGCTGCACCTGGGCATGGCGATCGGCCGCAGCCGGGATTTCAGATGATCGGCCACGCCCGAGTGGCCGTGCCCCGGAACCGGCGGATCCCGGGTCAGACGTAGCGGAAGTCCTCCCCGCGTGCCCAGCCCACCAACCGGTCGGCGGTGTCCCGGCGCGATGGCGGGTGATAACCGAACACCTGGACGGCCTCGAAGGCGTAGGCGAGCTCCGGGTCCTGCATATAGGCGAACCCCCCGACGGCCTCGCGGACCACGGACTGCACCCGGACCAGGGCGTCGCGCATCGACCACCGGACCAGCGCGAGTCGCGCCGAGACATCGCCGCCGCGGGCCCCCTCGTCGAACTCGCGGGCCACGGCGTGCAGTGCGGTCCGCATGGTCTCGACCTCGGCGAGCGCAGAGGAGAACAGCTTCGGATCGAGTCGGTCGCGCTCGGTGAGCCGCTCGACCAAACGCGCGGCTACCCCGAGATAGCAGGAACTGATCAGCAACCCGAACCACAGGTAGCCGGTCATCTCGTGGACGTCGTCGGGATCGTTCTCGGAGGTGAGGAAGACCATGTCGGACCCGACCCGGACGTCGTCAAGGACCAGCGCGTCGCTCTCCGCCGCCGCGAGGACGGGGCTCTTCCAGAACTCCTCCCGGCTCAGCCCCTCGGCCCCGTCGAAGACCAGGACGACGGCCCGCTCGGCATCGTCCACGAGGGCGCTCGCCACCAGGAGGCTCATGGACCTCGAGAGACTGCAGGGGGCCTTGCGGCCCGAGAGCAGATAGTCGTCGCCGTCCCGCCGGGCGGTCATGGTCGGGCGGAACACCGACCCCCCGGGGGAGCCCTCGGAGAAACCGGAGGCCATCACGGTCCCACCCTCGACCAGTGCCCTGATGAGGTCGCGCTCGTCCTGAGAGGCGTCCTCGGCGGCCTCGAAGAGGGTCGCGCACGACAGGTGGTGCATCGTGGTCGCGGCCGCGAGCGAGGGGGCGACCGCGCCGATGGCGGTCTGGAACCGCACCGCGTCTACCGCACTCGCGCCCGCACCACCCAGTGCGGTGGGGACGATGAGTCGGGTCCCGCCGGTGGCGGACCAGTCGGCCACGGCGGTGCTCTCGACGCCCTCGTTGGCCAGGAGGCCGTGGTCGTACAGGCGCTCACGCAACCCTGGGGCGTAGGAGTCGAGGGTCTGGTTCTCCGAGGTGAGGAGCATGGGGTCCTTTCGGTAAAAGTTCGGGTGGCGACGGACTCGGGTCGGGATCAGCCGGCGAGCATCAGGCGGGCGGCCTCGGTGCAGTCGTACCGCGGCAGCCACCCGGTGGCGTCCCGGAGTCGTCGTGAGGTGGTGACCGGCTCTCCGCAGGTCACCCAGTGGGAGGAATAGGGCAGCAGTCGTAGCCGGAAACCGAGGTCGGCCAGACGTCGGGCGGCGCGCAGTGGCACGGGAATGCACAGAGAGTGGTTCAATCGGCACAGCTCGGAGACGGTGAGCGCGCCCTCGGGACCGAGGTTGAACTCGCCGTCGACGCCGGCGAGGACCACCCGCAGATAGGCGTCGACGAGGTCGTCCTGGTGCAGGAACTGGAAGTAGGACCGCCCGGGCCTCGGGTGCAGGACGATGCGCGACCGCATGGTCTCCAGTCCGGAGTTGGACATGTCGGGCCCCACCACGTAGGTGGGTCGCAGGACCGCCATCGCCATGCGGCCGTCGGAACCTCGCCTCCACCGGCGGACATCCTCCTCCACGAGTGCCTTGTGGTGGAAGTAGTAGTGGTCCTCACCGGCGCCGATCGGAGCCGTCTCGTCGATGACCTCGGCGCCGCCGCGGGGGCCGTAGGCGTTGATGCTCGAGGTCATCACGCACACCCGGGCACCGGCGGAGTCGGCCGCCCAGAGGACCCGTCGCGAACCGTCGACGTTGACGACCCGCGCCGACTCCTTGTCGCGCGGCTCCTCGACCATGAAGGCGCAGTGGATCACCGCATCGGCGCCGGCGAAGACCTCGCCGAGGTCGTCGGAGGTGATATCGATGGTCCGCTGCTCGATCTTCGGGTCCCGGACCCGCAACGGTGACCGAGCCAGGGCGACCACGTGGTCGACCTCATCGCGCAGGATCAGACCGCGCAGGAGAGCCGTGCCGAAATCACCGGACGCCCCGGTCAGTACCACCCTCACAGGGCGGCGAGATCTCTAGTGACGGCGAGGACATCGGCGATCGCCGTGGCCGCCTCGACCAGCTGCTCCTCCGTGTGATCCGCCGTCACGCACAGACGCAGGATCGCACCGGCCGCCGGAACTGCCGGATGGACGGCGACACCCGTGTACACGCCCCGCTCGAGCAACAGGTTCCACACGTGGACCGCGCGGAGGTCGTCGCCGACGGGGACGGGCACGATGGGCGACCAGTCGTCGCCGGTGAGGCCGGAGGTGCACTCGATCCCCTTGTCGCCCAGCTCGGAGCGCAGCAGAATCGAGTTCCGGCGCACCGCCTCGGTACGCGCCGCGCCATCGTCGGTACGCATGATCCGGATCGAGGCCAGGGAGGATGCGGTCGCGGCGGGGACCGAGGAGGTGCTGAAGATCATCGGCCGCGCCGTGACCCTGAGCCCGGTCACGAGGTCGGAGCTGCCGGTGATGAACCCCCCGCAGGAAGCCGAGCACTTGGAGAACGACGCCATGGTCACGTCCACGTCGTCCACCGTCCCGGTCTCCTCGACCCAGCCCCGGCGGGTCGGGCCGTACAGGCCCATCGCGTGTGCCTCGTCGACCATCAGCGCAGCCCCGAACGATCGGGCGAGTTCGGCGACCCCGGACAGGGGCGCGAGGCTGCCCTCCATCGAGTAGAGGGAGTCGACGATCACGAGGATCTGTTCCGGGGACCCACGGCGGGCCGTGGTCAGGGCGTCCTCGAGTGAGCCCAGGTCGTTGTGGCGGAACGGGTGGACGGAGGTCCGCGCCATGCGGAGGCCGTCGCGGAGCGAGGCGTGGGCGAATTCGTCGATGACGACCGCGTCCCGCTCACCGACGAGGGCGCCGAGGGTGCCCAGGTTGGTCTGGTATCCGGTCGAGAAACACAGCGCGTCCTCGGTTCCGAACCAGTCCGCGATCTCCGCTTCCAGCTCCTCGTGCAGCGACATCGTCCCGTTGAGCAGGCGGCTTCCGGTGCTCGCGGACCCGAATCGACGGACCGCCTCGGTGGTGGCCTCGATGACCTCGGGGTGACGGGCCAGACCGAGATAGTTGTTGGAGCCGAGCATGATCCGGTCCACTCCCTGGACGTTGCTCGTGGCGCCGGTGCTGGAGTGCATGGTCCGGTAGTAGGGGCTCTGGCCCGCGTCCTGGAGGGACGAGAACAGTTGGACCCGTTCGTCGGCGGCGAGGCGGTCGATGAGGGGGTGGTTCACGGGAAGTCCTTCCGATGGGCTGTCCCCGTGCTTCGGCCCCTTCTCCGAGGCGGATGGGTCGGGCGAGCGAATCCTCACCTGATCGCCCGATGTCCCTCTCGCCCATCCGCCTCTGGATCAGGAACGAATGAGGGGGACGTCCTAGTGAGGAGACCCATGAGCCACAGAGCCGATCCCCGGACGCGGCGACGCGCTCACCGATGGCCGATGGCCCTGGTGAGAGGGTGGCCGCTCGCTGCGGCGTTGGTCCTTGCCGTGCTCGGGGCGCTCTCCGCCGGGGGAGTGCAGGAACAGTTGACCCCCGGTGGGTTCCGCGCCGAGTCCACACCGTCCGCCGTCGCCGAACGGCGGCTCGACGCGGAGGTGGGGGCGGGCACCCCGGACCTGCTCGTCGTGGTCTCGGGCTCGGAGCCCGCCGCGGTGGCCCGCGACGCCGATGCGGTGGCGTCGTTCCTCTCCGGCGCCGGGAGAGTGGGCCGCGTGTCCGTCTCACCCGCACCGGGGGACGGGCCCACGGTGGTGTCCGCGGTGTTGTCCGGCGACGATTCCGAGTCGAGACGCACCCTGGACGAGGTCCGCGAGGCCCTGCCCCCGCCCGGCGAGGGCGTCGAGAGGCAACTGACCGGCCGGGCCGAGGTCCTCCGTGAGGACGATCTGATCGCGCGGGACGATCTGGTCCGCGCCGAGCTGATCGCCGTCCCCGTGACCCTCGTCCTGCTCGTGCTGTTCTTCGGCTCCGTGGTGGCCGCCGCGGTCCCGGTGGCGATCGGGGTGCTCGCCATGCTCTCGACCTTCGTCGTCCTGTCCGGCCTGGTCCACCTGATCGAC
The DNA here is from genome assembly GCA_046292305.1 of Dietzia sp. Lineage (GTDB taxonomy): Bacteria > Actinomycetota > Actinomycetes > Mycobacteriales > Mycobacteriaceae > Dietzia. Next base: position 12,723 of record JBKBRA010000058.1, on the reverse strand, counting down.
GTCTCCGTGTTCGCCCTCAACCTCGTGATCGGTCTCGCGCTGGGTCTCTCGATCGACTACAGCCTCCTCGTGGTGACCCGGTACCGCGAGGAGTTGGCGGCCGGAGCGGACCCACCGGAGGCCGTGAACCGCACGATGCGCCGATGTCGGAGGACCATCGTCGTCTCGGCGGCGACGGTGGGACTGTGTCTGGCCGCGCTCACGGCGGTCGACATGCCCTACCTCAGGTCCATGGCGATGACCGGTGTCGCCGTCGTGGCGCTGGTCGCCATTCTCACCCTGGTGGTGCTTCCCCCGGTCCTGCGGGTTCTCGGTCGGAGGATCGACGCGTGGTCCGTGCGACGGGTCGATCCGACCCGACCCGGCCGCTCGGTCACGGCGATGCTGGGGGTGTCGCGCCGACACCCGGTGGCGGTGGCGCTGGGGGTGTCGGCGCTCCTGTTGATCCTGTTGACGCCGGCTTTCGGCCTCCGGTTGGGCACTCTCGACGACAGGGTCCTGCCGCCGGACGCCGGGTCCAGGGTGGCGGCCGAGCGTCTGCGAGACGAACGTCCGGACCTCGGATCCGATCCTCTGGTCGTCCTGGCGGACGGGGTCGACCCCGGTGCGTTGGCGGAGCGGGTGTCGCGCATCGACGGTGTGACGGCGGCGCGGGGCCCGGACGACACCGTGTCCGACGGGCTCGCAGTGGGGCCCGGGGACCCCGGCCTGAGACGGGGTTCCGTGGCCGCGGTGGAGGTGGTGACGGCCCCGGGGTTGACGCAACCGGAGCAACAGGACCTCGCCGAGCGGGTCCGCGAGGTGGTGGCCCCGGCACCGGTGGCGGGAACATACTCCGACGATGTCGACACCCGCCAGGCAGTCACGGACCGGGCGGTCCCGGTGGCTCTCCTCGTGATGGCGGTGGTCCTGCCCCTGGTCTTCCTGCTGACCGGTGGCGTGCTGGTCACTCTCAAGACGCTGGTCATGGCGGCGCTCAGTCTCACCGCGACCTTCGGTGTGATGGTCCTCGTCTTCCAGGAGGGCTATTTCGCCGACCTGGTGGGCGTGACGGCCACGGGGGTGGTGGACAGCTCCGCGCCCCTGCTCATGGCGTGCCTGGCCTTCGGACTGTCGATGGACTACCAGTTGTTCCTGCTCTCCCGTGTCCGAGAGGAATACGACCGCCACGGCGACACCACCCGGGCTGTGGTGGACGGGGTCTCACGCACCGCCCCCGTGGTGGGCGCCGCGGCGGTACTCGTCGCCGTGGTGTTCCTCGCCATCGGCACGTCGGAGATCAGCGTGGTCCGGATGCTCGGACTCGGCATGGCGCTCGCCGTGCTGGTGGACGCGTTCGTCATCAGGTTGTTGCTCGTGCCCAGTGCCATGCTCCTGCTGGGGGACGCCAACTGGTGGGCGCCGCGGCCACTACGGGTCGTCTTCGACCGACTGCGGATCAGGGAGAGCTGATCGCGGGGGACCCCGTCCCATACACCCGCGCCCCCGCGACGGTTCGCCGTAGGTTCGGGGCATGACCCTGGACGACCTCCGTGCCCGCCTCCACACCGCCTCCGTGCTCACCGACACGGACGTCCTCGAGGGATACCGCCAGGACTGGGCCAAGGCCCCGGACCCGGGGATGCCACTGGCGGTGGTGCGGGCACGGTCGACGGAGGACGTGCAGGAGGTCATGCGCTGGGCGAGCGCGCACGGCGTCCCGGTGGTGCCGCGGGGCGCGGGGTCGGGTCTGTCCGGCGGTGCAACAGCCGTAGAGGGCGGGATCGTGCTGTCGACCGAGCTCATGCGTGACATCGACGTCAACCCGGTCACCCGCACCGCCACCGTCCAGCCTGGTCTGCTCAACGTCGAGGTCAAGCAGGCCGTCGCCGAACACGGACTCTGGTATCCGCCGGATCCCTCGTCCTACGAGATCTGCTCCATCGGCGGCAACATCGCCACCAACGCCGGAGGCCTGTGCTGCGTCAAATATGGTGTGACCACCGACTACGTCCTCGGGCTGACGGTGGTGTTGGCTGACGGCACCGCGGTGCGACTGGGCGGCGCGAGGTTGAAGGACACCGCCGGGTTGAGCCTGACCAAGCTCTTCGTGGGCAGCGAGGGCACGTTGGGGGTCGTCACCGAGATCATCGTGCGGCTCATCCCCGAACAACCACCGCGCTCCACCGTGGTGGGGATCTTCCCCGACGTGGTGGCGTGTAGCGACGCGGTACTGGCCATCACGCAGCGGATCCGCCCGGCGATGCTCGAGTTCATGGACAACGTCTCGATCCGGGCTGTGGAGGCGGACCTGAGGATGGGCCTGGACACCTCGGCCGGGGCGATGCTGCTGGCCCAGTCCGACCTCACCGGACCCGACCGCGCGGCCGAGACGGAGTTCATGGCCGAGGCGTTCCGCACCCACGGCGCCACCGAGGTGTTCGCCACCGACGATCCCGACGAGGGGGAGCAGTTCACGATCGCGCGGCGGGCGGCGTTCACCAGCCTGGGCAAGACCGGGACCCTGCTCCTGGAGGACGTCGGTGTACCGCTGCCGGCGCTGCCCGAGCTGGTCGCCGGGATCGAGGAGATCTCTGCCCGACGCGACGTGCCGATCGCCCTGGTCGCCCACGCCGGCGACGGCAACACGCACCCGATCATCGTGTTGGAGGACGACGACCCGGACCGCGCTCACCGCGCCCGATCGGCGTTCGGCGAGGTGATGGAACTGGCCATCGGGATGGGTGGGACGATCACCGGCGAACACGGCGTGGGACGACTCAAGGCGCCGTGGCTGCCCGCCCAGCTGGGCGAGGACGTGATGGAGTTGAACCGCCGCATCAAGAACGCGCTGGACCCGCAGGGGATCCTCAACCCGGGGACGATGTTCTGACGGTGCTAGCGCGTGACCTCGTCGTCGTCGCCGTTCGGGACCCGGACCCGCACCGCCGCCGCCACCGGTGTGCCCACCGGCACCTCCCGACCGTTCAGGGCCACGGTGATGATCCCCAGCTCGACCTGGCGCGAGACCACCTCGACCGGCGAGTCGGGCCGCAGGCCGATCTCGGCCAGGTGACGCAGGACTGAGTTGTCCCGGTCGGACACCCGCGTGACGACGCCGGTACCGCCCTCGGGGACCCGGTCCAGGGGAATGTCGGCCAGCTGGTCCAGGCGCCCGTCGCGGGTGGGGATGGGATCGCCGTGCGGGTCGCGCCGCGGGTGGTCGAGGAACGCGTCCAGGGCGTCGACGAACCGGTCGGAGACCACGTGCTCGAGGGCATCGGCCTCGGCGTGCACCTCGTCCCACGGGTACTCGAGGCAGCGGGAGAGGAACGTCTCGAGGATCCGGTGGCGGCGGACCATCGCCACCGCGAACGACCTCCCGGTCTCGGTGAGTTCCACGGGGGCGTACGGGCGGTGCTGTGCCAGCCCCATGGCGGCGAGCTTGCGGACGCCCTCCGTGACGGAGGAGGGGGAGGCGCCGAGGCGGTCGGCCAGCGCACCCGGGGTGACGGGGTCGCCGCCGGTACCCAGGTGGTGGGCGGCCATGAGATAGGCCTGGATGGTCGGCGTGAGATCGGCGAGGTTTTGGGGTTGATCGGAGCGGGGTGGATCGACGCGGGGCGGGTCGACGGTCATGCCGCCATCATTCCCGATCGACGTGCCCGCGTGCTCGCCGCGGCCCGCGGGATCACTCCGCGCCGGGGGGCGAACAGCTGCGCCGCGGTGAAGATGACGGCCTGCGCGAGGACCACCACCGGGCCCGGGGGCAGGTCGGCGTAGTAACCGGCGTACAGGCCCGTGACTCCGCCGACGAGGGCCACGACGACGGCGAGGATCATCGTCCCCCGCATGGTGTCGGCCAGGAGCTGGGCCGTCGCGCCGGGGATGATGAGAGTTGCCACCACCAGGATCACGCCGACCGACTGGACTCCCGCCACCGTGGCGGTGGCGAGGGTGGCCAGCAGGAGACCGGTCAGCGCCCGCGTCCGCAGGCCCAGGGTGTGGGCGTGGAGACGGTCGAAGGCCAGCATGATCAGGTCGCGGCGGAAGGCCAGCAGCACGATCACCGTGAACGCCGACACCGCGAGCACCTGGACGAGGTCGGAGTCGCGTACGCCGAGGACGCTGCCGAACAGGATCGAGTGCAGGTCCTGTTGGCTGGGGAACCGGGCGATGAGGACGAGGCCGAGCGAGAACAGGGCGGTGAAGACGATGCCCATGGCCGCGTCCTCCCGAACCGTCCCGCTCTCGCGGACCGCGCCGATCAACCCCACCGCGACGAGGGCGGCGACGAGTGCACCGACCGCGAACGGGATGCCGATCAGAGCGGCGATCACCACACCGGGCAGGACGGCGTGGGAGACGGCGTCACCCATCAGCGACCAGCCCATGTGGACCAGCCAGCAGCTCAGCAACGCGCCGGCCACTCCGGAGGCGGCCACCACCAGCAGGGCACGCCGCATGAACTCGTACGTCATGGGTTCGACGAGCAGATCGATCACTTCAGTGCCTCCTCGGTGGTCGACGTCCGGTCGTCGGCGGCGGGCAGACGCGCGCCGAGCAGCGTGGACAGGATCTGCGGGGTGGTCGTCTCGGCCACGGGGCCGTGCGCCACGAGCCGGCCGTTGAGCAGTGCCACCGAGTCCGCGAGCCGTTCGACCGTGCCCAGGTGGTGCGTGGAGACCAGCGCGGTCCGCCCCGAGGCGGTGAGGTCGCGCAGCACGTCGATGTAGACCTCCTCGCTACCGGCGTCCATGCCGCTGAACGGCTCGTCGAGCAACAGCAGATCGGCCTCCTGGGCCAGGCAGCGGGCCAACAGGACCCGGCGGCGTTGCCCGCCCGAGAGCTCGCCGATGCGCCGTCCCGAGATCGCGGACAGTCCGACCCGCTCCAGGGCCTCGCCGACGGCCAGGCGATCAGCGGCGGACGGGCGGCGCCACGGCCCGGTGAAGCGGCGGCGGCCCTGCATGACCACCTCGCCCGCGGTGACCGGGAAACGCTCGTCGAGGCCGTCCGACTGGGGCACGGCCGCCACCCGGCCGGTGCGCAGTGCGCGCCGCACCGGGGAGCCGAGGAGGCGCACCGATCCACCGGTCGGGGTGACCAGACCGAGCAGCGACTGGAGCAGGGTGGACTTCCCGGACCCGTTGGGGCCGAGGAGCACGGTGATCTCCCCGGCCGGCACGGACAGCGACACCGAGTCGAGTGCACGGATCTGGCCACGGTCGACGGTGAGGTCGGTGACGACGACGGCGGGCGGGCCCGTGTGCGCGGAGAAGGGCAGTGGCCGGTCGGTCATGACGTCAGCTCCCGGGTGATGATCTCGAGGTCGTGGTCGAGCAGGTCGAGGTAGGTGGGCACCGGGCCGCTGGGGGCGGAGAGCGAGTCGACGTACAGCAGCCCGGCGACCCTGCTGCCCGTCTCGGCCGCGACCTGCTCCATCGCCGCGCCGGAGACCGTCGACTCGCAGAAGACGGCGGGGATCTCGCGATCGCGCACCTCGTCGATCAGGGCGGTGACCTGCCGCGGTAGTCCCTGGGACTCGCTGTTGACCGGCCACAGGTAGAGCTCCTCCAGTCCGAGGTCGCGGGCCAGGTAGGAGAACGCGCCCTCGCACGTGACCAGGACGCGGCGTTCCTCCGGGATCGCCGCCACGGCCTCCCGGGCGCGGGAGGCCAGGTCGTCGAGCTCGGCGACGTAGTCCTCGGCGCGGTCGAGGTACCCCTCGGTGCCGTCGGGGTCGAGGTCGGCCAGGGCGCGAGCGATCGTACGGATGTACCTGGTGCCCTCGTCGGGCGACATCCACGCGTGGGGATTGGGTCGGCCGGTGTAGTTGCCGGAGCGCACCGGCAGGGGGTCGACCCCCGCGGTGGTGACGACGTGTCGCGCGTCGGTCCCGTCGATGAAGCGCAACAGCCAGTCGTCCATGCCGAGACCGTTGCTCACGACGAGGTCCGCGCCCTCGACCCGCTTCAGGTCATCGACTGACGGTTCGTACTGGTGCACGTCCGCGCCGGGGGTCGTGACCGACTCCACCTGAACGCGGTCCCCGCCGACGCGGCGCGCCATGTCGGCCAGGATCGTGAAGGTCGTGGCCACCACGACCCTGTCGCCGTCCTCCTGCTCGGCGAACCGGGGTCGGTCGTCCACGTCGGACGAACCCGTGAGCCCGGCGGTGCACGCGGACGCCACGATCGCGGTCACGAGGGCGACGACGAGCGCGATCGCGGGGGGTCCGGACCGCCTGCGTCCGCTACGGGGGATACGGTCGCCGACCGAATAATATTTCGGCATACCGAAATATTAAGTCAAATAGTCGGAATTTCCATACCGCCTGGGTAGCCCTGCTGTCGCCAGGCCTCGTAGACCACCACGGCTGCGGCGTTGGACAGGTTCATCGAGCGGCGGCCCGCCAGCATTGGGATGCGCACCGTCGCCGTCACACGTTCGTCGGCGAGCACCTCCTCGGCCAGCCCGGTGGGTTCGGGACCGAACAGCAGCACGTCGCCGGGGGCGAAACGCACCTCGGGCAGGGAGAGGTCGGCACGCACGGTGAACGCCCACACCCGCGCCGGGAGCAGTCGCGCATACGCGGCCTCCAGGTCCTCGTGGACCTCGACGTGCGCCAGGTCGTGGTAGTCGAGCCCGGCCCTCCGCAACTGCGGCTCGGACAGGTCGAAGCCCAGCGGCCCGGCCAGATGGAGTTCGCACCCCGCGCCCGCGGCCAACCGGATCGCGTTCCCGGTGTTGGGTGGGATGCGGGGCCGGTCGAACAACACGCGCACGCCAGCTCCGGTCATGGCGGCCATTCTCGCAGTGCGCTGGCGACGTGGCCGCTCCGGAGTGGGATACTGGCGCCCGTGACCGCTATCAAGCTGGACGGAAAGCTCACCCGCGACGAGATCGTCGCCGACCTCACCGACCGGGTCGCCGCGTTGCGCGACAAGGGCATCACCCCGGGACTGGGGACGGTCCTGGTGGGCGACGACCCGGGCAGCCACTCCTACGTCAAGATGAAGCACCGCGACTGCGAGCAGGTCGGTATCGCCTCCATCCGGCGAGATCTGCCCGCGGAGACCACCCAGGCCGAGCTCGAGGCAGTGATCGACGAGCTCAACGCCGATCCCGAGTGCACCGGCTACATCGTTCAGCTGCCACTTCCGAAGCACCTCGACGAGAACGCGATCCTCGAGCGCATCGAGCCCAGCAAGGACGCGGACGGGTTGCACCCCGTCAACCTCGGAAAGCTGGTGCTGAACGCGACGGCCCCGCTCCCGTGTACGCCTAACGGTGCCATCCACCTGCTGCGGCGTTTCGGTGTCGAGCTCGACGGCGCACACGTGGTGGTGATCGGCCGCGGTGTCACCGTGGGCCGTCCGATCGGGCTGATGCTCACCCGCCGCAGCGAGAACTCGACCGTCACCCTGTGCCACACCGGTACCCGGGACCTGGCCGCCGAGACGCGGCGTGCCGACGTGATCGTGGCCGCGGCCGGTGTGGCCCACATGCTCACCCCGGACATGGTCAAGCCGGGCGCCGCGATCCTCGACGTGGGGGTCTCCCGGCTCGACGGCAAGCTCGCGGGGGACGTCCATCCCGACGTCTGGGAGATCGCCGGCGCGGTGTCCCCGAACCCGGGTGGGGTCGGTCCGCTCACGCGGGCGTTCCTGCTGGCCAACGTGGTCGAGCGGTGCGAGCTACTCGCGGCCGGCACCTGAGGCAGACGTGACCCACCCCGCCCCCGACCGGCCCCGGCCGACCGACGCCCGGCCGCGACGCACCAGGCCCGCGCGGCTGAGGTGGTCGCAGATCCGGGCCCAGTGGCCGCTCGCACTTGTGCTCGCCGGGTTGGCGGTGGCGCTGGGGTTCGTGATGTTCGAGCGGTGGCGCCGCGGGGCCTTCCTGCTGGGGCTCATCGCCCTGGCCGCCGCGGTCCTCCGGGGCGTGGTGCCGGACGAGCGCGCGCGGCTGCTCGGCGTGCGGAGCAAGGGCTTTGATGTGGCCTTCTATGCGGCCATCGGAGTGGTGGTCCTGTGGCTCGCGACGTCGATCGACTCCCTCGGAACCGGCTGAGGGGCGGCCCGTCGCGTCCCGGACTAGCTCAGTCGCAGGGGGACGCCCTCGCGGACGTGCTCGCGGACTCCGTTCGACGCGAGTAGCGATCCCATCGCCACCAGGGCGCACAGTGAGAGCACGCTACCCAGCACCGAGACGAACGTGACGCTGTCCAGCACCATCCGCGCGAGCGTGCTCACGACCAGCAGTGCCACCGCCACCCCGATGACGACCCGGGCCGCGCGGTGGGCGCGCCAGAGCAACACCGCGCCGGTGATCAACAGCACGCTCAGTACCAACGACGACACCGCGGTCACCACCATCGGGCCGTACTCGGCTGTGTCATTGCCGCCGCTGGCGGTGGCGGTGATCCCCAACAGGGTGGCGAAGCCGACGGCCCCGCCGATGATGCCGAGCCCCGCGGCCAGGCCCGTCAGGCCGAGGGCGGCGGGCCGGGGGGAACGGTCGTGGTCGGTCATGCGTGTCCCCGGGTCCGGTCAGGGGATCCCTGCGCCGCGAGTTCCATGGTCCTGGTGAGCATCGGGCCCACCACGTCGGACTCGGTGAGGAACCCGTCGTGACCGGCCGGGCTGTCGATCACCACGAGTGGATCGGCGCCGGGCAGCAGCTCGGCGAGCTCCTCCTGTTGGCGCAGGGGGTAGAGGCGGTCGGTGGTCACACCGCCGATCACACAGGGGACGGGACACGAGCGCAGCGCCTGCTCGACCCCGCCGCGGTCCAGTCCCACGTCGTGGCGGTTGAGTGCGTCGGTGAGCAGGACGTAGGTGCAGGCGTCGAAGCGCGAGACGAGCTTGCCGGCCTGGTGGTCGAGGTAGGACTGCACGGCGAACCTCCCCGACATCGACAGGTCTTCGCCCCGGGGGTCCTCACCCGGCTGCGGGCGGTTGGCGAAGCGCTCGTCCAGTTCCAGCTCACCCCGGTAGGACAGGTGCGCGATGCGCCGGGCGATGCCGAGACCGGTGACGGGGGTGCGGCCGGTGCCGTGGTACCCGCCCTGTTGCCAGTGCGGGTCGGAGGTGACGGCCATGATCTGCGCCGTCTGCACACCGATCTGGTCGGCGGAGGCGCGTGCCCCCACCGCCAGGACACACCCCGCCTTGACGCGGTCCGGGTGGGTGACCATCCACTCGAGCGTCCTGGCCCCGCCCATGGAGCCGCCGATCACCGCGGCCCAGCGTTCGATCCCCAGCATGTCGGCCAGGACCCGCTCGGCCTCGACCATGTCGCGGACGGACACGGCGGGGAAGCGGGCGCCCCAGTAGTGGCCGTCGGGATGGAGTGAGCTGGGGCCCGTCGACCCGCGGCACCCACCGAGCACGTTGACGGACAGGACACAGTAGCGGTCGGTGTCCAGCGAGAGCCCGGGCCCGACCAGGCCGTTCCACCAACCGGGCGTCGGGTGCAGCGAGTCGACGGAGCCGATCACATGCGAGTCACCGGTGAGCGCGTGTTCGACCAGGACGATGTTGGACAGATCCTCCGCGACCCGTCCCCACCTCTGCACCGCGAGGGTCACCCCCGGGAGGACGACACCCGTGACCAGCGTGAGGTCGCCGATGGCGACACGGCCGAGGGTGCCGTCGCCCGGGGGCAACAGCGCGAGTGGATCGGTGGGGCGGATCATGCGGGCGGACGTCAGGAGAGCGCGGCGAAACCGAGCTCGAGGTCACCGATGATGTCATCGACGGCCTCGATACCCACCGACAGGCGGACGGTCGCGGTGGTGACCCCCGCGATCGCGTTGGCCTCGGGGGTGCCCTGTGAGTGGGTGGTGGTGGCCGGGTGGCACACCAGCGAGCGGACATCACCGATGTTGACCAGGCACGAGTGCAGCTTGAGCGCGTCGATGAACTTCCAGGACTGCGCCTTGACGTCCTCCTCGGACGTCCCCTCCGGCACCGCGAGGTCGAACGTGACGATCGCGCCGGCACCCTTGGGGGACAGCTTCTTCTGCAGGTCGTTGTAGGGCGAGGAGGCCAGTCCGGCGTACTGGACGCCTGCCACGTCCTCGCGTGCCTCGAGCCACTCGGCGACCCGCTGCGCGTTGGACACGTGGCGCTCGATCCGCAGGCTCAGCGTGTCGATGCCCTGGACCAGGGTCCAGGCGTTGAACGGGGAGGCCGCCGCACCGGTGTCGCGAAGGAGCGTCACGCGGGCCTTGAGCGCGAGTGCGGGCGCGCCGAGATCGGCGTAGACGAGACCGTGGTATGCGGGATCCGGGGTGGTGAAGGACGGGAACACGTCTTTGCCGTCGCGCTGCACGCGCCAGTCGAACTTGCCACCGTCGACCAGGACCCCACCGAGGGAGGCTCCGTGGCCACCGAGGTACTTGGTGGCCGAGGAGACCACGACGTCCGCACCCAGCTCCAGCGGGCGGATCAGGTACGGGGTGGCCACCGTGTTGTCGATGACGAGCGGGACCTGGTTGTTGTGCGCGACCTCGGCGATGGCCGGGATGTCGAGGATGTCGTTCAGCGGATTCGAGATGGACTCGCCGTAGAACAGCTTGGTGTCCGGCCGGACCGCCGCCTGCCAGGAGGCCGGGTCGTCCGGGTTCTCCACGAACGTGGTCTCGATCCCGTACTTGGGGAGCGTGTGCCGGAGCAGGGTGTCGGTACCGCCGTAGAGGCGGGGGGAGGCAACCACGTGGCCCCCCGACTGGGCGATCGCCTGGATGGCGGCGGTCTCGGCGGCCTGGCCGGACGCGAACAGCAGACCGGCGACACCACCCTCGAGAGAGGCGATGCGGTCCTCGGCCGCGGCGACCGTGGGGTTGGTGATCCGGGTGTAGATCGGACCCATCTCGGCGAGCGCGAACCGGTCCGCGGCCTGCTTGGCGTCCGCGAAGACGTACGAGGTGGTCTGGTAGATCGGCAGGTTACGGGCACCGGTGTCGGAATCGACGGGCTGCCCGGCATGGATCTGGCGGGTCTCGAAGGCCCAGTCGGGGTTGCTGTTGTCGTACGTCATAGGGGCGGAGCCCCTCCTCTCATCAGAAGGGTCCGGCCGCTTGACGACAGCGGACCCGCGCTTGCCTGGCACCCGGGTGGGTGCCGGCCAGGTCGTCTCCCGGGGCACCCCACCGCGGTGGAGGGTTGCCGTCCAACGAGCCGGGGCTTGTCGCTGGAACTCATGACCTGGGGAGAGGTTAGCCTAAGCCGCTCGGCGGCGGCAACGCAGGGTAACGGCGTCGAGCGGCCTCTCGCGGACCTGCCAAATCCGTAAGATGAGGCGTACGTCACAATGTGTGCCCACAACGCAGGCCCCGTGGGGCGGGCGGAGAAAGAGAGTCCGATGTCGAAGATCAAGGTCGAGGGGACGGTCGTCGAACTCGACGGCGACGAGATGACCCGCATCATCTGGAAGTTCATCAAGGACGAGTTGATCCATCCCTACCTGAATGTGGATCTCGAGTACTACGACCTCGGCATCTCCAGCCGTGACGCCACGGACGACCAGATCACCGTCGACGCGGCCAACGCCATCAAGAAGCACGGCGTGGGCGTCAAGTGCGCCACCATCACTCCCGACGAGGCCCGCATGGAGGAGTTCGGGCTGAAGCGGATGTACCGCTCGCCGAACGGCACCATCCGCAACATCCTCGGCGGGACGATCTTCCGCGCACCGATCATCATCTCCAACGTCCCCCGCCTGGTGCCGGGATGGACCAAGCCGATCATCGTGGGCCGCCACGCCTTCGGGGACCAGTACCGCGCCACGGACTTCAAGGTTCCCGGCGCCGGCAAGGTCACCATCACGTACACGCCGGCCGACGGTTCCGAGCCGATCGAACACGACATCGTCGACCTGCCGGAAGACGGCGGCGTGGTCATGGGCATGTACAACTTCACCAAGTCGATCGAGGACTTCGCCCGCGCCTCGTTCAACTACGGCCTACAGCACGACTACCCGGTGTACCTGTCCACCAAGAACACGATCCTCAAGGCCTACGACGGCGCTTTCAAGGACATCTTCCAGGACGTCTTCGACCGCGAGTTCAGAGCCGAGTTCGATGCCGCCGACCTGACCTACGAGCACCGCCTCATCGACGACATGGTCGCCTCCGCGCTCAAGTGGGAGGGCGGGTACGTCTGGGCCTGTAAGAACTACGACGGCGACGTGCAGTCCGACACGGTCGCCCAGGGTTTCGGCTCACTGGGCCTGATGACCTCCGTCCTGCTCACCCCGGACGGGAAGACCTGCGAGGCCGAGGCCGCGCACGGAACCGTCACGCGCCACTTCCGGCAGCATCAGGAGGGCAAGCCCACCTCGACCAACCCGATCGCCTCGATCTTCGCCTGGACCCGTGGGCTCGAACACAGGGGCACGTTGGACAACACCCCCGAGGTCATCGAGTTCGCGCACCAGCTCGAGGACGTCGTCATCAAGACCGTCGAGGGTGGCCAGATGACCAAGGATCTCGCCCTCCTGGTCGGCGAGGGCCAGGACCACCTCACCACCGAAGACTTCCTGGCGGCGCTGGACGAGAACCTGAAGAGCGCTCGCGCCTGACCTGAGATCCCCCCCGCCCCGCGCGCGGCCCCCCCACCCGGACGGTGCGGGGGCCGCGGCCGGAGCCCGGGGGGTAACGGAACCGGGCAGGGGGGCCGCGCACATCAATGGCGGCCCCCGTCGCCCCAGACCCCCCGGAGCTCCACGGGGGCC
>JBKBRA010000057.1:0-17870 GCA_046292305.1 Dietzia sp. | reverse complement strand
GTTGCCGATCCACCAGCCGATCCCCAGCACCAGCAGGACCACCATGACGAGCGCTCCGAGCGAGCACCCGAGACGGCGGCCGCCTCCACGACGCGATCCACGAGCCACGATACGAACTCCTTCCCGGGCGCCCGACACGAGTCCGCGGGCGGCCGACGACACGTCCAACGCTCCACGGCGCCGCCGGGTTCCGGAGGGGCCGTGGCACGTGTCACGGGCAGAGCTGCCCGGCGGCGGCGTCGACGACGATCCGGGAGATCTCGTCGACGTCACGGTCCGAGTAGCCGCCCACCGAGATCTGACCGGCCACGGCGTCGGCGATCGTGGTGGTCTCCCCCGCGGCTCCGCCGGTGGTCCGGATCCGGCAGATCGTGTTGCCCGCGGCCACGAGCGAGTCCGACAGTTCCGCGGTCTCGATGTCCCGGGCCTCGAGCGCCGCGAGGTAGCCGCGTTCCCGCGCGCCCACGACCTGGGCCGTGTACCCCGGGGCGTCCGAGACCACCGGCGCGGGCGCCTCGGTGAAGCGCCCCGAGTCCTCGGTGGCGGGCACACGGGTCTGCGAGGTGGCGGTACCGCCGGGGGGCGGGGCCAACGTCCCGGCGTCGGGGACGCCCGACACCGTGGAGTCGCCACCGCCGCAGGCGGTCAGCATCCCGGCGACCACGACCAGCGCCGCACCGAGTGCCGTCGCCCTGCCTGTCACGAGATCTCCGCCCGGCCGCCGGACACCGTGATCCGGCCGCCCTCGAACTCCATGACCTGGCCGTCCCGGGTGTTGCGCAGCGCGCTCGTGGGGTACCCCAGCCGGCCGCGCTCGTAATCGACCGTGCCCCATGCATCGAACACCGGTCCGCGGGGGACGGCGTGCGCCCCGGTGCGCGGCGACCAGTAGATCGCCCCGCCCTGGAAGCGGCTGAAGGCGCCGCCGCGGGTGGTCAGTGAGATCTCGTCCGTGGTCGGGTACCCGAGTTCCGAGTTCTCCGCGCCGGCCGCCCGGTAGGTGCTCAGGATGGCCCCCTCGACGACCCTGGGGCCCGTGTCGGAGGACCAGTAGACGGTGCCGCCCTGGAAGCCCTGGACCACGCCGGGCTTGTTCGGGTTGGTGATCTCGTCGGTGGTCGGGTAGCCGAGGTCGCCGCGTTCGGCGCCACGGTCCTGCCACATCGACCGGATCGCCCCGCGGATCGCATGCGCCCCGGTGGTCGGCGACCAGTAGATGACACCGTTCTGGAACTGGGTGAACCGGCCCCGGCCATCGGGGGTGGTGGTCTCGCCGGAGGTGGGCAGCCCCAGGGGTCCGTCCGGTCCGCCCTCGGCCTGGTAGGCGGCGCCGATGGCCCCGAGCACCGAGTGCGCGCCCGTCTGCTGCGACCAGAAGACGCGGCCGAAGCGGAAGTCGGTGGCCTTGCCGCCCTCGACGTCGTACTCGTCGGTCAGGCAGGGACCGAGACCCGGCTGGCGCTCGGCGACCCGGGCGATCTCCCCGGCTGCCGCACACGGGGCCTCGACGTTCTCGATCTCGACGGCGCCCGCGAACTGGGGCCAGGCCTGCATCATCTCGAACTGCCAGTACGGCCAGGTGTGGGTACCGGAGGGCCGGAAGTTGGCGGTCACCTCGACGCCGGCCCCGCGGGCCTTGTTGACGAAGGTCTGGGTGGTCATCCGCGACAGCAGCTCGAGTCCGTAGCCCGGGAAGTTGGTGGGGATGTCGGGCAGGCCCGACGGCTGGTCCCACGGCCCGGTGTTGCCGCTGCCCGCGGACACGTAGATGCTCTGGTCACGGAGCTTGTCCGTGTGGAGCTTGGGGTCCTGCTCCTGCCAGCGGGCCGAGCCGAGAGGCCCCCACATGCTCTCCGCCTGGTAACCGCCGGCGTCCTGCATGGCCACCTTGATGGCCTCGGGCATGCCGAAGCTCGTGGTGTCGAGGAACCCCGAGTAGCTGGCCGCGAACTGGAAGTGCTCCGGGTAGCGCTGCGAGAGCATCATCGCGGCCGTACCGCCCATCGACAGGCCGGCCACCCCGTGCTTGTCGTTCACCCGCCAGTCGCGTGCGAGCAGCGGGGGCAGCTCCTCCATGAGGAACGTCTCCCACTGGTAGGCCGAGCCGTTGGCGTCCGCGACCCAGTCCGTGTAGAAACTCGACTCGCCGCCGACCGGGAGCACGATGATCGCGTTCTTGGCGTCGAAGAACTGGGAGATCCTGGTCTCGAGGGTCCAGCCACTGGCGTCGTTCCGCGCCCGCAGCCCGTCGAGTAGGAGCAGCGACGGGTACGTGCGCTCCGGCTCAGCGTTCCACTGGGCTGGAAGCATCAGCTGCACCTGGATCGCCTGCTCCATGGCCGGGGACTGCACCCACAGCGCCACCCTGTTGGCCGTCTTCCACTCGACCCTGTCCAGACGGACTCCGGTCGGGAGGGTCGTCGGCACGCGCAGGGACGGTGAGTCCACCCGGTTCTCGGGGGTCGACCGGGCCGGGTCCTCCTGGCCGGGGCCGGTCTGCGCCGGGGCGCCCTGCACCGGGGTCTCCTGGGCCGGGTTCTCCTCGGCCGGGGTCTCCTGGGCCGGGGTCTCCTGGGCCGGATTCACCCGGACCGGGGTCTCCTGCGCGCCCGCAGCCGGAGGGACGATGAGACCGGAGCCCACCATTCCCACCACGAGTGGGGCCGCCAGGAGGGACGCCCACCGGGTGCGGGGGCTCGCGTGTGCGCTGGGGGTCGCCATGTGAGGTTCTCTTCCTTGCCGCGTCGTCGCCGAACGTCTCGGTGAACGGGCCGCGAGCGCGACCCGGACAGCTTCTGCCCGGGGCCCTGGTCCGTCATCCGCCCGCGGGTTCCCCTCCCGCGGCCGAACCCGGTGGTCACGCAAGCGACCGGGGCCCCGCCCGATTATGAACGCACGGGGCCCCGGTGTGACGGGTGAGGACTCGCTGAGCGGAGCCCGATTCGTCGGCTAACCGATCAGGATCACCACGCGTGGGCGTTCATGACAGGCAGGATCTGCGCCGAGCGGGCGGCGATCAGGTCATCGTTCCAGTAGCCCCACCCGTGGATGCCGGTGGTGCGGTAGTCGAACGTGGCCTGGTTGGGCCGCGCGTTGAGGGTGTTCTGGAACGCGATGGTGGAACCGCGCGACAGGCCCTCGAGGATGATGCCGTTGAAGGTGTTGAACACGGCCTGCAGGCTGGAGGGCTGGTCGTACCGGCCGGGGATGGCCGAACCCGCGGTGATGTACATCGGGATGTCACGCAGCTTGTCCGCGTTGAGCAGCGGATCGTTCTGACCCCAGCGCGGGGAGCCCGGCAGACCCCACATGGCGAACGGGTCGCACCTGCACTGGTCGAACATCGCCAGGGGGATCATGGTGTACATGCCCGGCGCGGTGGGGTTCATGTAGCCGGAGAACACCGAGACCTGCTTGAACTGGTTGCGGTGCCTGGCGGCGAGTGTGGCGGCCGCGGACCCACCCATGGACAGGCCGGCGATGGCGTTGTTGTCCGTGCGGACGCCGAAGTGCTGCTGCAGGTAGCCGGGCAGCTCGCGGGTCAGGAAGGTCTCGTACTTGTACTCGACCAGGTTGCCGCCCAGGTTGATGGGCCGATCCCAGTCGGTGTAGAAGGAGACCTGCCCGCCGACCGGCATGACCAGGGTGATGTTGTCCTGGAGGAAGATGCGCTGCGCCTGGGCGTCGCGCGTCCACGCGTTCCAGTCGTCCCGCGCGCGCAGGCCGTCGAGGAGGTACAGCCCGGCGTTACCGCCGAAGCGGGCAGGCTGGACCTGGACCTTGATGTGGCGGTTCATCGCCGGCGACCAGACGTCGCACAGCTGGACCCACGAGGCGACCGGATCCCAGCTGCACCCGGGGCGCAGCCAGTTCCGGAAACCGACCGGGTTCTCGTTGCCGGCGGCCGGCTGGAACGCGGGGGCGGCGTTCGGCGCATCGCCCGATCCTGCCGATCCGGCCGATCCGGCGGAACCGAGGCTGGCCGACGAGCCCTGCTCGGTGGCCTGGGCGCCGACGAGGGCCGGGGCGCCGACGACGAGGCCTGCAGCCGTCGCCAGGGCGGTGAGCCCGGCGGCGAACTTGCGCCGGAGGGTGGTCTGGGACATTCGTGGGTTCCTTTGTTCGTTCCTGGTGCCCCCAGGGTGCCCGGGGCATCGGTGACGTCCATCGGACCGGCCCCACCAGGGGAGGACCGGAACTGCGACATGGTTACTGTCGCTCATTCTGGGACAGGTGTTACAGGTCGGGAACCTGATCGATCCCCTACTGTTATCGATTCGAGACAACAGTAGCCGTCACCCTACCGAGTGCCCTGATACTTCTCCACTTCTTCAGGCATGGGCAACCCACACCTCTGCACCTCGTATGCAGGGATTCTGTTGATCCGGTACTCGGCGAATGAGAATGCGTTCACCAAGTTAGACCAGCGCTTCTCCACCGTCAACGGGCCCGAGTACGACTCGATCAGCGCCTGCGTCGCCGGGCACTGGAGTGCCACCTCGGCCTGGTTCACCCAGTTGACGTCGATCCACCGCGGGAAGTTGACCGGGTCCTCGACCACCCCGGTCCGCGCGAGCACCCAGTCGTAGGGCAGGAATTTGTCGTGCCCGATCCGCCCGTCCTCCATGCGGTCGGTGTGGGCGGCCAACGGCGAGGCCAGGCCCACGGTGTCGTAGACGTCCACGTCGAGAGGGAGGTTCATGCTGGTCATGCCCAGGTTGAGGAACACGACGGTCTTGATGGGATCGTCGGGCAGCTCGAACGGCGCCAGCCCGGGCATCGGACGGTCGTAGGCCACCACGTCCCACCGGTCCTGGAAGCCCGGCACCGGGAGGAAGACCGCCCCCGTCCTGTTGTTCGAGACCTCACGCACCAGGGCCCGCATCCGCGGGAAGTCGAGGTAGTCGTCCGCGAGCAGCGGGTGCTTGTGACCGGTGCGCTGGATGTAGTACTGCCGTTCGTCGACGATCCCCGCGGCGGTGATGGACTCCGGCTCGTCGCGGAACGGGTCCTGGACCACCTGGACGGTCACCGCCCACCCGACGACGACGAGCCACGCACCGGCGACCACCGGGACCGCCACCCGGCGCACCCGGGCGTCATCCGCCCCGCGGGCGGGTCCGACAGGGAGCGGCACCACGGAGACCGGCAGGAGGAACAGGAACAGGGACGGCAGCAGCACGCGGCCGTGCATGAAGTCACCGCCGACGCGGGTGACGTAGGCCAGCATGACCACGGCGACCACCAGGAACGCGATCGTGACCACCGGGGTCGAGCGGACCCGGTTCCGCAGACGGAGCAGACCGCCCACCTCGTCGCCGTCCCCACCCGCTTCACCCGAATCCGCTACCGTCCCGCGTGATCCGCTACCGCGATGCGGGTAGCGGATCGGCAGGCGCAGTAGCGGATTTCTCTGCGCGGCGGGGTTCGATCGGCGGACCGCCCAGAGTGACACCAGCCCGGCGGCCAGGACCACCACCAGCGGCAACAGCAGAACGTAGGGCGACAGCAGGTCCCACAGGTACTCGGCGCCCTTGTCCCACTTGGACCCGCCCGCGTCCTTGGCGACGGCCGTCAACGGGTAGGGCAGGGCGTAGTAGGACATCCGCCAGATCTGGTAGACCACCGGGGCGGTCCCCGCGATCACCACCAGCCAGCCCAGGTGCCGCCACGACTGCCGGGAGGCGGCAAGGAGTGCCAGGAACACCACCGACGCCAGCGCCAACTCGGGGCGGACCAGCGGACCGAGCCCGGCGACGAACGCAGTCGCGGCCGTGCCCGCCGCGGGCAGTCCGGACCAACCCTCGCGGTGCGGGGCCCGCGCCCACCGCTGCAGGCACAGCCACATGACGCCGATCCAGCAGATCACCAGCCCCGTCTCCAGGCCGGAGCTGGCGAAGTCCCGGGCGGGCGGCAGCATGATGTAGACCACCACGCCCAGTGGTAACAGCAGCATCGGACCACCGACGCGGGCGTGCCGGGTGCCCTGGTACATCACGCGGGTACCGAGCATCGCGCACGCGACCGCGATCATGCTCAGCGTCAGCGCCAGACCCAGGGCTATCAACTCGAGCCGGTAGCCGACCACCTCGTGGGTCAGGTAGATGAGGTAGGTCCACAGGGTGGAGGTGTTGGACTCGACCCGTTCGCCCGCGTTGAACACGGGGCCGTTGCCGGCGATGAGGTTGCGGACCGTGCGCAGGACGATCAGCCCGTCGTCGGCGATCCACCGGCGCTGCCAGGCGCCGGCGAGGAACACCGCCACCACCACCACGAGGCCACCCCAGAAGACCGCCGGCTCGGCCCCGGACCGCGCCGTGACCCGTGAGGCCCCGGAAGCCGGGGTCGGCTCCGTTGCCGAACGCCCGGCTGCCGAACGCCCGGCTGCCGAACGCCCCGTTGTCACCTCCGCCATCGCCCGCTCACCCCGGTCAGGCGAGGGACGGCACGATGTAGACGCCGATCACCACGGTCAGGACCCACAGCCCGGCGAGGACTTGCAGGACGCGGTCCCCGAGCGCGATCTCCTCGGGCTCGCCGGCCTGGGCGGCGTCGACGTCGACCGCATAGCGCAGCACCGCGATGGTGAACGGAACGATCGAGATCTGCAGCCAGACGGCCGACCCGGCCGGCTGGGTGGGGTCGGAACCCCGGTCGTACGCCCACAGGGCGTAACACAGGACCAGGACCGTGGCCGAGAGTGTCCAGACGAACCGCAGGTAGGTGGGGGTGTAGCTCTCCAGGGCCTTGCGGATCTTGGCCCCGGTCCGCAGGTGCAGGTTCAGCTCGGCGTACCGCTTGCCGGCCGCCATGAACAGGGAGCCGAACGCCATGACCAACAGGAACCACTGCGAGATCTCGACCTCCGCCGCCGCGCCGCCCGCCACAGCGCGCAGGAGGAAGCCGGAGGAGACGAACGCGATGTCGAGCACCGGCTGGTGCTTGAGCCCGAAGCAGTACATCAGCTGCAGCACGATGTACACGGCCACGACGATCGCCAGCGCCGGGTGGGTGAACAGCACCGAGATGCCGATCGACGCGATGATGAGCGCCACCGCCATGCCGTAGGCCAGTCCGACCGGGAGCACGCCGGCGGCGATGGGTCGGAAACGCTTGGTCGGATGCGCGCGGTCCGCCTCGACGTCCATCGCGTCGTTGATCAGGTACACGCTCGAGGCCGCCATACAGAACGCGACGAACGCGATGAAGACGGAGAACAGGACGGTGGGGTCGGTGAGCGTCTGCGAGCCGGCCGCGGCGGGCGCCGCGACCACGAGGACGTTCTTGACCCACTGACGTGGCCGGAGAGCCTTGATCATGCCGTCGAGCAGGTTCTTGGGAGGGGCTCCCTTGGCCTCCTCCTCGGCCTCGGCGAGGTCGATCTCGTTGGCGGTGTGCGGTTCCGCACCGAGGAGGTGGTGATCGCCCCCGCCCCGGGGGGCCGGGGCTCCGGTCTGATCGGTCATCGATTCTCCTCGGGGGTCGGGGTGGTGCGCGGTCCGGGCGCACCGTCACGGAGCGCCTCCGGCAGCACGCGCTGGACGGGGTCCGTGGGCCAGACCGCGCGGGTGAGCGCCGCGCAGCCCGCGCCGACCGCGGCGCCGGCGACCACATCCGAAGGGTAGTGGACGCCCAGCACGAGCCTGGACGCCAGCATGACGGGAACGAGTGCGGGGGCCACGGGCACTCCGCTGACCGCCCCCGCGAGCAGGGCGAACGCGGTGGTCGAGGTGGCGTGGGAGGACGGGAAGCTGAGCGAGGAGGGGGTGCCCACCCCCACGACGACAGTGGGGTGGTCCGGCCGCCGACGCCGCACGACACGCTTGACGACGACGGAGGTGGCGTGCGCACCGAAGCTGCCGACACCGACCATCGCCCACCGGCTCCGGCGGGCCGGATCGGCCACCACGCCGACCGCGGCGATCGCCATCCAGCCCAGCGCGTGCTCCCCGACGTGCGAGAGCGTCACGGCCGCCCCACGCGAACCGGGCACCGACAGGAGCCGACGCTGGATGCCGGCCAGCAGCCTGACCTCGCCGGTGGGTACGGGGATGTCCACCCTCGGACCCGCCCCGCCGGGGTCGTCGCGGCCGGCCGGCCCGGGTGCGGTCTCAGGCGTCGAAGACACGGCTCCAGGCCTCCTTGGTCACGAGATCGGTGTGCGCATCACGGTAGCGCCGACGCATCTCCGGGAACCGCCGATAGAGCTCTCTGTGCACGGCCACCGACTCCTTGAACAGGGAACCCGCCTGCTCGCGGTCGCGCTTGCGGTAGACCACACCGCGCCCGTCGGCGGTGGTGACGGTGGCGCCGTCGACCCGGCTCAGCGAGTACCAGCGCGCCTCCACCGGCGGGAAGTTGGCCTGCGGCACCTCGTGGTGCGCCTTGTCGTCCCGGCTGAGGGTGTGCGAGAGCCCCTTGGCCAGGGCCAGGGCCTTGCGGACCCTGCCCCGGGGCTCGGAGTGGAGCCCGGCCGGGCCGCCCGAGGGCGCGGGCAGATCCACGGCCGAGGGGATGACCACGGCGTCGGGGAACTCGGCGCGCATCGCCCGCACCTTGGGCAGCGCCGTCGGCAGCAGCTCGTAGAGCGCCTCCGGACCGCGGAGGAAGTCGCGGATGGCCTCGATCTGGATGGCCACCGTCGAGTACTCGAGGCACACCAGGTGCTTGACCAGCGCCTTGAGGCTGGACTGCATGATTCCCCGGTGGTCGCCGTCGTGGTAGAGCGAGGCCACCACCAGGCGGTTGCGCAGGTGGAAGTAGGCCTGCCAGTCGATCGCGTCGTCCTTGTCCGACCACGCCATGTGCCAGATCGCCACGCCCGGCATCGACACAGTGGGGTGGCCGGCGCGGCGCGCACGCAGCCCGTACTCCGCGTCGTCCCACTTGATGAACAGGGGCAGGGGTTGCCCGATCTTCTCCGCGACCACCCGCGGGATGAGGCACATCCACCAGCCGTTGTAGTCCACGTCGATCCGGCGGTGGAGCTCCTTGGGGTTCTCCCGGTCCGTCAGGGGGTACCGGGAGAAGTCGTAGTCGTAGTCCGCGTGGGGGGCGGCGGTCCACATGAAGTCGTGCGCCCCCACCACCTCACCCATGGTGTGGAGGTGGCTGCGCTCCTGCAGGTTGAGCATCTGGCCGCCGACCAGCATCGGGACGCTCGAGAAGCGGGCGAAGGCCAGGGCCCGCAGGATCGAATCGGGCTCGATCTCGATGTCGTCGTCCATGTACAGGATGTACGGCGAATCGGTGAGCCGCCGGGCCTCGTACATGATGCGGCTGTAACCGCCCGAGCCACCCAGGTTGGGCTGGTCGAAGATCCGCAGGCGCTCGCCCAGGTACTCGGCGGCCTCCGCGAACCCGGGCTCGTCGCGCACCTTGCGGCTGCCCTGGTCCGGCATGAGCACCGCGTCCAGGACCGCGTCCACCTCGGGGTCGGAGGTGAGCGCCCGCAGCGCCGCGACCGCATCCCCCGGGCGGTTGAACGTGGGGATCCCGACAGTCACCCGGCGATCGTTGGGCACCTGCACCGACGCGTCGGGGGTGCCGTCCGGGCCCGCGTCCGGGCGGGTCACCGGCGCGTCCACGGCCGAGTACCAGCCACCGGCGAGCAACTCGACGTCCGTGTCCGAGGTGAGGTCGAACCAGATCCAACCGCCGTCCTCGAACGGGCCCAGGTCGCAGACGAACTCGACCGTCGTCACCCGGTCCGCCCCCGCCTGACCCGGCTCACCCACCACGTCCCCGGTGATCGCGATGCGCGAACCGTCGATCTTGGACCGGTAGAGGTCCACGCGGCCGGCGCCGCGGATCGTCAGCCGCAGGACCACCTCACCCAGCACGGTCCACCGCCGCCAGTACGCCGCCGCGAACGCGTTGAAGTAGGTGGCGAAGGAGACCTCGGAGTCCGCGCCGATGCCCAGCGTGGTGCGGCCGGTCGAGTGCGCGCGGCGGGCGTTGGTGGGGGCCTCCGCGAGGTAGAGAGACCGCACGTCCAGGGGCTCACCGGCCCGGGGCAGGATGATCCGCTGGAGACACTCCCGGCCGAGCGGGTCGGCGAGACCGGCGACCGACCGCTCGACTTCGTCGACCAGTTCGTGGTGGCCGTGGTGTTGCATAAGGATGAGTCCCCGTTCCGACGGCACACACTGTCCGCCCTCGTGCACGTCCCGCGCCGCGCTGACGCTGGTCGAAAGCCGGGTCGATCGTACCCGGCCGATCGTGACGGCCCCGTCCACCACGCGGAACCGGGGTCCCACCTGTGTGGACGCAGCCTCTAGTCTCGAGCCATGCACCTCACCGCCACAGCCCGGCCCCGTCCGACCATCCGAACCGCTCTCGGGATCCTCGCCCTGTCGGTGCCCCTGGCGCTCGCCGGGTGCGGCGCCGACGACTCGCCCGCCGAGGACGCGACGGCCACCGGCACCACCGCGGCGACGCAGTCCGAGGAAGGCGCGTCCGACGGTGGCACATCCGACGCGGTCGAGTGCCCGCCCATCGAGGGCACTGCCGAACGCATCACCTCGTTCGACTCCGCCCCGCCGATGTGCCTGACACCCGGGGCCGACTACTCCGCCGTCATCACCACCGACGCCGGCGTCGTCACCGTGGACCTGCTCGAGGAGAAGGCCCCGGAGACGGTGAACAACTTCGTGTTCCTGGCCCGCCACAAGTACTACGAGGGCATCACGTTCCACCGCGTGATCCCCGGCTTCATGATCCAGGGCGGCGACCCGCAGGGCACCGGCAGCGGCGGCCCCGGCTACCAGTTCTCCGACGAGCTCCCCGCCCAGGGCGAGTACGAGATCGGCTCCATGGCCATGGCCAACGCGGGCCCGGACACCAACGGCTCACAGTTCTTCATCGTCACCGGAGACTCCGGCGTCTCCCTGCCCCCGGACTACAGCCTCTTCGGCACCGTCACCGACGGGATGGACGCCGTCACGGCTATCGAGGACGACGGCAGCTCACAGGGCGCCCCGCGGACGGTGCACACGATCGAGTCGGTCGAGATCGTCGAGGGCTGAGGCGGCCCGGGGGTCTAGTAGCCGCTCGACCCTCCGCCTCCGGAGAACGAGCTGTTCGAGTAGCTGGTGTTGGTGGAACTCGACGCCGCCTCGGCGGCCTGCACGTCGTGGGCGTGCCAGCTCGACACCACGTAGAACGGCACGAAGCCGTTGTAGCCGTAGCCCGCGCGCCAGTCGCGGTCGTACAGTCTCGGCGCGTGGCGGTCGCCCGCGTCGTCAGCCGCCTCGACGTCCGACATCTCGCGGGCCCGGATGGCCTCGACGACGACCCGGTAGTCCACCACGAGCCGTGCGTAGCGGTCCATGAAGTCGGCCGCCTGGGTGTCCCGGGAGAGCTCGTCCGCGCGCGCATCGAGGGCCTTCGCCTCGGCGGCGAGCCGCTCGTCCTCCGTCCCCAGTGCGGCGGCGAGCATGTCCTCATGGAGCTCACCGAGCTGGCGACGGCGCACGTCGGCGTCGCCCTGCTCCATTCGGAAGAGCTGGTCGATGTTCTCCTCCGCCGTCTCCATCTGGTCGACCGTGGTGTGGGCGGTCTCGATGTCCTTGGCCTTCTCCCGGAACTCGGCATCGGTCGACTCGGGCCGCAGGTCACCGATCCGGCCCATGACGGTGTCCAGCGCGAGGAAGCGGTCCCGCACGTCCTCCCACTGCGAGCGGAGCTCGTCGTCGGCCAGCGGGGACGTGAGCGAGTTGGCGCGGATGTCCAGCCCGGTGAGCTCGCCGGCGACCCGCCCGTACTCGCGGGAGACCCGGTCGTAGCGCTCCCTCGCCGTCGCGGCCTTCTTCTTGCGGCTCGCCGCGACGGCGGCACCGATCGCGCCCGCGCCGACGACCCCCGCGCCGCCGATGGCCCACGGCAGCCAGGACGGCATGCCCTCGGATTCCGGGGCCAGGACCGTCGGATCGACCGACGCCTGCGCACCCGCGAGCAGCCCGACCGCATGGTTGTCGCGCCGCATCGGGTCCTTCATCGCGTCCAGCGAACCGTCGAGGTGCCGGCCCTCGAAGAGGTCGAGCGCCACGCAGACGTCGTCGCCGCAGTAGATGCCGACCTGCCGCGACTCCACGTCGTTGGCCACGATCAGGGTTCCGGGCGCCCACTTCTCCCTGTCCTCCGACACGAGCTCCGGCCGCTCGGCCTGGGCGAACCGTTCGGTGGTGTCGTTGAGGTTGTCGTTGCCATCGTCGAAGACCAGGTACTCGACCCGCTGCACCTGCGGCGGGAACTCGATGCGCTCGGTCTCGGTGCGGAGCAGATCCTGGTCCCCGGGCGAGAGCACACCGGCCCGATCGGTGACCCCGACACCGACGGCTGTGGCCTGCTCGGGAGCAGGCGCGGGTGCGGGAGCCTGGGCGCCAGCGGGGGCGAGCGGGGGCGAGCGGGAGCAGGAACAACAGCAGGGCCGCGGCGCCGGACAGCACCACGAGCAGGAGGCGGGGGACGCGGGACACCGAGCTGGTCATGTGTTCACTCTAATTGCGGCACATCGTCGTCGTCTCCCCCTCCGCCGACCCGGGAGGGCAACCGTCCGGAGAGGCTCGGGCAGCGGCCAGGCGCTCTCGCGCATGCCCGAGCATCCCGTTAACCTCGTCCGGATGTTCCTCCTCGAGACGCTCATCGCGATCACGGTCGCCCTGACCACCGCGTTCGGCGGTCTGGTCGCGGAGGATCTCATCACCCGCGACTCGGCCTGCACCATCTCCTCGCTCCCGGATCTGTGGTCGCAGGAGTGCACCTCCCCCTCCCGCCTGGCCTGGTTCGTCGGGACCCTGGCGGTGCTCGTGCTGGCGATGGCGGCGCGTGCCTGGATCATCGCCCACAACGGCACCCTGTACTACCTGCGGCTGCTCCCGGCCGAGAGCGCCGACCGGATGCGGGCGGCCGTGGACGTGGCCAACGCCCGGAGCCTGGACTTCCGGTCCGCGACGGGGTGGTTCGGCACCGACGGCGAGGTCGTGGACCTGCGGCGGGCCGTCGACCACATCTCGGACGAGCTCGAGCGGGCGATGAACGACGACGACGACGCGACCGGCTACGTCCTCGCCCCCAACCTGGCGTTCCCGGCCGCACTCGCCGTGGGGTACGACACGCTCCTGCGTGAGCGCACGCACCTCGCGGAGTTGCCCACGAGCGCGCGCAGGCGGCGGTTGCCCGGAGGTGACACCGGCGTGCGGACGGTGTACTTCGACGACGGCGACGACATGTGGGCGGAGCGCCGGTGGCGATCGCGACGGAGCCGACCGGACTCCGAGCTCTCCATGGTCACGCTCGGCACCGCACGCCCGGATGCCCACGCCGTCCCCGCTGACCGGACCTCCGTGGGCCGCGTGTGGCTCTCGCTCCAGCTCGACGGCGGCGGAGCGGTGTCCGAGGTCGATGGGCAACATCCCCTGCGGGCGACGGCGGACCTCGTCGTCGTCGTGGGTCCTACCGCCACCACCGATGGCGTCGAGACCCTCCGACCCTGGGCCCTCCCGTCCGGCCGGTGGTACCCGGGCGCGAGCGGTCGGCAGGTCGACCGGCGCGCGTTCGCACGACTGGTCGAGGAGCTCTCCGGCGCGGTCGAGCAGGTGCTCGACGACTACCCCGAGGCCGACGTCATGCTGTCCGGCCGCATGCCGCGGAGCGTGGCATTCGCACTTGGCTACGTGATCTCGCAGCGCAAGGACGGCCGCGTCGAGGGCAAGCGGGCCGCCCACCACCCGATCCGCGCCGACGACACCCGGGCCGAGCGCGCGCAGGCCCTGGCGGAGAACGAGGGGGCGAGCTCGCTGAGTCGCTTCTGGTCCTCGGTGACCCCGGTTCTCGAGCATCTCGGGGAGGCCAAGCCGGCGCTCGTGCACGCCGCCCAGCGCGACGAGGGCGTGCGGCGCCTGGTCGTTGGGACCGACGCCTGAGGGGGCCGCACCGACCCCGCGGGGCGGCCCCGCCGGCGTTCCCGCCGAGTGGTCGCAAATGGGCCTCGCCCGCCACGCGTTCCTGGGAAAACTTGAGCGGGTGTGACCACTCGCTGAGGCCGCGCTGGGGCCCGGCTGGTCAGGCGTCGGCGAGCGGCGCGCCGTCCCGCAGGTGCGGGGCCAGCGTGTTGTCGAACATCGTCAGCGCCGACGCGATCGCCATGTGCATGTCCAGGTACTGGTACGTGCCCAGTCGGCCGCCGAAGATCACGCGGTTCGCCGCGGTCTCGGCCTTGGCGCGGTCGCGGTACAGGGCCAGCCGCTCGCGGTCAGTGGACTCGTTGATCGGGTAGTACGGCTCGTCCTCGCGCTCGGCAAAGCGGCTGAACTCCCGCATGATCACGGTCTTGTCCGAGGGGTAGTCCGTGCGCTCGGGGTGGAAGTGCCGGAACTCGTGGATGCGCGTGTAGTCGTACTCCGCGTCGTTGTAGTTCATGACCGGGGTGCCCTGGAAGTCGCCGGTGGGCAGGACCTCGGTCTCGAAGTCCAGGGTGCGCCAGCCCAGCTCGCCGTCGGCGTAGTCGAAGTAGCGGTCGAGCGGCCCGGTGTAGACCACGGGCGCGTCGGGGCTCGCGGCGCGGACGGCCTCGCGGACGTCGAACCAGTCGGTGTCCAGGACCACGTCGATCTTCTCGTCCGCCGCCATGTTCTCCAGCCACGCGGTGTAGCCGTCGACGGGCAGGCCCTCGTGGGTGTCGTTGAAGTAGCGGTTGTCGAACGTGTAGCGCACGGGCAGGCGGGTGATGTTGCCGGCGGGCAGGTTCTTGGGGTCGGTCTGCCACTGCTTGGCGGTGTAGTCCTTGATGAACGCCTCGTAGAGCGGCCGCCCGATCAGCGAGATGGCCTTCTCCTCGAAGTTGGCCGCGTCCTCGGCCGAGAACTCGGCTGCCTGCTCGGCGATGAGCTCACGCGCCTCGTCGGGCGAGTAGTAGCGGCCGAAGAACTGGTTGATCAGACCCAGGCCCATGGGGAACTGGTAGGCCGTGCCCTTGTGCATCGCGAACACGCGGTGCTGGTAGCCGGTGAAGTCGGTGAAGCGGTTGACGTACTCCCACACCCGCTCGTTGGAGGTGTGGAACAGGTGCGCGCCGTACTTGTGGATCTCGATCCCGGTCTCGGGCTCGGGCTCCGAGTAGGCGTTGCCGCCGATGTGATGCCGCCTGTCAAGGACGAGCACCCGCTTGCCGAGCTCGGCCGCGGCCCGCTCCGCGACCGTCAGGCCGAAGAATCCCGACCCCACCACGATGAGGTCGTAGGTCCCCCACTGCCGCTCGCCTGCCATCACTTCGAGCCTTCCCGTTGTCCGTTGCTGTTCCTGGTCCTGGTCCGACACTGCTTCTGATCCGACACTGCATCTGATCCGACACTGCATCTGACCCGACACTGCTTCTGGTCCGTCGCCGCACTCGATCGATCGCAGTGTCCCGCGTGTCCGCGCGCCGGTCGGCGCGGGTCCGGGCTCAAGGGTATCGGGCACGAGGGGCGACGGGCCCGGAGCCACACCAGGTGACGACGACGAGGAGGGCCCCATCCGTGCCGGGTGCCGCTGCCCAGTCCACGGTCCGGACCACGTCGTCGTCGTACATCGGTTCGAAACTACACGGTTGTGACCCCAAAATTCACTTCCGTACCGCTTGGTTTCACGCGTTTCTTAGCTACCATTGAGCACGTTCGTCACATTCGTCCCAGTGGTCGCTCTCTTTCGCGGCCGCGGGGAAGAAGTGTTCCGCAGCTGGATCCGCGAGACACAGACCTGATCTGGAGAAGCCCTTGAGAACACGACGCCGCCCCCTGAACATCAGCGGTCGACGCCGGACCCTCGCCCTCGCGGTGGCGGTCGCGGCGTCCGTCGTCACGCCCCTCGCCGTGTACGGGGCGGACCACCTGGTCGAGTCCGGAGACGACATCACCGCCACCGCGGGTACCGCCATCCCGACCGGGACGACCGAGGTCGCCCTCGCCGACGCGCCCGCCGCAGCCGGCGTGGACACCGACATCGCGCTCGGCGCCGCCCCCGTCAGGGAGGTCACCTCCGAGACCCCGTTCTCGATGGTCGGCGTCACATGGAAGGGCTACAACCCGGAGGTCGTCGCGGCCCTGCGCGCCAAGAACCCGGACGGCACCTGGGGCCCCTGGTACGAGGCCGAGTCCGTCGACGACGAGGGCGAGAGCACCACCGGGCACGGAGGCACGGAGCCGGTCTTCCTCGGGGTGGACACCACCACGGTCCAGATCAAGGTCTCCGGCATCGACCCGGCGGACACCTCGCTGGCCACCGAGCCGGACGCCACCGAGACCGAGGCAGCCGAGTCGGAGACCACCGGCTCCGACGCGACCGAGCCCACCGAGTCCGAGCGCGCAGACACCGCCGAGACCCCGGCCCCTCAGGCACCCGCGCAGAACGACGTGGCGGCCACCCGGTCGGCCGAGCCCGCCCCCGCGCGGGCCGCCACCGGCGACGCCCCTCCCGTCCCGACGCGCTACGCGGACATCAAGCCCGTCGCCGAGACCACCGAACTGGAGACCGACTCGGTCACAGCCGTCCTGATCTCCCCCGACGCCACCCCGACCCCCGACCCCGAGGCGTTCGGCGACATCACCGCCCGGGGCGGAACAGCCGCCAGCGGCGACATCGCGGCCGCCCAGCCGTCGATCATCAGCCGCGCCGGCTGGGGTGCTGACGAGTCCATCCGCTGCCGCAACGCCACCTACGACAACTCGCTCGCCGCAGCCGTGGTTCACCACACGGCCGGCAGCAACAACTACACCCGCGAGGGCTCGGCCGGAGTGGTGCGGGGCATCTACACCTACCACGCGCGCAACCTGGGCTGGTGCGACGTCGGCTACAACGTGATGGTTGACAAGTACGGGCAGGCCTTCGAGGGCCGCCACGGCGGTCTCAACCGCAACGTCCAGGGCGCGCACGCCGGCGGCTTCAACGGCAACACCTGGGGCATCTCGATGATGGGCGACTACTCGACCGTCGTCCCGCCGGATGCCACCGTGCGCAAGATGGGCGAGATCATCGGCTGGCGCCTGTCGGTGGCCGGAGTCAACCCCAAGGGCACCGACACCCACTACTCCGAGGGCACCTCGTACACCAGGTACCCCCGGGGCACCGCGGTCCGACTGCCCAACATCTTCGCCCACCGCGACGTCGGCAACACCGCCTGCCCCGGCAACGCGGGCTACGCCAAGATGGGTCAGATCCGCGACATCGCGGCCACCTACGCCCAGAGCGGCGGCGGGTCCCCGGCCCCGACCAACCCCCCGACCAACCCCACTCCCCCGGTCACCAACCCGGGGACGACCCCGCGACCCGGCACCGGCGGCTCGACGGCCCCGGGTGTCACGCAGGGCAGCGTCCAGGACGCGGTGACCTCCGCTCTCCGGACTGTCCTGTCCGGCGGCCGACTGGACGCCGCCGAGTTGACCCGCCTCCTCACCGGCGGACGGACCCTGGCCGACATCCCGTTCGACGCCGGCTCGGTCCAGGACGCCATCGGCGGCGACCTGGGATCCGTAGGGAACCTGGCGGGTGGCGACTTCGCCAGGCTCGCCTCGCAGTTCGCCGGTCCGCTCGGCCAGGTCCTCTCCGGAGTCCAGAGGTTCGGCAACGTGTCGCTGGTGAAGCACGAGAACGGCGCGGTCTACTCCTCCCCCGAGACCGGTACCCACCCGGTGTGGGGCGTGATCGGCGACGCCTGGGCCTCACAGGGTTTCGAGCGCGGGCCGCTCGGCCTCCCGGTCTCGAGTGAGACCGATCGCGAGGACGGCACCATCGCACAGCGATTCGAGGGCGGCACGCTGGTCTTCTCCCGCATCGACGCCGAGGAGCAGGTCGAGCACGTCGTGGCGGTCAACAACAGCGAGGAGCCCGCGCGC
>JBKBRA010000056.1:0-18867 GCA_046292305.1 Dietzia sp. | reverse complement strand
GGACCGACGACATCGGTGCGATGCCGTCGGCCGCGGCGAGCATCGACGTGGTGAACCGGTCGAGGAAGGCCTCGTAGAGCTCGTCGGCCACGATGAAGCGCTTCGGGGCGTTGCAGACCTGCCCGACGTTGTCCAGTCGTGCCGCCACCGCAGCCTCCACGACGGCGTCGAGGTCGTCGGTGCTCAGCAGCACGAAGGGGTCGGAGCCGCCGAGTTCGAGGACCACCTTCTTGAGGTTGCGTCCAGCGATCTCAGCGACTGCCGCGCCGGCCCGCTCGGAGCCGGTCAGGGACACCCCGGCGATGCGCGGGTCGGCGATCATCTCCGCCACCTGGTTGACCGTCGCGTTGACCGCGACGTAGGCGCCTCGGGGAAACCCGGCCTCGGCGAAGATGTCGTGCAGGGCCGCGGCCGACTCCGGGCACTGGGGCGCATGCTTGAGCACGATGGTGTTGCCGATGGCCAGGTTGGGGGCCGCGAAGCGGGCCACCTGGTAGTACGGGAAGTTCCACGGCATGATGCCGAGCAGCGCCCCCACGGGGCTGCGGCGGATCACCGCCGTGCCGTCGCCCTGACGCAGCGGCACCTGCTCGTCGCCGAGGAGCCGCACCGCGTTCTCGGCGTAGAACTCGTAGATCTCGCGACAGAAGTCGACCTCCCCGAGGGCCTCGTCCCTGGGCTTGCCCATCTCTCTCCCGATGACGGCTGCAAGATCCTCGCGTCGCTCACTGTGGAGCTCGGCCACACGCCGAAGCAGCGCGGCGCGCTCGGCCGGGCTCGATGTGCGGCCCCATGACCCGCACGCTGACGCGGCTGCCTCGAGCGCGGCGGCGATGTCAGCCTGCGACGCCTGCGGGAACGTCGCCAACCGTTCGCCGGTGGCCGGGTCGATGACGGCATAGTCGTCGATGAGGGCGTAGTCCTCCATGCTGTTCTCTCCTCTGGTGCGCCGTAGCTACTTCAGCGGCTCGGCGTCTCGGAAGCGCCGCAGCACGTTCGTCGTGAGTCGGGCGATGTTGTTGTCGTACCCGTTGTGGGACAGCGACCCGGTCCATGCGATCGAGCCGACCGAGAAGAAGCCGCCGCCACCGTCGAGGGCCGCGTAGACGACGTCCGAACGCACCGCAGGGTGCTCCGTGCCTCCCAGCCCGGGGAGCTGCTCGTAGAGCTCCTCGGCGACGAGCAGGTAGGTGTCGGAGAGTGGTCCGGAGGTGGCCAGCACCAGGGTGTCAGGAGGCGTTCCGAGGCCCGGGTTGTAGAAGTCGATCTCGGACCCCGCCGCGCCGCCGCCGATGATGCCGAAGTCCCCGAGGAGCTCGGTGGCTCCGATGCCCTCGAAGATGAAGGCGGCCCTCGCGTCGAAGCTGTCCTCGAGCCGCTGGTAGTAGGTGCAGCGGTCGAAGCCCTGGGCGGACATGCCGACACCCACCAGGCGCTCCGGCGCCTTGCCCTTGTTCCTCCAGAGGCCGGCGGACTCACCCGAGGTGGTGTGGCGCCGCTCCGCGAAGGGTGACTGGTGGGGCCGGGTGCCGCCGTCGGCACGACGTACCTCGACAACGTGCCGGTTCTCCGGGTCGAACGACGTGGTGGCGTAGAACCCGTTGCCGCCGAGATACATCAGCCGGCCCCCGGCAGCCGTGAACTCGGCAAGCGCATCGAGCTCTGCGCGGGTCATGTACTCCGGGTGGCTGCCCGTGATGATGACCCGGTAGCGCGAGATGAGGTCGTAGCCCTCCATGTCCAGGGTCTCGTCGGTGAGCGCGTCGAACTCGCAACCGACCTCTTCGAGCCAGTGGGTGATGCACAGGTCTGCGGGCAGACCCCACGGTCCTTCGCTCATGAACGACGCCCGGTATCGGGGCTGCATCGTGAGGAGCGGGCGGCGACCGGTGCTGAAGATGACGCCCGAGCCGTCGTTGTGGATCTCGTAGCAGGAGCGGCCGAACTCAGGATGGTCCTGGAGGTCCAGGTCCTCGGAGTGGACGATGGGCGTGTGGCCCAGCAGCATCTCCATGCTGTCTGCCTCGAAGGCGATCCGGTCGTTCGCATAGGCCAGATACGTGCCGGTGGGGAACAGGACGGCGACGTCTCGCGCACGCTGGCCCGGCCCCACGAAGAAGGGCACGTGGTGGTCCCTGCCCTCCGCGGTGAGCCGGAAGGCGTACACCCCGCTGGCGAGGTCCTCGGGCACGTCGAACGTGAGGGCCACCGGCCAGTCCGCGTCGGCGATGTCGTCGTCATGGAAGTGGATGGCGTCGAACTCGTCCGGGGCTTCCCGGAAGTCTTCGACGCGGCCCTGGAACGTGGGCCCGGTGACCCCGCGGACCGGGCCGTTCACACAGCGTCCGTCGAGGCGGTTCGGCGACTCGTCCACAACGGCGGACAGAAGCAGTCGGTCGGGGCGTTCGCTGCGGCCGAAGTGCCAGCGTGCGACCGTCTCGAGGCTGTCCCCGACACGTCGGTGCAGCCGGACGCCTCCGATCTTGCCGTTGAAGGCCGAGGCCGCCACGAGTCGTGAGTCCGAGCGGGCGGCGAGGGCCCCGATGCGGAAGGGCATGTCCGACACCGTCCACCCACCCTCGGTCCGCCCCCTTGCTGTCTCCGGTGACAGGCGCGCGGCAGCCGGAGCCACGAGGTCCATCGGATGCTTCAACGGGGCGCAGGTGAGGGTGACCTCCCCATCGCCAGAGGGAACCTGGACGAGGAGCTCGTACCAGTGGTGGGCCGTCAGCGCGGTGTCGAGCTGGACCGTGTGTGACAGCCCTGACTCGCTCCAGACGAACGTGGGCCGGCCATCGTCGAGGGTGAGGGCCCACCCGGTCGACGTGTCGGCGTCCCACGTCCCCAGCACGGTCTGGTGTTCGCCGTGGAAGGCCACGGAGCTGTGGCTGATCCGGTAGGCGCCCAGGGTCCCGCTGCGGTCGTCGCGCGGGAGAGTCGGGAAGATGGCTGCGCGCACCTCGAAGCCGGCCGGGTCCTGCAGCGCCCCTGACGGGTCGCTCACCTCGACGAAGGAGCCGGGTCGGCACTCGTAGCGCCTCCCGGGATAGGTCCCGTCGACGGCGGTGGGAACGACCGTCTCCTGGAAGCCCGGACCGGCAGAACCGTCGAAGCCGTGATGGAGCTGGACAACGGTGGCGCCGTACGAGTCGACGTCCTCGCAGCTGACGTGGAGCGTCAGCTGCTCACCCGGCCGCGCGGAGAGACGGTCGGTGTACCCGTACACCTTCTGGTTGGCACTGGTCGGCGAGCTCATGATCCCGATCCCTTTCGTAGTGGCAGTTCGCGAACGGCGTTCGTCTCGAGGTACTCCGACTTCCGCTCGTGGAAGACGGCCCTCATCGCGTCCTCGTAGTCGCCGTACTCGTCGGGATGGACGACGAGGTTCCCGGGGGCCCCGTGGGTGACCCGGGCGAGGCACCACGGCCCGTCGGGCCCGGTGGCGTAGATGAGGTGTTTGCCCTGAATGGGCTGGCTACGAAGGATGCGCAGCACTCGGTTCGCGCCGTCCTCCAGGATCCATAGGGGGTCGGCGTCATGGAGCGCGACGACCTCCTCGGTGAACTCGGCTCGAAGGCGAGCCATGCTGCGCTGGGTGAAGACCTCGAGCAGCTCCGCGACTCTGTCGGATGTCGTACGCGTCATTGGAGACTCCTGTTGCTGGTTGGACGGACACGAGGCCGTCAGGGTGCGGTGTGAGGTCGACGGTCGGGCCGAGTCAGAGGTCGGACTGCTCCATCGAGCGGCCGGAGGCCCTGAAGTACGCCGCCACGCCGAGCCCGACAGCCAGCCAGCAGATGCCCAGGATCTTCGTGCTGGAGTTGGCGCTCCACAGAGCGAAGAGCAGGATCGCGGTCCCGACGACTGGAGACACCAGGTGCAGGAAGAGCCGGCGGCTCTTCTCCCTGATCATGAAGTGGTTGACCACGGCCACGTTCAGCAGGATGTAGGCCGTGAGGGCTCCGAACGTGACCAGCGTGATCAGGAGGCCGGCCTGGGTGACACCGAGGATCCCGACGCCGATCGACAGCGCCGCGATGAACAGCATCGCGTTGCGGGGCACCTTGCGGTCACTGACCCGAGCGAGGAACCGAGGCAGCTGGCCGTCACGGGCCATGCTGAAGACCAGCCGAGACGACGTCGCGTTCGAGGCGATCGCGTTGGCGAAGAGGGCGATCAGGGCGTTCGTGAGCAGGACGACCGTTCCGAACCACGTTGCCATCGAGCTGCTCACGATGTCGTAGAAGGCGTTGTTGGTGGCTTCACCCTCGGCGAAGGTGGTCCCGCTCGGCACGAGCACCGCGGCCAGGCAGACCTGGAGGACGAACAGCACGCCCACGCACCACATCACCCGGATGGTCGCGCGAGCCACGGTGGCTCCGCCGTGCTCGGCCTCCTCGTTGAGTGTGGAGATCGCGTCGAAGCCGATGAAGCTCAATGCCGCGACGGGGACCGCCGAGGCGACCAGCGCCCACGACGAGTTCGAGGAGGGGATCAGCACGTCGAGGGAGAGGTAGGCGTCACCAGCGAGGATCAGCTTGGTCGCCCAGACCACGAAGACGGCGAGCACGGTGAGCTGGATGGTCAGGAAGATCTTGTTCATCCGGGCGGTCACCGTGACACCCCTGATGTTGATGGCGGCCGTGGCCACCACGAAGACGATCACCCAGGCCCAGCCCGGCACGAAGGTGACCAGGGAGGCCATGGCCAGTGAGGCGAAGACGCAGAGCAGGGCGGGCAGAAGGAGGTAGTCGAGGAGGATCGCCCATCCGGAGATGAAGCCGACGAAGGTCGAGGTCCCTAGCCTGACGTAGGAGTACACCGAGCCTGCCACCGGGAACTGCAACGCCATCTCGCGGTAGCTCAGGGCGCTGAAGGTCATCACGATCGCCGTGATCACGTACACCGCTGCCGCGGCCCCTGCCGAGAGGTTGTAGACGACGCCGAAGACCGAGATCGGCGCGATCGGCACCATGTAGATGAGGCCGTAGATCACCACGTCGGCCAGGCTGAGCGAACGCGAGAGCTCGGGCTTGTAGCCCAGCTCGGACAGCCTCGCGTTCTCGGTGTTCACCAGTTCTCCTGCGACCACTGTCGCATCCGCTTGGCCAGTCATGGCTGTCTACCTTTCGAAGCGGTCGAAGTCTGCTGTCTGAACTCGTTCGTCTCCGGGTGCGGAGGACGACGGTTTGCACATCGGGCGGGAATGCCCTGGCTTCCAAGTCTCGGTCGGACCGAGATCGCCAGCAATACGCACAGTTGCGGATTGCGCGGCGAGAGCCGTGCCGCGGACGCTCGGATCCTCCGCGCCTTGTAGCCCGCCCCTGTGCGCCGACGGAATCGGTAATTGTGCGTATGGCTCGGCCTCCGGAGCAGGCCTATGGTCACTGCAATTCCCTTGCACCACTAGGAGTCGAGATGCAGACGGGCCCGTTCCAGAATGCCAACCCAAGCCGGCGTGCCATGCTCAAGGTGCTCGGAGCCAGCGCGCTCGCGATCCCGGCGGGCTCCTTCCTCAGCGCGTGCAGCCCCGGGGCCTCGCCGGACACGCGCACCAACGGAGGGGGCACACCCAAGCGAGGGGGCACCCTGCGAGCCGGCCTCACCGGCGGTGGTCCGACGGACACGCTCTATCCCGCGGCCGCGCTCACCACACCCTCGTACGCAGCCGGGGCACTCATGTTTGACGCGCTGAGCGGGCTGGACCGCAACGCCCAGATCGAGCTGCGCCTGGCGGAGGAGATCACCCCGAATCGCGACGGCACCGAATGGACCATCCGGCTCAAGGACGGAATCACGTTCCACGACGGCAAGACCGCAACTGCTGATGACCTGCTCTTCACGTTCCAGCAGGTGTGTGACCCCGACTCCGGCTCAATCAACGCACCGATGCTCGCCCCCGTGGACGTAGCGAACATCAAGAAGGTCGACCGTCTCACGGTCAAGGTGCCGTGCAAGACGCCCTTCAGCTCGCTGCCCGACATCATGTCCACCTACAACTTCTTCAGCCTCCTCCCCGAGGGCTTCGATCCCAAGAACCCGATCGGTACGGGCCCTTACAGCCTCGTCTCGCATACGCCTGGGCGCGAGCTCATCGTCGAGCGCAACGACGACTACTGGGTGAGCGGACAGCCGTACTTCGACAGGGTCGTCGTCACCAACTACCCCGACGAGTCCAGCCAGCTGAACGCCCTGATCGCGGGGCAGGTGGACACGATCACCAGTCTCACCGCCGCCTCCACCCCGCAGATCGAGGGGGCCGGCGCCTATGTCGTCGCGTCCAAGACGGGCGGCTGGACACCCATCGTCATGCGGACCGACATCGCGCCCTTCAACGATCCCGACGTGCTGCTTGCCATGAAGCTGCTGGTCGACCGGGAGCAGATGCTCAACGTCATCTTCAACGGGCAGGGCCAGGTGGCCAACGACCTGTTCGGCATCTACGACCCCGCCTTCAACTCGAGCATCCCTCAGCGACCCTACGACCCGGACCAGGCGCGGTTCCTGCTCAAGAAGGCCGGCGCCGAGAACCTCACCGCTGAGATCACCACCTCACCGATCTACATCGGCACCGTCCAGATGGCCACGGTCTTCGCGCAACAGGCCTCGGCGGTGGGAGCGAACATCAAGGTCACCCAGATCGACCCGAGCGCCTTCTTCGGCCCCAGCTGGCTGAGCAGGAACCTCACGGTCGACTTCTGGGCCTACGCGCCCTACTTCGCCCAGGCCGTGCAGTCGAACTACCCCGGCATGTTCAACGAGACTCACTTCGACAGCCCGGCCTGGAACTCGCTCTACGAGCAGGCCATGCGCACGCCGGACCTGGACGCGCGAGCACCACTCGTCCATGAGATGCAGCAGATCGAGTACGACGACATCGGCTACTGCATCCCCTACAACTACCCGCAGATCGACGGGTTCGCCGCGAACGTGCGGGGCGTGGAGGAGTCGAAGGTGGGCTTCCCGCTCAACTTCTTCAACGACTTCAAGACCATGTACTTCGCGTAGGGCGGGCTCGAGATGACACTCGTCGATGCGGAGGCAAGGCCCGGGGCGCGGGTTGCAGCCCTGAGGCGGAACCCGCTGCTCCGGTTCCTCGTCATACGCGCCGTGCACGGAGCCGGGACCTTGCTGATGGTCTCGATGCTGGTCTTCTGGGCCACCCAGCTCCTACCGGGGGATGCTGCCAACGCCGTGCTCGGTCGCAGCGCCACAGCGGAGTCCCTGGCCGCGCTCAAGGCGCAGCTCGGGCTGGACCAACCCGTCCTCAACCAGTACTGGTCGTGGCTCACCGGCGTCCTCACCGGAAGTTTCGGAGCCAGTCTGGTCACCGGCGAAGCCGTCGGAGGGATCGTCGGGGACCGCGTCCTGAACTCCGGGGTGCTGCTCCTCATGGCGGGGTCCGTCGGGACGGTCATCGGCGTGCTCAGCGGTCTGGTGGCGGCGGCCAAACGTGACCGGGCGTTCGACCACGTGACATCCGTGACAGCACTTGTCATCACCGCTCTGCCCGAGTTCGTGGTGGGCGTGGCGCTGATCCTCCTCTTCGCCACCGGGGTCCTGCATGTGCTGCCGGCGGCCTCCCCACTCAGTCCGGGGATGGCGCCGTGGGATGACTGGCGCCTTCTCGCCCTCCCCCTGCTCACGCTGATCGTGGTGATCGTGCCGTACGTGTTCCGCATGGTCCGTGCCGTGGCGATCGAGACCCTCGAGAGCGAGTACGTGCAGACGGCCCGGCTCAAGGGCCTGCGCCACCGGGACATCCTGCTGCGCCATGCGCTCCCGAACATCGTGCCGGCCACGGTTCAGGCCGTAGGACTCTCGGTCCTGTATCTCGCCGGTGGTGTGGTCGTCGTGGAGGTCGTCTTCAACTACCCGGGTGTGGGACAGGGTCTGGTCCAGTCGGTCGCGACCCGAGACATCCCGGTGATCCAGCTTCTGACGCTGCTGCTCGCGGCGTTCTACGTCCTGGTCAACATCGCCACCGATCTCGCGACGTTGATGGCGACCCCCAAACGAAGGATCGCTCGATGACGGGCAGGACCGGAACATCGCGCAAGGCTGGGCGGGGCGCCAGGCGCAGCGAGCTCGCACACACGCTGCGGGCGGCGACCCGCACACGTCGAGGCATGATCGGGCTGACCCTCACCGGCATCGTCTGCGGGTTGGCGGCGATCGGCCCGTGGCTCGCGCCCCATTCCCCCACGGAGTTCCTGGCCCCCACGTTCGCTCCACGGGGGGGTGACCTGCTCTTGGGGTCGGACGCCCTGGGGCGCGACGTGCTGAGCCGTGTGTTGGCTGGGGGTTGGCTCCTCCTTCTCGCTGCTGCCGCCGCCACAGCGCTCGGCATCGTCGTGGGGACGACGGCCGGCATCATCGCGGCCTACTTCGGTGGCTGGCGAGACTCCGTCATCATGCGGCTTGCCGACGTCGTCCTGGCGTTCCCCCAGATCGTGTTCGCTCTGCTCCTGATATCGGTCGTCGGTCCCAACACCGCGCTTCTCGTGGCCGCGGTCGGGCTGTCCCACGCTCCGCAGGTCGCACGCGTGGTCCGGGGCACAGCCCTGGACATCGCCGAGCGTGACTTCGTCAAGGCCGTCCAGATCACGGGGGTGAGAGCGGGCAGGGTCATACGACGCGAGATCCTGCCGAACCTCACGTCCCCCCTGATGGTCGAGATCGGCCTCCGCATGGCGTACTCCATCGTGATCATCGCCGGCCTGTCGTTCATCGGCTTCGGTCTCCAGCCGCCGACACCGAACTGGGGAACGATGATCAACGAGAACCGGATCGGACTCACGCAGAACCTCTGGGCGACGGTCGTGCCATCGCTCCTCCTGGCAACGCTCTGCGTCGGACTCAACACGTTCACCGACGCCGTCGCGCGTGCCGCCCTCGGAACCGATCGCGCGGACCGACTGCACACGACGGACGCACACACGACAGTGGAGGTTGACCAGCCGTGAACAACCACACTTCCGCTGCGCCGAGGCTCCGCGTTCGCGACCTCACCGTCACCGCCGACTCCGGGGCCGAGGTGGTGCAGAACGTGTCGTTCGACCTCATGGCCGGCGAGATCCTGGGCATCGTCGGCGAGTCCGGCTCAGGCAAGACCACCCTCGGCCTCGCGCTTCTGGCATATGCCCGCCGGGGCCTGCGGATCGCCGCGGGCGCCATCGAGGTCGACGGCAAGGACCTGTTGCGGTTCTCCCAGGAGCAGCTGCGCGCGGCACGAGGGGCCTTGGTCTCCTACGTGCCTCAGGACCCGGGCACCGCACTCAACCCCGTCCGTCGGGTCGGCCCGCAGTTGCGGGAGTGCCTCACGGCTCACGGGGTCGACGGCCGGAGCGTGGACCGGCGGATGTCCGAGCTCGTGACCGAGGTCGGGTTGGACACGGTTCCCAAGCTGTTGTCTGCCTATCCCCACCAGCTCTCCGGCGGACAGCAGCAGAGGGTCACCATCGCCATGGCCTTCGCCTGCCGACCCGGACTCATCGTCCTGGACGAGCCCACCACGGGGCTCGACGCGGCCACCCAGCAGGTCGTGCTGAACACGGTGCGGAGCCTTTGCGAGCGCTACGGCACCGCGGCCGTGTACGTCAGCCACGACATCGACGTGGTACGCCGGATCTCTGATCGCGTGGCGGTCGTCTACTCGGGACGAGTCGTCGAGATCGCCTCGTCAACCGAGCTTTTCGACCGCCCCGCACATCCCTACACCCGCGGCCTGCTGATGGCCGTCCCGTCTACGGACAGCAGTCGCCGACTCGTCGGCATCGACGGTTTCCCGCCGCGCCCCGGCCAACGTCCGCCTGGCTGCGCGTTCTCGCCCAGGTGTCCGGTCGTGATCGACCGATGCGCCACACAGCAGCCGTCCCTCGTACCGGTCGGAAGCGCCGGGCACTCCGCGCGCTGTCACCTGGCCACTGAGGCACCGACATCGCTTCCGCTGCCCCAGGTTCGGGCCGGAGCGGACTCGTTCGGGGACGACGTCCGCAACGCACTGGTCCGGGTGGAGGACCTCTCCGCAGGGTACGGCCACAAGACCGTCCTGGCCGGCGTGAGCCTTGCGGTCGCTCCCGGCGAGTGCCTCGCCGTCGTCGGTGAGTCGGGGTCGGGCAAGACCACTTTCGCGCGCTGCCTCAGCGGCCTACACACCCAGTGGACGGGAGCGATCACCTACCGAGACCAACCCGTACCGCCAGGAGTGCGCGCGAGGAGTCCGGAGATGCTGCGAGACATCCAGTACATCTTCCAGAACCCCTACGCTGCCTTGAACCCCCGGCGGACCATCGGGGCCTTGGTCTCTCAGCCGCTGGACCAGTTCGGACGGTTCTCGCGGCAGGAGAAGGCGGACAAGGCCAGAGCCGCCTTGGAGGCGGTCTCCCTCACCCCCGAGCTGCTCAACCGCTATCCCGACCAGCTGTCCGGAGGCGAGCGCCAGCGGGTGGCGATCGCCCGGGCATTGATCGTCGAGCCGCAGGTCCTGGTCTGCGACGAGATCACCTCCGCCCTCGACGTGTCCGTTCAGGCGGCACTCGTCGAGACGCTGCTGCAGCTGCGCGCCGAGCGAGGTGTGTCGCTCATCTTCATCACGCACAACCTCGCCCTGGTCCGCAGCATCGCGCAGCGCCTCGTCGTACTCGACGGGGGCGTGATCGTGGAGGCCGGTGAGACCGCCACGGTCCTCGACCGTCCGCAAGCGACCTACACCCGCAGCCTCCTGGCCGCAGGGCGTGGCTGAGCGGGGACCTGCGGCTCGGTCGCTGGGGGTGTCGCCTCAGATGCACCGATGAGAGTGGGGCCGGGTGTCATGGTCATGGTCATGACGAGCTGACCAGCCGATCAGGACGGGAGCGAACCACCCCGGTCGCACCGGCGCTCGCGCCGGCCGACCATGCCGGCCTCCAGCGCCGCACCGATGGGCAGTGCCTCCGCGAGCTCCGCGTAGACGTACGCCGCGAGGTCTGGACTCCGTCGCGTGGCGGCCGCGAGCAGCTCGTCCAGGTCGCGCCACACGACGAGGGGTCCCACCGGCCCGAAGATCCCCTCGTCCAGTCCGGCCAAGACCGTCGGCGGGTAGAAGAAACCCGACC
Organism: Dietzia sp.; assembly: GCA_046292305.1. Taxonomy (GTDB): domain Bacteria; phylum Actinomycetota; class Actinomycetes; order Mycobacteriales; family Mycobacteriaceae; genus Dietzia. The sequence continues at coordinate 7,771 of JBKBRA010000056.1, read as the reverse complement.
CGTCGGGAGCAGCACCTCGGTGCGATACGACGGCGCCCCGGTCGACGGCCCAATTCTCATCCCCCGCCACGTTCAGCCGAAGGCTGGAGTCAGACACACCTCTTGCATTCTCGGCTCGAATTCGTCCGGCGAAATCGCGTCCGACTGCGCAGCCAGCGACGCACATCTCACCGGATCGACGTTGAAGTCGGACGGATTGATCGCTGCGCCCCTCCCCGGCGCCTTTGGTGACTAACGACGACCGTCGAACACCACCACAAGGGAGACCGAAAACCATGAGCAACGACAGAAGCACACACGAGCAACCGGCACTCTGGGACGAGGAACCACCTCAGGCCCATGGCCAAAACGCGGCGCAGCGGCGCCCGACACGGCCCACGAAGACGGCGCCACCACATAGCCCCACAAGCGAGCCACAGCCGCCAACCGCCATTAGGCAAGCACAACCGACTCATCCTGAGCTCGACGTTCAAGACCTCTGGGACGCCGACCGGGTCGCCGCCTACCTCGGCGTACCGAAGCAAACGCTGTACGGCTGGCGACACTCCGGCAACGGTCCCAAGGCCTTCCGCGTCGGCAAGCACCTGCGCTGGCATCCCCGCACCGTCGTGGAGTGGACATTCGCGCTGGAGCGCGACCAGTGATCAAGACCTGCCCTCGCTGCGGGAAGCCTTTCCAGGTTTCCGATCACCCCAGGGCGGGCCGCCCGCGGCGGTGGTGCAGCAAGGCCTGCCGCCGGCTGGCGTCCGAGGAACGACGAGCCGCGGAAGCGGGCCACACCGCAGTTACGTTCATCAAGGAAATCACGAGCCTCGATGAGCATGTTCGCGTCGTCCTGGACTCCCCTGGTGCCTGTCGTCGCATCCTGCGCGACCTCGCCGATCGCGACGCACGAGGCGCATTGGCGGAGGCGAAGTGGAGCAGTGTCGCCGACGAACTCGCTCGCCTCCGGCGACCCCGCCCGCCGACGCGCTGGCGCCGTTGACGGTTACGCCGGACGAAACTCGACCGACAATGCACTAGGTGTGTGGCACTTCGGTCTCGACGGGTCGAACGGCAGCGCGTCGGTGGGGCGCCTGCATCCAGTCCGGCGCCGGGCTGATCTTTCGAAGCTGGTCACAGCCTGCACGGCGCGCGGCGTCTCTGGCATCGATGTCGCAGCGTCGGGAGATGGATCACCTGAACCGGGCGTCGCACCGCCGAACAGCCGCCCGCCGCGCGGTGCATCCGCGGCAGTTTGCAGCGCCGTCGCTACGCGCCCTGTGAGCAGGGTGATTCACCCCAGGTGGGTCAACCCGCCACTCAACTTCGGCGAGCGCTGTTCGTTCGTGCGGTGGCTGGTGCGCTGCGGGGATCCTCAGGCCAGGCGTGCTTGGGGTAGCGCCCGCGCAGGTCAGCGCGCACGCCCGGGTAGCCGTTGTCCCAGAAGGACTCCAGGTCTGCGGTGACGGCTGCTGGGCGTCGCGCGGGTGAGAGCAGGTGCAGCAGGAGCGGGACCCTGCCGTCGGCGAGGACTGGTGCTGCGGTCCAGCCGAAGACCTCTTGCAGTCGCACAGCGAGTACTGGTTGTTCCTGGGAGTAGTCGATCCGCACGCTCGACCCGCTGGGGACCTCTACTCGCTCAGGGGCCAGGTCGTTGAGTCTGCCCGCCTGAGGCCACGGCAACATTGCCCGCAGTGCGGCGGCCACGTCGATGCGACGAAGGTCCTGGGCCGAGCGGACCCGCGCTGGCTGGGGCCCGATCCACGACTGGAGGTTCTGCGTCAGTGCTTCGTCGCTCACATCGGGCCACGGGTCACCGAGCGCGCGGTGCAGGAAGTCGAGGCGGGCGCGCAGCGCCGTGGCCGCCTCCGTCCAGGTGAAGAGAGCGATTCCCTCGTTGGCCACCGCTTCTTGGATGGCGTCGCTCACGGCCTGCGCCGGTGGATCGCTGAGCGGGGTGGAACTGAGCTCGATCGCGCCCAGCAGCGTCCGTCGGCGAGCCAGCACCCGCCCACTGGTCCAGGTGACCTCGTCCACCTCGGTCCACAGCGACCCCGCCGCCTCCAGTGCTAGGTCCTCGGTGAGCGGGGCCGCCGCTCGGATCCGGGCCTCACGTTGCCCGGCCCGCCGCTCTGCGTCGCCGACCGCGAGCCACTCCAGCCCGGCCAGGGGCCCCGGAGCACGCGGATCGAGTGCCGCGCCCGTCCCGGACGCCATCAGGTAGCTCGGGGCACCGGAGCGCTTGCGTGCGATCCGGTCCGGATGCGCCAGGGCCACCACCAGCCCCACCGCCACGTCATCGGTCAGTGCTCGGGCGTGGTCCGACGCCCCTCTCCGGTCGCCGGCGATGCCGTGCCTCTCGACGACCTCCTCCAGTCGTTTGACCTGGCTGCGCCACGATCCTGCCCGCTGGCCGGCGCGCAGTGACCGGAGCGCAGCAACCAGGTCTCCGCCGGGAGCGCGCACGTCCTCGCTCAGCATCGCGACCACCTCTGAGGCCCGCTTGGCCCCGACGAGACCAGCCCCGTCGATGAGGGCACGCGCCAGCCTGGGATCGGCCGGCACGCCAGCGATCACCCGGCCCCGCGGGGTGGCTCTCCCGTCCTCGGTCATCGCCCCCAGATCCACCAGCACTTCCTTGGCCGCCGACAGGGCGTGTGCCGGTGGCTGGTCGAGCAGCGCCAGGTCGTGGACGTCGTGACTGCCCCAGCACGCCACCTCCAGGGCGAAGGCCGTCAGATCGGCGGTGGCGATCTCGGGCTCCGGGTGAGCGGCCAGATGCGCGTGCTCCGCCTCGGACCAGCAACGCAGCACGGCGCCCGGCCCTAGCCGTCCGGCGCGTCCCGCCCGTTGCTCGGCCGCTGCCCGGCTCACCGCGACGGTGACCAGCGAAGCCAGTCCGCGACGGTGATCGGTGCGCGGCTCGCGCGAGAATCCGGCGTCCACCACGACACGTACTCCGGGGACCGTCAGCGACGACTCGGCGACCGCGGTCGAGACGATCACTCGTCGATACGGGCCCTCGCTGAGCGCACGATCCTGCTCGGCGCCGGACAGACGTCCGTGCAGGGCGTGCACGGACGCGTCGACGCCGGCAAGGCGACGTACGGTCGCCTCGACCTCCGCGACACCCGGCACGAAGACCAGGACGTCACCCTCGTGCTCGACGAGCGCACGACGTACGGTCGCTGCGACATGGTCGTGGAAGGCCGGAGTGATCCCCCGATCGTCGGTGCGGCGCACCCCCGCAGGCAGCGGGCACCAGACCGCTTGGACTGGGTGCAGGGCACCCGGGACGCGGATCACCGGAGCGCCCCAGAGATCGTCGGGACCATCGGGGTGATCGGGGCGGTCACCTCGGCCGAGCAGGGCGGCCGTCCGTTCGGCCTCGATGGTGGCCGACATCGCCACCAGGGACAGGTCCTCACGCAGGTTGGCCCGGATGTCGATGAGCAGCGCCAGGGTCAGGTCGGCGTCGAGGTGGCGCTCGTGCACTTCGTCGAGCACGACGGCCCCGACACCGACCAACTCGGGATCGTGCTGGATCCGCCGGAGCAGCAGACCAGTCGTGACGATCTCGACACGTGTACGTCGACTGGTGCGTCGGTCTCCGCGCACGGAGTATCCGACCGTCTCGCCAACCGGTTCGCCCAGCAGATACGCCAGCCGACGGGCAGCAGCGCGGGCTGCGATGCGGCTCGGCTGCGTGACGACGACCCGTCCGGCGACGACCTCGGCGACCGCGGGTGGCACCAAGGTCGTCTTGCCGGTCCCCGGCGGTGCGTGGACCACCACGACTCCGCAAGTGCGAAGCGCCTCGTCGAGAGCGGCCAGGCCCGCGGTGACCGGGAGGTCGGGGGGCGCGGCAAGCAGGTTGCGCAGCGGGTCGGACATTCCTGCAGTGTGCCTGACGTGCATCTGCGGACGAGGCTGCGGGACATCGCCTACGGACCTGACATCCGAGAAGGCTGGATCTCTTTGGCAGGGTCAGCATCGGCTGGATGTCCGCTCACTTGGCTGATGCAAAGGCGGCGGAGCGTCGCACCTTGTATGGCAGTGGTGTGCCGGTTGTCTGGGGGACGCCGGTCGTCGGCGGAGACGACGAGTTTGGTCGAATCGGTCTCGTCTTGGTCGCCAGCGTGATGGCCTATCGAGGAGCCGCACGACCGACCGAACGCAAGGTGACCCAATGGCGACACCCCAGGGGTGGTTTCCGGACCCGAATGACTCGACGATTCTCCGCTGGTGGGACGGCAATCAATGGACGCGCCACACCCATCCCCGCGCTGAGGAACAGCAGTCGCCGGCGGCGCAGACCCCGCCCGTCGCAGCAACTGGCGAGGGCAAGCGGTCGAAGCCAAAGCTGTTCGGCAAGGGGCAAGCCCTCGACGAGGCGCATGCCGAGATCGCCCAGCTTCGCGCCGACTTGAACCGACTCGGAGCCATGGACGTCGTCGAGCTGCAAGCTGAGCGCGACCGACTCCGGGCGGAGGTGGAATCGCTCCGACAGGCTGAAGCCGCAGCTCAGGATGATGGGGATCGACAGCGGCAGGAGATCCAGACCCAACTCGCCTTGCTCCGTCAGACCGTTGTCGAGACCGAGGAGGCAGCGATCCTCCAAGAGGTCGGCGTCTACCGGTACCGACACCCTCTCGACGACTCCGTGGCCTATCGGGCCGAGCTTGCCCGCATTCAGGACCAGATCAAGGTGATGGTCAAGCGAGACGGAGGAGCGATCTCGGCCACCACCACGTGGCAGGTGAACGGTTCGGCAGCCCAAGGGCGAAAGATGGTCAACGACATCTCGAAGCTGATGCTCCGGGCCTACAACGCCGAAGCCGACAACATGGTGCGCGGAATGAAGCCCTATAAGCTCAATGCCGCCAAGGAGCGCCTAGACAAGGTGGCGACAACAATCGCCAAGCTCGGCGCCTCCATGAGCATCGCGGTCTCTGTTCCGTATCACCAGGTCCGGCTCCGCGAACTCGAGCTCACGGCCGATTACCTTGAGAAGGTCGCCGAGGAGAAGGAGCGTGAGCGCGAGGAGCGCGAACGTCTGCGCGAGGAGCGCAAGGTCGAGCAGGAGATCGAGCGAGAGCGGCAGCGACTCCGCAAGGAGGAGCAGCACTTCCGTCAGGCCATCGCACAGCTTCAGGCAAAGGGCGATGCAGACGGAGTCGCCCGCCTCCAAGCCCAGCTAGAAGGCGTCGTCGGAGAGATCGAGGCGGTTGACTTCCGTGCCCGAACCCTCACCGCCGGACACGTCTACGTCATCTCCAACATCGGCTCGTTCGGCGAGGGCGTTCTCAAGATCGGCATGACCCGCAGACTCGAGCCGATGGGCCGCGTGCGCGAACTCGGCGACGCGTCGGTCCCTTTCATCTTTGACGTTCACGCGCTCTACTTCTCCGAGAACGCCGTCAAGATCGAACGCGAGATGCATCAGCGGTTCGCCGATCAACGGGTCAACCGGGTCAACAACCGCAAGGAGTTCTTCAAGGTGACCCCCGCCGAGGCGAGGGACACGCTCACTGAGCTCTCCGGCGAGCTCATGACGTTCGTCGAAGAACCCGAAGCCCTCGAGTACCGACGAGGGCTTGTCGGCGCCACCGACACCGTGGCACTCGTCTAGACATCGCGCCATAGCTCAGCGTCGGGGAGCTCTGCTATCTGGGTGAAACGCGGCGGAATGACACGAGGCGATACCTACCCCCTACTCGATCCTCTCGAACACCATCGTTGCTTGAATCCGGTCCCCGCCACCGAGTCCCTTGCTGCCTGACGCCGCCGTGGTGATGGTGTGCAGCCGGTAGCCGAGCGCAGCCTGACGGTTGAGCACGCCCTCTAGTTCCGTGAGGTTGCCCGACCCCGTACCCCAGAGCTTTTCCTTGAGGATGACCTGGAGCACCACGTAATTCGCACCTTGGGCGGCTGGCCGAGGTTGGGCACCGGCGACGGCGCTCTCTTGGATCCGATTGACGGCCCCGGCAATGCCGCCACCATCCGCTGGCTCCTGGAACTGGTCGGTCCAGGCCTGGCCGTCCCACCAGCGCCTCTTGCCAGTTCCTGAACCATCGTCGTACCAGCCAGCTTGAGTGTTCGACACGATCAACTCCCTGTAGGTCCGCGCTCGTGCGCTGAGCCAGGCTAGATGCGCTCGCTGTGGATTGACGGCAAGTTCCGCTATGTCGTGCGAATCGGGGCTGCGACCCTGATGGCCCCGCAAACTCGCCAGAGGCTGGGGACGTAGACGAATCGCCGGTTCGTACCGCGCCTCAGTCGCGGCTGTTAGACGATTCCGTTAGGGCCGGTGTCCGGCCAGACTCGGTCCAGGCGTTCGGCGGGGTGCTCTCTTTGCGGCTGCCCACCAGCTTGATCGGTGTGGCTCTCTATCGGTTTGCGTTCCCGCCGGACGTCGTGCCGAGGCGTGGCTCCAGAGGGGACTGCCCAGCTCGTAACAGCAATGCCCGCCTCGCGATCCCATACCGGTTCACGAGACAGGACGGTGGCATGGCGAAGGTGTTCATTGGGGTCGATCCCCACAAGCTCTCGGCGACGATCGAGGTCGTCGACGAGCACGAGACAGTGTTGGCGACCGGCCGGTTCAGCACCGACAACGCTGGGTATGCGGCGATGCGCAAGACCGTGTCCGGGTGGCCCGACCGGGTCTGGGCGGTCGAGGGCAGCAACGGTGCCGGCCGGCCGTTGGCGCAGCGGCTGCTGGCCGATGGCGAGCATGTGGTCGACGTGCCGGCGAAGCTATCGGCTCGGGCGCGGTTGTTCGACACCGGCCACAATCGCAAGACCGACGCCCACGACGCCCACGCGGTGGCCGTGGTCGCGGTCCGAACCCGGGGACTGCGGGTGCTGTCCTATGAAGTCGAGCTCGAGGCGCTGCGGATGCTCGCGGACCGGCGTGAGGAACTGACCCGAACCAGGATCCAGACCGTCAACCGGCTCCACCGGCTGCTGGCCGAACTCACCCCAGGCAAGTCGAAGAAGGACATCACCACAGGACAGGCCAAGACCATTCTGGCTTCGGTGCGGCCTCGGGACCTGGCGGGGAAGACCCGACGTCGCCTCGCGGCCGAGCAGCTCGCCGAGCTGATCGTGGTCGAGAAGAAGATCAAGACCCTCACCAAGGAACTCAAGGCCATGGTCATCGCCCGGGGCTCCACCCTGATGGACCTGCCGGGTGTCGGACCGGTTGTCGCAGCCCGGATCATGGCCGACGTCGGGGACGTGGCCCGGTTCGCCGACCGGAACCGGTTCGCGTCCTGGACCGGCACCGCACCCCTGGATGCGTCCTCGGGCGAGCAGATCCGGCACAGGTTGTCGCGCGCCGGGAACCGGAAGATGAACCACATGCTCCACATCGCCGCGGCCACCCAGATCCGACTCGACACCCCAGGCCGGGCCTACTACCGACGCAAGCTCGCCGCCGGCAAGACGAAGATGGAAGCGATGCGGTGCCTGAAGCGTCGGATCTCAGATGCCGTCTACCGCCAGCTCCTCGCCGACGCCCGACGAGCACAGCACCTGGAGCCCGCCGAGACAGACGAAACGGGCCCGGGAGGGCACTGCGGGGCGACTCAAGAATCCAGCGCGGTCGACCTACCCCTGCTCATCGACACTTCGGATCAGCCAATTCCCGGACCCGCGAACCAGACGCTACGCCCACCACTGCCGCTTCGGAAGACCCCACGAGTGGGAGCACTGGAATCCACCGGTTGACAACAGAAGGGAGCCGAAGTGACGCGCCCGCCAGGGTCGGTCCATTCGGCTGACA
>JBKBRA010000055.1:0-19760 GCA_046292305.1 Dietzia sp. | reverse complement strand
GACGGCGGCGACGGCGCGGGTCTGCGAGCGCACGCCCCAGTGGTCCTGCTCCTCGCGGGTGATGCCGGTGAGCTGCGCGACGTTCTCGGCCGTCTGACCCATGGGGATGTAGACGTCCGGCAGCTGATTGTTCTCACGCGGGTCGGTCCAGGTGGGGGCGCCACCCTCCGCGCGCGTGCCGGTGAGGGCCTCGGCGTCGGCGAAGATCGGGTTGTGGGTGTCCGGCCAGTGGTCGGAGGTGCCCTTGGCGAAGTTGGTGACGGTCTCGACACCGGCAGAGATGAACACGTCGCCCTCGCCGGCCTTGATGGCGTGCAGCGCCATGCGGGTGGTCTGCAGCGAGGAGGAGCAGTAGCGGTTGACCGTGGTGCCGGGGACGGTGTCCAGGCCGGCGAGCACGGAGACGACACGGCCCATGTTGAAGCCCTGCTCGCCACCCGGCAGGCCACAGCCCAGCATCAGGTCGTCGATCTGGGTGGGGTCGAGCGACGGGACCTTGTCCAGCGCGGCCTTGACCATCTGTGCGGCGAGGTCATCCGAGCGGATGCCCACGAGGGAACCCTTGTTTGCGCGCCCGATCGGGGAACGGGCGTACGAGACGATAACGGCTTCCGGCATGGAAAGCTCCTTCGTTGCAGGTGAGTGCTATGTGTGGTCGGCTGGGGGATCCGAGTCCGACGGATCCCGTGTGGAGCGGGTCAGGCGCAGGATCCGGCTCCGGCGGCGGAGGGTGTCCGCAGCCTCGCGGGCATCGCGCGTGCTCTCGGGGTCGCCGTCCACGTCCTCATTATGCAGGAACGTGTTATCGCCGGCGTCCTCCGCGTCCTCGTGGGTTCGGACGAAGTCGGTGAGGCGTCTGGTGAGTCGGGCGACGACAGTGTCGCGGGCCTCGTCGGACGCGTCCTCCGCCGCGTCGAGCAGGGACTCCGCCTCGTCGAGCGAGGATTCCGCCTCGTCGGCGTCGGTCGGCGGCTCGTCGACCGGCAGCTCGTCGGCGTCTGCGGGCGGCTCGTCGGTCTCTGCGGGCAGCTCGTCCACGGGCGGCTCGTCCTCCGGCATCTCGTCCCACACGCCCAGCGCCACGCACACGGCCGGCAGGAGGAGCCCGGCCATGAGCTCGTAGCCGTCAGAGTTGGGATGGAAGCGGTCGGGGGAGAACAGGCTGTCGGCGCGGGCGCGGAATTCCGGTGCCAGGGCGTCCGCGAGGAGCACGGGTGTGCCGCCGGCCTTGTGGACCTGCACGGTCTGCGCGGCGGCCAGTCTGCGGCTGAGCGTGGCCATGATCGTCCGGAGCGGTTGGGGGACGGGCTTGATGGTGCCGAGGTCGGGGCACGTCCCCACCACGACGCACGACCCGGCCTCGCGGAGGGCGCTGACCGCCTCGCCCACGCGCCGGGCGGAGGGGCCGATGGAATTGCGTGCGGTGATGTCGTTGCCGCCGATGAGGATGACGGAGATGTCCGGCTTCCCGCCGGTCACGTGGACGGCGTCGATCTGCCCGGCCAACCCCTTGGAGGTGGCGCCGACGATCGCCTTGCTGCTCAGCCGCACGTTCCACCCGGACTCCTCGGCCAGCCCGCGGGCCAGCAGGACCCCGGGCACCTGCCCCGCGTCGGCCGCCCCGAGGCCGGCCGCCAGCGAGTCCCCGAAGATCATCATGTGGGCGTCGCACGTCATCCCGGGCCGCCACGGCTCGGCGGTCTCGGCGCCGGGACGGTAGAGGCCGTCGCCGTCGAAGGGCCAGGAGGTGGGCTTGGGGATCACCCGGCGGGCGATCCTGGCCTGCTGCGCGAGCAACTCGTACGCGCCCCGGTAGGCGCCGACGGTGCCCACCGCGACCAGGGCGAGGTTGACGACGATCTTCCGGGCCGGATCATCTGATTGGCTCATCTGGCGTGGCGTCTCCCTTCGGCGTGGTGGCGGGCGGTGCTGTGGTGTCGTGCGGCGGTGCGGTGTCGGGCGGGAGGCGGGACCGCGAGCTCGCGGGCCTGTTCCGATAGCTCGACGATAGTCCTGCGGGCCTCGGCGGGCCCCATCGAGAGGTCGACCGGGTACTCGACGATCGAGATGTCGGTGTGCACGATCCGCCGGGGCTGCGGTGCGTCGTTCCGCCGTTGGGCCGGATACACCAGGTACGCGCGGTCCACGCCGAGCGCGGTGCAGGCCGCCAGGAGGCGGTAGTGCTCGGCGGCGCGGGCGCGGCGGTCCGTGGGATAGGTGGGGACGAAGGTGGTGACCGGCTCGCCGTCGACCTCGTAGACCAACCCCGTCCGAACCGAGATGTGGTCGCCGTCGTCCGCGGGTGCGCTGTGGCGGCCGGACCGGCTCCCGGTTGCCCCGACGGGGTGCCCCTCGCCGGTGGTTTTCCCTGCAGCGCCACCGTTCTCAGCGCCACTCTCCTCAGTGCCACTGGTCTCGGCGCCACTCTCCTCGACACCGGAGTCCAGGTTGACGACGGGGTTCTGCAGCAACCGGCCACCGCAGCCGTCGAGCGCGGCGGTCAGCTCGGCCTCCACGAAGCGCTCGAACAGCGCCGGCATCTCGGTGACGAACGCCGCCGACGCCGCGTGGCCGTCCTCGACCTCCACCGAGATGCGGCGCACGATCCGGTCGGCCAGGGCGAGCGCGTTCTGGAACCGGGCGTTGAGCCGGGTGCGCGTCCAGGCGGGGACCGGGGCGCCCTGGCCGATCAGCGACACGTCCGCCAGCCGGGCGTCCACCATCGCCAACCGGCGCCGGGTGGCGTCCGGCAGGTCGGGCAGGAACTGCAGACGGTGCGCGGCGGTGCGCAGGATGCGGTTCTCGGCGATGTCCGGGGTGAATTCCGAGTAGGTGACCTCCAGTGGGATGGTCATGCCCGGGTGGCGGCGGATCTGGTCACCCAGACGGATCCGGCCGCGCACGGTGGTCAGCGCCTCGTCGACCCTGCGGTACCCGCGCAGCAGTCCGGACGACAGGGCCTGGTGCGCCAACGCGGCCATGGATTCGGCCACGGAGACCCACAGCTCGTCGTCGTCCCTCGCCTGGACGGCCGACGGGAGGAACGCGTTGTCGGCAGCGTGGTCGAGCAGGAAGAACAACTGCGTCAGGCCCAGGTTGGCCGCCGGCAGGACCCGCACGGACAGCCCCTCCACGCGGACCGAGCCCACGCTGCCGCACGGGATCAGTCGCCAGGTGTCGCGGCCGGCGGGCAGGACCTCCACGAGCCCGGTCTGGGACAGGTGCTGCGCACCCTCCCAGCTCAGGGTGACGAGCCGGCCGCGGCGGTCGAACTCGTCGAACTCGATGGTCTCCGACGTCGCGGAGCCCGCCGAGGCGGAGATCACGTCCGGCCGATCTTCCGACGCAGTGTGGCGAGCCCGAAGCGTTCGTGGACCTCGGCGCGGGACAGGCGTCCGTAGTAGTGCTCCTCGAGCAGCGGGAGGAGGTCGTAGCGCCAGATCGCCTCGAGCCCGCCTGGTTCGGTGGCCCGGTCCTTCATGAAGTACGACGGACCGATCCGTAGGTCGCGGTCCGAGTCGTCGATCTCTGAGTTGAGCGCCTCCAGCAGGTCCGCGGGCTCGGTGGTCACGCCGCGCGCCTCGAGGTGGCGACGCAGCACGCCCGCGACCGGCGGGGTGTCCGGGTGGAGTTCCATGAACGCGAACCGGCGCCGGATGGCCGCGTCGACCATGGCGATCGACCGGTCGGCGGTGTTCATGGTGCCGATGATGAACAGGTTGCGCGGCAGCCGGAACGAGGTGTCGGGGCTGTACTGGGGAAGGACCGTGCGGTCGCGGTACTCGAGCAGGAAGTACATCTCGCCGAACACGCGGGCCAGGTCGGCGCGGTTCATCTCGTCGATGATCAGGAAGCTCGGGTGCTCGCGCCCGGAATCGGACGTGGCGCGCGCGGCCTGTCGACGCAGTGGCCCGGCCTGCAGGGCGAAGCCGGGCTGGCCGGACTCGGTGAGGGTGGGCCGGTAGCCCTCGAAGAAGTCCTCGTAGGCGTAGCTGGGGTGGAACTGGACCAGTTGGACCCGGCTCGGGTCGTCGGCGCCCGCGAGGAACCGCGCGAGCTCCTGGGCGAGGTAGGTCTTGCCGGTGCCGGGCGGACCGTAGAACACGATCTGCTGCCGCTCCTGCAGGGTGTCGACGATCTCCTGCAGTTCCTTGCGGGGCATGTGCAGGCTGTCGGCGAGCTCCTGGGTGATGTCGGGGAGGGTGGGCACGGTCCCGGCCCCCGGTGCCTCGGCGATCTGCGACTCGGCGGAGTGGCGCCCGGGGTGCATGGTGGCGAGCAGGGCGTCCAGGCCGTCGGTGAGGTCGACGACGGTCCCGGGCTCTCCGATCAGCTCGGAGAGCGGGCTGGGGAGGGTGTCCAGGTCGAGGGTGACCGAGTGCCACCGCACCGAGCGCTCGAGCTGCTGGCCGCCGTCCTCCACGTAGCCGAGGTCGTCGGTGAGGGTGCCCAGGTGAAGTTTGGCGTCGGCGACCGTGGCCACCACGTCCTGCGGGCTCATCCGGGACAAGAAGGTGTGGAGCTCGGCGGTGAGCTGGAACCGGGCCTGGTAGTCCAGGTGCGGGTAGCCCTGCTCGACGGCCTGGGACACCTCGAGCCTGCTGGCGTGTCCGGGGATGCGGGGCAGGTGCGAGGCGGGCAGCGCGATGCGGTTCTGCGCGATCCACTGCCCGGCCTGACCGACTCCGCCGCGGCCGGGCCGGACCAGCCAGGCCCGGCGGGAGTGGTCGTCGCGGTGTCGCTGCCACTGGTTGGCCACCGCGCCCCGGTACCAGTCGACCGGCTGGCCGAGCTGGGCGGAGAGGGTCTCGGAGATGCGGTGCAGGTCCTGGTCGATGTCCAGCTCGTCGATCCCCGACGGGCCGCCGATCAGTTCGGCGAAGGCGTCGCGGATGCGGGTCTTGTGCTCGTGCTTGACGATCGGCTGGAAGTAACCGGGCCAGGCCAGGTACTGCAGGCTGTAGCGGATTGCCCGCCAGTCACCGGGGGTCGAGCGGGCGGCCCGCTGGAACTCCCACGGGTCCGTCAGGGCCGCGTCGCGTTCGGCGGAGTCCAGCTCGGCCCAGTGGATGACGAACGTGCACAGCCAGCGCAGGTGCTCGCGCATCTGCACGTTGAACCCGAGGCCGCCGGTCAGCGGACCCTTCTCACCGAGTGCGTCATCGAGGGCCCCGGGTATCTCCGGTGCGTCGTCCATCCAGGACAGGACGTCCCGGATCCGCCCCCGCTTGAGGCGGGCGGTGACCGTGGACAGCGGCAACTGCTGGATGTAGAGCAACTCGGCGGCCAGCAGCACCACCGGACGCGGTGCGCCCTCCAACTGATCGTGGAGCGCCTGCATCACGGGGGAGCGGGTGGAGTCCCCGGGTTGCTCGCCGGTGTTCTCCTCGGTGTCGCCGTCCAACCGCCGGACGAGCTCCTCCGCGACCTCGGGGGTCCAGGTGTAGAGCTGGTCGTCGAAGGGTGACTGCCCGGTGCGCAGCGCCGGTCCCAGGACCTGCTCGGCTGCCGATTCGATCTTCGGTGCCGGGCCGAATGGCCTGTCATGGGAACCGTCTGTCACGTGGGACTCCTGCTACGCCGGCGCGGGATCGGGCTCGTCGATCCGGGCCCGACATTCGTCAAGAACCTACCACCGGGCCCGGGACTGACCGATCAGCTCTGGTAGGGCTCCGCGGTCACGATCGTGACGGAGACGGACTTGCCGTTGGGGGTCGAGTACTCGCGGCTCTCGCCGACCTTGGCACCCAGGATCGCCCGGCCCAGCGGGGAGTCGGGGGAGTATATCTCCAGGTCGTCCTTGCCGGAGCCCTCGCCCCGGGTGCCGACCAGGAAGGTCTCCTTGGTGTCCTCGTCGCCGTTGTAGTAGGCGCGGACGACGGAGCCCACGAGGGCGACGCCGGTCTCGGTGGGCGTCTCGCCGACCTGGGCGGTGGCCAGCAGGTCGTCGAGCTGACGGATGCGGGCCTCCTCCTGACCCTGCTGCTCACGCGCGGCGTGGTACCCGGCGTTCTCCTTGAGGTCGCCCTCCTCGCGCCGTTCGTTGATCTCGGCGGCGATGACCGGACGGTTGGCGATCAGCGCCTCCTTCTCGGCCATGAGGCGGTCGTACGAATCCTGGGTCAACCAGTAGCCCTGGGTGTCGTTGGCCATGAGAGCGCACTCCAATCTGTTCGTGTGCGTGCTGCTGTACGAAAAACACGGCCCCGCGAAAGGAGCCGTGCTGATGGGTCGATGCTAACACAGCGGTGACCTGGTTCGGGCCCGGAGAACCCCTACCTGCGCAGGTAGTCCGGTACGTCGTCACCGCAGCCGTAGACGTCGGCGACGAACGCGCGGGCCCAGGTGGTGATGGACATGTCGACCTGGATCGCGCTGTTCTCCGACGGGGGCACGTAGACCTCCCGGCGGCCTACCTCACCCTTGGTCTGGTCCTGGGTACGGACTATGCAGTACGCGGCCGTGCCGGGGTCGTCGCGGGTGACCGTCATCACCACGTCGGTTCGCTCGTCGTCGACGACCGTCACCCCGATCACCTCGGCGGAGATGCTGGGCGTGGCGTTGAGCCGGTAGGCCGCGACGGCACCGGCCACCACTAGGGCGCCGACGAGCAGTACCAGGAAGCCGGCCACCACCTTGCCGGTCACGCCCGACCCGGAGTCGTCGTACCGCCCCGCCGGCGGGGTCCCTGCGGCCTGCGACGCGGCGTCCGACCTCGGCTCACTCATGACCTCAGGGTATCCGGGGGCGGCGGGCGGACCGCCCCGGGGGCACCGGAGCTCGGTGAGTCCATAGAATGGGGCATCACCAACTCCCCGAGCTCTCAGAACAGTAGGTGCGACGATGGCCGGTCTCCGGCTGATGGCGGTGCACGCCCACCCCGACGACGAGGCGTCCAAGGGCTCCGCGACCATGGCCAAGTACGTCGCCCAGGGCGTCAACGTGCTGGTGGAGACGTGTACCGGCGGGGAACGTGGCAGCATCCTCAACCCGGCGATGGACCGCCCCGACGTCGTCGCCGACCTGCCGGCCGTGCGGCGCCACGAGATGGCCCGAGCGGCCGACATCCTCGGCGTCGACCACCACTGGCTGGGGTACGAGGACTCGGGTCTGCCCGAGGGTGACCCGTTGCCCCCGTTGCCTCCCGGATGTTTCGCCCTTGCCGACGACGACGAGGTCACCGGCTCCCTGGTCGCCAGGATCCGCGAGTTCCGGCCCCACGTGATCATCACCTACGACGAGAACGGCGGGTACCCGCACCCGGATCACCTGAAGGTGCACTCGGCGTCGATGGCCGCCTTCGAGGCCGCCGCGGACCCCACCCGCTATCCGGAGGCCGGCGAGCCGTGGGCGGTGGCCAAGGTGTACTACACGCACGGTTTCCCCAAGAGCCGCCTGGAAAGGCTCGACGACGAGTTGTTCGCCCGCGACGGCGTCCGCCACTTCGCCGAGTTCCTGTCCCGCTGGGGCGATCGTCCCGACATCATGGAGCGGGTGACCACGCGGGTGGAGTGCGCGGGGTACTTCGAACAACGCAACTCGGCTCTGCTGGCCCACGCCACGCAGATCGACCCCAACGGCTGGTTCTTCGCCGCCCCGGTGGAGATGCAGCAGCGGGTGTGGCCCACCGAGGAGTTCGAACTCGCGGCAACTCGGGTGGCCGTACCCGTGCGGGCTGAGGGAGAATACGAGTCAGACCTCTTCGAGGGCGTCGACCCGTACGTCGCGCTCCCGGTCGGACCGAGCACGAGTGAGGACCCGAGATGAACACCCTGGGACCGGACGTCCAGATCCTGGCGCACCAGGCGGTAATGGTCTTCGCGCAGAACCAGTCGCCGGGCACGCCCGGGTACAACGACCACCCGATGGGCCCGGAGTTCGGCAAGGCCTCGCCGATCGGGATCCCGGTGGTCCTGCTCCTGCTGATCGCCACGGTGCTGCTGATCCGCAACATGAACAAGCACATCAAGAACCTGCCCGAGACGTTCGACACGGACCATCCGGAGCCCGACCAACTGGCGGACGAGGGCACCGATCGTGCCGGCGTCGGGGACGGCGACCCGGGCGATCCTCGGTGACCCGCGCGGGGTGCCCCGACCGTATTTGAGGTCGTTCGAGGTCCGACCCGGTAATGTTCCCGCTCGTGTTCTCGCTTCGCGCCCTGCGCGTCTCCGCTTCCTTACTGGTAGTCGCCGCGCTGGCGTCCCCCGCCCCGGTCGGCGCCCAGACCGTTGTGGACGGGACCACCCTCGGGGTCGCGGACGTGATCGAGTTCCGCGACCGCAGTGCCGAGATCCCCGTTCCCATCCCGGTCCCCCCGGGTCTGGTTCCCCGGACCCTGTTCACCACGGTCCAGTTCCCCGTGGACATGGAGCGAGGTCACCTCGAGGCGTGGTCCGGTGATCTGCTCCTGGACCGGGTCGAGCTGAACGGTGAGGAGTCGGTCCGCCTGGCCATCCCACTCGAGAACGGGCGGGTCCGTAGCGGCGTTCTGGACCTCACCCTGCGGACGGTTCTGCACTCCCGGGGTGAGGCCTGCCCGGACTGGACCGAGAGATCCCTGACCCTGCGCGATTCGGACGTGGAGTTCGACGGCGACCCGGAATCCCCCCGCGTCCTCGCCGACTTCGTCCCCCCGGTGCTGGAGCGACTTGAGATCTACCTACCCGACGAGCCGAGTATCGCCGAAGCCGAGGCCGCCGCACAGCTGGCCACCACCGCCGCGGCGGAGTTCGGCGGCCGCGGCCTGGAGATCGAGGTCCTCCCGGTATCGGGCCCCAGGGAGCCGGCCGCCTCACCGTTCACGAGGCGCGCGGAGATCCTCGAGAGCGAAGAGACGCGGATCGAGTTGGTCGAAGGCGCGGTCCCCACCGCGATCGTCCGCGGAGACGCCGCAACCCTGGCCAGGCAGACGCGCTCTGTGTCGAGCGATCTGTGGTCGCTGGCCGTGTCCGGCTCCGCGAGCCTGGACTCGCCACTTCCGGCTCCTCGTGCCCTCGTGACGGAGGGCACCCTTGACGAGCTCGGGATCGGCTCGCGATCCGCCAGGTCCGTCGGTTCCGTCGTGGCAGGTTTCGGGCTGGATCAGACGAGCCTGGCGATGGTGACCGGGGACGTCTCGATCGAGCTCGTCGGGTCGTACTCCCCACCGCCCTCGGACCGCAGTGGGTTGATCGTGGTGTCCGCGGGGGAGACCGTGCTCGACTCCTGGGCCGCTGATGATTCCGGTGTCATCGAGCGCTCCGTGGATGTTCCCGAGGGCGTGCTGGGCCGGTACACCGACATCACGGTCTCGCTGCAGACGGCCGGCTCGGGCGCCGCATGCGGGGTGCTCCAACCGTTGACCCTGCTCATCGACGGATCATCCCGTGTGCGGCTCGACGAGCCGTCCTCGCCCGCCCCGGCCGGCTTCGGTTCCCTCCCGCAGGCGCTCATGCCACGACTGCAGGTGGCCACCGCGAGCGAGTCCCTGGAGGAGACGGCGAGAGCGGTGAGGATCCTCGCCGAGTTGCAGGCGCTGTCCGTCACCCCGCTCCTGCCCGAGTGGGTGGACATGGAGACCCTCGTGGACGGGAACGTGCCCGGTCTGCTGGTGACGTCCGATGCCGCTCCGACCGACCTCCAACTGCCCCTCACCCTCACCGGCGGACGCACCCTCGAGGTGGTCGGCGCGGACGATGGTGAACCGGCGACCCTGAGGTTCTACGAGGACGTGGACTTCGCGTCGATGCAGGTCGTCGAGGACGGTGACCGGGCGCTGTTGGTGGCCTCGACCAGCTCCGGCTCGGGCGAGCTGGACCGCACCCTGGAGTGGCTGGACGCCGAACCGGGTCGGTGGTCGATGCTCAGCGGCAACGTGTTGTTCACCGCCCCCGATCGTGAACCGGTCGCGCTGTCCACGTCGGAGGCGATCTCGAGCGCGACCGCCGAGTCCACCTCGCCCGACGCCGTCAGAACGGTGCTCGTCATCGGCTCCGTGGTCGTGGTCGTGGGCCTAGCCCTCGCGGCACTCCTGTGGCTCGTGGCCCGTCGACGCCGGGTGACCCCGGGGCAGTGACAGCCGACCCGGCCACCGCGACCACCCCCGAGGCGGCGCACCAGCACACCGGACGGAGCCTTCGGCAGCGGCACACCGGACTGCGCCTCCGGCACCGGGTGACCGGCGAACGTGCGGATCACATCGCGAGGTGGGTCCTGCTCGTGGTGCTCGCCGGCGCCGGGTTCCTGAGAACGTGGATCCGGATCGTGGAGGAGGTGGCGGCCGGATCCGGCAGCGAGGTGCTCCTCGCCGCCCCCGTCGGCGCCGTCCTCACCGCGGTGGCGTTCCATCTGCTGCGACGGCCGGAACTGCCGATCCACGACCGGCAGAGCGACAAGATCTCCGGCACGATCATCCTGGCGATCGCCCTCATGATCCAGTGGCTCGTCCTGCCCCGCTACACGGACACCTACGTCCTGCTTCATCTCGACTTCGTCGCCGCCTGGTTGTTCCTCCTCGGCGGATCCGTGTTCCTGTTCGGACTACGCCGCACGTTCCGGTACTGGCCGGCCTGGCTCCTGCTCACCGTCGCCACGCCGGGCGCGCTCCGACTCCTGGTGTTCGCCTTGGGCGGCAGCCAGGGGGCGCAGGTGGCGGTCATGGCGCTGGTGGTGCTCGTGGGCCCCGTGGTGATCCTGGGGCCGGGCGTGTTTCGTCGCCTCATCCGGAGGCCAGGGGCCGGGCACCGCCGGCGTCCCGGGGGCCCACCGCGAAAAGAGCTGGTGGTGTCCCCGCGCGAGGCGTGGCGCAGCGCACCGCTGATCATCGTGGTGGGAGTGATCCTGGGATTGGCTCCGTTGCCGCAGACCCTCGGCGAGAGAGTGGCCGAGGGTCCGCCGTCGCCGCCGGCGACGGGGCAGGTGGTTCCGCCGGAGTGGCGCGAGATGGCCTCCATCGACTACGACTGGGCAGAGCAGATGTTCGGGCCGACCGCGACGCTGAACCGGCAGATGATCCGGTCCAGCACACCCCGCGCGGACTGGGACCCCCTCCTCCGTCCGCGGGTCGCCGCGGTGCAGACGACGACCGTGGCGAACGCAGGGGTCTTCGAGGTGTTCCCCCTGGAGATGTCCTTCGACCTCAGCGCCGCCCGGGTCAGCTCGCCGGTGCTCGTGGACCTGGGTCACTCGGTCACCGCGCGTTACCGCACCGTCATCGACGACTCGAATCTGCTCACCTGGAGCCTGCTGTCGTTCGTCTGGCAGCGCTCCGATGACCGGGTCCAGCGCGTCACCGTACTCACCGTGGACAACCACGAGTACGACGCCGAGTTCCCCGAAACCGTCCCGGGCACCCGGTCCACGTTCTCGCGACTGGTGTCGCGGCTGCTCCGGGGTTCGGCCGCGGTGACCGACACCGACCCACAGGTCAAGGACCTGGAGATGCTCACCGAGTTGGGAACCGATCTGGTGGAGGCGCAGTGGACGACCCCGTGAACCTCGACCAGCCGTCTGCCGACCAGCCGTCCGCTGACCAGCCGTCCGGTGACACGCCAACCGAAGCCGAACAGGCCCGAAGCGAGGCCGCGCTGCACGATGCCGTACACGGGCTGCGCGAGCGCCAGCCGCTGTCCTCGGCCGCAGTGGCGTTCGTGCCGTGGCAGAAGTGGGTGGGACTGACCGGCGTCGCGGTCGTCATCCTGGCCCTGGTCTTCGCCACCACCCCGACGCTCATCGCCCTGACCGCTGTCAGCACGGCGGTGTACCTCATCACCCTGGCGGATCGGTTGCTGCTGCTCAGCCGAGGGTTGGCCAGGGATTCCATCCTGCATGTGGACGACGATCAGGCTCGTGCCGTGCCGGAGGAGGACCTGCCCACCTACACGGTCCTCGTGCCGGCCTACAACGAACCGGAGGTGATCGCCGACCTCATCGACGCGGTGAGCTCGATCGACTACCCGGCCGACAAGCTCGAGGTACTGCTGCTGCTCGAGGCCGATGACGACGTCACGATCGACGCCGCGGAGGCGGCCGGGCTCGGCCGGGTGTGCCAGATCCTCCGGATCCCCCCGGCCGATCCCCGCACCAAGCCCAAGGCCTGCAACTACGCACTGCACTACGCCACCGGGGAGATCATCACGATCTTCGATGCCGAGGACCGCCCCGACCCGCTGCAGCTCCGTCGGGTGGCCGTGGCGTTCTCCGACCTCGACGACGACGTGGTCTGCGTGCAGGCGAAGCTCGCCTTCCACAACGGCTCGCAGAACCTGCTCACGGCCTGGTTCACGGCGGATTACGCCCTGTGGTTCAACTTCCTCCTACCCGGGCTCATGAAGTCCAGTTCCCCGATCCCGCTCGGGGGCACCTCGAACCACATCAAGGCGGACGTGCTCAGCGAGATCGGGGCGTGGGATCCGTACAACGTCACCGAGGACGCGGATCTGGGCGTGCGGATCGCCGCCCGGGGACATCGCACCGCCGTGCTCGATTCCACCACGCTCGAGGAGGCCAACCCGGACGCCATCAACTGGATACGCCAGCGTTCCCGCTGGTACAAGGGCTACCTGCAGACCTGGTTGGTGCACATGCGCCGTCCCGTGTTGCTCTGGCGGACCCTGGGGACGGTGAGCATGTTCCGGTTCACCACGCTGCTGGCCGGCACTCCCGTGATCGCCTGCCTGAACATGGTGTTCTGGCTGGTCACGTTGTCCTGGATCCTCGGACAGCCCGCCTTGATCGAAGAGGTCTTCCCCGCGTACGTCTACTTCCCCGCGCTGATCTGCCTCGTGCTCGGCAACGCGAGCATCGTCTACTCGAACATGGTGGCCTGCCGGGAGACGGGCAATGCGGGGCTGTGGTGGGCGTGCCTGAGCGTCCCGCTGTACTGGGTGCTCATGTCGATCGCCGCCATCAAGGGCACCTACCAGCTGTTCGCCAACCCGTCCTACTGGGAGAAGACCGTGCACGGGCTGGCGTCATGAGGTCCCGGCCCACGGTGCTGTTCGTCGCCTTCACCGTCCTGTATCTGGCCGTGGGGGTCTACCTGGCCGTCGGTGTGGGCTACTTCCAGGGAGACGCCCTGAGCCGCGTCGCCGACACCCGGTCGGCCCTGCTGTCACGGGACCCGCACCTGGCCGCCATCGGCTTCATCTTCACCCCCCTGACCGCCCTCGCGCAGCTCCCGTCCGTCTGGTTGTCGTCGTGGTTCCCCGCCCTCACCTCGTGGGGGCTGACCGCCGTGGCGGTGAGCGCCCCGGCGATGGCCGGCGCGGTGGTGCAGGTGCACGAGATCGCCCGCGAGCGGGTGTGTCCCGCGTGGTTCACCTGGGGGGTCACGCTGGTGTTCGGCCTCCACCCGATGATCGTCTACTACGGCGCCAACGGGATGAGCGAGGCGCTCTTCGTCTTCTTCGTCGTGTGGGCGGTGCGGCGGCTCGTGCGCTGGATAAGCACCGACGACGTCCACGACCTCATGGTCGCCGGATTCGCGCTCGGGATGGCCTACCTCGCGCGCTACGACGCGCTGGCCGCCTCCGCCTCGGCGACGCTGCTCGTCGCCGCGGTGTCGTTCCGGCGCGGCCGGCGGCGCGAAGAGGCGATCCTCGACGCCACCGTGGTGGCGGCGCCCACCGCGCTGGCATTTCTCGTCTGGGCCGCGACCAGTTGGCTGGTGACCGGGAGTGCGCTGGCACAGTTCTCCTCCCGGTACGGGAACGCGGCGATCCTCGAGCAATCCGGGGGCGGCTCCACCGGGGGAGTGGCCGCGATCGCGTTCTCCACTGCGGAGACGCTCGCACTCGCCCCCGCCATCGGACTCCTCGCGGTGTGGTGTGTCGTGCTGGCCGTGCGCCGCCGCGATCCCGAGCCGCTGGTCGGTCTCATCCTCGTCGCCGTGCTCGCGTTCTCGGCCCTCACCTATCTACGGGGGATGACCTTCCCGTTCCTGCGGTTCTACATCAGCGCCATCCCGCTCGCCGTGTTGCTGAGTGTGTTCCTCGTGCCGCGCCTGGGCCGGATGAGATCCCGTCGGATCGGCCCGCGCCCGTCCCCGAGGCGCTTCGACACCCTCGGCCGCGGTCCACTCATCCCGGCGGCGGCGCTCCTGGCCCTGGTGGTGGGGGTGCCGGTCAGTGGCGCGGCGATGCTCTCGCCCGCACTCTCCCAGGAACAGCACGCCCTGCACGCGGTCCTGTTTCCCACCCTCGGCGATCGGCCCGCGGAGCTGCGACTCGAGCAGGAGGCCATCGTCGCCTCGTTCAGTACCGAGCGCCGGATCGCCGACCACCTGGATTCGCTGGGTCTGCCCGAGGGCGCCGTGATCATGGACACCATGCAGGGGTTTCCGATCGCCGCCTCCACCTCGGACCCGAAGCAGTTCGTCATCCCCTCGGACCGGGACTTCGTGGAGATCCTCAACGACCCCTCCGGACATGGTGTCCGATACATGTTGACCGTCCCCAACGAGGGGCGCGGCACCTCCGACGCCCTCAATCTGCGGTACCCGACGATCTACGAGAACGGTGCCGAGCTCGGCACCCTGGAGTTCGAGGTGGTCAACTCCGGACACGACCGTCCGACATGGCGGCTGTGGAGGGTGTTCGACTAAAGGGTGGTCGATGAGCGGCCGCGGCCCGAGAGGTGACGTGTGAGTCGCACCACACCTTTCGGTGGAGGCCGTGCAGCCGTCGACTATTGTCACCTCATGAAGACCGCTCCGCTCGTCGGACTACTGGTACTCGTCATGACGTTGGCCTGCGCCGCGCCTCCGGATTCGAGTTCGCAGGTGCAGCCGCAGCGAGCGACGGTCTCCGGAGGCGAACTCCACCTGGACGGCCAACCCTGGTGGCCGACCGGCCTCAACGCCTACCAACTCGCCACCGACTGGGGAGTCAACGCGGGATGCGGGGCCATGGTGGACCTCGACGAGTACTTCGGTTCACTTCCCGACGGAGCCGCGACCAGGTTCAACGTCTTTCAACAGCTCGCCGTGAACAAGTTCACCGGCACGCTGGACTTCGGGCCGATCGACGCGGTCTTCGCCGCGGCTGAGCGTCACGAGCAGATGGTCATCCCGGTTCTGGTGGGGCAGGACGGGGCCTGCGAGGACGAGCAGTACAAGGACCGCGAGTGGTACCTGGACGGCTGGGAGCAGCCCACCGCCATGCCGCTGAGCTACCGGGACTGGGTCACCACCGCGGTCGAACGGTGGTCGGGTTCGCCGGTCATCGCCGCGTGGGAACCCATCGGGGAACCCGAGACCGCCGTCTGCGGAACGGCCGACTGCCATTGGCAGTACCGGACCTGCCCGGCTGACTCGGCGGCGGTGCTCCGGGAGTGGACCGACGAGGTCGGACAGCTCATCCGGCAGCGCGACCCTGGTCGACTCATCACCGCCGGTCTCCTGGGCGGCGACCAGTGTGGACTAGTGGGAGACGGCTACAAGCTCATCGCCGACTCCCCGTACGTGGACGTGCTCCAGTACCACGACTACGACGACGCCGGCTTCCTGCCGCTTCGCCTCGCCCAGACCGACAAGCCGCTCGTTGTCACCGAACTCGGAATCGAGGCGGGTTCGTGCCTGTCCCTCGAGGATCGTGCGGACCTCATCGGTGAGCGCATCGACGACTACGAGGCGATGGGCGCCGCGGGAGCCATGCTCTGGGCGTTCGTCCCGGACCCCAGGCCGACCGAGTGCACGTTCGACATCGGCCCGGAGGACCCCATCAGGGCGCTGCCCCAGATGGCTCGGGGTTAGGTCGTCCCACCGAGCAGGTCGCCCATCGGGACGAAGTCGCCGAACTCGTCGTCGTCGGTCCTGCGACCCCGGCCCTCGTCGGCCCGGGTCGGCGCCACCGCGCCGCCGACCACCCCGGCGAACCGCAGCATGAAGTCGGCCAACTCCGTGCCCACGCGGTCCGCGCGCGAGGCCAGCGAGTCTCCGTCGCCGTCGGTGGTGACGGCCCCGAAGTCCTCAGAGGCCGCGAACACGGAAGTGGGCACCACGTCGGCCTTGAGGTAGGCGAACATCGGGCGCAGCGCGAAGTCGATCGTGAGCGAGTGCCGGACGGTCCCGCCGGTCGCCCCCAGCGCCACTGGGACGCCGGTCAGCGTGCCCGGGTCGATCACGTCGAAGAACGACTTGAACAGGCCCGAGAACGACTGGTTGTAGGTGGGCGTCACCGCGATCACCCCGTCTGCGCGGGCGATCTCCTCGTGCGCGGTGCGCAGCTTGTCCCCGGGGAACCGGGTGAAGGTGGCGTCGACGACCTCGTGGGCGAGGCCCCGGATTTCGAGGACCGTCACGTCGACGTCCTGTCCGTGGCGCGCGAGGGCCTCACGGGTCGCCGAGGTGAGCCGGTCGGCCAACATCCGGGTGCTCGACGGAACCGAGGTGCCCGCCGAGATCACCACCAACCGCAGCGGACGGGTGTCGGTCGCGTGGGTGGCGGTCACTTGGTCCCCCTTCCTGCCGGTGCCTGCGCGAGCCGGGACTCGGTGCGGCGTGCGCGGGCAAGAGTCTGCTCCTGCGCACGCTGCCCGCCCTCGACGGTCAGGCCGGTCCAGTTGTCGCCGGTGCCGAACCGGTAGGCATCGGAGTACGCGGGCTCGCCCTCGGCGGCCAGTGCCGCGTCACGGGCTGCGACACGAGCGGCGTGGGTGGGCCCGTCCGGCACGTGCGCCGGTCGCAGTGCGTCCAGCTCGCGGCGCAGGACCGGAACGATCTCGGTGCCGAGGATCTCGATCTGCTCGAGCACCGTCTTACGGGGGAGCCCCGCGTGGTCGATGAGGAACATCTGGCGCTGGTAGTCACCCACGTGCTCGCGCATGGTCAGGTAGCGGTCGATCACCTGCTGCGGCGAACCCACGGTCAGCGGGGTCTGTGCGGTGAAGTCCTCGAGCGACGGGCCGTTGCCGTAGACGGGGGCGTTGTCGAAGTACGGGCGGAACTCGTCCACGGCGTCCTGGCTGTTGGGGCGCGCGAAGAACTGTCCGCCCAGTCCCACGATCGCCTGATCGGCGGAGCCGTGGCCGTAGTGCTCGTAGCGTTGCCGGTACAGCTCGACCATCTGCTTGGTGTGGCTGATCGGCCAGAAGATGTTGTTGTGGAAGAACCCGTCACCGTAATAGGCGGCCTGCTCGGCGATCTGCGGCGAGCGGATCGAACCATGCCAGACGAAGGGCGCGACTCCGTCGAGCGGGCGCGGGGTGGAGGTGAACTGCTGAAGTGCGGTGCGGAACTTGCCCTCCCACTCCACCACGTCCTCATGCCACAGACGGTGCAGCAGTTCGTAGTTCTCGATCGCCAATGGAAGACCCTGTCGGATGTCCTGGCCGAACCACGGGTAGACCGGGCCGGTGTTGCCGCGCCCCATGGTGAGGTCGACCCGGCCGCCGGCCAGGTGCTGGAGCATGGCGTAGTCCTCGGCGATCTTCACCGGGTCGTTGGTGGTGATGAGTGTCGTGGCGGTGGACAGGATGATGTCCGAGGTCCTGCCGGCGATGTATCCGAGGGTCGTGGTGGGGGAGGACGTGACGAAGGGTGGATTGTGGTGCTCGCCCAGTGCAAAGACGTCCAGTCCCACCTGCTCTGCCTGGACGGCGTACTCGACCACGGCCTCGAGGCGCTCGTGCTCGGTCGAGACCTGCCCGGTGTGGGGGTCGGGCGTGATGTCGGCGATGGAGAAGATCCCGAACTGCATGATTGCGAGCCTTTCAGTCTGGTGGTGTGTTCCATCCTATCTTGCTGACATGTCAAACAAAAGCGATCCCGGGAGTATTCCGCATCACGTGGGCCGCCGTGCGGATCGCGCGTTTCCCGGCGCGACATGGTGCAGGGGTGTGAGTATTCGGCGACTGCTTTCAGGAGGCGCCGTGACCGAGTGGATCGTCCGTAGATGGGCCCGCTTCGGCCACAACCGGCTCTATGCCGCGACCCCGGGTGGAACCGACCTGGGCTATCTCGACCTGGCGACCGGCCGCTATCACTCCGATGACCTCGCCAACCTGCCGCTGCTGCGCAAGGCGATCGAGGACTACCTGGACGCCGGGCGGCACCAGGAATCGGTGCAGGAGCCGGTGAGGCAACCGGGGCGGGCCAGTATGGCGTCCCAATCCCAGTCCCAGTCCCAGTCCCTGACACCGCCCCCGCCCCCGCCCCCGTCCCCGACACCGCCTTCGCCGCCGCCATCGCGGCCGCTGTCGCCGCCGGCTCCGGTCGCGGCGGCGCCTGATCCTGCATCAACCGGTCCTGAGTCAGCTGGCCCTACGTCAGCTCGGATCACCGCGCCGGCCACCGCACTGCCACAGATTCCGACGGCCGCGCCCGGCCCCGTGCCGACTTCCGGTGCGTTCGTCGAGCCTGTAGCCGCGCCAGTGACCGAGCCGCGGTGGCACGACCTCGCCGACACTCGTGCGGGGGCGGCCGCGCGCGAGCGGGCGATTGCCGAGCGAGATGCGCAGGGGATGGTGCGGCACCTGTTCGCGCGGTTGGTCGACGCGAAGACCGACGAGCGTGCCTGGCGCATCGGTGCCGACGGCGAGCAGGCGGTGGCGCAGCAGATGGCGATGCTGGGCCTGCAGTGGAGGATCCTGCACGCTGTGCGCGTGGGGGAGCGGGGTGCTGACATCGACCACGTGGTGATCGGCCCCGGCGGCGTCTTCACCGTGAACACCAAGCATCACCCCAAGGCGGCGATCTGGGTGGGCGGCGACACCTTCATGGTCAACGGCATCCGGGTGCCATACATCCGAAACAGCGGGTACGAGGCGAAGCGTGCTTCCCGCCTGCTCGGCGAGCACGTCGGCTTTCCGGTTCCGGTCACCGGGATGATCGCGGTGGTGGGAGCTCGAGGGGGATTCACCGTGAAGACCCAACCCGCGGACGGCGCCGTGGCGGTGGTTCCCCGGAGGGGTATCAGGCGATTCCTCCAGTCGCGGCCGCAGCGGCTTGGACTGCGCGAGATCGACGCGATTCACGAGGTCGCCAGGCGATCCACCACTTGGCATCGCTGAACCCGGGCAGGCGTGGTCAGGCGGGGCGGGGTCGTTCGGTTCCTGGTGGGTTGGTGAGGTGGCCGTCGTCGGCGGTGAGGCGGTCGAGGTGTTGGCGCCATCGGTGGTCGAGGATCCGGTCGCGTGCCTGGGCCAGGGGGCCGTGTGGGGTGGTGCGGTGTTCGTGTCCGGTCTCGGTGATGATGGTCAGTTCGCCGAGGGGGCCGGGCCGGTAGGCGCAGTGACCGAAGGTCTTCTCGCGGTGGTGCTTGCGGCACAGGCAGATGAGGTTCCATTCGGCGGTGGGTCCGCCCAGCTCAGGACGCTGGTGGTCGAAAGCGATGACATGGTCGATCTCACAATCGTGGGCGTCGACGGTGCATCCGGGATGGCGGCAGGTGCCGTCACGTAGCCGGATCCGCTCGGCCAGGGCGGGGGTGATGAAGTATTTCAGGACCGCGTCGGGCAGGTCGAGGACGCCGGGTTGGGGGTCGATGAGTTCGAACCGGACCGTGGCGTCCCCGCCGGTCAGGAGTTCCTCGCAGAGCCAGTCGAAGCTGGCGTAGGCGCCGGTGACGAACTGGACCCGGTTGGGCAGGCCCTGGGCGATCGAGTTGATGATCGAGATCCGGACCGGCTTGTCGGTGCCCCAGGAGGCGCCCAGGGGCGGCCGGTCACCCTGGGGACCGTTGGCGCTGCCGGTGGTGCCCGCTGTGTCGGTGGGGTCGGTGGCATGTTCGGGGTCGTGCAGTGCGGTGCCGATGTCGTCGGTGTTGGGGTCGCCCAGGGCG
>JBKBRA010000054.1:0-20109 GCA_046292305.1 Dietzia sp. | reverse complement strand
AACCCGGCAACAAAAAACCCCCGACGGCCACGGGGGCCGGCGAGGGTGCGCGTCGACTGAAAGCCAGGTAACGGCTCAGGCGCCGACGCGCCGGCCGATTACTAGACCGTTCCAGGTGTTCACGCGCCCAGATTAGGCCGCGGCCGCAAGGGTCGTCAACTCGTGGAACTACGATCCCACATAGTGGACCATGAGACAGTGGTCTACATCATGAGCGCCCCCTTCAGAGCACCCCACCCGGAATCGACGCCCACCGACCGCGCACTCTTCCGGGTCAACCCCATGTCCTATGCCGTGATCGCCATCTTCGTTCTGGCGATACTCTGGCCCATCAGCGCCTATCCCGTCACCCTCGGGTGGCTCGTGCTGCTCCCGATGGCATTCGGCTGGTGGGTCGCGCGGACCAGCACCAGGCTCGACGAGGACGGTGTCCATCTCTCGTCGTGGCGCGCGAGCAGGTCCGTGCCCTGGGAGGAGGTCAAGGGAGTGCTGTTCCCCAAGAACGGCTTCGCCCGCCTGGTCACCACCTCCGAGGACTCATTCACCATGGGCGGGGTCTCGTTCCACGATCTCCCCCGGCTCTCCGTCGCCAGCCGAGGACGTATCCGCGACCCGTACAGCATCCCCCGAGCGGACAGTGTCTCCCGCACGGACGGCGACTCCGGGGCCGACAGCGCTTCTCGAACCGACACCGCCTCCTGAACGGCGAGCGCCCGAGCGTCCGCCGGCCGGGACACGGTCGGCGACGGCCTGGCGGGGCATCCCCATCCGTTCGTAGACCAGGGTGACCACCACACCCGCCAGGAGTCCGGCCACGGCCCAGCCGCCGAGGACCCACACCGCGTGCCCCAGGCCCGCATCCCAGCTCGAGTCGAAGAACATGATCGAGCGCAACCCCAGGTAGGCCTGGTGCATCGGTTGGAGGCTGCCGATCGCCACGAACACCTGCGGGAGCATCTGTGTGGGCGTGGCGCCGCCCGAGGTCGGTATCCCCAACACCACGAACAGCACCAGATTGACCAACAGGCCGGCGTTGCCGATCGCCGCGATGATGGTGTGTGCGCACACCCCGACGGCGATGATGACGAGGTTCGAGAACCAGAACATGTGCCACGGGTCGTAGCCGGTGACCCCGATGATGTCCGCGACGAGGAGGCACAACCCGGACACGAGCGGAGCCGTCACCAGGGTCACCACCCACTTGCGGGCCAGTGTCTGGAGCCTGCCGAACGGGGCCACGTGGACGTGTAGCGCCACCGGGCCGATCTCCAGGGGGATGAATCCGAGGCGCGCGTCCAGGAGAGCGGAGATGATCATCGCTCCGGTGAATCCCGCGAGGATCACGATCAGGGCGTAGAACATCGGCAGCGAGGCGTTGGACACCCCGTCCGGCAGCGGGTTCCACGCGGTCACGTCGATCCCGACCGGGTCCTGGAGAGCGAGAGCCGCCGCGGCGCCGACCGTTCTGCCCTCCGCCTCGGCCAGCAGCTGGGTGTCCGAGAGGATCCTGGACCCCATCCTGTCCCGGAACGAGTCCTGCATGGCCTCCGCCATGGTGTACATGACCTGGCCGGAGACGATCGAGACGCGCGGGGAGTACTCGAGGGTGATCCGTGCCGGCTCCGGGGGTCGCGCCCCCTCCCCGGCCTCGGTGGCCGCCGCCTCGACGAGGTCGACCACCCGCTCACTCAGTTCGGGGGAAATCCGGACCGCTCCGAAGTACGACCCGTCCCGCAGCCCCTCCTCCGCCGCCTCGGGGCTCACCACGTGCAGCCGGATCCGCTCCCAGTCGTTGTTCTGGAGCAG
Source organism: Dietzia sp. (assembly GCA_046292305.1). GTDB lineage: Bacteria > Actinomycetota > Actinomycetes > Mycobacteriales > Mycobacteriaceae > Dietzia. Next base: position 18,303 of record JBKBRA010000054.1, on the reverse strand, counting down.
GCCGGCGGTGATCTGCGATCCCACGTCGAGATCCCGCGCCCCGACCGGCGTCTCCAACGTCGCGCCGCGGTCGGAGTCGACCACGGCGACGGGGATGTGTCTGGCGTGTGACTGCGGGTCCGCGGTGCCACCCAGATACATGAACGACAGGAGGAAGAACAGTCCGCAGACGAGCACCACGGCTCCGGCGGAATGGGAGGCGAACTCGCGGAAGCCGCCCGTGTGGCCGGAGTCGGTCATGGTCATCCTCGTTCGCCTCCTACGGGGCCCACCGTGTGGTCGACCGAGACGAAGGTACCCCCGCCGCCGCGGGTATCGTGTATTCGTCCCCCGGGCGTTTCCGCCCTCGTCACCAGGGGCGCCGCACACACGACCCCCGAATCGGATCGAGGTCCCATGCCTCCCCTGAAGTCACGCACCAGCACCGCCGGACGCAACGCCGCGGGAGCTCGCGCCCTCTGGCGCGCCACCGGCATGACGGACGCGGACTTCGGCAAACCGATCATCGCGGTCGCCAACTCGTACACGCAGTTCGTCCCGGGACACGTCCACCTGAAGAACGTCGGTGAGATCGTCGCCGAGCAGATCACCGCGGCGGGCGGCGTCGCGCGCGAATTCCACACCATCGCCGTGGACGACGGCATCGCCATGGGGCACGCGGGGATGCTGTACTCGCTGCCCAGCCGCGAGATCATCGCCGACTCGGTCGAGTACATGGTCAACGCGCACACCGCCGACGCACTCGTGTGCATCTCCAACTGCGACAAGATCACGCCGGGGATGCTCAACGCGGCGATGCGCCTGAACATCCCGACCGTGTTCGTCTCCGGCGGCCCCATGGAGTCCGGCTTCTCGGTGGTCGTCGACGGTGTGGTCAAGGCCGGTTCCGACCTCATCACCGCGATTTCCGCGTCCGCCAACTCCGCGGTCGACCAGGACGACCTCGACGCGATCGAACGCTCGGCCTGCCCCACCTGCGGCTCCTGCTCGGGCATGTTCACCGCCAACTCCATGAACTGCCTCACCGAGGCCCTGGGGCTCTCCCTCCCGGGCAACGGCTCGACCCTGGCCACCCACAGCGCCCGCCGCGAGCTGTTCGCCGAAGCCGGCCGGGTCATCGTGGACCTGTGCAACCGCTACTACCGCGAGGACGACGACTCGGTCCTGCCCCGGTCCGTGGCCACCAAGGAGGCGTTCGCCAACGCCATGACGCTCGACGTGGCCATGGGCGGTTCCACCAACACGGTGCTGCACATCCTCGCCGCGGCACGTGAGGGCGGGATCGACTTCGATCTGCACGACATCGAGCAGATATCCAGTCGCGTGCCGTGCCTGGCCAAGGTCGCGCCCAACTCGGACTACTACATGGAGCACGTCCACCGGGCCGGCGGCATCCCGGCGATCCTCGGCGAGCTGTTCCGGGGCGGGCTGCTCGAGACCGGCGTCCACTCGGTCCACTCGCCCTCCCTCGAGCAGTACCTCGCGGACTGGGACATCCGTAGCGGCACCGCCACCGAGAAGGCGATCGAGCTGTTCCACGCCGCACCGGGCGGGGTCCGCACGATCGAGCCGTTCTCCACGGACAACCGCTGGGAGTCTCTGGACACCGACGCCGTGAACGGGTGCATCCACTCCGTCGAGCACCCCGCCACGGCCGAGGGCGGGCTGGCCGTGCTCCGGGGCAACATCGCCCCGGACGGGTCCGTGTTCAAGACCGCCGGAGTCTCCGAGGAGAATTTCCACTTCAGCGGACCGGCCCGGGTCGTCGAGTCCCAGGAGCAGGCGGTGTCGGTGATCCTGGACAAGACCCTGCAGCCGGGGGAGGTGCTGGTGGTGCTCTACGAGGGTCCCGCCGGGGGCCCGGGGATGCAGGAGATGCTCCACCCCACCGCGTTCATCAAGGGTGCGGGCCTGGGCACCGAGTGCGCTCTCATCACGGACGGTCGCTTCTCGGGGGGCTCGTCGGGCCTTTCCATCGGCCACATCGCCCCCGAGGCGGCCGCGGGCGGCCCGATCGGTCTGATCCGGGACGGTGACGTGGTGACGATCGACGTCGCCACGCGCTCCATCTCGGTGGATGTCGACGACGACGAGCTGGACCGTCGCCGGGCCGCGAAGGGTTCACTCCCCTGGCGTCCGGGCAACCGCGACCGGAAGGTCTCCACCGCCTTGCGGGCGTACGCCTCGATGGCGTCCTCCGCCGACAAGGGCGCGGTCCGCATCCTGCCTGCCTAACCTGTCGGACTGACCTCCCCGACCCAACTCCCGGGGCGATCAGCCCGCGGTGACCGCCGGGCTGTCGGTGGTGGACATCAACGGGTTGGTGCCGTTGAGCAGGTACCAGATCACGCCCGCCGCGATCACTGCCAGCAGCAGCCAGATCACTCCGCTGAACCGGGGACGGTGCGACCAGCGCCACCTCCGGTCGGCGGACCACCGGCCGGCTCCGGCGAAGAGAAGCGTGAGCAGCGCGGCGGCGTACAGGACGGAGGTCTCGAGGCCACGGGTGGTCTCCCCGAGGAGCGGCATGGGGTCGCCGCCCGTCAGCCGGACCGCGATACCCAATCCGACCAGGCCGAGCAGCCCGGCGGCCGCGACCGGCGTGGCCAGACCCACGATGAGCAGGACGCCCGCGACCAACTCGAGGGCGCCGCCGGCAATGGCGAGGAGCCGAGCCTGGTCGAAACCCGACTCGGTCAGGGTCTGCGTGAATCCGTCGATTCCCGGCCCCCCGAACAGACCGAAGAGCTTCTGCAGACCACGCATCGCCAGGAGGACACCCACGGCGAGCCGCAGGATGAACAGACCCAGGTCGGTCGTGCCGCGCCGCGAGATCTCGTCCCGGGGGGCGGGGTCGATCGTCGCGGGCTGGTCGCCGAACGGCAACGGCGCCGACGGGTCGTAGCCCCCGGATTCCGAGAACTGCGAGTAGTCGGTCCGGCCCGCCGCAGGAAAGGCCGTGGTCGCCGAGTCCGCGGTCCCCGGGCCGGAACCGGGCCCCGTCGAGTTGGGGACGTCTAGCGGATAGTCGACGTCGTGGATGATCTCGGTACGGGCGTCGTCTCCGGGCTTTGAGGAAGTCACCAACCGACCATAGGCCGTGTCCCGGGCACCCGCACCCAGGACACGGCGCACCGTAGTCTTGTCGTCATGAGATCGCTCTCGCTGCTCGTGGTCCTGGCCGTCGCCATGGCCGGGTGTGCGAGATTCGACGATCGACTCGAGGCTCCCTTCACCCCCGCCCCCGGTCCGGGGATGGGCGCAGCCCCGCCCTCCAGTCCTCCCGGTATACCCCCGTCCACCTCGCCTCCGCGTCCGGGCGAGCCGGAGGCGACCCCGGACACCGGCCCGTGTGTGGACCCGGACCCCGCCGTCATCGCGACCTGTCTCGAGCCGGCCGTCGCGGTCGCGAGCCTCGGCGAGAAGGCTCTGGTCGCAGAGTCGACGGGCGGCATCAAGATCGTCTCGATCGACGCTCCCCCCGAGGACTTCGGCCGCGTCGATCCGCGGGGTGGGCGCGTGGCCGCGGTCGTGCCGTCCCCCGACTTCGACCAGGACCGACTGGTGTATCTCCTCGTCGTCGGCGACGGCCCCTCCAGGGTCGAACGACTCGCGCGCGGGGACGCACCCAGGACGGTGGCCGAGCTCGCCCCCGCGGAGTCCGGGGGCCTCGCGTTCGTCGACGATGTCCTGACGGTGGGTGTGGGATCCGAACTCCTGAGGTTCCCCGGGTTCAGGGGGATCGGGCGCGCGGACGCCCCGGAGATCGTCGCCGGCGACCTGGGCCGGATCACCGGACTCTGCACCCACCGGTCAGACCTCTACCTCTCGGCCGTCACCGACCGCGGCGCGGTGATCCGGACCGCCGATCGCATCATCTGGACCTGGCCCGACCAGCGTTCGGCCGGAGGATGCGCCGCCGCCGAGGACACCCTCGCACTCGCGTTGCCGGACGGCGAACGCGCCGACACCCTCCCTCTCGCGGGCGGGGCCGCGCGTGGACAGCCCGAGGCGCTCGCGGAGGGCCGCTACGGACGCATCACCGGTCTGGCGGTGGTCGGCGACGGGGCGCTGCTCGGCGGAACCACCAACAAGCGTGGTGGCACTCCCGTCCCGACCGACGACCGCGCCGTGATCCTGCCCCAGTCCGGTGGCGGCGGGGACGCGCGGACCTGAGCCACATCCGAGCGCTCGCGTGGCGGCACCCGCAGCCGGTTCGGCGGTGGTGGTCCCGCCTAGCCGCAGGCGGCGATCACGAGCTCCTTGACCCTAGCGGGGTCGGCCTGGCCGCGGGTGGCCTTCATGACCGCCCCGACGATCGCGCCGGCGGCCTGCACCTTCCCGGAGCGGATCTTCTCGGCGATATCCGGCTGGGCGGCCAGGGCGTCGTCGACCGCCTTCTGAAGGGCTGAGTCGTCACGGACCACCTCGAGTCCCTTGTCGGCCACGATCTGGTCCGGCTCACCCTCCCCGTCGAGGACGGCGTCCACGACCTGACGGCCGAGCTTGTTGGTGAGTGTGCCCTCTGCCACGAGCTCGATGACCCGTGCCACCTGGGTAGGGGTGATGTCCAGCGTCAGCAGGCCCACCCCGCGCTTGTTGGCCTGCTGCGACAGGTAGGACACCCACCACGAACGGGCCTCGGTGGGGGGCGCGCCGGCGTCGACGGTGGCGAGGATCAGATCCAGTGCGCCGGCGTTGACCAGATCACGCATCTCCTCGTCCGAGACACCCCAGTCAGCCTGTACGCGCGCGCGGCGCAGCCATGGCAGCTCGGGCAGCTCGGCGCGGATCTTTTCGATGAGCTCATCCACCGGCTCGACGGGCGCGAGGTCGGGCTCGGGGAAGTAGCGGTAGTCCTCGGCGGATTCCTTGGGCCTGCCCGCCGTGGTGGTCCCATCCGACTCGTGGAAGTGCCGGGTCTCCAGAACGATCTCGCCGCCGGAGGTCAGGACGTCGGCCTGGCGGCACATCTCGTGCCGCACGGCGACCTCGACGCTGCGCAGGGAGTTGACGTTCTTGGTCTCGGTGCGGGTGCCGAACTCGGTCGCGCCCTTGGGCATGAGAGAGACGTTAGCATCGCACCGCAGTGACCCCTGGTCCATGCGGACATCGGAGACGTCGAGGCTCCGGAGCAGGTCGCGCAACGCGGATACGTACGCCCGGGCGATCTCGGGTGCACGCTCCCCCGCGCCGACGATCGGCTTGGAGACGATCTCGATAAGCGGCACGCCCGCCCTGTTGAAGTCGAGCAGCGAATGTGTGGCTCCGTGGATCCGGCCGGTGGCCGACCCGACGTGGGTGGACTTCCCCGTGTCCTCCTCCATGTGCGCGCGCTCGACCTCCACACGCCAGGTGGTGCCGTCCTCGAGTTGGACGTCGAGGAAACCGTCGTGCGCGATCGGCTCGTCGTACTGCGAGATCTGATAGTTCTTCGGCTGATCCGGGTAGAAGTAGTTCTTCCGCGCGAAACGGCTGTATGGCGCGATCGAACACCCCAGGGCGAGGCCGATCTTGATCGCCCATTCGACCGCCTGCCCGTTGACGACCGGCAACGCCCCCGGTAGTCCGATGCACACCGGACAGACCTGGGTGTTGGGATCCGCTCCGAACGCGGTGGGGCACCCGCAGAACATCTTGGTGGCGGTGTGCAGCTCGACGTGCACCTCCATGCCCATGACGGGATCGAAACGTGACACGACCTCGGTGAACTCCATGCGGAACAATCTAGCCGAAGAGGCAGGCGGCCTCGCGGTAGCGGTCCACCGGGACGGTCTTGAGCACCGCGACGGCCTCCTCGACCGGCACCATCTCGATGCACTCCCCGCGCAGGGCGACCACCTGACCGAAATCCCCGCGGTGCGCCGCGTGTGCGGCGTGGACACCGAAGCGGGTGGCCAGCACACGGTCGTAGGCGGTGGGCGTACCACCGCGCTGGATGTGCCCCAGAACGGTGGTGCGGACATCGCGGTTCATCCGTGCCGCGATCGCCGCCCCCATCTGGTCGGCGACCCCTGTGAACACCTCGTGACCGAACTGGTCGGTCCCGCCCGCCCGCAACGTCATCCCCGAGCCCTCGACAGGTGTGGCGCCCTCCGCCACCACGCAGATCCCGTACGCCTCACCCATCTGGAAGCGGCGCTTCATGACCTTGCACACGTAGTCGATGTCGAACGGCACTTCCGGGATGACGATCATGTGGGCCCCGGACGCGAGTCCGGCGTGGAGGGCGATCCAACCCGCGTGCCGCCCCATGACCTCGACCAGCATGACCCGCTCGTGGGATTCCGCGGTCGTGTGGAGCCGGTCGATCGCATCGGAGGCTATGGAGACGGCGGTGTCGAAGCCGAAGGTGTAGTCGGTTCCGCCCACGTCGTTGTCGATGGTCTTGGGGACCCCGACCACCGGGATGCCGTTCTCGGTCAACCACCGGGCAGCCTTGAGCGTGCCGTCGCCGCCTATCGCCACCAGCGCGTCGAGGGAGTGACGCTCGATGGTCGCCCGGATCTCCGGCAGGCTCCCCCTGAGGATGTCCGGGTTGAGCCTGCCCGTTCCGAGGATCGTGCCCCCGCGCAACAGGATGCGGTCGATCCCCTCGTCGTCGAACAGAGGGACCGCACGGTCGTGGACCAACCCGGACCACCCGTCCTGGAAACCCAGGACCGGTGAGTCGTACTCGGAATTGGCAGTCCGTACCAACGCGCGGATGACCGCGTTGAGTCCGGGACAGTCTCCGCCTGCGGTGAGAACGCCGATACGCACGTCGAACTCCTCTCGGTTCTCCAGCAGTCTAGGGCCGGGACCTGTTCACCGCGCCGGGCTCCGGCGACTGTTCACCGGTACGAAAGGCCATCGTGGCCAGTCCACCCAGCAGGACGACCACGGCGGGCAGGTACATGGCGTCCGCCACCGCCTGTCCGACATCGCCGTGAACGACCATCCGTGCTTGCATCAACGCGCCGATCGCCGCGGAACCCAGGACGGCGCCCACCTGGCGGGTGGTGTTGTAGACCCCGGAGCCGGCTCCGGCGGAGGCGAGTTCGAGACGTCGCATGGCGGTGGACGACGTGGGCGCCCAGACACACCCGTTGGCCACCCCCATCAGTGCGATCGGTCCGAGCAGCACGGGGATCGAGGTCTGCGAGTCCATGACCAGCGCCAGCCAGAACAGCGAGATCGCGTAGGAGAAGTAACCGATCCCGGTGAACAGTCGCGGGTCGATCCTGTCGGCCCAGCGCCCGACGACCGGGGCGAGCACGCCCGCGATCAGCGCCATCGGCAGCAGCATCAGACCCGCGCGCGTGGGGCTGAGGTCCTTGACACCCTGGAGATAGAACATCAGCGGGACCATCGTGCCGGCGGTGACGAAACCGATGGTGGAGACGCCGAAGGTGCCGATCGAGAAGTTGCGGTCGCGGAACAGGCGTAGTGGCACCAGCGGTTCGGTGCGTACCCGCGACTGCCACCAGACGAACGCCGCCAGGCCCGCAACGCCCGCGATGATGAGCGCGAGTGTGGTGCCTCCCCAGCCGTGGGACTCGCCCTGTTGGATGCCGAACACCAGCAGGAACATGCCCAGGGCCGACAGGGCGATGCCCGGGCCGTCATAGGAATGCGACCGGGTCTCGAGCTTCGGGACCCAGAGCCAGACCAGGACCACGGCAAGGATGCCGAAGGGGATGTTGACGAAGAAGATCGCACGCCAGTCGAACGCGTCGATGAGGACACCGCCCAATACGGGTCCGACCACCGAGGCGATGCCCGCGACCGCCCCCCAGGTGCCCATGGCCGCCCCTCGACGCTCCGGAGCGAAGACCCTGGTGATCACGCTGAGCGACTGAGGGGTGAGCAGCGCGGCGCCGAGTCCCTGGAAGACCCTCGCGACGATGAGGGTCTCGATACTGCCCGCGAGACCACACCACAGCGATGCGCCCGTGAACAGGACCAGTCCCGCGATCGAGACCGCGCGGGGACCGATCTGGTCCCCGAGACGACCGGTGAACAGCAGCGGTACGACATAGGCCAGCAGGTAGGCGCTGGTCACCCAGATGACCTGGTTGGTCGTCGCACCGAGCTGGGTGACAAATGCCTCGGTGGCGACCGCGACGATCGTCTGATCCACCAGGATCATGAAGAACCCGATGACGAGCGCCGTCAGTGCCTTCCACGCGTCCCTCTCGGGGACCTTGGTCACGCGATCGGGCCTCTCGCGGCCTCGAAGGCGGCACCCACCCGGTACAGGCGGTCGTCGGCCAGCGCCGGAGCCATGATCTGCAGGCCCGCCGGGAGTCCGTCGACGAGACCGGACGGAACGGACATGCCGCAGTGACCGGCGAGGTTGAGCGGGAGCGTGCAGAGATCGAACTGGTACATGGCGACCGGGTCCTCGACCTTGTCCCCCAGCGGGAACGCGGTCGTCGGGGTGGTCGGCGACACCAGTACGTCCACCTTCTCGTACGCGGCGTCGAAGTCGCGGGCGATGAGTGTGCGCACCTTCTGTGCCTGGCCGTAGAACGCGTCGTAGTACCCCGCGGACAGCGCGTACGTCCCCAGCATGATGCGGCGCTTGACCTCGGGACCGAACCCGGCTTCGCGGCTCGCCGCCATGACCTGGTCGGCCGAACCGTCACCCGTCCGCAGCCCGTAACGCATGGCGTCGAACCGCGCCAGGTTGCTCGACACCTCGGACGGCAGGATCAGGTAGTAGGCGGGCAGCGCATAGCGGAAGTTCGGGCACGAGACCTCGACCACTTCGGCTCCCAGGTCTCGGAGGGTGTCCACCGAGGCCCGGAACGATGAGTCGACCCCCGGCTGGTACCCCTCGCCGGCGAACTCGGAGACGACGCCCACGCGGACGCCCGACAGATCACCCTTGGCACCCTCTCGGGCCGCCCGGACCATGTCCGGGATCGCGACGTCGAGGCTGGTGGAATCGCGCGGGTCGTGCCCGGCGATGACCTGGTGCAGGAGCGCTGTGTCCTCGACCGTGCGCCCGCACGGTCCGCCCTGGTCGAGTGACGACGCACAGGCCACGAGTCCGTACCGGGACACGGTGCCGTACGTGGGCTTCACGCCGACCGTCGCCGTGAGCGCGGCCGGCTGGCGGATGGACCCACCGGTGTCGGTCCCGATGGCGATCGGTGCCTGGTGGGACGCCAGGGCGGCGGCGGAACCACCGCCGGACCCGCCGGGGGTGCGACTCGGGTCCCACGGGTTGCGGGTCGGGCCGTACGCCGAGTTCTCGGTCGAGGACCCCATGGCGAACTCGTCCATGTTGGTCTTGCCGAGGATCGGGATGCCCGCCTCGCGCAGCCTGGCGGTGACCGTGGCGTCGTACGGGGACCGGTAGCCCTCGAGCATCCGGGAACCGCAGGTCGTCGGGGCGTCGGTGGTGGTGAAGACGTCCTTGAGGGCGACCGGGACCCCGGCCAGGGGGCCGAGCTCCTCGCCGGCGGCGACTCGGACGTCGACGGAGCGCGCGGCCTCAAGTGCCTCGTCGGCGCCGACGTGCAGGAAGGCGTTGATCTCCCCGTCTACCTCGGCGATCCGGTCGAGATGGGCCCGGGTGACCTCCTCCGAGGACACCTCCCGCGCGGCGATCCGGCCGGCCAGTTCCGCGGCGGTGGAGTTGGTGAGCGAGCTCATGCCTCCTCCCCCAGGATCTGCGGGACCTCAAAGCGCTGCTGGTCCGCGGCCGGCGCCTGGTCCAGCGCCTGCTCCGGGGTCAGACCCGGGGTGACCACGTCGGCGCGGTACACGTTGGAGATCGCGGTGGGATGGCTCATCGCCGGGACATCGTCCGCTGCCACCTCGGACACGGCCTGCACGTGGTCGAGGATGTCGGTGAGCTGTCGCGCGAACGAATCCAGCTCGGAGTCGCTCAGTTCCAGGCGGGAGAGCCTGGCCAGATGCGCGACGTCCCCGCGTGAGATCGAGGTCACGTGTCTGTCCCTTTCCGTGGCGTGTCGGTACCGGCCCAGCCTAGTCAGGCCATCGGAGTGCGGCACAATGGGCGCCATGTCTTATCTGCTCCGCGTCTTGCTGCCCGATCGACCGGGCAGCCTCGGCTCCCTCGCGGTCGCCCTGGGAACCGTCGGCGCGGACATCATCAGCCTCGACGTGGTGGACCGTTTCGACGGTGTGGCCGTGGACGACATCGTCGTGAACGTCCCCCACGGGACGTTCCCCGACACCCTGATCACCGCGGCCGAACAGCTCGACGGGGTCATGGTGGATTCGTTGCGTCCGTTCGGCGGAATCCTCGACGCGCACCGTGAGCTCGAGCTCATCGACGCCGTGGCGGGGGCGGGGGCAGGTGCGGACCAGATGCTCGCCGACGAACTACCTGCGGCGCTGCGCCTCGGGTGGGCGCTCGTTGTGGACGTGACGACCGACGGATGCCGACTGATCGCGCGAGGCTCCGCCGCACCGATGTGGGACGGGGGCCGGGTCGAGGCCGTACGCCAGCTCGAGCGGGCCACCGCCCTGGAGGACGACCTCCCGGTGGAATGGACCTCCCTGGACACCGCCGTCGCCGCGGCACCGCTCTCGTCCGGTCACGTCCTCGTGGTCGGCCGGCCGGGCGGACCGTCGTTCCGGCCGTCCGAGATCGCCCGGCTCGGTTACCTCACCGGAATCCTGCGGTCGCTCAACGCCGGCTGACCCGGCTCGCGCCCCTCCGACCTACGCTGCCCCTCCGACCTGCGCTGCCCCCCTGCCCGCGTCCCCTGCGGCTTGCGCTGCGTGTCTGCTCGCATGTCGCCGGCTCGCGCTGCGCTTCTGGTCCCGACACGCATCGCACCCGAGCAGGCGATCAGTCGGCGGCGGCCTCGGGTTCAGCGGTGGGCTCTTCCGGTGCCGGGCCGTTCTCCAAGAGCTCCACGAACCCGCCCTCGTCGAGGACTGTCAGTCCCAATTCCTCGGCCTTGGCCGCCTTGGACCCGGGGTTGTCCCCGACGACCACGTAGTCGGTCTTCTTGGACACCGATCCCGAGGCCTTGCCACCGCGGGCGATGATCGCCTCCTTGATCCCGTCGCGGGTGAACCCCTCGAGGGAACCGGTGACCACGATGGTCAGCCCCTCCAGGGTGCGCGGGATCGACTCGTCCCGCTCGTCTGCCATCGATACACCTGAGGTCGCCCACCTGTCGACGATCTCGCGGTGCCAGTCCACGTCGAACCACTCGACGACCGAGGCCGCGATCGTCGCACCGACGCCGTCGGTCTCCGCCAGCTCCTCCTCGGAGGCTGCGCGGATGGCGTCCATGGTGCCGAACCGGGTGGCCAACGCCCGCGCAGCCGTCGGCCCGACGTGGCGGATCGACAGTGCCACGAGCACGCGCCACAGCGGCCGGTTCTTCGCCACGTCGAGGTTGGTGAGCAGCTTGCGGCCGTTCTCGGTGAGCACCGTGCGGCCGGGATCGGCCCCCTCCTCGACCTGCTTGCGGGTCGCCTTGTCCAGCCGGGTGTAGAGGGAGGTGCGGAGGAGGTCGGCCTCGGTGAGGTCGAACAGGCCGGCCTCGTTGTCCAGCACCCCGCTGGCGAGCAGGTCCGAAGCCCCCTCGTAGCCGAGCGCCTCGATGTCGAGCGCGTTGCGCGAGGACAGGTAGAACAGCCGCTCGCGCAGTTGCGCCGGGCAGGACCGCTGATTGGGGCAGCGCCAGTCGGCGTCACCCTCCTTCGCCGGCGCCAGGACGGTCTCGCACTCGGGGCAGCGCTCGGGAAAGACGAACTCGCGCTCGGTTCCGTCCCGGCGCTCCACTACCGGACCGAGGACCTCCGGGATGACGTCGCCGGCCTTCCGGATCACCACGGTGTCACCGATCAGCACGCCCTTGCGTCTGACCTCGGTCTGGTTGTGCAGGGTCGCGAGTGAGACCGTGGAGCCCGCGACCAGCACCGGCTCCATGTGGGCGAACGGGGTGACCCGCCCGGTACGACCCACCGAGACGCGGATGTCGAGCAACTCGGTCATCACCTCCTCCGGCGGGTACTTGTAGGCGATCGCCCACCGCGGGGCACGGGAGGTCTGACCGAGTCGCCGCTGGACGGCCCGGTCGTCGATCTTGACCACGAGGCCGTCGATCTCGTGCTCGGGGTCGCCCCGGTGTTCGCCCCAGTACCGCATCCGCTCGAGCACCTCATCGACGCCGGTCGCCGGGGCGGTGTGGGGAGAGACGGGCAGGCCCCAGTCCGCGAGGGCGAGGTAGACGTCGTGGAGGCTGTCGAAGGCCGCGCCCTCGACCGCGCCGAGACCGTGGCAGTACATCCCGAGGCGTCGTTGGGAGGTGATCGCCGGGTTCTTCTGGCGCAGGGAGCCGGCGGCGCTGTTGCGGGGATTGGCGAACGGTGGCTTGCCCTCGGCCACGAGCCGCGCGTTGAGGTCGGCGAAGTCCTCGAGTCGGAAGAACACCTCGCCCCTGACCTCGAGCAACCCGGGGACGGGCCGGTCCTCGGTCGGGGTGAGCGTGACCGGGATGTCGTCGATCGTCCGGGCGTTGAGCGTCACGTCCTCGCCCGTGCGGCCGTCGCCGCGGGTGGCCGCGCTGACCAGCCTCCCCTCGCGGTAGACCAGGTCCAGGGCGACACCGTCGATCTTGACCTCGCACAGGAACCGGAGGTCCTCCGCGGGGATGTGCGCCTGCTCGACCGCGGAGCTCACCCACGCGCGAAGCTCCTCCTCGGAGAACACGTTGTCCAGGCTCGTCATCCGCTGGAGATGCTCCACGGGCGCGAAGTCGGTCGAGAATCCACCACCGACGAGCTGCGTCGGCGAGTCCGCGGTCCGGAGTCCGGGGTGGTGTTCCTCGAGCGCCTCGAGGTCGTGGAACAGCGTGTCGAACTCGGCGTCGGAGACGACAGGGGCGTCCTTGACGTAGTAGCGGAACTGGTGGTCCCGCACCGTCTCCGCGAGTTCGGTCCACGCCTGTCGTACGTCCGGGGGGATGTCCCCGGTACCGAGGGGTTCGCTGTCCTGACTCGCTTGGCTCACGAGGACAGGGTAATGCGACACGTGCCCGGGATGTCGGGACGCTGGCCTACGGTGACCGCATGAACCCAGAGATCACGACCCCCGTCTCCATCGACCGGAACCGGCTGCTGGCCTTCGACCTCGAGACCACCGGACCCGACCCCCGCACCGCGCACGTCGTCACCTCGGCCCTCGTCGCCATCGACGGGCCCCGCAAGGTGGAGCTCAACTGGATGGCGGATCCCGGCATAGAGATACCGGAGGGTGCCACGGCGGTCCATGGCATCACCACGGCACGAGCCAGGGAACACGGACGTCCGCACGCGGAGGTGGTGGCCGAGACCGTCGCGGGCGTCCGGACGGGCTGGCGGGAGGGGCGGACACTGGTGGTGTTCAACGCGGCGTACGACCTCACCATCCTCAGGAGATGGGACCCCTCGTTCGAGGTGCTCGGCCCGGTCCTCGATCCGTATGTCGTCGACCGGGCGACCGACCCGTACCGCCGGGGAAAGCGCACTCTCGAGGCCCTGTGCGCTCACCACGGGGTGCGTCTGGACGGGGCTCACGAGGCGGCCGCCGATGCACTCGCGGCCGCCCGCCTGGCGTGGAAACTGCTCGGCTCGCTCCCCGACCTGGCCGGCGCGGACTGGCGCGCGGTCAACGCCCAGCAGGCGCTCTGGCACGAGACGCGGCAGCGCGACTTCGCCGCCTATCTCGAGCAGTCGGGGAAGGACGCCTCCGACGTCAACACGGAGTGGCCGATCGCCGTCGCCTAGACCCGAACCGACCAGACCGGACGGACCTACTCGGCCAACCGGGGTGCGGCCTCGGCCACCCGCCGCACCGCGGCGAGTGCCGTCACCGGGGAGACCAGACCCGAGGTCATGTCGTCCACGGTCGGGGTGAGGACCAGCTGGCCCAGCCCCGCGTGGCAGGGCGCGCTGAGGCGCTCGAGCAGAGCGAGGATCTCCGAGACGCTACGTTCCACCTCCGGGCCGGAGCGGGGCGGCCGGGGCGTCCCCGGCAGTCCCTCCAGCTGGAGGATCCGACCGCCGCCCAGCACGGTGCCCGCGGCGTCGAGCGCTGCGTGGGAGCGACCGGAGTGGAGCAGTTCCGACGGTACGCAGAGCCCGTCGAGCGGTGTCTCACCGCGCGGTGCCTCCGAGACCGCGGACCACCTCGCAGGCGCCTCCGGTTCGGTCCCTGCCGGCAGACGCAGCAGGACATCGGCGACCCCGTTGCGGCGGAGAACGTCGGCGAAGCGGCACAGGGAGAGCGACAGCCGGTCCTCCGGCACAGCGGGGATCGGATCGAAGCGGCTGGGTCCGGTGACCGTGCCGGCCGCGACGTGCCAGAGCATCGGCTCGTCGAGCACGATGCGCGTGCCGGCCCCCAGTCGTCCCGCCAGTCGGGTGACGCGGTCGGCCACCCCCTCGGCGAGCGCCTCCGCGATATCCCTGCGGGCCCCGCGATCGGTCAGGACCGGCAGTCCGCCGGGCAACTCGAGTTGCGCGGCGAGTGACCACGGGCCCAGCACCCGGACCACGAGGCGCCGGTCCGTCTGGGCCCGGTCGACCCCGGCGTCCCTGACCGATTCATCGGCCTCTTCCAGCGCATCGAGGTCGCGGTCGAGGAGGTCGGAGGCCGTGCGGGCGAGGCGTCCGGGCGAGCCCGCGAGGCGCCAACCCCGGGTGGAGATGTCGACGGGAAGGTCCGCGAGCATGGCGAGGGTCCTGCCCACCTGTTGCGCCCCCAGCCCACGGTCTCCGAGCTCGGGGAGGAACGGCATGGTCGGGCACTCACCCAGGACGGTTCGCGCCGATTCCCTGGGGTCCGACCCCGGCACGGGGCCGGGTCCGGTGTGCCCCACGGTCACGGCGTTCACGGCGTTCACGGGGCGCCCGCGGCCGGGACGGATGCGGTGATGGTGCCGCTGCCCAGGACACGGTCCCCTGCGGGTTCGGGTCGGTAGAGCACGGCCGCCTGGCCGGGGGCGACGCCGCGCACGGGTTCGTCGAGGGTGATCTCCAGCCGGGCGTCCGGCCCGTCTCCCACCCTCCTGACATGCCCCGGTGTCGCCTCGCCGTGGGCGCGGATCTGCACGTGGCACGCGGTCTCACGGATGTCGTCGTCGACCAGCCAGTACGGCGAGGAGGCGGTCATCGACCGGGAGAGCAGGTGGTCCGACCCCCCTACGGTCACGGTGCCCGTGCCGGCGTCGATGGACGTGACGTACCGGGGCCGGCCGTCGGCCGCCGGGCCCGGTAGGCCGAGCCCCTTGCGCTGTCCGATCGTGAACCCGTGCACGCCGTCGTGTCGACCGAGTTCGTCACCGGTATCGGCGTCGACCACGGCACCGGGACGCAGTCCGATCCGCGCTCCGAGGAAGGCACGGGTGTCTCCGGAGGGGATGAAGCAGATGTCGTGGCTGTCGGGTTTGCTCGCCACGGGTAGGCCCGCCGCCTCCGCCTCGGCACGGACCTCGGACTTGAGCGAGTCCCCCAGCGGGAACATCGAGTGCGCGAGCTGCTCCGGGGTGAGCACCCCGAGGACGTAGGACTGGTCCTTGCCGGGATCGACCGCGCGGCGCAGGACGGGACGCCGGTGACCGGAGCCCGTCTCCTCGGTGGACAGTCGGGCGTAGTGCCCGGTGGCCACCGCGTCGAACCCGAGCGCCATCCCCCGGTCCAGGAGGGCCTCGAACTTGATCCGCTCGTTGCAGCGCAGGCACGGGTTGGGGGTCTCGCCGCGGGAGTAGGACTCCACGAAGTCGTCGATCACGTCCGCCCGGAACCGCTCGGCGAAATCCCAGACGTAGAACGGGATGCCCAACAGATCGGCCACCCGGCGTGCGTCACCGGCGTCTTCTCGCGAACAGCATCCGCGGGAGCCGGTCCTCAGGGTGGCCGGGTCCGCACTCAGGGCCAGGTGCACCCCCACCACCTCGTGCCCGGCGGCCACGGCGCGGGCGGCGGCGACCGCGGAGTCCACTCCCCCGCTCATCGCGGCGAGGACCCTCACGACGCCGTCACCCCGGTTCGGATCAACCCGAGCCCCGCGACACGGGCCCGCTCGGCGGCGGGAGCCAGCGCGGCGATGGCGGCGTCCACGTCGTCCTCGGTGGTGGTGTATCCCAGGCTCAGTCGGAGACTGCTCCTCGCCGCGGCGTCGCCTGCGCCCAGCGCCAGGAGCACGTGGCTGGGCTCGGCGACCCCCGCCGTGCACGCCGAGCCGGTCGAACACTCGATCCCCGCGGCGTCGAGCAGCAGGATGAGTGACTCCCCGGAACACCCCGGGAAGGTGAGGTTGGCGATCCCCGGGAGCCGGTCACCGCCGCCGTTGGCGATCGCGTCCGGGACCTCGGCGAGGACGCCGGCGATCAGCCGGTCCCGCAGGCGGCCCAGCCGCAGCGCCTCGGCGTCCATGTCACTGACCGCCTCGTCGAGGGCGGCGGCCATCGCGACGACGCCCGGGACGTCGACCGAACCCGACCTGAGATCCCGCTCCTGCCCGCCACCGAAGCCGACCGGGAGACAGTCCGCGCCGCGGTCGATGATCAGCGCACCGACGCCCAGCGGCCCGCCGAACTTGTGCGCGGACAGGCTCAGCGAGGTGACGCCCAGTGCACCGAAGTCCACCGGGACGTGCCCGACGGCCTGCACGGCGTCGGTGTGGACCGCGGCACCGGCGGCCCTGGCGGCCGCGGCCACCCCGGCGACGTCGGTGAGGGTGCCGATCTCGTTGTTGCCGAACATGGCGGCGACGAGGGCGAGCCGCGGACCCACCTCGTCCACCACCCGGCGGACCGAGTCGGGCACGACGGCCCCGCGCCGGTCCACGGGCAGGACGCGGACGTCCATGCCACCGCCTCGTCCCGTGGCCAGGTGGGCTGCTGAGTCCAGGACCGAGTGGTGCTCGGTCGCACCGACGGCCACGACGTCACCGCTCGAGGCGGCCGCCTGACCCAGCACCGCGAGGTTGTCGGATTCGGTCCCGCCGGAGGTGAAGACGACCTCGGAGGGCCTGCACCCGAGGTGTGCGGCGAGGGATTCGCGGGCCTCCTCCAGCCGACGACGGGCGCGGCGTCCCGCGCCGTGGAGCGAGGAGGCGTTGCCGACGGTCGCGGCCGCCTCGGCGTAGGCGGCGATCGCCGACGGACGCATCGGGGTGGTCGCGGCGTGGTCGAGATAGTGCGCGGTGCGGATCGTGAGCATGACGTCGGCAAGAATACGCCCGAACGCGCCGGACCCCGGCACCGCAGGGGTGCCGGGGTCCGGTCGATGGTGCGGGACGCTGCCCGCGCCGCGCTCACTTACGGGCGTTGATGGCCTCGGTGAGCTGCGGGGCGACGTTGAACAGGTCGCCGACGACGCCGTAGTCCGCGATCTCGAAGATCGGGGCCTCTTCGTCCTTGTTGACGGCGACGATCGTCTTGGACGTCTGCATGCCGGCACGGTGCTGGATGGCGCCCGAGATACCGAGGGCGATGTACAGCTGCGGCGACACGGTCTTGCCGGTCTGACCCACCTGGAACTGGCCCGGGTAGTACCCCGAGTCGACGGCGGCGCGCGAGGCACCGACGGCGCCCTTGAGCGAGTCGGCCAGCGGCTCGACGACCTCTTCGAACTTCTCGGCCGAACCCACGCCTCGACCACCGGCGACGACGACGGTCGCCTCGGTGAGCTCCGGGCGGTCGCCACCGACGATCGGGTTGCGGGAGATGACCTTGGCGGCGTTCTCGGGCTCGGGGACGTCGACCTCGACGACCTCACCGGCTCCGGCGGCCGGGGCGGCCTCGACGGCGCCCGGACGCAGGGTGTAGATGGGAGTGTCGCCGGAGACGGTCGCCTCGACGGTGAAGGCGCCACCGAAGATCGAGTGGACGGCCGAACCGTCGGACTTGATCTCGACAACGTCACACAGGGTGCCCGAACCGGTGCGGGCGGCGAGGCGACCCGCCACCTCCTTGCCCTCGAACGTGGCGGCGAGGACGATCGCCGCCGCGCCCTGTTCGGCGAGCCCGGCGAGGACGTCGACCTTGGGGGTGACGAGGTAGTTCTGGACCGCGTCTCCCTCGGCGACGTAGATCTTCTCCGCGCCGGCCTCCTTGAGGGCGTCGGTGAGCGCGGCGGCGGTGCCGGTCTCACCGAACACGACGGCGGACGGCTCACCGAGCGCGCGTGCGGCGGTCAGCAGCTCGAGGGTGACCTTCTTGAGTTCGCCGTCGACGTGCTCGGCAACCCCGAACCCGGCACCACCCGCACGCTGACGGTCACGGTGAGCGAACTCGACGGCGCCGAGGGCGTCGATACGGTCGCCATCGGCCGCATCGT
>JBKBRA010000053.1:0-20395 GCA_046292305.1 Dietzia sp. | reverse complement strand
GGCCGTTCGGCGTGGCCGGGGGTCCGGGCAGGCGGGCTCCGGCCGCCGCTCGCCAGCTCGCATGACCTCAGCGGTCCGGGACGGCGGCGGCGCGGGCCTCAGGCGGCGACGGGGCCCTTGAGCAGCGCGCCGAGCCCGGCCTGCACACGCTGTCCGTCCGGGCGACCGATTCGACAGGTGAGGTGCAGACGGAGGTGCGTCAGGCTCCGATCCCCACCGGTGCCACCGGCTGGCACAACCGCACGTTCAGGGTGTTGGAGTCATGACGGTCGTCGACACACCCCGCCCCAGCACCCGCCCGTCCCGTACGTTCCAACCATGTCGCATTAGACTGTCCCCCGTGTCCGAGCCCACCGCCCCGTCGCTGGCCGATCCGGGGCGCCTGCTGGAACTCTCCGCAGCCGGCGATCTCGATGCCTTCGCCCGCTTCTACGACCTCATGGCGCCCCGCGTGCACGGTCTCGCGCTCCGGATCCTGCGCGATCCCGGGTATGCCGAGGAGACGGTGCAGGAGGTGTTCCTGCAGGTCTGGAAGCAGGCCTCGGGGTACAGCCCGAAGCTCGGGTCGGTTCATTCCTGGGTGTTGACCATCGCCCACCGACGCGCGGTGGACCGGGTGCGATCCGAGAGTTCCGCAGCCCGCCGCGACGAGGCCGACGCGGCGGCAGGGGCGGCCCACTCCGATGACATCGCTGACCAGGTGACCGATCAGATCACCCGCGAGGAGGACGCCGCCGACGTCCGCCGATGTCTGGCGGAGCTCACGGAGAACCAGCGTGAGTCCATCGAGATGGCGTACTTCTCCGGGTTGACCTACCGCGAGGTCGCCGACCATCTGGGGGCCGCGCTGCCCACGATCAAGTCACGTATCCGCGACGGCCTACGCCGTCTCAAGAGCTGCCTGGGAGGTGAGCTGTCATGACCGTCCGACACTACGATCATCCGGGGTCCCCGGACACGGTTCATCCCGAGGACCTGGATCTCTACGCGCTGGACGCCCTGGACGAGCAGGAGACTGAGGCTGTCGAGCAGGCGCTGGTCGCCTCGGACCCGGACCAGCGGCGGTCGATGCTCGCCCACATCCGGTCCACCCGGGAGGTCGCGGCCGATCTGGTCGCCGACGCCGACCTGGATGTCCCGCCCCCGCCCGCGTTGCGCACCAGGGTTCTCGACCTGGTCGCGGCGGAGGCCGGGCCCGGGACAGGGGACGACACGACGGGTGCCCCGGACTCCGGGGGCGCGGCCGTGGTCGATCTGAGCCGGATGCGTGAGCGCCGGCGCCCCGGGACGTGGACCTTCGTCGCCACCGCGGCGGCGGCCATCGTGCTGGTGGCCGCCGGGGTGACCATCGGGAGGCTGACGGGTGGCGTGGGGCCGGAGGACAACCTTCCCGTCGCGGCCCCGCCCGCCGCGACGATGCCGGACGAGGTCACGTCCCTGCTCACGGCGCCTGACCTCGAGGTGGCCCGCGGTCAGGTGGGCGGCACCGGCAGCGCGACCGTGCTCGCGTCCAGGTCGGCCGACATGGCGGTCATCTCCATGACCGGGATCCCGGAGCCCGCCGAGGGCCGCGCCTACCAGCTCTGGCTGATGGGGCCGGACCACGATCCGATCCCGGCGGGGACGATGGAGTCCGGCCAGGTGGGCCCGTCCCCCTCGGCCGAACTCAGCGGAATCCGCAACTCGGCACAGATCGGGATCACCGAGGAGCCCGCGGGTGGCTCTCCGGCGCCGACCGGCGAGGTCCTGCTGGCGCTCGACCTGGACTGAGGCCTCGCCGGACAGGCAGGTCAGTATCGGCGCATCACGCCTGCCACCACTGCCGGAGGGGAACGTCCCAGGTCTTGGTGTCGCCGAGCTTCACGGCCAGGATCTGGTGGAGCTGGATCTTGTTGTGCTCAAAGCCGTACTGGCAGGCCCCCATGTAGAGCCCCCACAGCTTGGCCATGGGTTCGCCCACCTCCTCGACCGCCTCGTCCCAGTGGTCGACGAGGTTCGCGCACCAGTCGCGCAGGGTGAACGCGTAGTGCTGGCGGAGGTTCTCCTCGTGGACCACCTCGAACCCGGCGTTCTCGGCCTCGAGGTGGACGGTCCCGGCCCCGGCCAGCTCGCCGTCCGGGAAGATGTACCGGTCGATGAACCCGCCCGCCCTGGTGAGCCGCGAGTTGTCCGGCCGGGTGATGCAGTGGTTCAGCAGGCGCCCGCCCGGCTTGAGGTAGCCGTGCAGCCGGGTGAAGTAGTCGTGGTAGTTCCGCCGCCCGATGTGCTCTGTCATGCCGATCGAACTGACCGCGTCGAAGTCCCGCTCGGGCACGTCCCGGTAGTCCTGCAGCCGCACCTGGGCCAGGTCGCCGAGCCCGTCGGCGTCGATGCCGGCCCGGCCCCACTCGGCCTGCTCCCGGGACAGCGTCACCCCGATCACGTTCACGCCCCGACTCGCCGCGTAGCGGACCATTCCGCCCCACCCGCAGCCGACGTCCAGCAGCCGGTCACCGGCCTTCAACCCGAGTTTGTCGAACACCAGCCGGTACTTGTTCTCCTGCGCCGTCTCCAGCGAGGTGTCCGGGTCGGGGTAGCAGGCGCACGTGTACGTCATGGAGGGTCCGAGAATCCACGCGTAGAACCGGTTGGACACGTCGTAGTGGTAGCTCACCGACTGCGAGTCCCTCGCCTTGGAGTGCCGTCGCATGCCGTGCAGCATCCGCTGCCACGGTGGGGGGACCTCCTGCGCGGGGATCGGTGGGATAGTGAGGTTCTCCCGTCCGATCGAACGGGCGATCTGCACCATCGTCCGGGCGTCGGGCCGGCGGGTCATGGTCTTGCGGAACACCTCGATCGCGCCGAACACGTCCCGCGGCGCCCCTGGGTGGACGCCGACCACCTCGAGCTCGCCCGAGAGATAGGCGCGGGCCAGACCGAGGTCGCCGGGCGCAGTCACGAAGTACTGCAGCGCCCTCTCGCTCTTCAGGCGTAGCACCAGGCCGTTGTCCTCCGAGCCGATCGCCGAACCGTCGTACGCCTCGATCAGCAGGGGCGGCTCGTCCGTCGCGAACGCGCCGATGATCTCACCGATCGTCATCTTCTCCGTTGTCACCGTGCACCCACCGCCTTGTCGTAGAGGGTCGAGAAGCGACCCCGTGGATCGAACTGGGACTTGAGTCGCGCCGCGTGCTCGCCGCCGTACAGCTGGTCGAACTCCTCGCGCGAGTAGAAGACCTCCGAGTACAGCGATTTGTGGCCCCCTAGCCGGGAGACCTCCTCCTCGATCCGCCGGTTCCACGCACCCTCGGCCGTTCCCGGCTCGATCGGTGCCGAGGACCAGAACCCGATGTTGACGTACGTGGTGTCGGGCGCCAGCGGGTACAGCGGCCAGGGCCGATCGGACCACGGTCCGTCCCCCAGGTCCGGGGCCGGGGTGCGCTCCCGCAGTCGGAGCGGGCACACCCACAGCGGCTCGATGGGCACCTCGCGCAGGAACCACTCCAGGAACTCGGCGGTGCGGTCGATGGTCACCTCGACGTCCTGCACCACACGTTCGCGCGGCCCCTCACCCTTGAGCGCCCCGATCCTGTTGCCCAGGTCGTACCGGTGGTCGAGCCCGATGATCTTCCAGTACGCCGAGGACCTGAGCAGCTGCTGCGGCCACAGCCTGCGGATGTGGGGGTTCTGCACCCCGAACGCACGCGAGCACCAGAACCAGTCGGTGTCCCAGCGCCAGAGGTAGTCGCGGATGGTCAACCGGTCCCGAACCACCGACCCGGCGGGCCCACCATGCCGGATCGACTGGTAGTAGACGGCCTGCTTGTCGCGCACCCCCGTGTAGTCCGAGACGGGTCCGGGCTCGTCGGTCCGCCGCCCCAGTGTCAGGTAGGACTCGTCGGCGGAGAACACGACCCCATCGAGGAAGTCGACCTCCTCGTCGTCGTACGTCCCGACCTCGCTGATCCGCGCCAGCCCGTCGGTCAGCGCGGCGAGTGAGTCGAACCGGACGTGCCGCAACTCCACATACCGCGCGACGGGTTCGAGCGCGATCCGCAGCCGCACCGCGTAACCCAGCGAACCGTAGGAATTGGGGAAGCCACGAAAGAGCGCCTGCTCCGGCTCGGTGCCGTCGGGTCGCGCGGTGACGATCTCGCCCGCGCCCGTGAGTACGTCCATCTCCAGCACCGACTCGTGCGGCAGTCCCAGCCGGAACGAGCTGGACTCGATACCCAGCCCGGTGACGGCGCCGCCCAGGGTGATGGTCTTGAGCTGCGGCACCACGTACGGCATGAGCCCATAGGGCAGGATCGCGTCCACCAGGTCCTCGTACGTGCACATGCCCTGTGCGTCGGCGGTGCGGGCGTCCGGATCCACGGAGACGACGCGCGTCAGGCCCGTGGTGTCCAGACCTGGCGACGACGACGAGGCGCGCGGCCGGAAGAGGTTGGACGTCTTCTTGGCCAGCCGGACGGGCTCACCCCGGGGGACCGCCTCGAAACTGGCCAGGAGTCGTCCCACACCCTCGTCGTGGCGCCGGCGTCCGACGATCAGCGAATCGGACAGATGACCATCAGTGCCCATGCGTCCAACCCTAGTGGCGGTCGGCGACCATCGGAGTTGATACGTCCGGGGTCCACCCCAGGAACACGGACGCGTCACCGGGCCGGTCTCGGCGGGAGTGGACGGGCGACGCCGCGGGGCCCATCTCGATCGCGTCTCGATTGTGACACCGGTCATATCATGAGCGCCAAACGGTCACGGCCCTGTCCGCCGCTTACGTACCCTTCCCGGCAACCGACCCACACGCACCGACCCACACAAAACCACACCGAGGAGGGCCCGCCATGCCCGCACGTGCACACCGAGCCGACCAGGCGACCGGGGATGCCCGCGACACCCGTCCCGGCCGCCGTCGTGCGGTCGCCACGGCATCGGGATTCGCGGCGCTCGCCCTGATCCTGGGGGCGTGCGGCGAGGAGGGCACGGCTGAGGACGCGGTGGGGGAGGCGACGGGTGCGGTGGGGTCCGTGGCGGCCGAGGCCACCTCGGCGGTCGGTGACGCCACCGACGGCGACGGAGCGACGACCGGCGAGCAGCCGGCGCCGGACGGGACGGGAGGGAACGGCGGCGATGAGCAGACCCCCGACGAACAGTTCCTCAGCGAGATCCGCACCGTCGGAGTGGACGCCGAGGACGAGCAGGACTACCTCACCCGGGGTCGCGACGCCTGCGCGTCACTCGACGGCGACATGGGCTACGTCGACGTGGTCCGTCAGTACAACGAGGCCCACCCCGACGCACCGGTGACCGAGGCCCCGGTGGTGGTGGCGGCCGCGGTCAGGGCCATGTGCCCCCAGCACCTACCGCAGGTCGGCCAGGACGAGGGCGCGGACCGGGGTCGCTAGCGCCGAGTCGGGCGCCGAGTCACAAGCCCTCCCGGTCCAGGGCCTCCGCGGTGAGCCGACGACCGAGTTCGATCATCTCCTCCGCCCGGTGGAAGTCGAACGCCGAGCACGAGTCGGAGGGCACCTCCACGAGTACGTCGGGACGGTTCCCTGCCATCCGGTACCCGGTGAGGATGCTCTGCATGGCCTCGATCGACTGGGAGACCACGTCGAAGATCCGCAGCGTGCCCGGGAGGGACTCGAGGCTCCGCTCGTCGGCCTGGGCCTCGGCCCGGACCTCCCGCTCACCCTCCTCGACCGCCTCCTCGACCTCCGGTGACGGCTGCCGGGTCGAACCCGGGGTCGACGCGCCGACGGCTACCGGGTCGACCCCGGCCCCCTCCCCGGTCGCGCCGATCCCGGCACCGTCCACCCCGTTCGTATCCACCCCGTTCGTATCTACCCCGGCCGCATCCACCCCGGCCGCGTCCTGACCGAAACGGGCCGCGACGAGCCGCACCAGATCGGCGTCACGGACGTCAGCTGCCGCCGTCCGGATGCGACCGGAGAGCCTGGCGGCGGTACCCGCGGCGACGGTGCCACCCTTCTTCGCGATCTTCGGATCGGCCCCGGGCGACGGTTCCTCGGGGTCCGAGCTCTCCTGGAACGTGGAACCGCGGATCCCGGCTCGACGCCCGGTCAGCGACACGGCCAGGACGAGATCGCTCTCCACGGAGGCGAGCGGTTCGAGCGGGACCGGGTTGGTCACCCCGCCGTCGATCATCAGCCGCCCGCCCACGATCGCCGGTGTGACGATGCTCGGGATAGCGAACGACGCACGCACTGCGACGTCCGCCGGGCCACGGGTGAACCACACCTCCCGGCGCGCCCGGAGGTCGGTGGCCACCGCGGTATAGGGGATCGCCAGATCCTCGATCCGGACGTCGTCGAGCATCTCGCCGATCACGGCCATGATCTTGTTGGCACGGATCGCTCCCCCACCGGCGAAGGACACATCGAGCAACCGCAGGACGTCCCGCTGTGCCAGACCCCGCACCCATTCCTCGAAATGATCCAGCTCACCGGCCGCGAGCAGCGAACCCACCACCGCACCCATCGACGCCCCGGACACCCCGACGACCTCGTGCCCGCGTGACTCGAGCTCGCGGATCGCCCCGATGTGCGCGTACCCGCGCGCCCCACCGGAACCCAGTGCCAACGCGACCTTCATCCGGTCCTCCTCCTGCGTCGTCCTCACGCGTCCCCGGTGACGTCACACCGGAGCCGTCTCATCAGCGGATTCGCCTCCAGTGTGCACCGGCGCATCCCGTGCCTTCCCGGGACCACGGCCATCGTGTCGTAGTCGCGATCTACCTTCAACACCGTATCGAGCACCTGTTCGATACGAACGATTGCACACCCCAATGACGCACACCCTAATGAGGAGTTCCCGTGTCCAACACCACCATCCAGTTCCGTCCCGTGGCCGCCATCGACCCCGACATGGCGCTCGTCGCAGCCACCATCGACCGGTACGGCCTGCACCTCGTCCACGTGGGCGAAGGCTGCGCCTGCGAGGACTGCGAATCCGCCCCCCTGCCACCGGATCAACGCTTCGGGTACACGGTCGGGCTCACCGACCGCGGACACCCGGAACTCCTGGTACGGGGACTTGGTGCCCGGGAGACGGCCGGGCTCCTCAACCGATGGGGCGGTTGCGTCCTGGACGGGCAGGTTCTCGACGCCGGCCACCTGCTGTGCGAGGGCCCCGACGAGCCGACCTGGGAACTGGTTCCGGTCCGGCGCCCCTCCAGAACCCTGCGGTGGGCGGGTCGCTACTACCGCACCGCCGGAACCGGCGGCCTCACCGCCCTGGAGCTGGTCCCCGCGCGTCGGCCCTGCCCGTGCGACGGGTGCTGCTGAGGCCTGCTCGAGCGGGGCCGTCGTAGGGTCTACGCATGCCCCGCCATCGGCTCACCCTGGACTCGCGTTCTCCGTCGATCATCGTCCCTCTCACGGGACGCGACCTGACGGAGCTCGATGAGCAGATCGGGGCGCTGAACACCGCCGGCGGGCCACCTGTCGGCGGGACTTCTCCGGACGGGACATCTCCGGACGCAGTCCGACTGGTCGACGTCGTCGAGTGGCGTGTCGACTTCTACGAGCCGTTCACCGCCGGGGCCGGGAGTGACCCCGCCCCGGCGGTGGAGGCCCTGGAGCGGATCTCCGCGCTACTGCCGGGGCTGCCGGTCCTGGCCACGTTCCGCACCCGTGCCGAGGGCGGAAGTGCGGAGCTCTCGCCGGAGGCCTATGTGCTGCTGGTCGAGGCGCTCTCCTCCACGGGTCTGGCGGCAGCGATCGACGTCGAGCTCCGGCACCCGCTCGCCGGGGACGCCATCGCCGCTGTTCACGAGCATGACACCCCGGTGGTGGCGTCCAGTCACGACTTCGAGGCGACCCCGCCGGTCGAGGAGATCCTGGCGCGGCTCGCCGCCATGGAGGATGCCGGGGCGGACGTGGCCAAGATCGCCGTGACGCCACGATCGGCGGCCGACGTGGTGACCCTGCTGTCGGCCACGGAGCAACGATCCCGGGTCGCCGGAATCCCGCTGATCACCATGTCGATGGGCACTCTGGGAGCCGTCACGCGGCTCGGCGGTGGCGTCTTCGGTTCCTCGGCCACCTTCGCCACGGTGGGCGCGGCCTCGGCACCCGGCCAGCTCCCGGCCGAGGGGGTCCGCAGTGCACTGGGCCTGCTTCGCACCGGGTCTACCGCGCACCGGACCTGACCCCCACCTGACCTCACGCCCACCCGAGCCGACCAACGGCAGGGAACCGGGTGAACCGGGCAGCGGTCACTGCGTCCCCGGGACCACGCCGTCGCCGTCGCCGTCGACTCCACCCGCCGCCCGCCGCCCGCTCCGACGCGCGAGGGTCACCAGCTCCCCCGCCGGCCCGGACAGCTGACGGGGCGGTCGCCACACCGCCCGCAGCTCGCGGTTCAGCTCGAGCCCCTCGACGGGGATCGCGCTCAGTTCACCGGAGGCCACCTGGTCGGCGACGGCGAGAGAACTCATCACCGCCGGGCCCACGCCGTCGAGGACGCTGGTCCGGATGGCCGCCGCGCTCGCGAGTTCGAGAAGCGGCTCGGCGCGCTCGTACTCCTCCAGGGCCCGGTCCAGCGTCGTCCGTGTGCCGGATCCCGGCTCCCGCACCACGAGCCGTGTGGCCGCGAGTTCCGCGATCGTCGGTGGAGTACGTCGACGTGCCCACGCATGGGACGGCGACGCCACCACCACGAGCCGGTCCCGCGCGACGGTGCTCGTGTGCAGGCCACGCGGCACTGTCGGCGACTCCACGAACCCGACGTCACACGTGCCGTCCAGGACGAGCTCGGTCACCCGGACCGAGTTGTGGACCTGCAGATGGATGCCCACCTCGGGCCGCGACCCCCGGAGAGCCCCCAGCCAGCGGGGCATCAACTGTTCGGCGACGGTCATGCTCGCACCCACCGTCAACGTCGCCGACCGCTCGGTCTGCAGGCTCTCGGCCACGTCGAGCAGCCGGGTCGCCTCCGCGAGAACCCGACGCGCCCAGTGGGCGATCACCGTTCCGTGCGGCGTCAGCGTCGCGCCTCGTGGGTGCCGGCGCAGCAACGGCGTCCCGAAATGCCGCTCGAGTTGCTTGACCACCCTGCTCGCGTTGGGCTGCGCCATCCCCACCCGCCTCGCCGCCGCGCTGAGACTGCCGTGCTCGTCGACTCCGACGAGCAGCTCGAGTACCACCAGGTCGGGCCAGGTCCGTGTCATGCCGTCAGCATATGACTGCAGGCACTGTCATATCTGTTTTATATGGTTCGATATCGGATCGGGGGCTACCGGACGGGACCCGGGTGCCCGACCCTGTACACATGACCGGCGACCTGTCCACCCGTTCGCGCGGGATCGCACCCGGCGTCGCCGTCGCTCTCGCGGGGACGACCGCGGCCATCTGGGTCAGCCTCCTGTTCCCGGCCCTCAACCCGATGCTCGTCGCGATCGTGCTCGGTGCCGTGCTCGGCAACGCCATCCGTCTTCCTGCGCGGGTCGGCGAAGGTCTGGCCTTCTCCGCCAGGACGCTGTTGCGCGTCGGCATAGCACTGCTCGGCCTGCAACTCCTGCTCGGCGACATCGCCGCGCTCGGCTGGCAGGTCATCGTGCTCGTCGTCGTCATCGTCGGGTTGGGTATCGCCGGCACCGTCGCCCTCGGTGCGGCACTGGGTCTCGGCTGGACGCAGCGGCTCCTCATCGCCTGCGGGTTCTCGATCTGCGGCGCCGCGGCGGTCGCGGCGGTGGACAGCGTCACCGAGGCCGACGAGGAGGAGGTGCTCACCGCGGTGACCCTCGTCGTGGTCTTCGGCACCGCCATGATCTTCGCCGTTCCACTGCTGTCGAGTGCTCTGCACCTGTCGGACACCGCGGCGGGGATGTGGGCCGGTGGATCCATCCACGAGGTCGCCCAGGTGGTCGCGGCGGGCGGCGCCATCGGTGGCACCGCCCTCGGCGTGGCGACCGTCGTCAAACTCGCACGCGTCCTGCTCCTGGCCCCCGTGGTGACGGCGATCAGCATCCATCAGCGACGGCGTGCGGGCGCAGCCGGGAGCGCCGGGCGACCACCGATGGTCCCCGCGTTCGTCGTCGCGTTCATCGCGTGCGTCTGCCTGCGCTCGTCCGGAATCCTCCCCGCCGGAGTCCTCGACGCGGCCTCGCTCGCGCAGACCGTCCTGCTGACGTGCGCGATGTTCGCGCTCGGGGTCGGCGTCCGCTTCGCCACGATGCGCAAGGTGGGCGCGCGACCCGTCGTCCTCGCGGCCGCGTCCACCGTGTGGGTGGCCGGCATCGCGCTCGCGGGTGTCCTCCTGATCGACCCCACGCCCACCGGATGAGGCGTCGGCCGCGTTGTCAGCGGTCGCCTGACCGAATCCCCCGGCGTACCGTCGACCGCACGGATCGGCTCCTCTGCCCGGCTCTCCCCGGCTCGTCCGGACATCGACCGGGCCCGTGCCGTTCGGATTGAGAGGAGGCCCGGATGCGGATCGTCATCATCGGCGCGAGCGGCAACGTGGGCACCGCGCTGCTCCGCCGCCTGCACGAGACCCACCCGGGCGACCGCCTCGTCGGCATCGTGCGCCGACCACCGGAACCGGTCGGGGTGTACCGCGACGTGGAATGGCACGCACTGAACGTCGCGGCCCCGAGCGCGGTGCAGGAGCTCGGTCGACTCTTCGCCGGCGCGGACGCCGTCGTCAACCTGGCGTGGGGGTTCCAACCGACGCGCTCCGTCGACTACCTGGAAAGGGTCGGGGTCGGGGGGACCACCGCGGTGCTGGCCGCGGCGCAGTCGGCCGGCGTCGGTCACCTGGTCCACATGTCCTCGGTGGGCACCTACGCCCCGGGCCGCTACGGCGACCACGTCGACGAGAAATGGGCGACTACAGGCGTCCGGACCTCGCCCTACAGTCGACACAAGTCCACTGCGGAGACGCTCATCGACGAGCATGAACTCCTCCACGGCTCCGATTCGGTCCCCATCGCCCGGATGCGCCCGGGATTCATCATCCAGCGCGCGGCCGCGAGCGGACTGACCCGCTACGGACTACCCGCCTACGTGCCGGTACGGCTGGTGCCGCTACTCCCGCTGCTCCCGCTCGACAGGGGACTGCGCGTCCCGCTCGTCCACTCCGACGACGTCGCCGACGCCATCGTCCGGGTCATCGAACAGCGCGCCACCGGCCCGTTCAACATCGCCGCCGATCAGCCACTGACCCGGGACGACGTGGCCGAGGCGCTCGGGGCCCGCACCGTTCACGTCCCCTCGGCGATCCTCGGCCCGCTCATCGCACTGACGTGGCGGGCCCGCCTGCAGCCGGTGGACCGCGGCTGGCTCGACATGGCCTTCACGCTCCCCCTCATGGACTGCACGCGGGCCCGGACCGAGCTCGGTTGGGCCCCGGCCTGGACGCCGAAGGATGCCCTCGCCGACCTGCTCGACGGGATCTCACACCTCGCTCACACCGAGAGCGCACCGCTTCGTCGCAGATCCGTACTCGACCTGTTGCGCCGGGACATCGCGGAGGGGCTCATCTCCACCCGGGAGCTCCCCTGAGCTGACGCCAGCGTCGCGGGAGGATCGGCTATCCGTACCGGCGCAGGACCTCGTCCCGCAGGCCCGTGGTGGCCACGTCCGCGATGTGCTTCTGCGCCTTCTTGACCACCGGACCCGGCAGCTTGATCTTGAGATCCACCTCGAGGTCGAAGACCACCTCGGTGGTGCCGTCGCCGTTGTCCGTGAGCACGTACCGGGCGTTCTGGATCTTCTGGGAACCGCTCTCGACCAGCGACCAGTTCACCTCGCCGTCGTACCACTCGTAGCGCACGACCATCTCGTCGGTGACGCCGTACTGGGACACCTGCTCCCACACGACGATCGGCCATCCCTCGTCGTCGGCCTCCCTGATCTCGACCGCACGGTGGGCGCTCGACCAGTCGACGAGGGAGCCGACGTCAGCCAGGACCTCCATGATCTCGGAGACGCTGGCCTCGATCTTCACCACTGACTGCACTGACACTGCCATGGCGGGAAAGCTACCCGCGCAGGGCTGTCCCGGGGGGAAGATCAAGACATGAGTTCGGGATCGTCAGTCCCTGGTACCCGGCGCCACCGGAAGGTCGCGCTGTTGCGCGGGATCAACGTCGGCAAGGGCGGCAGGATCGCCATGCGCGACCTGTGTGCGTGCACCGAGGCCGCAGGTGGCACCGCGGTGAAGACCGTCCTGGCCACCGGCAACGTGCTCGTCACCGACCCCAGGCCGGTGTCCGAGTTGCGCGTGGCGCTCGAGGCCGCGTACGCCGAGCGGTTCGGATACGAGGCTGTGGTGCAGGTCGTCTCACTCGATTCGCTGGTGGCGGCGGTGGCGTCATATCCCTTCGACACGCTGGAGGACCACCACGACTACGTGGTCTTCTCCGACGACCCGGTGGTGACGACCAGGGTGGTGGACGCAATGCGCTCGGCGATCGAGGGCACTGACGCCGCCGGCACCGAGGCGGTCGCCGAAGGCCCG
This sequence comes from Dietzia sp., assembly GCA_046292305.1. Taxonomy (GTDB): domain Bacteria; phylum Actinomycetota; class Actinomycetes; order Mycobacteriales; family Mycobacteriaceae; genus Dietzia. Next base: position 7,927 of record JBKBRA010000053.1, on the reverse strand, counting down.
GGCTGCGTGTACTGGCGGGTCGCGAAAGGCACGACGCTCTCCTCGGACGCCGCCAAGGTGCTCGACAGGCGGGAGAACAAGCGTCACCTCACCACCAGGAACATCAGGACCCTGGACAAGATCCTCGCCGCGGGGTGAGTCAGGGCCCCTCGACGGACGCACCGATCGTGTCGACGAAGCCCGCGAGGGGCCCGAAGATCGCCGGGAAGATCCCGTCCCAGAAGGTCTGCAGCTGGCTGAAGTCGAAAGCGGGCATCAGAAACGCTCCTTGCACGGGGGCGGCGTGCGGGCTCTCCGCGGCCACCGGGTTTCCCCGGAACACAGGATCCCGGCAGAAACAGTGCCGCGCAACCCCTTGCACCCGGCGAGTCTCGGAAGGAACCGGGGATCGCCCCGCCTGGCAGACTGCCATCGATGCGCCCTGACTCCGCCCGATCGCTCATGGCCGCCGCGGCGCTGCTCGCGATCGCGGCCACGGCGGGTTGCTCGGACACCGGGACCGGACCGGAGGCGGGATCCCCCGCGGAGGAGACCACCTCGTCGTCGTCGCGGGTCGTGCCACCACCGACTGCGCCCTCACCACCGCCCTCGCCGTCTACTCCCCCACCGCGTGCGTCACCGACGCCTCCGGGCCCCCTCGTCGCCTCGGCGACGTGGGCGGACTCGGACTTCGGCGTCACCCTGAAGGTCGCTCCCACCGCGGCGGGGCGTGAGGCGTGGGGCGCCCTCGACGCGGACGCGGCCTGGCAGGAGGTGCTGCGGCTCGCCCCGGACGCGGGCACCCCCGGCATGCGGGAGCAGTTCGACTGCCACTGGACGTGGGCGCGGCTCCTCGAGCCGGGTAAGCCCACCTGGAACCTGGAACCGTGGCGTCCGGTGGTGGCTGACGAGCAGATGCTGGCCGAGGGCTGTAACCCGGGAGGGCCGGAGGTGTGAGCCCGACGTCTCGCCGGGATCGGGTCACGCACTGACGATGGCTCGAAGTGGGGTTGCCGCCGGCCGATCCCGGTCCGGATCCCGCGGCCCCGCCGCGCCTCCCCGAGCCCGCGGCCCCGGTCCGTTGAAGGAGCGCCGGACCAGGCCCGCACACAGTTCGTCCAACCAGCCCCCGACCGACTCGCGGGCCCGGGCGGTGTCCGGGTAGCGGCAGCGCACGTGCAGACCGGAGCCATTGACCACGAACCACACCATCACCCCGTCCGTGCGGATGGTCGCCGACACGTGCTGCGGGCCCAGGCTCAGGTCCACGTCGATCGGCAGTCGCCGGTGGTCGAGCCAGGAGATGGCGAACATCCCGGGCGTGTGCGGCATCCCACCGTGCGGTTCGAGGATCGGGCCCAAGGCGTGGGAGCCCAGCTCGACGGCGTCGCGGACCGCCTCGGCGCAGACCCGCGGGTCGGGGTCGGAGCATTCGATCACCGAGTTGGTGATGAACCATCCCACGGAGTCGTGCCACCGTTCGTGGTGCCGCGAGTGGACGGGCAGCACCGCCCGCAACCCCACCCCGCCACGCCGTCGGAACACCGCGGTCATCTCGGCCATCGCCATGGCGATCATCCGCACGCCGCCTGCCGCCGCCTCGCGTTCGAGCGCGGCGACGCCGTCCGGGTCCAGCACGTCACGCACCTCCACCACCTCCTCCCGCGGGGTCGACAGGTCACCCAGATCGAGCGGGAACACCGGCATCCCGCCCCCGGCGAGGATCTCCGCCCACCTGCTGTGCACCTGGGGCGGGGCTGGAGGGCGCTCCGCCAGCTCCCGGGTGTGCTCGGCGAACGCGGCCGCCGGGGCCAGGCAGGTGCCCGGTTCCAGGCCACACGCGAGATCGTCCAGGCACGAACTGAAGTCCCGCAGCAGCACGAGAAGAGACCACGCGTCCACGTGCGAGTGGTCCAGGCCGATCACCACCACCGCCCGCTCGTCCCCGTTCTCCGGCTCCACCAGGCACAGGGCGTGGGACGGCGTCGCGAACGGACAGCAGGCCTGGTCGAAGACCCTGCGCAGCACCGAACGTGGGTCCTCGTCCGGCTCGGCCGCCGGCACCTGCCAGCCGAGCGGGTGCACGGTGACGGGGCGGAGCCGCAGTTCGTCGTCGCCATTCTCTCCCCCGTCGAGCACCGTCCGCAGGGTCCCGTGCCGGGCGACCACCGCGAGCCACGCCCGCGCCACCTGATCACGGTCGGCGGGGAACGGTAGAGCGAACGCCACCGCCATCCACGAACCGGCGCGACGGCCGAGCGAGGCGTGGCGCGCCTGGTCGAATGACGGCGGCGTGTCCTCGCCCTGAACTGGGGTGATGTGTGTCGCAAACCGGTGCACAACGCCGGCAGGGAGCGACATCCGCGTTACGGTGGTGAGCCTCATGCTCCGCACGGTAGGAGCGGCGTGTTACGGGGAAAGGCGCGGATTGTGACGACGACGAGACAGCCGCACACCCTGGTCGGCGGGAGCGGGAACGCACTCGCGCATGACCTCAGGGGCGACGGACTCCCGGTGGTGCAGCTGCACGGACTGTCCTCGAGCCGGCGACGCGACGAGGTGTTCGGGCTGGACCTCACGGCGGGCCGGGACGGCCTGCGGGTGCTGCGTTACGACGCCCGCGGACACGGTCGGTCACCGGGGTCCGCCGACCCCGCGGACTACACGTGGCCGGCGTTGGCAGGTGACCTGCTGGCCCTGCTCGACGAGGTCTTCCCGGACCAGCCCGTGCACGGGGTTGGGCAGTCGATGGGGGCGGCCACCCTCCTCACCGCGGCCGTGGCCGAGCCGGACCGGTTCGCCTCCCTCACGCTGGGGATCCCGCCGACCGCCTGGGAGTGGCGACGCGAGCAGGCGGCGCTCTACGACCTGGCCGCCCGGCAGGTCGAACGCTGGGGAGGGGCCCGCTGGGCCGAGAAGACCCGGCAGCCGCCCACGTCCCCGGCGATCGACCCCGACCGCCCGTTCACCGTCCCGGACGTGGCGGACGAGTGCCTGCCCGCCGCGTTCCGGGGCGCGGCCCTCACGGACTTCCCGTCGCGTGACCAGGTCGCGAGGGTCTCCGCTCCGGCACTTCTGCTGGCCTGGCCGGACGACGCCTCACACCCGTTGGCGGTCGCCGAGGATCTACTGGACCTGCTCCCGGACGCCCGACTCGACGTGGCTGCCACACCCGTCGAGGTTGCCGCGTGGCCGCGGGTGGTGGGCGATTTCGTTCGGGCGGTCGGCGACTGACCCCCGGGCGGTCAGGGGGCCTCCGGGCAGGCGCTCCGGTGGCGACCCGACAGACCCCGGCCGCACACTGGCCCCATGCGCGAGATACAACGGAAGATCATCGACGCCCTCGGCGTCCGTCCCGAGATCGATCCCGCCGACGAGGTGGAGCGCCGGGTGCGGTTCCTGGCCGACTACCTGACCGCCAGCGGCGCGAAGGGCTTCGTCCTGGGGATCTCGGGCGGGGTGGACTCCTCGCTGGCGGGGCGCCTCTCGCAGCTGGCCGCCGAGAGGGTCCGGTCCGACGGTGGTGACGCGGTCTTCGTGGGCATGCGCCTGCCGTACCGCGTGCAGCACGACGAGCACGACGCCGTCGCGGCACTGGAGTTCGTGGCGGCGGACGAGTCCCTCACCGTCGACGTGGCGCCCGGTGTGGACGCACTCAACGGGGAGATCCGGCAGGCCACCGGCGAGGAACTCACCGACTTCACCAAGGGCAACACCAAGGCCCGACACCGGATGGTCGCGCAGTACGCGATGGCCGGCGACCGCGGGCTGCTGGTGATCGGAGCCGACCACGCGGCCGAGAACGTCACCGGGTTCTTCACCAAGTTCGGTGACGGCGCCGCCGACCTCCTGCCGCTGTCGGGGTTGAACAAACGCCAGGTCAGGGCCCTTCTCCGTCACCTGGAGGCACCCCGGCAGCTGTGGGACAAGGTGCCGACAGCCGACCTGCTCGACGAGGCGGAGGGCCAGACCGACGAGGACGAGCTGGGGATCACCTACGACGCCATCGACGACTACCTCGAGGGGCGCGAGGTCCCCGCGGAGGCCGCCGAGAAGATCGAGGCGGCCTGGCACGGCAACCGCCACAAGCGCACCACCCCGGTCGAGGTGGCCGACACCTGGTGGCGGCCGGGCGGACGGACCGGCGAGCGGACGGCGCTGGTGGTGATCGACATGCAGAACTCATACTTCGAGTTCCCCGAGCTGGCGGAGGTGCGCGACGAGCTGGTCGGATCGATCAACGAGCTCATCCACGCCGCCCACGACGCCGACCGCCCGGTGATACTGGTGCGGACGGAGCACGCGGAGGACCGCTCCACCTGGACCCTCAGCATGTGCGAGGACGACCAGGGCTTCGCATTTCCCGGCACCGAGCAGGCCCGGTTCCTCGACGGACTGGCCACCGGCGGTCATGTGGAGGTGGTCAAGACCCGGGACAGCGCGTTCTTCCGGACCAGTCTGAAGGCCGAGCTGGACCGGCTCGGCGCGACCCGCCTTCTCGTGTGCGGGGTGTCGACGCACAGCTGCATCGCGCAGACCGCCATCGACGGCTTCGCCGAGAACTATCGCGTGGCCGTGGCCCGCGGCGCCGTCTCCTCGGACAACTCCCCGTTGTCGGAGGCGCTCCTGGAGTTCCTGCAGGACCAGATGCGCCAGCCGCTGCTGGACCGGACGCGGAGCCTGGAACTACTGCGCACCGGCCGCTGGCCCAGCTGACCGGCCCCTCGCTGACCGGCCCCTGGCTTGTCGGCTACTGGCTGACCGGCCGCTTCACTCTGCCGTCCGGGTAGCGCGCGAATCGGGTCTCGCCGTGGGCGTGGACGGGATCGTTCTGGGGTAGGTCCCAGGTGCCGAACACGCCGGCCCGGTACTCCTCCATGGCGGTGACGATGTCCTCGCGGGTGTTGCCGACGAACGGGCCCTGCTGGACCACGGGCGCGCCGATCGGCCGGGCCTGGAGCACGAGAAACGCCGCCCCGTCCGTGCCCGCGGTCACCGTGACGGCCTCGGGGGCGAGCACGGCGGCGTCGTAACCGAGCCGCTGCGCGGCGACGGTCAGCTCGCCGCCGTAGTTGTACAGAACCCGGGTGGCGGACGGATCGAACGCCGGGAGCTCGGTGCTGACGCCGGGATCGAGGGTGACTATCCAGATGGCGAGGTGGTTCTCCGGCCGCGCGGCCCAGGAGTGGGGTGGTGGGTCGAGAGCGTGCACGCCGTCGACCTCGCCGGCGATCACCCGGAACCGGGCGGCGGACCCCTCGTCCCCACGGACGACGACCGGGGTCTCTTCGGACCAGAACATGTCGAAGTACGGTTCTGCCGACTTGTCCTCGGGCGCGAGGTTGAGCCAGATCTGGAACAGCTCGAGGGGGTTGGGCCCGTCCTCGTTCAGCAGCGGCATCATCTCGGAGTGGGAGATCCCGGCGCCGGCGGTCAGCCACTGCGTGTCACCGTGCCCGAAGCGGGCGGCGGCGCCCAGCGAGTCGGAGTGGTCGACCACACCGTCGAGCACCACCGTCACGGTCTCGAAGCCGCGGTGTGGGTGCTGGGGGAAGCCGGGGACTTCTGAGCCGTGGTACATGGACCAGCCGTCCTTGCCGGAGAAGTCCCCTCCAATGGACCGGCCCTCGAGCGAGGCCGCGGGTCGCATGGTCCGGCCCTCGGCCGCGGGGAACTCGTCGCGGTGGTGGACTGCGAACAGGAACGGGTCGACACCCGGCCACTGCGCGCCGAGCGGGACTACCTGACGGATGGCGGACATCGGCTTCTCCTATGACGGGACGAAAATTGCTGTCGCGTCATACAACTTGGGGTCGTCGTGGTTTGTTCCCGGACCCGGCGGAGGCCCGATCAGACGCGAGCAACTCGACCCCGGGCCGCTCAGCCCCGCACAAGACAGCCGCTAACAACTCAGCCGCGAGCCACCACTCCGGTCACCGGGATCCGGCCGTCGACGGCCTGACGGAAGTTGAGCACCGCGCGCTGCACATGATCGCCGGTGGAGACCACGACCGCGCCCGTGGTCCCGCGCTCGCGGAAGATCCGGTCGGTGAACTGGGCGTTCTGGACGGTCGAGTTGGAGTTGCCCTCCTCCGTGATCCGCCACGGCGCGACGCCGGCGCCGCGGAGCCAGTCGCCCATCGCCCTGGCCTCGGTGCGGCCGTTCTGCGGCACACCACCGGTCACGATGATGCGGGCGGTGGGGTACTCCTGCGCCAGCCGGAACCCGGTCCTCAGCCGCTCGTCGAGCACCGGTCGGATTCCCCCGTCCGGGTACAGACCCGCACCCAGGATCACGATGTCCGTGGTGAACGGGTTGACCGTCAGCACCGCGGGATCGTCGCTCGTGAGGACGTCCAGGCCTCCGCACATCTGCAGCATGGACGGGTCGACGTTCTGGCAGCCCAACATGGTCAGGCCGTTGTAGAGCGCGGTGCCCGACGGCATCTCCGCGGAGCCCGCGGATGCGGTGCCCGCTCCCGCACCCAGCGCGAGCGCCGCCGTGGCCGCCACTGCGGCGAGACGGATCTGTGTCCTACCCACGATATCGTTCCTCTCCCAAACAATGTGAGCCATTTCGTGACCCGATAGTTATCGACGTCCACAGTGCCACTGTTACCCGTGAGGCAAGATGGACGAAAAACTGCCGGGTAACGTGCTCGGCATGCCCGCAGGATACGACAAACCGACGGCCGTCCGATACCTCTACCGAGCGGACCCCGAGCTCGGTCAGCACATCGACGCCGTCGGTCCGTGCACCCTCACCCCCGCCCCGGACGTCGGACCGCACACCCTGTTCGACCGCCTGGCCTCCTCGATCCTGTCCCAGCAACTGTCGGTCAAGGCCGCCGCGACGATCGCCGGCCGGCTCCGTGACCGGGCGGCCGGGCCCCACCATCTCGACCCCGGACGGGTCGCCGCCCTGACCGACGACGAACTCCGCGCGTGCGGGATCTCCCGCCCCAAGGTCGCCGCACTCCGCGACCTGGCCGAGGCGGTGGCGACCGGACGGATCCCCACGCTGGCGGAACTGACGAGACTCGACGACGAGGAGGTGGTCGCCTCTCTGACCACAGTCCGCGGGGTGGGCCGATGGACCGTGGAGATGCTGCTGATCTTCCTGCTGGACAGACCCGACGTGTTCCCCGTGGCCGACGTCGGGGTGCGCCGCGGATTCGAGCGGGTCATGGGGCTCGACGAGATCCCCACCGCCGCGCAGATGCTGACCCGGGCAGAGAGCTGGGCCCCGTACCGGTCGGTCGCCTCCTGGTACCTGTGGCGGGCGGTCGACCAGACCGGCCAGGCGGTGCCCGCGCCGCCCCCGCCTCCTGTCCGGTAGAACGGACACATGGCAACCACCGCATTCAAGGGAAACCCCGTCACCACGTCCGGCGAACTCCCGGCCGTCGGCTCGACCGCTCCGGCCTTCGACCTGGTCGGCACCGACCTGGCACCCGTGACCTCCGAGTCGCTGTCCGGCAAGCGCGTCGTGCTCAACATCTTCCCGAGCGTCGACACGGGCGTCTGCGCCCAGTCGGTCCGCACCTTCAACGAGAAGGCCACCGATCTGGACAACACCGCGGTCGTCAACGTCTCAGCGGACCTGCCTTTCGCACACAAGCGGTTCGCCGCTGACGAGGGCATCGAGAACGCGTCCGCCGGTTCCACCTTCCGCAGCGACTTCGCCTCGGCGTACGGCGTCAAGATGGCCGACGGCCCCCTGGCCGGCCTGTGCGCCCGCTCGGTCGTGGTGCTCGACACCGACGGCAAGGTGGTCTACACCCAGCTCGTCGACGAGATCACCACCGAGCCGGACTACGATTCCGCGCTCGCCGCGCTCGGCTGACCTCGGCCCTCGCCTGACACCAGCTCAGGTCCCCACGTACGAACGACAGCGGCCCGCCCCACACCGGGGCGGGCCGCGGGGGGGCACCCCCGGGTCGCGCCG
>JBKBRA010000052.1:0-20408 GCA_046292305.1 Dietzia sp. | reverse complement strand
AGGCGTTCCGCGAGCCGTTGGAGGAGCTCGCGGACGAGGTCCCCGTCACCGTCATCGGTTTCCGCGAGCACGCCACCTGGGCCGTCCAGCACGACACGATCAAATTCCTCGACCTTGAGGACATCCCGGGTGTGTTCCGGGAGCCCCTGCCCCGGGTCAGCCTCGAGAACCTGCCCGACGAGGGTGCCTGGCTGCAGCCGCTCCGGCCGCTCACCGCCCTGCTCAACTCGCGTTAGGAGCGCGCAGCCGTGTTCAACTCACTCGGCGGGTTCGTCGCCCGCCGCCGCGTCATCGTCCTGGTCTTCATGGTCCTGGTCATGGCCGTCCTCAGCGTCGCGGGCAGCATGTTCGGCAACGCCTTCGGTCAGGGAGGCTTCGAGGACCCGAAGAGCGGGTGGGCGACCGCCGAGCGGCTCGAGCAGGAGGCGTACGGCCGCGACGCGCTCGGCGACGTCGTCGTCACCTATCACGCCCCCGAGGGCACCACGGTCGACGATCCCGCGTTCCAGGACCCCGTCCGGGCCTCCCTCGACACGATCCGCGACGAGTTCCCCGACGAGGTCACCGGCGTGACCAGCTTCGTCTACAACCAGTCCCCGGCCCTGGTCAACCGGGACGAGGGTATCGCGGTGGCCTCGATCCAGCTGGCGGGCGAGGAGGAGGAGATCCTCCAGAACTTCCGGGTGATCGAGAACCGGATCGCCGTCGACGGCATCGAGACCGACGTCGCCGGCGTCCAGGCCGTCGCCGGGGCGCTGCAGGACGGCATGGACGCCGACCTCGTGCGTGCGGAGCTCATCGCGCTGCCCCTGGTGTTCGTCCTGCTCATCGTGGTGTTCGGCGGCGTGGTGGCCGCGTTCCTGCCGGTGGCCGTGGGCATCCTGACGATCCTGGGTTCGATCGGCGCGCTGCACCTGCTGTCGTTGGTCGTGCCGGTCAACTCGTTCGCCCAGAACGTGGTCACGCTGATCGGCCTCGGGCTGGCGATCGACTACGGGTTGTTCGTGGTGAGCCGGTTCCGGGAGGAGATGGCCGAGGGGTATCCACCGGTCGTCGCCGTTCGCAGAGCCGTGGCCACCGCCGGCCGCACCGTGGTGTTCTCGGCCGTCATGGTGGGCGTGACCCTGTCCGGGCTGCTGATCTTCCCGCAGGACTTCCTCAAGTCGGTGGCCTACGGAGCGATCGCCGCCGTCATCCTGGCCGCACTGCTGTCGGTGACGCTGCTCCCGGCGGTCCTGGTGATGCTGGGGCACCGCGTCGACATGCTCGGCATCAAGAGGCTGCAGCGGCACCGCACCCGCGAGCAGGTGGAGAACGGGTTGTTCGGCCGGGTGGCCGACTTCTCCATGAAGCACCCGGTGGCGGTGGCGGTGCCCGTGGTGGTGGTCCTGGTGGCGCTCATCATCCCGTTCTCCGGGGTCAAGTTCGGCGGCATCAACGAGACCTACCTCCCGCCGGACAACACCACGCGCGTCGCGCAGGAGCAGTACGACCAGAACTTCCCCGGCACCCGCACCGACCCGGTCAAACTCGTCGTGATCGGGTCGGACGGCACCACGCTCTCGCAGATCCGCGCCGAGGCCAACAACGCGCCCGGACTGACCGGCCCGTTCCAGTTCGCCCGGTCCGGACAGCAGGACGCCCAGGGTCGGGACGTGGTGGTCCTGCAGTCCGGTCTGGTCGACCGCAACACCCCGACCGAGACCGTCGAGTACCTGCAACAGTTCCCGATCCCCGCGGGCACCGAGGTCCACGTGGGCGGCAACCCGGCCATGGAGTCCGACTCGGTCGACGCACTGGTCGACGGACTCCCGTGGTTCGTGCTGTACGTGCTGATCGCCACCACGATCCTGATGTTCCTGGCCTTCGGTTCGCTGGTGTTGCCGATCAAGGCGGCGATCATGAACCTGCTCGGCCTGGGCGCCACGCTCGGGATCCTCACCTGGATCTTCGTCGATGGTCACCTCGCCGACCTGCTTGGCTTCACGCCGGGACCGCTCACCTCGCCCGTGGTGGTGCTGCTCATGGCGATCATCTACGGGCTGTCCACGGACTACGAGGTGTTCCTGGTGTCCCGGATGGTCGAGGCGCGATCCCGCGGCGCCAGGACCGCCGAGGCCATCCGCAGCGGTGTGGCCAACACCGGTCGGATCATCACCTCCGCCGCGCTGATCCTCATCGTGGTGACCGGGGCGTTCGCGTTCTCCGACATCGTGATGATGAAGTACATCGCGTACGGCATGATCGCCGCCCTGATCATCGACGCCACGGTGATCCGCATGCTGCTGGTGCCCGCGGTCATGCAGATGCTGGGCACCGACAACTGGTGGGCCCCCAAGTGGATGAAACGGGTCCAGGAGCGGATCGGCCTGGGCGAGGCCGAGATCGGTGACGAGCCCGAGCACCTGCACGGCGGTCCGGCGGCCACCGGGTCGGCCGGTGGGGAGGGCGGCGTTCCGGTCACCTCCGCCGGCGGTCCGGCAGCCGAGAGGATCGCCGCGGGACCCTCCGCGGCCGCGGACACGTCGGCGCCCGGGTCGTCGGTCGGGGTCCTCGAGCCCGAGCGCCAGTCCCAGTACCAGCAGGAGCCCGAGCCCCGATACCAGCAAGAGCCCGAGTTCGAGCACCAGCCAGAGCCAGAGCATCAGCCCGAGACAGAGCCCGAGCCAGAGCCCGAGCCAGAGCCAGAGCCCGAGCATCAGCCCGAGCCCGAAGCACGGCCCGAGCCCCGCCCCGCGCCCCGGCCCGAGCCCCGCCCTGCGCCCCGGCCCGAGTCCCGTCGCCGCTACGACGGCGGCGGCGAGAAGATCCCCGCGGCGGAGCTGATCGCCCGGCTCCGGCGCGAGCGGGAGAGGGAACGGGAGCAGGATCGCGACGCGTGAGGCCCGGCCAGGCCTCCGGAGTGTGAGCCTGGGCCGGGACGGTGCTGAGGGTTATGGTGGCGGGATGAAGGGGACGCCGGGCGCCACGCTGCGCCGTCGTATCCGGGCGGCCCTGGTCAACCCGTGGTTCAAGGCCATAGCGACCCTGGCTGTCCTGGGCTTCGTCCTCTACTGGCTCCGCGGACAGATGCCGTTCTTCGCCGAGGGCTTCTCGGCGGTCGTCAGTCCGCACTGGGGTTGGGTCGCGGCCGCGCTGGTGTTCTCGTACCTCTCGATGTCCAGCTACGGCTCGGTGCAGAAGGTGCTGCTGCAGTCGGCCGGCGTCAAGGTGGGGTACTGGGAGAGCGTCGGCCTGGTCTTCTCCGCCAACGCGTTCTCCACCTGCATCCCCGGTGGTCAGGTCTTCGGGACGACCCTGACCTACCGCAAGACCCGGCAGTGGGGTGCCACCCGGGTGGTGGCGTCGTGGCAGCTGGTGATCTCCGGCGTGCTGTCGGCCGTGGGTATCGTGCTGCTCGCGCTGATGGGCTTCTTCCTGGTGGGGCGCGTGTCCAACCCCGTCCTGCTGGTGCTGTCCGCGGTCGGCCTCGTGGCGATCGTCGTGGTGGTGCAGTGGGCCGCCCGGCACCCGGACAGGATCGAGGAGGCCCTGCTGACCCTGCTGGCGTGGGTCAACGCCCGGCGCCGCAAGCCCGCCGACCACGGTGCCGCCGGGATACGCAAGATCGTGAAGCAGGCCGAGGCGGTCGAGATGACCAAGACCCAGTTCTCCAAGGCCTTCGCGTTCTCCCTGCTCAACTGGGTCGCCGACATCGGTTGTTTGTGGGCGGCCGCCCACGCGGTCGGAGCCCAGCCCAGCATCGGTGGCCTGTGCATCGCGTACGTCACCGGCAAGATCGTGGCCTCCGCGCCGATCACCCCAGGCGGGCTCGGGACGGTCGAGTTCGCGCTCATCACCGCGCTCACCGCGGGCGGACTCGGTGCGCATCAGGCGTTCGCGGCGGTGTTCCTCTACCGCATCGTCAGCTTCGTCCTGGTGGCTCTGGCCGGGTGGGTGGTCTTCTTCCTCTTCTACCGCGGCGCGGTGGACGTCGATCCCGATGCCGCACCCGGGGACGGTTCCCCCTCGCGGGAGGGGCCGTCGTCGTCGCCCGGTCTCCACCCCGACCGGTCGGCTGACGCCGCCGCCCCGCCGGCCGGTGTCGCCGCGGTGTGGCCGATGAAGGGCTCCCCGTGGCGCCCGACCGTGCGGCACGACTCCGGACCGATCCATCTCCTGCACGTCCGCGACGACGGTCCGCCTGTCGACGAGAGTGGTGAGGACTCCTACTCGGTGAGTGGCTCCGAACGCCGCGACGAGCCAGAGCGGTGATCCGGATGGCGCTACCGCTGGTCTTCCTGCTGGACGCGGTGTCGGTGATGGTGTTCGCGACCTTCGGGCGCGGCGCCCACGCGGAGGGCCTCGGCATCGGGCAGGTGTGGGGCACGGCGTGGCCGTTCCTCGTGGGACTGGTGCTGGGGTGGGTCGTGGTGCTGGCCGCGCGCCGCGACCCGGCGACCGTCCGCTCGGGCGTCCTGGTGTGGCTCGCCACCCTCGTCGGCGGGATGCTGATCCGCGGGCTCGGTGACGGGCGGGTGCCGCACTGGAGCTTCATCATGGTGGCGGCGATCGCCACCGCCGTGTTCCTCGTGGGCTGGCGGGCCGTGCGCGCGGTGCTGACCCGCCGTCGCGCGCCTTAGCTGTTCATAACCCCTAGCGGAACTCGGGCGGAATCTGATCGATCAGGTGGGCCGGGACGGTGACGGTCTCGGGCAGCCTGACGCCGTCCGGGGTCGGTATGCCCTCAGGGATCGCGACGGTGACGGGCTCCGTCGGGCCGTCGGCGACCGGAGCGGGCGCCGGATCGAGGATCGGTGCGGGCGCGGGCTCCGGGGCCTGTTCGGGTGCTGGTGCGGGGGCCGGCTCAGGCGCCGGCTCGGGTGCCGGCCCCTCGCCCGGCGTGACGGGGCCTACCCACGCCGCGAGGTCCTCGCGCGTTCCGGCGAAGATGTTGAGGTCCACGGGGCCGGTGAAGCCCGGCACCTCGCCGGTCTCCGAGCGCTGCCAGAACAGCCATTCGCTCCACCCGCCGATCACGGGGAGTGTCGGCTCCGAGACCCCGTACTCGGCCAGCCACAGCGGGTACTCGGAGAACTGCGTGGTGTTGGCCATCCGGTCGATCCAGAAGAAGCGGTACGTGTAGATGATCGGGGTCCGCCCGGTGAGGTGCTGGAGTTCGGTGAGGAAGACCCTCGTCCACTCGATCAGCTCCTCCGGGTTCTTGCCCTCGTCGGTCTCGATGTCGAGCACCGGCGGAAGCTGCTGGTCGCCCACGGACTGCAGGCGGGTGGCGAAGGCGTGCGCCTGGACCGAGGGATCCATCGCGGGCCGGGCCTTGTGGTAGCTGCCCACGGCCATCCCGGAGGCCCGGGCCTGTTCGACGTCCGCCTCGTAGTAGCGGTTCGCGGGGCCGGTGCCCTCGGTGGCCTTGATGAAGGCGAAGGACTGGCCGGAGGCGGCGGCCGCGTGCCAGTCGACCGGTGCGCCGTGCGGGTGCTGCCAGCTGGAGGAGTCGACACCGTGGGCCAGACCGTCGAAGGCGGGGGAGAGGGGGACGACGGCGTCGGCGCGGGGGGACATGACGACGACGAGGAGGCCGAGCGCCAGAGCGGACGCCGAGGCGAGGGCCACGAGAACGCGGGGCAGGAGGGCTCGGCGGGCTGGCTGGCCAACAGGTGTCATAGGGGGAGTATCAGGCAGTAACAACTGTCACACAAGCAACTCGCGCAACTTTTCTCACAATTCTCCCCGGAGGCAGCATCCGTAGCACGGGTGGCGCGGGTCACGGATCCGTCACAACCCGTAACACGCTGCCCCACTGGTGCGATCAGGTGTTTTTTGCCCTTATTCTTGGCGTTGGCCCACCGTTCCAGTCGGGAGTTCCCCTCGTGTCCGATGCAGTAGATTGTTCGACCCCTCGCTACCGGCATGACCTCGTCGCTGAAGTCGACGGGCCGGCCGATGACGCGGTTCTCGAGGTGACGGTCGCCGAGACGGTGGTCCTCGACGAGAACGGTGCCGGTCGTGGGGTGCCTGAACTGGTCCTGCGGACCGGGGTCGACGGCATCACCCTCACGGACCGTGACCAGGTCCTCCGTCTCCAGGCAGTGATCAACCGGGCCGTGAACCAGTGGCGCGACGCCGCCTCCCACCTGCCCTGAGTTCTCGCCCGAGTCTGTTCACTCGACCCTGTTCATTCGACCCGGATCCCCGCCTCACCGATCAGCGAGAGGCCGACCCCCAGGACCTGCTCCGGCGAGATGATCGCCCCACGGAGGGCTGATGCGCCCCGCACGTCCTCCAGATCGGCACCTCTGAGGTCCGCCGCGGTGAACGTCGCCCGTTCGAGGGTCGCGCCGCGCAGGTCCGCGCCGTCGGTCGACAGATCAGCCACCCGCGCCTCCAGCAGATCGGCCTGTCTGCAGCGGGTGGCGGACAGGCGCACCCGCTGGAGCCGGGCCATCCGGAGATTGATCATGTCGGCGTGGCAGTCCTCGAAGGACACGTCGGTCACCCTGGCATCGGACAGGACGATGCCGGTGAGTCGGCACCCGATAAACCTGACCCGGGTGAGCGAGGCGCCGTCGGCGACCATCCCGGACAGATCGCACCCGCTGACCACCACGTCGGTGAGGCGGAGGGAATCGGCCCTGGCGCTGCTCAGGCGGATGCCCTCCAGCGTCGACTCGCGGATCTCCGCGCCACCGATGTGCGCCGCACCGTCCTCGGGGGAGGGGGCGTCCTCTGCGGTGGCCCACACACCGTCCCACAGTCCGTCCGGTTCGAGATCGGACAGCGGCGGTTGGAGCTGCTCGCGTCGCGGCAGGGTCGGGGCGGCGGGCGGTCGGGGCGAACCGGATCGGCGGCGAAGCGGTGGGGGCACAGGCGTCAGCCTAGGCGCGGGGTGTGTCAGTCCAGATCGCAGAGCCGGGCGAACTGCCCCCACTGTTCGTCGACGGCCGAGGGGTCGACGGCGGGTTGGACCACCAGGCCCGAGATCCGGCTCGCCACGGCGGACAGGGCGTTGTCCTCCACGCCGGCGGCCAGGCGCCGCACCTCCTCGGAGCCGACCTCGGAGTCGACCTGATCGGTGACCAGGCGGTGGACCGGCTCGACCAGGACCTCGCACCCGGGCGTGGCACCCGAGCCGGGGGTGGGGGCGGGTGCCGAGGTGGTCCCACCCGCAGTCGTGGCGGCGGTGGCGCCGGAATCGGAGGTGGTCGTGGACTGCTCGCCCGGCGTTACCTGCCCGCAGCCGCCGGCGACCAGCGCGAGGCAGGCGGTCGCGGCGATCACGCGGCAGGCCCGGTGGACCGCTGGTCTCCGGTGTGGCATGCCCTGGAGGATAACCGGGCTGGGACTTTCCCGGGTTCAGGCGTACTCTCGGGGACGTGGCTAGACAGATCTGTCTGTGCACGTTGCCGGTACACACGGTGCCGAGATGACGAGGAGGTCGCGCATGAGCCTGCGAGAGGTGTTCGCTTTCCCGGAGGTCGTCAACGACTATGCCGCCCGGTGCACCGCCGGACTCGTCGTGACGCTCGCGGTGGTGACGATGCTCGTGCCGCCGCCCGCGCAGACCTGGCTCGCCGCGGCGCTGGCTATCGGCTTCGCCCTCCGGGTGGCCGGCGGGCCGCGGTACTCGCCGTTCGGCAGGCTCTCGGTGCACGTGTTGGCCCCGCGGGTCAGCTCCGAGCCCAAGCTGGTCGCCGGTGCGCCCAAGCGGTTCGCCCAGACGATCGGTCTGGTCATGTCCACGGTCGCGCTCGGGTTGTTCCTGGCCGGGTTGACCGTGGCGGGTGTCGTGGTGCTGGGTGTACTGGTGGCGGCCGCCCTCGCCGAGGCCGCCCTGGGATTCTGCCTGGGGTGCTGGATGTACGCGCAGCTGCAACGGGCCGGGGTCGTGTCGGAGGACGCGTGCGTCGACTGCGCCGACATCTGGGCTCGGCCCGGGATGGCCGCACGCAACTGAGACCGGCTCGCGACCGGGCTGTCGTCACACCGCGCTACTGTCGATGTATGACCACCCCGTCCGAGAACCCCGAGTCCCACGACGGCGACCCCTACGGTTACGGGTCGGCGTACGGCCACCAGCCCGACCAGGGAGTCCCGTACTCGCCGGGCGGCCATCCATACGGGTTCCAGTCGCCGTACGGGGACCAGCACTTCGGGGCCCAGCCTTACGGAGCTCAGCACTACGGAGCTCAGTCCTACGGGGAGCAGCCCTTCGGTGTCCAGCCCTACGGCATGCAGCCCTATGGGTCGCCGGGTCACGGCGCGATCCATCCGTACGCGCCGAACTACGGGGCCTCGCGCAAGGAGCCGGCACTGTCGCTGGTGCTGTCCTTCTTCCTGCCCGGACTCGGCACGCTGATCAACGGCCAGACGGGCAAGGGTATCGGCATCATGGCCGGGTACTTCCTCGGCATGCTGCTGTCCGTGGTCCTGATCGGGATCCCGATCATGCTCGGATTCTGGGTCTGGGGAATGATCGACGGCTACTCGGGCGCCAAGGCGCACAATTTCCGTAACGGCTTCTACTGACGGACCCGGCTTCTGACAGGCCCGGCTTCTGACAGGCCCAGCTCCTGACAGTCCATTCGCCGGACCTTCCGTAACCTGGTCGCATGACAGCGACCGAGATCCCCACGACCGACGACTCCCGCCCCTCGGGCCTCGACCTGCAGTACGTCGACCGGGACGTCCGGCCCCAGGACGACCTCTACCAGCACGTCAACGGCACCTGGATCCGCGATCACGTGATCCCCGCGGACCGGCCGATCGACGGTGCGTTCCTCGCACTTCGCGACCTGTCGGAGGAGCGCGTGCGCGACATCATCACCGACGCCCCGGTGGATTCACAGATCGGGGCGTTCTACGCCTCCTTCATGGACACCGACGCGGTCGAGGCCGCGGGCGTCGCCGCGCTCGCGCCGGACCTGGCGGAGATCGACGCCGCCTCCGACCCGGACGCGCTCGGACTGGCCATGGCGCGGTTGGAGAAGGCGGGCGTGGCCGGGCTGATCGGGGCCTACGTCAACAACGACGCCAAGAACTCCACCGAGTACATCCTCTACCTGGTGCAGTACGGAATCGGCCTGCCGGACGAGTCGTTCTACCGTGAGGACCAGTACGCGGACCTGCGCGAACAGTACGCCGCACACATCGCGCGGATGCTCGTTCTCGCGGGACTGTCGGGAGACGACGACGCCGGCGCCCGCGCCGAGCGGATCGTGGCGCTGGAGACCCGCATCGCCGCCGCCCACTGGGACGTGGTGGCCCGCCGCGACGCCGACAAGACCTACAACCCCGTCACCTGGGACGAGCTGCCCGACCTGGCGCCCGGCTTCCCGTGGCACGACTGGGCCCGTGAGGTGGGCGGCACGGAGGAGACCTTCGGCCGCCTCGTGGCGATGCAGCCCGACTTCCTCACCGCTGTCGCCGAGCTGTGGTCGACCGAACCCCTGGAGACGTGGAAGGAGTGGCTGCGCTGGCGCGTGCTTGGCTCGCGTGCGCCCTATCTGACCAGTGATCTGGTGGAGGAGAACTTCCGCTTCTACGGCACAGCGATGTCCGGCACCGAGGAGATCAAGGCCCGGTGGAAGCGCGGTGTCGGCGCGGTCGAGGCGGCGCTCGGCGAGGAGGTGGGCAGGGAGTACGTGTCCCGCCACTTCCCGCCCGGACACAAGGCGCGGATGGTGGAGCTGGTCGATAACCTCACCGCCGCCTACCGCTACTCCATCGCACAGTTGCCGTGGATGACCCCGGAGACCCGCGAGCGGGCGCAGGCCAAGCTCGAGGCGTTCGTGCCCAAGATCGGCTACCCGGACACGTGGCGCGACTACTCGGCGCTCGAGGTGCGACCGGACGACCTGCTCGGCAACGTGAGGCGGTCCGCCGAGTTCGAGCACCGCTACGAGCTGGGCAAGCTCGGCGGCCCGGTCGACCGCGGTGAATGGCACATGACGCCGCAGACGGTCAACGCCTACTACAACCCGGTGATGAACGAGATCGTGTTCCCCGCCGCAATCCTCCAGCCCCCGTTCTTCGACGCCGACGCCGACGACGCGGCCAACTACGGCGCGATCGGCGCGGTGATCGGTCACGAGATCGGCCACGGTTTCGACGACCAGGGGTCGAAGTACGACGGCGACGGCAACCTCGTCGACTGGTGGACCGACGACGACCGGTCCGCGTTCTCCACCCGGGTGGAGGCGTTGATCGACCAGTACCAGGGCCTGACCCCGGACGGCCTGGACCCGGAGAAGGACCATGTCAACGGGGCCTTCACCGTCGGCGAGAACATCGGCGACCTCGGCGGGCTGACCATCGCTCTGCTGGCCTACCGGCTGGCGCAGGGCTCCGACGGGCAGGGCTCCGACGGGCAGCCGGCAGAGGGGACGGATGTCGGTCCGGAGATCGACGGCATGAGCGGCATCCAGCGCCTGATCACCTCGTGGGCGATCGTGTGGCGCACCAAGACCCGCGCCGAGGAGGCCGCCCGTCGGTTGGCCGTGGACCCGCACTCCCCGCCGGAGTTCCGCTGCAACCAGGTGGTGCGCAACCTCGATGACTTCCACGCCGCCTTCGGGGTGGCCGAGGGCGACGGACTGTGGCTCGCCCCCGAGGAGCGCGTCAGCATCTGGTGATGCGGGGCTGAGGTCCGAACTGCGGGGCCGCCTCGCGCCGATGGCGTGGAGCGGCCCCGCCGTCGTCGTCCGAGCCGCTACTGTCCACCCATGACGATCCGGGATGCGGCGATCGAGGATGTAGTGATCGAGAATGCGTCGATCAAGGATGTGTCGATCAAGGTAGTGGAGTGGTCGACCGGGTATCTGGGCAGGATGGCGGTCGAGGCCGTCGACGCCCGGCCCGAGCTGGAGCTGGTGGGCGTGTTCGTGTCCGATCCCGCGAAGGTCGGCGTCGACGCCGGTCGGCTGGCCGGTCTGGACCGGGATCTGGGGGTCATCGCGACCGACGACCGGGCGGCGCTGCTGGCGCTCGACCCGGACGCGATCGTGTACACCGCCGAGACCGAGACCCGCTTCATGGAGGCGATCGAGGACTTCACCGAGTTTCTCCGAGCCGGGATCGATGTGGTCGCCTCCGGTCCGGTGCTGCTGCAGTATCCGCACGGGACCCTCCCGGAGGAGATGATCGACGCGCTCGAGGCCGCCGGTCGCGACGGCGGCGCCACGGTGCACGTCAACGGCATCGACCCGGGTTTCGCCAACGACGTCCTCCCGCTGGTCATGACGAGCCTGTCCCGGCGCATCGACCTGATCCGGGTGGGTGAGATCGCCGACTACTCGGTGTACCACCAGGGCGAGACCATGCGCCGGCTCTTCGGCTTCGGCCGGTCCATGGACACCCTCCCGCCGCTGTTGCGTCCGGGGATGCTCGCCGCCGGCTGGGGGTCGGTGGTCCGGCAACTCGCCGCCGCGGTGGAGGTGACGCTCGACGAGCCGCTGGTGGAACGCCACGAGCGGCTGTCCGCCGACCGTGACCTGTCGCTGTTGGCGTGCGAGGTCCCGGCCGGGACTCAGGCGGCACTGCGGTTCGAGGTGGTGGGACAGGTCGACGGCGAGGACCGCATCGTGCTGGAGCACGTCACCCGCACGGCCGTCGACCAGGCGCCGGACTGGCCCCGGCCCGACCACGGCGACGGGTGCTACCGCATCGAGATCCACGGCGAGCCGGAGATGCGGGTGGAGTTCACCCACCACGCCGAGCACGGCGACCACAACGAGTCCGGCATGCTCGTCACCGCGATGAGACTGGTCAACGCGGTCGAGGCCGTGGTCGCAGCGGACCCCGGGCTGGTATACGCAAAGGACCTGCCGATGATCACCGGACGTGGCTTAATAAGCGGATGAACATAAAGCGCGCCGCCCGCGCCGCGGCGGCCTCGGTGGCCGCTGCAGCCCTCGTACTGACGGGCGCGGGCGCCGCCCATGCCACGGACCCGACCGACCGGGCACCGATCCCCGTGCCCTACAGCTTCCTGACCGGCGCGGTCATGGCGGCCACGCAGCCCGGGGCCACGCTGCCGGGCGCGAACGACTGGAACTGTCGGCCCTCCCCCGCCAAGCCCCGGCCGGTGGTCCTGGTCCACGGCACCTCCGGCGGAGCCGTGACCAACTGGCCGACGTTCGGCCCACTGCTGCACAACGAGGGCTACTGCGTCTTCGTGCTGACCTACGGTGCACTGCCGGGCACGCCGTGGCCGGTCAGCGAGCTGGGTGGCTTGTCCGACATCGCCGCGGTGTCGGTGCCGCAGGTCGGGGAGTTCGTCGACCGGGTACTGGCGGCCACCGGGGCCCAGCAGGTCGACCTGGTGGGCCACTCGCAGGGCACCATCGTCTCGGGCCTGGTGGCGAAGGTCGGACGCCCGGGCAAGGTGAACACCGTCGCCTCCATCGCCCCGCTGTGGGAGGGGTCCGGCGGAGGAATGCGGAGGTCGCTGGACGGCGTACCGGGACTCTCGGACCAGTTGGGTCAGATCCCCGCCCTGGCCCAGATGTCCCCGGGCTCCGAGGTGCTACAGCTGTTGTGGAGCGGAGGTTCGCCCTACGCCCCCGGGGTGCGCTACCTCAACGCGGTGACCCGGTACGACCAGTTGGTCACGCCCTACACCTCGGGTCTGGTGCCCGGACCGATGACGACCAACGTGGTGATCCAGGACGGCTGCGAACAGAACCAGGCCGAGCACCTGGCGATCGCCTCCGACCCGAGGACGGCTGACCTGGTGCTCAACGCGCTCGATCCCGCGAACCCGCGTGTGCCGCGGTGCGAGGCGGTCGCCCCGTACCTGGGTCCGATCCCGACGCTGCCGGGCTCGTGACAGCACGGCGGGCGGTCTCCGGGGTCGCCGGACTGGTGGCGGCCGCGCTCCTCGTCGTCGTCGCCCCCGGTTCGATCACGGCGGCACAATCCCCGCAGGTCCCGTGGCGGTGGTGGGACGGTGCGGCGCACCAGCTCACCAACGGCCTCGCCGATCCACCCGGGATCAACCGCGACGACTGCCGTCCGAGCGCCCGCCATCCCGTGCCGGTGATCCTCGTCCACGGCACCGGACTCAACGGCGGCAACTCGTGGGCCACCTTCGGCGCCGCGCTGGCGGCCGAGGGCTACTGCGTGTGGGCGCCGACGGTCGGGGCCCCGCCCGGGCTCGGCTCCACCGGCGGGTTCGACTCGCTCACCGGGGCCTCGGCACCCCAGCTCGCCGCAGAGATCGACCGGGTCCGCGCGCTCACCGGGGCCCCGGAGGTCGATCTGGTCGGGCACTCGCAGGGGGCGATCATCGCGTCCTACGTCACCGCCACCACGCGGAGGGACTCGGTGCGCACGGTCGTCACGCTGGGCGTGGACCCCGCGAGATCGGGCGAGGGGCCGCCGGAGTTCGTCACCGAGGCGTTCGGGGTGTTGTCCGCCGAGACCGCGCAGCGCGACGCCGAGGCCACCCTCGCCTGGCTGGGAGACGAGGGCGTGCCTTTCGCGCGCGGGGTCCGGTACGTCGCGGTGACCTCGGACTACGACGAACTCACCGGCCCCGTCACCGCGCCCGTGGTGCCCGCCTTCGTGGACCTGCGGGTCGTCCGGCTCCAGGACGGCTGCGAGGCCGACCGCTCCGGGCACCTGACCGTCCTCGCGTCCCCGCGGGCGGTGGACCTGGTCACCGACGCCCTGGGCGGAACCGCGGCCGGCGACGACGCACGACCGCCCCGTTGCGTTCCGGCCGACGGGATCGTCGGCGTCCTCGCTCCCGTGCCGCCGCGGTAGGTCGGGCGCGGTAGGTCGGGGACGGGCAGTCGGCGCGGCGGACGTCAGGTCAGGCGTCGCCGGTCAGTGGTTCCGCTCAGTAGTTCCAGTCGCCCTGACCGTCGAAGGCGCCGAACTGCCGGCCGGGCCCGTTCTTGACGATGATCGGGTCGCCGTTGCGCGAGTTCTCGTAGTACCAGCGGGCGTCCTCGGGGCTGATGTTGATGCAACCGTGCGAGACGTTGCGGACGCCCTGGTCGGCGACCGACCAGGGGGCGGAGTGGATGTAGATGCCGTCGTAGCTCATCCGGACCGCGTCGTTGACGATCGAGTTGTACCCGCCGTCCTCGATCCGCAGACCGAAGGCCTCCGAGTTCATCCGGACGCTCCGGCCGCGCTGGCCCGTGTAGTAGACGCCGTTGTAGGTCTCCCAGCCGCGCATCCCGGCCGACGCCCGCATGGTGCGCACGTGCTGGCCGTTGCGCGTCACGGTGATGTGCTTGGTGCGGTCGTCGTACTCCGCGATCAGCGCGTCACCGGTGCGGAAAGCCTGCTGGCGCTTGCCACCGGCCCAGATGGTGACCGAGGTGTTGACGGGCCAGAAGTTGTGCGGACGCCACCGCACCTCGGAGTTGTTGACCCAGTAGAACTTCCCGGCCACCGGGGGCTCGGTGCGGATGCCGAGCGTGGCCTCCGCGCGGGCCCGGTCGGCGATGGGCCGGTCGAAGAAGAACATGACCGGCTGCGCCACCCCGACCACCTCGTTCTGCGTGGGGAAGATGCCGACGTTGCCGTACTCGGGGGCGGGCCGGTCGGGCCCGATCACCGGATAGGTGAGCACGGGCATCGCCCCGACGCCCGGGATGAGCGGGGTGGGCAACGGCGCGTTCTCCAACTGGGGAATTCCGGGAGGGCTCGGAGGCATCACGGACTGCGCGTTGGCCGCCGGGGCGAGCCCCAGGACGAGCGCGACCGCGGCGAGGATCGAGGCGAGGACCGGGATCCGGGGCGAACGGGTCATTGCTACTCCTGGGGGAGTCGGAGACGAGGGGTACCTCTCAGCTTAGGCGGAGGACTCTCTTAGGGTGTCGTGCGCCATACCGATTATGTTTCACGGTCACTCTCGGGTGAGCTCGTCAGTAGTTCCAGTCGCCCTGGCCGTCGAAGTCGCCGAACTGCCGTCCCGGGCCGCCCACCACGATGAACGGGTCCCCGTTGCGCGTGTTGTCGTAGTACCAGGCCGCGTCGTCGGGACTGAGGTTGATGCAGCCGTGTGAGACGTTGCGGACGCCCTGGTCGGCCACCGACCACGGCGCGGAGTGGATGAAGATGCCGTCATAGCTCAGCCGCACGCCGTTCTCGACTGTCGTGTCGTAGCCCCCGGCCGTCCTGGACAGCCCCCAGGTGGAGGAGTCCATCCGGACCTCGCGAGCGCGCCAGCCGTTGTAGTAGACACCGTTGTGGGTGGCGTAGGCGTCCCGTCCCGCCGAGGCCTTCATCGTGCGGACGACCTGACCGTTGCGCGTGACGGTGACCAGGTGGGTGGCGTCGTCGTAGGTCGACACGACGGCGTCGCCGGTACGGAAGGCGTTCTCACGCCCGCCGGCCCACACGGTGACCGAGGTGTTGGCGGGCCAGAACTCGTGCGGCCGCCAGCGCAACTCGGAATCGCCGACCCAGTAGAACCTGCCCTCGACGGCCGGCGCCGTGCGGATGCCCACGGCGGCCTCCGCCCGGGCCCGGTCGGCGACGGGGGTTTCGAACCGGATCATGACGGGCTGCGCTACGCCCACGGTCTCGTCACGGGTGGGGTAGACCGAGGCCACCGCCTCGACGGCGGGGCGCGGGGGAGCAGGCACGGGGAGCGTGAACACCGGCTGCGAGGCCAGCCCGGAGATCGCCGGGGTCCAGACGGGCGCCGACTCCAGGCCGGGGAGGGCGGCCACGGACTGCGCCGACGCGGCGGGCGCGAGGCCTACGACGAGGCCGGTGGTGACCACCAGTGTCGCGAAGAAGCGGGATCGGCGGGACATCGTTCTCCTTCGGCCGCGGTTCGGCGGGCGGCGATGAGGGTTCGGGCACTGGCGGATGGAGCTGTGTGGATAAAGCTGTGGGACTAAAACCTCATGCGCCACACAGGTAACATCAGTAACAGTACATCGAAGGCGGGGTGGCCGGGTATCCGTTGCGCCGGGCCCGCTCCGTGGGCCTGCTCCGCGCAGTCCTCGGGTCCGCCGGGCATCTTTCCAATGTTCATTGGTAACGGCACTCGCAGAACTGCAGGTAGATACCCCGGCCCCGCTAGTTGACCCAAAGTCAACAGAAGAACCGCTGCTCATGGGCTTGCCTGCCGAACGGGTGCAACATAGGGTTCAACCAGTCACCGGCCAGGGGGTGCGGTGGCGAGGTGAAGTGCGGACGAGGGGCTGTTACTTCACGACGAGGGGCCGGCGATATTGCCGGGGCACCTGGGGGGGGTGTCGGCCCGCCGCCTTCCGAGGCGAGCGTGGATTCCGGAAGGCGCGATGCGCAGTCCGCTAGAGGGGAACGGCGTCGGATGCTGAGGGGCTCCGGCGCCGTTTCCCATTTCCGTGTGAGACGTCCCGTGTTCAGTCGAGAATGTGCTCGGCGACCCTGTGCAGGCCTTCTAACGCCCGCGCCTCGGCCTCGGGGGAGCGCGGTGTCTCCGGGCTGATCAGCGTGATGTGCCAGAGGTCGTCGTCCGCGATGAGGATCGTGTGTACCTCGACGCCCCCACCGGTCGGGGCCGCCACGCAATCGATGTAGGCGGTGTCGAGTTCGGGTTCCACCGGCGCGGGCGCCTCGGGCGCGGCCGGAGGCGCGGCCTCCACCGATGCCGCGTCACCACCGCGGACCTCGGAACACGCGTACCGCGCCCCCAACATCGCGGGTTGGCCGCGGAGCGCGGCCTGCGGACCCCCCCGAGGCGTGACGACGCCGGCAGCGAAGGTGTCGGGCACGTCCTCGCGTTCGCCCGTGGTGGCGGTCGTCGGCGTGGACGTGGGCATGGGCTTGACCTCAGGGGTCAGGGCGTCGGCGTCCGGCACGACCCCCGGCTCTTCCCCGTCCTCAGCCTCAGCCGCAGCCTCTGCATCCTCGAGCGTCTCGGCCTCAGTCTCCGTCTCATCCTCATCGTCGGCGTCGGCGTCGGTTTCGGCCTCGGCTTCTGCCTGCTGCAGCTCGTACAGCTCCGGTGACCCCGGTCCGCCGTAGGTACACATCAGGCCCAGGTCGCCGGAGCCGATGGGCTCGACCTCCGGCATGTCGGCATCGGTGAGCTCGATCAGCTCGGCGGGCGTCAGGTCTAGGAGTTCACACGCGTTCAACCGCTCGTCGGGGGCGGGGCGTCCGTCGACCATCGCCGCGGCGACGTCGGGCATCGGGTTCGGCGAGATCCGCGGTGGGCCGTTCTCGGCGGTGTCCGATGTGCCGAGTGCGGTGCACCCCGAGACGGCCAGGACCGCCGCCGACGCCACGAACCCCCGGGCGACACGTCGTCCCGGGCGGGGACGGGGTCGCTGCGATCGCATGGGCCGATCCTACGACGTCGGCCTGCGATCCCTGATCTCGACCGGTCCACGACTCCCTGCTCGGACGGTTCAGACGTCGTGGGGTCGAACCTCGGTCGCCCTCGTGATGGCGTCGAACGACTCGCGGATCCGGTCCTCCAACAGCGCCGGCGACTCGTCGGTACGCCACTGCTCCACCGCCACCCGGACGATCGCGATGGAGGCCGCCGCCACCGTGGCCGCCTCCACGGACCCCGGGTCCCTGCCCTCCCGACGGGCCACCAGGGTGGCGAGCTCGTCCTCGGTCCGGGACAGGATCGCGTGCACCTCAGTCCGGATCCCCGGTTCTCGCCGCCACATGTCGTGGAACCGGTTGAACAGAGGGGTCTCCTGCCGGGCCATCGCGACCTGCAGCCACAGGAGGCGGGTGAGCGCGGTCAGCGTGGACACGGACCGATCGGTGAGGAACAGGTGCACGGCCTCGCGGTCCGGGGGGAAGGCATCGGGGATGCACGCGGCGGCCTTGGACGGGAAGTAGTTGAAGAACGTCCGGCGGGACACGTTGGCGGCCTTGGCGATCTCGTCCACGGTCACGGCGTCCAGTCCCCGCTCGAGGGCCAGGTCCAACGCCACGGAGGAGATGGTCTCGCGCAGTTCGCGCCGGCGCCCTTCGGTGCGGTCGGCGCCGTTGGTCTGCGCGGGTGGGTCGGTCATGTGGTCGCCTCCCCGTCGGTCGTCGATGAGCGTCGGTCGTGTCAGTACGGTGCGCATGACCTTACCCAGCGGCCCGGGACCTATCCTGGGCATCATGCGTATCGCCGCCACGACTCTCCTCGCGCCCCTGTCCGTCGTGCTGCTCGGTGTGATTGCGGGCTGCAGCGGCGGGGACACCGAGCCCGCGCCGGAGATGGGGACGATCCAGACCGCGCCGCCGGAGACCAGCGAGCCGGAGATCCCCCAGGTCGAGCCGGTGGCACTCGCGGAGTGCCCGTATCTGTCGGTCGACGAGGTGTCGCGGCTGAACGGCGAGTTGGCCACCGAGGTGCGGATCGACGACCGCGTCGACCCCCCAGCCTGCTTCTTCTACGGGGCCGACGAGGCCGTCCAGCTCACGACCACCGTGTACTCGGTCGCGTCGGAGGAGCGGGCCACGCAGTTGGTGGACGGGTCGGCACCCGTCGGCGAGTCCGAGCGCTCGGACATCGAGGGCGGGTGGACCGGTGGCCGCACCGGCGGGCCGGGAGGAGCACTGGTGGTCCTGGCTCGCGGCACTCAGGTCCTGGCGGTGCAGTCCACGCAGGAGCAGTCGGTCAAGGTCCAGCGGGTGGCCGAACTCGTCGCGCCCCGGGTGGCCGACTGACACCGGTGGCGGGCCACTGCGGGGCGCCGACCCGCTCAGGGGGCGGGTCGGGATATCGCGACCGGGTCGACGGAGACGTCGGAGTACGGCATGAGCGATTCGACCGCGGGGAAGACGACCTCCATGAGCAGCAGGAACGCCGCGGCCAGCAGGACGAGGACCAACAGGACCCGGACCGGGGTGGGACCGGGGATCCTCCGGTAGATCCAGGCGTACATCACCGACCCCCCAGCTCGGCGGGGACCGTTCCGGCCACCCTCGGTTCTGCCCGTTCGAGCACCGCGTGCACCACGAGCCGCTCTGCCGCCGAGAACTGCGGATGGCAGGTAGTGAGCGTGGTCAGGGGCAGCAGCTCGGGGGAGGCGGGCTCGGCGCCTCCGGGCACGGGGTCGATCACCCACACGTCCTCCGGGCGGACCACCGAGACGCCGGACAGGCCCTCGTACCCGCCGGAGGTGGCGCGGGCGGCGAGGTCCGCGGGCAGGCATGCGGCGGCCTGGGTGCGGGCCGACTCGATGTCGGGGGCGTCGACGGGCAGGACGCGGTAGATCAGCCACTGGTCTGCGGTGGCGTACACCAGGGCGTCACACGTGCGTAGGGCGTCCAGGTCGTTGAACGGCGAGCCACGGCCCACCCGGTGTCCCGCGACGGCGAAGTTCCCCGGCTCGCCCGGCGCCTGGGTCTGCGTGTAGTGCCCGGGCCCGATCTCCAGGGCCGCGTCGCTGGTCCCCGAGACCACGGCGAACCGGTAGTCCGACCCGAACGAGGGGATGTACAGGCGGGCGAATGCGGTGCCGTCGGCGAGCCCGGAGGATCCCAGGGCATCGAGTTCCGCGTCGTCGGCGCTCACCCCGCGCTCGCGCGGATTGTCCGCCGAAACCCAACGCTGTTCCAGCTCGGAGTCGGCGGCGGACTGGGCGCGCGCCGCGCCCAGATCGGTCCACCACACCTGGTAGACCACGAACAGCGCCAGCACGACACCGATCGTCACCAGCACCTCGCCCAGTACTCCGGTCGCGCGCCTCACGAGGGTTCCGTGACCATCCCCAGGATGAGCTCGGCCATGCTCCGCGCCGTCATCGCCGAGGTCTCGACCTCGCCGAGCATGGCGGCGGTGACCGAGCCGTCGTGGAGGATCGCCAGCCGGTCGGCCAGGTCGGCGATGTTGTCCGGATCCTGCAGCCCCATGCCGGCGAGCTCGGCGCGGAGGGTGGACGCGACCCACGCCCTCTGGTCGGTCACGGCCGCACGGATGGCGCGCTCGCCGTCGGTGCAGGGGCGGGGAAACTCGATAGCGGCGGCGAGGTGGCACGAGCCGGGGGTCGCGGGCTCCACGCGCTCCCGGACGATGTCGAACAGCGCGAGGATGCGTCCGCGCGAATCCGGTGCGGCGTCCGCTCGTCGCTGCCACAGGGCCCGGTCCCGTTCGGCCATGGCTCTCAGATACGCCACGACGAGCTCGTCCTTGGAGCCGTAGGTGTTGTAGAGGCTGGCCTTGGCCACCCGGGACTCCCTGAGGATCCGGTCGATACCCACCGCCCGGATCCCGTCGGTGGAGAACAGGCGGGTCGACGTGGCCAGGAGCCGCTCCCGCGGACCGGGCTTGGTCGACCGTGTGCTCGTCACAGTGGACACACTATCGGCTGTGACCTACACACACGGCGGGGCCGGGGCCGCGGGCTGGGCCGGACGAGCCGGGACGGGACGGGCGGCGGCGGGACGCTCGGCCGGAACCTGGCCGGCTTCGGCCCGGCGGCTATCCTGGTTGAAGGCCG
>JBKBRA010000051.1:0-20650 GCA_046292305.1 Dietzia sp. | reverse complement strand
GGCGAGCGAGGCGGGGCGGTCGTACGACGTCTGGAGAACAGGTGCGTCTGCCATGGTGATCGTTCTCCTTAGATGTGCTGGAAGAGAAGGAAGAGGAGGCGGGCGGTGGCCGCGGCGAAGACCACGACCCAGATCGCCAGGACGGCCCAGAGCATCTGGCGCTGGTACTTCGCACCCTTGGACCAGAAGTCCACGGCGACGATGCGCAGTCCGTTGAGCGCGTGGAACAGCACGAGCGCGACGAGGCCGACCTCCATGAGGCCGACGATCGGGGTCTTGTACGAGTCGATGACCGCGTTGTAGGACTCCGGGCTCACCGTGACGAGCGAGGTGTCGAGCACGTGCACGAAGAGGAAGAAGAAGATCGCGACGCCCGAGACACGGTGCGCGACCCACGACCACATCCCCGGGTCGCCCTTGTAGATGCTGATCTTCTTTGCCGGACGCGCCGGCGCCTGCGCAGTACTCATGGGCTTGTCGTGCCTCCGAATCGTCTGGGCGTAGTGCCATCGGCGCGCGATCCCTGCCCGAGAGCACAGCGGGCGCCTACTAGGACTTTAGACCTGAGAGCGCACCGACGAGAAGCTGGGTGGGTAGCGTGGTCCGAACGGGTTATGCCTGTTAGGGGACCCTAATCGAAGTTACCGGGGGGTAGAACAGGGTGTCGCTCGACGAAACCGCAGCACAACGGAACACGGCCGACAGCGGTCTGCGCGAGGCGGCGATGGCGGCCGCCCGGAACGCCTACCGTCCCTACTCCGGGTTGGGGGTGGGGGCTGCCGCGCGGGCGTCGGATCCCGGGGGCGACAGGACACGGATCGTGACCGGGTGCAACGTCGAGAACGCCTCCTACGGACTCACCCTCTGCGCCGAGTGCTCACTCGTGTCCGACCTCCACCGCACGGGTGGTGGGCGCCTGCTCGAGCTCGTCGTCGTCGCCCACGACGGCGACCCCCTGGCACCGTGCGGGCGGTGCCGCCAGCTCCTCCACGAACACGGCGGACCGGATCTGGTGGTCCACACCGCCCGCGGCCCCGTGCGACTGGGCGAACTCCTGCCGGACGCCTTCGGGCCGCAGGATCTGATGTGACCAGGTCGCTGGACGCCGTTCGGATCATCGAGGCCAAGCGCGACGGTGGGGAACTCGACGACGACCAGATCGACTGGATCGTCGACGGCTACACCCGCGGTGAGGTTCCGCCCGAGCAGATGTCGGCGTTGGCCATGGCGGTGTACTTCCGGGGGATGACCGACCGGGAGATCGCCCGCTGGACCGCCGCGATGGTGGCCTCCGGCTCCCGGCTGGACCTGTCCGATCTGACCAGGGCGGGCCGGCGCGTGCCCACGGTGGACAAGCACTCGACCGGTGGGGTGGGCGACTCCGTGACCCTCGTGCTGACCCCCCTGCTGGCCACCTGGGAGGTGGCGGTGCCCCAGCTCTCCGGGCGCGGGCTCGGCCATACGGGCGGCACGCTGGACAAGCTCGAGGCGATCCCCGGTTGGCGCGCGGACCTCGACGCCGCCGCCAGGCGCCGGATCCTCGAGCAGACCGGCGCGGTGATCTGCGCGGCCGGTGCCGATCTCGCGCCCGCCGACCGGGCCCTCTACGCCCTGCGGGACGTCACGGGGACCGTCCCCTCCATCCCCATGTTGGCGGCATCGATCATGAGCAAGAAGATCGCCGAGGGCACCGGCGCACTGGTGCTCGACGTCAAGTGTGGATCCGGGGCGTTCCGTCCCGACCGATCCGACGCGGAGGAGCTGGCCCGGGTGATGGTGGGGATCGGCACGGCGGCCGGAGTCCGGACCAGCGCGCTCGTGACCGCCAACCACACCCCGCTCGGTCGGGCGGTGGGCAACGCCCTCGAGGTGGCCGAGTGCGTCGAGATCCTCGCAGGGGGAGGCCCGCCCGACATGGTCGACCTGACCTGCGCACTGGCGCGGGAGGCCCTGGACGCGGTGGGGATCGACGGTGACCCGCGCGAACGCCTGGGCGACGGGCGGGCCATGGACTCCTACCGGGCGATGATCACCGCCCAGGGAGGCGATCCCGGCGCCGCGCTACCGCTGGCCGCGCACACCGAGGAGGTGCGGGCACCGGAATCGGGGGAGTTGGGGTGGGACGCCCTCGGCGTGGGCCGCGCGTCGTGGCTGGCCGGTGCCGGGCGCACCCGACCGGGCGAGACAGTCGACCCGACAGCCGGCGTGCTGCTGCATCGTGTCGAGGGCGACCCGGTGCGGGCCGGCGAGGTGGTCGCGACCGTCCACGCCGGGGACCCGGGGCGAGTGCCCGCGGCACTCACCGAGCTCGCGTCCGCTCTACAGATCGGTGGATCGGGTACGGCGCGCGGGCCGGCCGGGGTGGTGCTGGACCGACTGCGCGGCTGGTGAGGTCGTGGTGTGGGATCCGGCGGTTCAGGCGATGTCGGGGGTGGTGACCAGTCGTTCGATATCGTTGACCAGGTCGCGCCACTCGCCGGCCTCGTCGTCGAACGGAGCACTCGGCTCGAGCAGCTTGGCGTCGCCCGGGTTGAGGACGAAGTGCAGGAAGCGGCGCAGTGACGAACCGCGGCCGGTCACCGCCGCCTCGAGCTCGGAGTCGCCCACATAGTTCGCGAGGTCGGTGACCAGTTCCACGGCCAGCCCGAGTTGCTCGGAGTCGACCATGCCGGGGCCGACCTCGATGTCGCGGTCGAGGCCGGCGAAGACGTAGGTGTTGTCCTCGGTCACGTGGATGTCGAGGCTGCCGTCGGTCGCGGCGATCTTGACGCGGTCGTAGGTCGCCACGTGGCTGAGCGTCTCGTCGTCGTTGTCCGCCAGGAAACGGGACATGCCCCGGGGGCTGGTGAACACGTACGCCTGGTCGCCGTCACCGAGGAACACCGGCCGGTCGCCGAGATAGCACCGCAGGCTCAGGTACTCCTGGTCGGCGAAGATGATCTTGACCGGGTCGATCCCGACCGTCTCCCAGATCGAACCCTCCGGGTATCCGGTGGGGGCGGGCTCGGGCTCCGGTTCGGGCTCGGGGAGCGCGGCCTCGGCGGCCTTGAGGTCCTCGCGGGCGCGCTCGAGCTCGGCGGGCCGGACCTCGGGCGTGGTCATGACGTCCTGGATCGCGTCGAGCACGTCGTCCCAGCCCTTGGCGACGGTCTTGCGGATGGACTTCCACAGCTTCAACCCGTCCCGCCCGTAGAACTCGTCCATCCCGCGGGTGACGGCGGCCAGGATCGGGTTGCCGTTGAAGAACTTGGTGACGGTGTCCAGCTCGCACACCTCGCCGATCGAGCGGGCGATGGTGAAGGACTGGTCGATCTCGTCGACCGACGACTCGGTGGGGTTCTCGCCGAGGAGTTCGAGGACGCCGACGAGGTCGTAGCAGTTCTCGTCCGCGGCGCGGAACGCCAGGACGTCGGAGCCGGCGAACTCGCCCCAGGACGGGTGGTCCTGTAGGTCGTGACGTGCGCCGCTCCGGACCAGGGCCAGGAGTTCGGCGGTTGAGTCGAACGCGTAGAGGTCCTCGTCGAGTCCGAGGAACGCCTCCCAGTCGTCGTTGTCCTCCCGCCAGCTGGGGGCCCAGAGGGTGGTGACGTCTCCCTCAGGGAGACCGAGCTCGATCGGGACTATGTCCTTGGCCATGCCGGTCAGCATATCCACGGCCTGTCAGCCGGTGCCACGGCCCGCCGTCGGGACACCGCCGAAGTCGGGTCCGGCACCCTCGGCGACCTGCTTGCGGCCGCTGACCGCCGATGCGACCGTCCCCGAGACCAGCTCGGCACGTCGGGTGTTGGCCTGCTCGACCGCGCTGGACGTGGCCTCGAGGATGGCGGAGGCCACCTTCTCGCAGCCGTGCCCGCGCAGCCCGGCCGCCAGCACGAGGTCGATCACCGCACCACCGGAGTCAGCGGTGGCGGTGGCGATCCGGTCCGGGCTCGAGGCCACGACCCGGAGAGTCTCCAGTTGATCGTGCGCGGACTCCCACTCGGTCGCGATCCCGCGCAGTCGGTCCAGGAACGCCTCGACGTCCAGCCCGCCGCCGCTCACGAGATGCCCCGGATCCGGCCGTCGACGATTCCGGCCCGGCCCTGCTCCGGGTCGTCCTGCTCCGGGTCGCCGTGCTCTGGTTCGTCCTCCCCGGGGGCGTCCCACCCCGCGTCATCCCACCCGTCGTCATCCCACTCCGCTCTCTCCCATTCCTGCCCGTCCCACTCCTGCTCGGCCAGCCGATCGAGCAGGTCACGGGCCTCGCAGGCGGCTGCGGTGAGGGTGCGCAGGACCGCCCGCGCGACGTCCGTGGGTGAGCGGTCGAGGAGCTCCTGCGGTAGGGCCAGGCCCACCGGCACGCCGTCGGTACCGACCTCGGCGACGACTCCGGTCATCGGGTCGGTATGGCGGCAGGTCTCGGACGTCATCCGCCTGTCGGGCGGTAGAACCCGTGGAAGGACATGCCGATATTGTCGGTGCGCAGACCCGAAACCGCCACGGGGTCCCCGGCCTCGACCAGTTGGCCGTTGCCGATGTACATGGCGACATGGCCGTCCCACACCGCCAGATCGCCCGGCATGAGGTCAGACCGCGACACCTGCGCGCCCACGCCCTGCTCCTGCGCGAGACGAGGGATCTCCACCCCGGCGTCCCGGTACGCCCACTGGGTCAGGCCACTGCAGTCCAGACCCTGGCCGGGCGTGGTCCCACCCCACACGTAGGGCACTCCCTGCTGGCTGAGTGCGTTGCGGACGGCGCCGGCGGCCTGCTCGTTGGGGGCGGTGGCCACAGACCCGTCGGGCAACACCACGTCGACGCCTCCTCCGATGACCCCTGCTCCGGCCCCCACGCTGCCTCCCGCTCCGCTCGCCGAGTCCGCGGTTCCACCCGGGTTTCCGGTTCCGACCGGGCCAGCGGTTCCCGACGCGCCGAGCGAACCCGGTCCGGAGCCCGTGTGGGCGGCGGTCGAGGCGTTGATCGCGCTTCCCGCACTCGAATCCGCGATGACCCCCGGCGTCCGTGGGGCGTCGGGGATGCCTGCGGCGATGGCGTGCAGTTCGACGGTGGGCCCCTTGAGCTCGAGCTGGACCCGTTCCGCCACCTGGATGCCGCGGGCCAGGTGTTCTGTGGCCAGACCGAGCAGTGCGACCTGGCCGGGCGGGGTCATCAGCGTGGGACCCATCGCCGCGGCGCGGGCGATGAACTGCTGCACGATGCCGATCACCTCGATCGTGCCGCGGACCACGATGTCGGCCGCCACGGCGGTGACGCGCGCGATCTCGACCGCCGACTCGGAGAGCGCCCCCACCGTCCGGCCGATCTCGGCCACCGAGTGCGCGGCGCCCAGCGAGGCCAGAGAGTCCCAGGTCTCGGAGAGCAAGCGCTCGAGCGGTGGGCCGAGCCGCTGGGCCACCTCCAACCCGTCACTGACCGGGCGCATGATGTCCCGGGCCGGCTCGGGGACGAACTCCTCGGCCGAGAGCAGGTCGAGGATCTGCCGGATGGGCCCCGCGTAGGCCAGCGCGTCGGCGATCACCGGGCCGGACCGGGCGTCCCGGCGACGCCGGTTCCTCCGACGCCGGTTCCACCACCATCGGTTCCGGCGGCGCCGATGGCGTCGGCGCCCGCGGAGTCGGACTCGGCGTACAGCCGACCGGTCTCCAGGACCAGCTGTCCGGCGGCATCGCTGACCCGGGCCACCCCGGCGAGCACCTCCCGGTGCCGGGCGGTGGCCGCGAGCAGTGCCGACATGAAGTCGGCGCCGACCGGCCCGAGTACCGGCGCCACCGCATCGATGGGTAGAGCGTCCACCGCCCCGAGTGCGCCCCCCAGGGCGTCGGCCAGCGTGGTCAACCCCGTACCCAGTTCCCGCAATCCGTCCACGTGGACGTCGATCGCTCCGTCCGCCATTGTCTCGCCCCTCGTCGCCTCTTGTCCCGTCACAGGGTTCGACGCGTCGGGGACAGACCCCGGTTCCACCCGATCCGCGAATTCCCCGCTGTGGAATCCTGTCGGGCATGGACATCATCGTCGTGGACCACCCGCTGGTCGGAGACCGGCTAAGAACGCTGCGGGACTCCGCCACCGACACCGCCGGTTTCCGGGCCGCGATGGACGCCCTCGGCACCATGCTCTGTTACGAGGCCTTCCGCTCCATCCCGACCACCGAGGTGCCCGTGACCACCCCCGTGGCCGAGACGACGGGCGTCGTGGTGGACGGCGTCCCTCTCGTGGTGCCGGTCCTGCGAGCAGGTCTGGGTCTGCTGGAGCCGGCCACCCGGCTGCTGCCGGGCGCGCAGGTCGGGTTCGTGGGCCTGGCGCGCGACGAGGAGACCCACGAACCGGTCTCCTACCTCTGTTCCCTGCCCGACGACCTCTCCGGCCGGCACGTGGTGGTGTTGGATCCCATGCTCGCCACGGGTGGCTCGCTCGTCTCGACACTCCAGACCCTGGCCGAGCGCGGCGCGACCGGGGTCACCGTCGTCTGTGTCCTGTGCGCGCCGGAGGGGATCGAGACGGTGCGGTCGTCGGGGCTGGCGGCCAGGCTCGTCACCGCGACTGTCGACGACAGGCTCGACGACGACGCCTTCATCGTCCCCGGGCTCGGCGACGCCGGCGACCGCCTGTTCGGCCCCCGCTAGACCGGTACCCGGCACGCGATCACCCGGCACGCGGTCATTCAGGGCCCGACGGCGACGGCGGCGGCGACGGTCTCGGCGAGAGCGGCCAGCCGTCGAGCGGCGTCCTCCCTGTCGGGCGCCGACGGACGTGCCGGGGTCCACGCCTCGACGTAGGTCTTGAGCAGGGGCTCGGTACCGGACGGACGGATCACCGCCCGGGCGCCCTGGATCGCCACGCGGAACCCGGCCGTCCCGGCCAACGGGGTCACCGTGCCGGTCGAGGCGAGATGGTCGGCCGCCCGCCGCAGCTCCTCGGCGGGGTCGGATCCCGGGTCGAGCGGTAGCGGGAGATTGCGTCGCAGGTGTGCACCGAACTCCCCGGCGAGCATGTCGAGTCTCGCCCCGACCGTCGGACCGCCGGACCCGACCAGCGCGCACCACGCCCCGGCCGCGGAGATCCCGTCCTTGTCCGCCACCACCTCCGGCAGCACGCAGTGCCCGATCGCCTCCTCGTAGGCGTAGCGCAGTGGCTCCCCGGCACGGACCAGCCATTTGAACCCGGTCAGCGTCTCCACGTGTCGGCCACCGCGGGCGGGGACCAGGAGCGAGGGGAGTCGCGAGGACACGATGGTCGACGCCACGACCGGGGCGTCGGAACCGTCCTCCGCTGATCGAACCGAACCGGGCAGCGGCACGGTCAGCAGGTGGTCGGCGAGCAGCGCCCCGGTGTCGTCACCGTCGAGCATCCGCCACCGGCCGTCTGGGCCGGCTGAGCCCACGGCGCACCGGTCGGCGTCCGGGTCCAGGGCGATCGCGAGGTCCGCGCCGATCTCCTCTGCCAGTGCGAGTAGTCGCGCGGTCGTCCCGGCCCGCTCCGGGTTGGGGGAGACGACCGTGGGGAAGTCCGGGTCCGGGTCCGCCTGTTCCGCCACCAGCGTGACGTCGTCGACCCCGATCCCCGCCAGGACGCGGCGGCAGATCTCGCCACCCACTCCGTGGACGGGGGTCAGGGCCACCCGCGGGGGACGCGCGGGAGTGGGCAGGCCGGCGACGACGGAGGCCACGTAGTCGTCGACGAGTGTGGGGTCCACCCGCACACCGGGGGCTCCGGCGTCGGGGACGGCGACCCCCTCCCGCGCCGCGGCCCTGAGGTGCTGCTCGATCTCGGAGTCCGTGGGCGGCACGATCTGCGCCCCGCCGGGGCCGTAGACCTTGATCCCGTTGTCGCTGGCGGGGTTGTGCGAGGCCGTCACCATCAGGCCGGCGACCGCGCCCCGCGCCCGCACGGCCGCCGCGACGACGGGTGTGGGGACGGGCGCGCCGGGGACGACGACGAGGAGTCCGTGCGCGGCCAGGACCGCGGCGACCACGTCCACGAACCCCGCGGACCCGTGCCGGGCGTCGCCACCCACGATCACGGTCGAACCGGCGGGTTCACTCATCCGCACGTGGCGGGCGACGGCGGTGGCGACCAGCGCGACGGTCCCGGCGTTCATCCGATCGGGCCCGGGACCGAGCGGGGCGCGGACGCCGGCGGTACCGAAACCCAGGGTCACGGTGCGCTCGCGGGCTCGGCCTGCTCAGCCACGCGCTACGGCGGGGACGAGTGCGCGTAGGGCTTCGGTGAGCCGCTCGGCTCCGGCGGCCCCCGCGGCCAGGACCTCGGCGTGGTCGAGGGGGTGCCCGGTGACCCCGGCGGCGAGGTTGGTCACCAGTGACGCCGCCACGACCCGGAGCCCGAGCCCCCTGGCCACCACGGTCTCCGGGACGGTCGACATCCCCACCAGGTCCGCACCGAGGGTGCGCAGCATCCGGATCTCGGCCGGGGTCTCGTACTGCGGTCCGGGCATCGCGGCGTAGACGCCGTCGGCGGGCCGGGACCCGGTGACGGCCTGCAGCGCGTCCGCGGCGGCGCTGCGAAGGCGGGACGAGTAGGCGTCCACGAGGTCCACGAAGGCGGGACCGGTCAGCGGGGACCGGCCCGTGAGGTTGAGGTGGTCCGAGATCAGGACCAGGTCACCGACCGTCAGATCGTCGCGGAGCCCGCCGGCGGCGTTGGTGAGCACCAGCACGTCGGAGCCGACCGCGGCCGCGACGTGTGCGGGGTGGACGACGGGGTCCGTGCCGAGGCCCTCGTAGAGGTGGCTGCGCCCGGCTACCGACAACAGCGGCACCCCGTCGACCAGGCAACTCGTGACCGTCCCGCGATGACCGGCTGCTGACGGGGGGACGAACCCCGGCAGATCGGACACCGGGATGGTGACCGCGGTCCCGGGGTCGGCCAGTCCCGCGACGACCCCGGACCAGCCGGAGCCCAGGACCAGGGTCACCTCGTGGACGGACCGGCCGCGCGCGCGGGCGACGGCGTCGGCAGCCGCGCGGGCGTCGGGGGTGGGGGTGAGGAGCGGTGGCACGGTGGCGGGAGGCACGGTGGTGGGAGGCACGGAGTCCGGCGGCACGGTGGTGGGAGGCACGGCGCTAGGCGCCCGGGCCCACGTTGCGGGACTCCCGGGTGCGCAACTGCCGCACGTAGGAGTCGGGGGCTCCCGCGCACTCGGCGGCGTCCGCCAGCAGGCCGAGATAGCGTGCCGACGGCAGGCCGCCCTCGAAGGCGTCCATGACGTACAGCCAGACCAGCACCGTGCCCTCGGCGACGGTGGGGGAGGGCGAGGCGACCGCGAACTCGGATTCCTGGGCGCCGACCGGGGGCCCGGGTGGAACGGTGGGACGCCGCTCCACCCGGACCCGGATCTTGCGGGCCGGGATCAGGTCGGTGCCCTCCCATCGGTCGAGGGCGCGGGCGTCGTCGTCCGGCACGTCGTAGAGCACCACGAACACCCTCGAACCGGGGTCCTCGACGACTGTGGCCACGGCGCCCTCCCACGTGGGGTCTTCGCCCGCGAAGGTCAGGCGCCAGCCCTCCAGCCAACCGGTTCCGGCGAACGGGGAGTGCGGCGCGCGGGCGTTCATCTGTTCGGGATGCATGTTGGTCCCGTACGCGGCGTAGAGAGGCACGGCGACCAGAGTAGACCCTCCGCCGGGTGTGGCCCCGGCGTCCTCCGACCGCGTGCCGCCGGTTCGACTACCGTGTACGGCGGACGCGACGCGGTCCACCACAGTGGCTCGCGGCGCCCGGCCCCGACCCCGTGACCCGTGGAGGACCACCTGTGACCCAGCGCATCATCATCATCGGCGGCGGCCCCGCCGGTTACGAGGCCGCGCTGGTGGCCGCGCAGTACGGTGCGGACGTCACGATCGTGGACGCCGAGGGGATCGGCGGCAACTGCGTGCTGACCGACTGCGTGCCGTCCAAGACGTTCATCGCCACCACCGGGGTGCGGACCGACATGCGCCGCGCCGAGGAGATGGGCGTCGAGATGCACTTCGACCCCGCCGCGTACCGGCTCGGCCAGGTCAACGGTCGGGTCAAGTCGCTGGCCCGTGCCCAGTCCGCCGACATCCGGTCCCAGCTCCAGCGCGAGGGCGTGCGACTGCTGTCGGGGACCGCACGCCTGCACGACTCGCAGCCGGGCATGGCCTCGCACCGCGTCCAGGTGTCCCTGGACAATGGTCAGGAGAAGATCCTCGACGCGGACGTGGTGCTGGTCGCGACCGGGTCCAACCCGCGGATCCTCTCCGGCGCCGAGCCGGACGGTGAGCGGATCCTGACCTGGCGGCAGCTCTACGACCTCACCGAGCTCCCCTCCCACCTGGTGGTCGTGGGTTCCGGTGTGACCGGCGCCGAGTTCGTCTCCGCCTTCACCGAGATGGGCGTCAAGGTCACGATGGTGTCCAGCCGCGACCGCGTGCTCCCCCACGAGGACGCCGACGCGGCGCTCGTGCTGGAGGAGGCGCTCAGCGAGCGGGGCGTGTCGCTGGTCAAGCACGCGCGGGCGGATGCGGTCGAGCACCACGAGGACGGGATCATCGTCCGACTGGGCGACGGCCGGACGGTCAAGGGTTCGCACGCCCTGATGTGCGTGGGCTCGGTTCCCAACACAGGAAACCTCGAGCTGGAGAGTGCCGGCATCGAGGTCCAGCGCAGCGGGCACATCAAGGTAGACCGCGTCTCGCGGACCACGGCTGCCGGAATCTACGCGGCCGGAGACTGCACCGACCTGTTCCCGCTCGCCTCCGTGGCGGCGATGCAGGGCCGGATCGCGATGTACCACGCGCTGGGCGAGGGCGTCAGCCCCATCAAGCTGCGGACGGTCGCCTCGGCGGTCTTCACCCGGCCCGAGATCGCCACCGTCGGAATCTCCCACGCGCAGATCGAGAGCGGGGAGGTCCCCGCCCGCGTGGAGGTGTTCCCGCTCGCGGGCAACCCTCGCGCCAAGATGCGCAGCCTTCGCCGCGGGTTCGTCAAGCTGTTCTGCCGCCCCGCCTCGGGCGTGGTGATCGGCGGGGTGATCGTGGCACCCACCGCCTCCGAGCTCATCCTGCCGGTGTCCGTGGCCGTGCGGAACCAGCTCACCGTGGGTGACCTCGCCGGGTCGTTCTCCGTGTACCCCTCGATGACCGGATCGATCACGGAGGCGGCCCGGCAGCTCATGCGGCACGACGACCTGGACTGATCCCGGGCCGAGGTACCGGGGTGAGCGCGCGGATAAGTTTAGGCTAAGCTCACATCCGGTGCCCGTGACGCGGCACCGGGACTGTGAGGGAGGAACCGTGATGATGCGACGCCGTCTGGCCGCGATCGCCGCAGCCGGTTCGCTGGTGCTGGGTCTGACGGCCTGCACCACGGACGGCGCCGGAGACGACTCGGATTCGTTGGTGGTCTACTCGGGCCGCAGTGAGAATCTCGTCGGCCCGCTGTTCGAACAGATCGAGGAGTCCACCGGGCTCGACCTCGAGGTGCGTTACGCGAGCACCCCGGAGATGGCCGCGCAGATCGCCGAGGAGGGTGAGGCCAGCCCGGCCGACATCTTCTTCTCCCAGGACGCCGGCGCGCTCGGCGCGCTGTCCAAGGAGGGCCTGCTCGCGGAGCTCGACGACGCGACGATCGACGTCGTCCCCGCCGAGTACCGTGCCACCGACGGGACCTGGGTCGCGACCAGCCTGCGCGCCCGCGTCCTGGTCTACGACTCCGAGGTGCTCGAGGAGTCCGACGTCCCGGACACCATCGACGAGCTCACCGACCCCGAGTGGCGGGGCAGAGTCGGATACGCCCCGACCAACGCGTCGTTCCAGTCGTTCGTCACCGGACTCCGGGTGGACCGCGGGGACGAGGCGGCCGAACAGTGGCTCCGCGACTTCCTGGCAAACGAGCCGAGGACGTACGACAACAACAACGCGCTCCTCGAAGCCGCTGACACCGGTGACGTCGAGCTCGGACTCACCAACCACTACTACTGGTACAACGCCGCCGAGGAGAGGGGCGAGGAGAACATGCGGGCCCGCGTCCGCTACATGGCCCAGGGTGACCCCGGTGCGCTGGTCAACGTGGCCGGGGTCGGTGTGCTGGCCTCGACGGACCGCTCGGACGACGCCCTTCGCGTGGTGCAGGAGCTCCTCGGTGAGCAGGCCCAGCTCTACTTCCTCGAGGAGTCCGCCGAGTACCCGGTGGTGCCCGGCATCACCTCGGACGCCGTCGATCTGCCGCCCCTCGAGACACTCGGCGGTCCCCAGATCGATCTGGGTGACCTCGACGGGCTCGAAGAGACCCAGCAGATGCTCACGCGCGTGGGCATGATCTGACGGAACCGTCATAGACCTCCGGACCCGTCTGCGTGGCGGCCGCCCCCTCCTCGGGGCGGTCGCCACGCTCGCGTGCTCAGCGGCCCTCATCCCGCTGGTCTATCTGGTCATCCGGGCGGGGGAGAGGGGACCCGCTCACGCGATCGAGGTGGTCCGTTCCGGCCGCTCGGCCGAGCTGCTCGTCAACACCGTCGTGCTCGTCGTCCTGGTCACCGCGGTAAGCGTGGTGGTGGGTGTCGCGCTCGCGTGGCTCACCGTCCGGACGGACCTCCCCGGGGCGCCGGTGGTCGGAGCCCTGCTCTGCGTGCCCCTGGCGATGCCCTCCTACGTCCTGGGCTATCTGTGGGTCGCCGACTTTCCCCAGATCCTGGGCCTGCCGGGATCGGTCATCGTGTTGACGATCTCGTGCTACCCGTACGTCTTCCTCCCCGCAGCCGCGGCGCTGCGGACCGTGGACCCGGGACTGGAGGAGGTCGCCAGGACCCTGGGGCGCGGGTCCGTCAGGGCGGTGCTCGGGGTGACGCTGCGTCAGATCCGGCCGGCTGTCGCCGCGGGGGCGCTCCTCGTGGCGCTCTACACCCTCTCCGACTTCGGGGCGGTGGCCATGCTCCGGTACGAGGCGTTCACCGTCGGGATCTACCACAGCTACCGCGCATCGTTCGACAGGGTGCCCGCAGCGGTTCTGGCCTGTGTGCTCATCGTGGTGGCGCTCGTGGTGATGGTGGGCGAGCGACGGGCCCGCCGGGGTGAGGTGGCCCGGGTCGGTGCGGGTGTGGACTCCCTGCCCGACCGGCTCCCGCTCGGACGCCTGAGGCCGTTGGCCCTCGCGGTGGTGGGCCTCGTCCTGGCCGGTGGTGTGCTCGCCCCGCTCGTCGGGCTGGTCCGGTGGGTGCGGGCCGCCGCCGAGGTGGACGTGTCGTGGGGCCCGGTCCTCGCAGCGGCGGCCACCACAGCGGGTGTGTCCGGCCTCGCGGCTCTGGTGACGATCGTGTTGGCGCTGCCCATCGGTATCCTCGCGGCCCGATCGAACGGTCCGGTCGCCCGGGCCACCGAGGCGGTCGCCCAGATCGGCTTCGCGTTGCCCGGCATCACGGTCGGACTGGCCGTGGTGTTCGTGGGGATACGGCTTGTTCCGGGCCTGTACCAGCAGGTGCCGATGCTCGTGTTCGGGTACGTCGTGTTGTTCCTCCCACTCGCCGTGGGGGTGGTGCGGTCCGCGGTCGGCGCGATCCCCACCGCGCTGGAGGACGCCTCCGGGGCCCTGGGATCCGGCCGGTTCCGGACCTTCGGTCGCGTCGTCGCACCGCTCGCCATGCCGGGCGTCCTCGCCGGAGGATGCCTGGTGTTCCTCAGCGTGGCCAAGGAACTCCCCGCAACCCTTCTGCTGCGCCCCACCGGGACGGAGACCCTGGCCTCCGCGATGTGGGCTCACACAGAGGTGGCGGCCTACTCGCAGGCGGCTCCCTACGCCGCGATGCTGGTGGCCGTGGCGGTGATCCCCGCCGCGGTACTCGGCAGGTCGTTCGGGTGGGGTGCCGGAGGGTCCGGACGAGGCGTCCCGGCGCGGACCGCGATCGCGGCCCGTTCGGAGAAGACACAGGTGGGTGCCACATGACGGTGAAGCGACGCCCCGGCGGCGTGCTCGAGCTCCGCGGCGTGACCGGCGGGTACGGCGGCACCACGGTCGTCCGGGACCTCGATCTGAGAGTGGGCTCCGGTGAATCGCTGGCCGTTCTCGGGGCCTCCGGATCGGGCAAGACCACCGTGCTTCGCATGATCGCCGGTCTCCACCCGGTCTCGGCGGGTCACATCCTCGTCGACGGGCGCCGCGTGGACCCCCTGCC
Source organism: Dietzia sp. (assembly GCA_046292305.1). GTDB lineage: Bacteria > Actinomycetota > Actinomycetes > Mycobacteriales > Mycobacteriaceae > Dietzia. Next base: position 6,504 of record JBKBRA010000051.1, on the reverse strand, counting down.
CGCCCAGCACCGCGGCATCGGTCTGGTCCCCCAGCAGGGTGCGCTCTTCCCCCACCTGACCGTCGCGAGGAACGTCGGATTCGGACTGGTCCCGGTCGATCCGGTGGCGCGGTGGCGCAGCCGCGCCGAGAGGGCGGCCCGGGTGCGTGAGGTCCTCGAACTGGTCGGTCTGGCGGATCGCGCGGACGAACGTCCTTCGAGACTCTCCGGAGGCCAGCAGCAGAGGGTCGCACTCGCACGTGCACTCGCCCCGGGTTCGGGGCTCATCCTGCTCGACGAGCCGTTCAGCGCGCTCGACGCCGCACTCCGGGGTCGGGTCCGCGCGGAGGTCTCGGCTCTGCTCTCGGAATCCGGCGCCACGTCCGTGCTCGTCACCCACGATCGCGCGGAGGCGCTGGCCACCGCGGATCGTGTCGCCGTCCTCATCGACGGTCGGCTCGCCCAGGTCGACACCCCCGAACGGCTCTACAACTATCCGGTCAGCCGCGAGGTCGCCCAGCTGGCGGGCGAGGTGGTGTTGCTCCCGGCCACCGCGGCCGGCGGGGTCGCCCACACCATCGTCGGTACGGTCCCGCTCGACACGCCCGCGCAGGGGGTCGGAACGGTCCTGTGGCGCCCCGAGAGCCTGGCGGTCCGCCGGGCCGGGCCGGAGGGACACGGAGTGTGCACCGGAGTGGAGTTCGTCGGTGCGTCGACGCTCATCCGCATGTGGTTCGACGGTGCCGCGCAGAGCTTCGCGGTCCCGGTCTCGGGCGGTGAGGCGTTCGAGGTGGGGGCCCGGGTCGACGTCACGCCGTTGCGCCCGGCCGTCTTCCATCCGGGAGCCTCGGCCCCGGACTGATCAGCTCTCGGTGGCGGCCCAACCCAGGGTCCGTTCGACCGCGTCGTTCCAGCGGCCCCAGAGGCGGGAGCGTTCGTCCTCGTCCATGTGCGGCTCCCACCGCCTGTCCTCCCGCCACAACTCGCGGAGCCGGTCGGGGGAGTCCCACTGGCCCACCGCCAGGCCCGCGGCGAACGCGGCACCCAGGGCGGTGGTCTCGGTGACCTCGGGGCGAATCACGTCGATGCCCAGGATATCGGCCTGGAACTGCATCAGGTAGTCGTTGACCACCATCCCGCCGTCCACGCGGAGGGCCTCGGCGGTCTTGCCCGCGTCAGCGGCCATCGCGTCGGTCATCTCGCGGGTCTGGAACGCGGTGGCCTCGAGCGCCGCTCGCGCCAGGTGAGCCCGGGTGTGGAACCGGGTCAGGCCCACAAGGGTCCCGCGCGCGTCCGGACGCCACCGAGGGGCGAGCAGCCCGGAGAACGCGGGCACGAGATAGCAGTCGCCGTTGTCCTCCAACGACTTCGCCAGTTCCTCGGTCTCCTCCGCGCTCGAGATCACCCCGAGGTTGTCGCGCAACCACTGCACCAGCGAGCCCGCCACCGCCACGGAGCCCTCCAGTGCGTACACGGGATCGGCGTCCCCGAGCTGATAGCAGATGGTGGTGAGCAGCCCGTTCTCGCTGAACTGTGGGGTGGTGCCGGTGTTGAGCAGCAGGAATGCCCCGGTCCCGTAGGTGTTCTTGGCGTCGCCCGGTTCGAAGCAGGTCTGACCGAACATGGCCGCCTGTTGATCACCGAGGATCCCCGCGATCGGGGTCCCGCCGAACATGCGCCGCTCGGTGACGTGTCCGACTACCCCCGAGGACGGCACGATGTCGGGCAGCATCGCCCGCGGCACCCCGATCTCGCGGCAGAGCTCGTCGCACCACTCCAGGGTCCGCAGATCCATGAGCAGGGTCCGGGACGCGTTGGTGACGTCGGTGACGTGGAGCGCCGGCTCGCCGTCGGTCCCGCCGCGGCGGCCTCCGGTCAGGTTCCACACCAGCCACGAGTCGATCGTCCCGGCAAGCAGCTCGCCGGCCTCGGCCCGCTCGGTGCCGCGCCGACCCTCGGCGTCGAGGTGGTCGAGGATCCATCGGATCTTGGGACCCGCGAAATAGGTGGACAGGGGCAGTCCGGTGGCATCCCGGAACCGGTCGTCGCCGGCGGGGTGCCCCGCTGCCAACCTGGCGCAGATCCCGGAGGTCCGGGTGTCCTGCCAGACGATCGCGTTGTAGACCGGCTCGCCGGTGTCCCGCTCCCACACCACCACGGTCTCCCGCTGGTTGGTGATGCCGATCGCGCTCACCAACGCCGGTTCGAGGTCGGCGCGGCCGGCCACCTGGGCCATGGCGGTCCGCACGTTCTCCCAGATCTCCAGGGGGTCGTGTTCCACCCACCCGGCCCGGGGCAGGATCTGCCGGTGCTCGACCTGGACCGTGGCCGCGGGCACCGGCAGACCGTCGTGGTCGAAGAGGATTGCCCGCGAGGACGTGGTCCCCTGGTCGATCGCGAGGATGTAGGTGTTACGCGTCACGTCGACAGACTACGTCCGGCCGGGCGTAGAGTCGGGCGCGACCGGCCGGAATCCGATGCCCGGCCCCGGAGGGAGCGCGATGCCCACGATCAGATCACGGTCCGTACTCGGCCCCGAAACCCGGGCCGAGGCGTGGCGGAGGTTGTCGGAGGAGTCCTTCGACATCGTGATCGTGGGGGGAGGTGTCGTGGGCACCGGCAGCGCGGTCGACGCGGCCACGCGCGGCCTGCGTGTCGCGGTTGTCGAGGCCCGGGACTTCGCCGCCGGGACCTCCTCGCGCAGTTCCAAGATGTTCCACGGCGGGCTCCGGTACCTGGAGCAGCTCGACTTCGGACTCGTCGCCGAGGCTCTCCACGAGCGCGAGCTGAGTATGACCCGACTCGCCCCGCACCTGGTGAAACCGCTCAAGTTTCTCTTCCCGCTCACCCGCCGCTTCTGGGAACGCCCGTACATGGCCGCGGGGTTCGTCCTCTACGACCTCATGGGCGGGGCCAAGAGCGTCCCGTCGCAGAAGCACTACAGCCGCGCCGGCGCTCGCCGCGTGGCCCCGGGTCTGCGCGAGGACGCCGTGGTGGGTGGGATCCGGTACTGGGACACGCTGGTCGACGACGCCCGTCACACCCTCACGCTCGCCCGCACCGCCGCCCTGCACGGCGCGGTGGTCGCCAACTCCACCCAGGTGATCGGGTACCTGCGGGAGGGCGACCGGGTGACGGGTGTGAGGGTCCGCGACGCCGAGACCGGCCGGGAGACCGACGTGCGCGCCCGGGTGGTGCTCAACGCGGCGGGGGTGTGGACCGACCATCTGCAGCAGATGCTGGGCGAGGAGGGCGGCTTCACGGTCCGGGCGTCCAAGGGCGTGCACATCGTGGTGGACCGCGACAAGGTCGACTCGGAGGCCGCGCTCATCCTGCGCACCGAGAAGTCCGTGCTCTTCGTGATCCCCTGGGGCGAGTACTGGATCATCGGCACCACCGACACCGACTGGCAACTCGATCTGGCCCACCCGGCGGCGACCGGGGCGGACATCGACTACATCCTCGGGCACGTCAACGCGGTGCTCACGACCCCGATCGTGCGGGAGGACGTCCGCGGTGTGTACGCGGGGTTGCGCCCGTTGCTCTCGGGCGGGGCCGACTCCACCGCCAAGCTCTCCCGGGAACACGCGGTGATGACCGTGGCTCCCGGGGCGGTGGTGGTGGCGGGCGGCAAGTACACCACCTACCGGGTCATGGCGGCTGACGCGGTCGATGCCGCGGTCGCCGAGATGGGTGAGGAGCGCGCCGGATCCGTGCCGGCCTCCACCACCGATCGCATCCCCCTCCTCGGTGCCGACGGTTACCCGGCCATGGTCAACCGCGCCGACCGCATCGCCGACAACTACGAGATCAGAGAGCTGCAGGTCCAGCACCTGCTCGACCGCTACGGTTCGCTCCTCGAGGACGTGCTGGACCTGGCCGCCGGCCGCCCCGACCTGCTGGAGACCCTCGGCGGCGCCGAGCGCTACCTGCGCGTCGAGGTCGTCTACGCCGCCCTCGCGGAGGCCGCGCTGCACCTGGAGGACGTCCTGGTGCGCCGGACCCGGATCTCCATGGAGTACCAGCACGGTGGGGTCGCGTGCGCCCGTGAGGTCGCCGCCCTGATGGGTGAGGTGCTGGGCTGGGATGTCGCCCGCGAGGAACGCGAGATCGAGATGTTCGAGCAGCGGGTCGCCGCCGAGCTGGCCAGCCAGGTGACGGAGTCCGACGACGAGGCGGACCGCTACCTCCGCGGTGTGCCCGAGGTCCGCGAGTTCCTGGTGGAGGCCGCCGTGGATCCCGCGAGCGCCGAGCCGGTCGTCGACCACCCGGTCGAGCAGGGGGCCTGAGACCCTTCGGCGGCACCGGTCGTCGGCGGACCCCGAACCGGATCCAGACCCGTTTCCGCCCCGCCCGAAACCAGAAATCCGCTACCGTCCTGCCCGATCCGCTACCCCGAAACGGGTAGTTGATCGTGCGGGAGAGTAGCGGATTTCGGGAGGGTGGGGGCGACGGTGCCGACCGGGGTGGTCGGCACCGTCAGCGGGTCACTTGATCTCGCAGAGCACCGCACCCTGGGTGACCGCGGCACCGGCGTCCACGGACAGGTCGGTGATGACGCCGTCCTTGTGAGCGGTGACCGGGTTCTCCATCTTCATTGCCTCGAGCACGGCCACGAGCTCACCGGCCTTGACCTCCTGGCCCTCCTCGACGGCCACCTTCACGACGGTGCCCTGCATGGGGGCCGACACGGCGTCACCGGACGCGGCCGCACCGGCGGCGCCGCCACGGGTCCGGCCCTTGGCCTTGCGGCGGACGGTGCCGCCGTTGTGCGATCCACCGAAGGCCAGGTCGCCGGGCAGTGAGACCTCGACGCGGCGGCCGTCCACCTCGACGACGACCTTCTTGCGCTCGACGGGCTCGTCATCGTCGGCCGGGGTGCCGGTGGCGGTCCACGGCTCGATCGGGTTGTCCCACTCCTCCTCGATCCACTTGGTGTAGATGTCGAAGCCCTTGCCGTCGCCGACGAATGCGGGGTTGGTGACCACGTGGGCGTGGAACGGCAGGACCGTGGCCATGCCCTCGATCTTGTACTCGGCGAGCGCGCGCGCCGAGCGGGCGAGTGCCTGGTCGCGATCCTCGCCCCAGACGATCAGCTTGGCGAGCATCGAGTCGAACTGGCCGCCGATGGTGTCGCCCTGCTCGACGCCGGAGTCCATGCGCACGCCCGGGCCGGTGGGCTCCTGGTAGCCGGTGATGGTGCCGGGGGCCGGGAGGAAGCCGCGTCCGGCGTCCTCGCCGTTGATGCGGAACTCGAACGCGTGGCCACGCGGGGCCGGGTCCTCGGTGAACTCGAGCACCTCGCCCTCCGCGATCTTGAACTGCTGCAGCACGAGGTCGATGCCCGCGGTCTCCTCGGTGACCGGGTGCTCCACCTGGAGGCGGGTGTTGACCTCGAGGAAGGAGATCGTGTCGCCCTGGACCATGTACTCGACGGTGCCGGCGCCGTAGTAGCCGGCCTCCTTGCAGATGGCCTTGGCCGAGTCGTGGATCCGCTTGCGCTGCTCGTCGGTGAGGAACGGCGCCGGGGCCTCCTCGACGAGCTTCTGGAAGCGGCGCTGCAGGGAGCAGTCGCGGGTGCCGGCCACGACGACGTTGCCGTGCTGGTCGGCGAGGACCTGCGCCTCGACGTGGCGGGCCTTGTCGAGGTACTGCTCGACGAAGCACTCGCCGCGGCCGAACGCGGAGATGGCCTCTCGGGTGGCCGAGTCGAAGAGCTCGGCGACCTCGGACATCTCGTGCGCGACCTTCATCCCGCGCCCGCCACCACCGAAGGCGGCCTTGATGGCGATGGGTAGGCCGTACTGCTCGGCGAAAGCGACGACCTCGCTCGCGTCCTTGACCGGGTCCTTGGTGCCGGCGGCCATCGGTGCCTTGGCGCGCTCGGCGATGTGGCGGGCGGTGACCTTGTCGCCGAGATCGCGGATCGCGTGCGGCGGGGGGCCGATCCAGATCAGCCCGGCGTCGATCACGGCCTGCGCGAAGTCGGCGTTCTCGGAGAGGAAGCCGTACCCGGGGTGGATGGCGTCGGCCCCGGACTTGGCGGCGGCGTCGAGGATCTTGTCGAAGACCAGGTAGGACTCCGCGGACGTCTGGCCCCCGAGGGCGAAGGCCTCGTCGGCCAGCTTGACGAACAGTGCATCGGCGTCGGGCTCGGCGTACACGGCCACGCTGGCCAGGCCGGCGTCCTTCGCCGCGCGGATCACACGTACAGCGATCTCGCCGCGGTTGGCGACGAGGACCTTGGTGATGTGAGAGCTGGCATGACTGGGCACTCAGGGCCTCCTGGTGATGGACGTCTCTTAGATCGGTGCGCCCGGTAGGGGCACCGATATTCTCCAGCAGTCTAATGAGAGGCCCCCCTCATGTGTGGGATTGGGGGTCCAAGGGTTGCCCGACGGGGGCGGGCGGGCCGACTGGTCGCCTCTCTGACCTGCTGGTCAGGTGCGGAGACCGGGACGCCACAACTGGTGCGCGTGGAGCCCGGCGTCCTCCAGGAGACGCCGGAGCAGCGGCAGGCTGAGC
>JBKBRA010000050.1:0-21240 GCA_046292305.1 Dietzia sp. | reverse complement strand
CCGATGATGTTGGTGTACGTGTGGTGATGGTGGTTGTGGGTGGCCTTCCAGTGCTCGGAGGTGCCCACGATGTCCCACTCCCAGGTGGTGGAGTGGATCACCGGATCGTTCATCCAGTCCCACTGCCCGTGCATGACGTTGTGCCCGAGCTCCATGTTCTCGATGATCTTGCCCGCGCCCAGCATGGCGGTGCCCACCAGCCAGGCCGGACGGTATCCGGAGAAGAGGAGGACGACACGGGCGCCGGCGACGAGTCCGCGCTGGAGCTTGATGGTGTCCTGCACGTAGCGGCGGTCGGCCTCACCGAGTGAATCCACGACCTCCTGGCGGATCGCGTCCAGTTCTTCACCGATGGCCTCGACATCCTCGGCGGAGAGATGGGCGTATTCCTTCACGTCTGATATCGCCATACGGCGAAGGTACGGAGGGTTGGGCGAGTTGTCGACCGGAATCCAGAATCCGCGAGCTTTTTCTGTGCCTTCCGGCCATTGTCCGCTTCCGGCGTCACGTTCTGGCATGACGAGAGGGGCGCCGGCGGGGGCCCGGCCGCGGGGGCCCGCGCACGTGGGGGAGACCCGGGGGTCACCGATGCGTCAGGTCACTTCGGTGGCATCCGGATACCACCGTCGACGCGCACCGTCTGCGCGTTCATGTACGGGTTGGTGAGCAGTTCCATGACCATCGACGCCAGCTCGTCGCCCGAGCCGAGACGCTTGGGGAACAGGACGCTCTCGCCCAGCTTGGCCTTGAACGCCTCCGAGTCGGGGCCCTCGCCGTAGATCGGGGTGTCGATGAGGCCGGGGGCCACGGTGTTGAGGCGGATTCCGGCGGCCGAGAGGTCACGGGCCACGGGCAGGGTCAGGCCCACGATGCCACCCTTGGACGCGGAGTACGCGGCCTGGCCGATCTGCCCGTCGAACGCGGCGACGGAGGCCATGTTGACGATCGCGCCCTTCTGGCCGTCGTCGTCGGCCTCGCCGCGGGACATGGCCGTGGCGGCCAGGCGCAGCATGTCGAACGAGCCGATGAGGTTGATGTCGATGACCTTGCGGAACGAGTCGATGTCGAACGCCGACGAGAACTCGCCGTCACGACCGATCGTGCGCTGGGCCCAGCCGATGCCGGCCGAGTTGACGAGGTAGCGCAGCGGGCCGAGCTCCAGGGCTGCCTCGATGGCCTTGACGTTCTGATCGGTCTTGGTCACGTCGACGGCGACGAACACGCCCCCGACCTCGTTCGCGAGGGCCTCACCCTTCTCGGCGTTGAGGTCGGCGACGACCACCTTCGCACCCTGCGCGGCGAGTTGACGGACGACGGCAGCGCCGATGCCCGACGCACCGCCCGTGACGATGGCACTTGCTCCATGGATATCCATGGGTGAACGGTAACAAGCGGAGGTGATCGGTACGGCGGAGACGGGCAGGTCAGGCCTGATTCACTCGCCCGTGCCCCCGACGACGACGTCCCAGCGGATGCCGAACCTGTCCCTGACCTGCCCGTAGTGGTCCCCCCACGGAGCCATCTCGAAGGGCATCGCGATCTCACCGCCGCCGTCGGAGACCTTCGAGATGAAAGTGCGGGCCTCCTCGAGGTCATCGAAGGCGAGCAGGAACGAGTAGACGTCGCTGGTCAGCTGAGGCATGTCCTCGCCGATGTTGTCGCCGCCGGCCAGGGTGATGCCGGGCGCGTCCAGGGTCGCGTGGGCCACCGCTCCGGGCGGCGGGGGCACCGGGAAACCCTCCATGGGCGGCATCGCGTCGTAGTTCATGATGTCGAGCTGGCCACCGAAGAGGTCGTGGTAGTACGGGAACGCCTCGCCCGCGTTTCCCGGGAAGGCGATGTAGGGACTGTTTCGCAGGGACATGGCGGATCCTCTCGCCGTGTGTGGGGACTCCGGCGCCGACGACGCCTGAGATACCCGCCACGCTAGTCCTCGGTGTCGGCCGGGTCACGTGAAAAAGCGGCCGCGCTTCCTACTCGCAGGCACGACGGCCCGGTTGGCGGACGCTCCGTCCCGGGGCGTCTCACGGGGCGGGGGCGCGGCCCGCCAGAGCGAGCAGCCGGGCACGCGCTCCCGCATCGGTCCCTACGGGGAGGGCCGGGGCCAGTACCCCGAAGGTGCGCATCAATTCGACCACGTCCCGCGCGTTCTCGAGCAACCAGTCGGCGAGTACCTCGGCCACATCGGATTCCCACGATCGCGGTTGGAGGTCGTGGGCGTGCAGAACCAGTTCGAACACCCGCAGGGCGAGGAGGTCGCGGACGGGGATCTCGGCGAGCCGGTGGGCGACCGGCGCGTCGGCGTCGGGGGCCGAGGCGAGCCGGTCACGGAGCTCCGCGGAGGTGCGGGACAGTGCTCCCACCGGATCGTCACCGGCATGGTCCGCCGTCCGCGTCCAGCCGATCTCCGACTCCGGCAGGCGGGGGAAGTAGGCCGCGTACCGCAGACCGCCACCGAGGACGTGGTTGGCGCAGTCGCGGCGACTCCAGCCGGGGCACGAGTCGCAGTCGCCGTCGAGCCCGTCGGCCACCGCCCGCCCGAACAGCTCGGTGGCGGCGTCGAGGGCGATCAGGTGGGCGTGGGGAAGCGGGTTCTCGGTCACGGGGGCTCCTCCGGAATGTCCGGACCCCACAGTAGGTTGATCGTGTCGTCGTGAACAGCACGTCGTGAACAGTTCGGCGAGTGCGCCCGCACGGGGCGTGCCCGCCCATCCCAGAGAGAGGAACCGTCGCCACCATGAGCCCGCAGACCTCCGGCGCAGCCGAGACCCGGGAGTTCCAGGCCGAGACCCGGCAGCTGCTGGATCTGATGATCCACTCGATCTACTCCAACCCGGACACCTTCCTCCGAGAGGTCATCTCCAACTCCTCCGACGCACTGGACAAGCTGCGGCTGGCCGCACTCCAGGACTCCACGCTGGGGGTCGACACCTCGGACCTGCACATCGAGTTGATCCCCGACGAGCAGGCCCGCACGCTGACGATCCGCGACAACGGCATCGGGATGTCCCGTGACGAGGTCGTCGACCTCATCGGGACGCTCGCCAAGTCGGGTACCGGTCAGATGCGGGAGGCACTCGCGGCGGCCCGCGCGGCGCAGGAGTCGGGCGAGGCCAGCGAGCAGGTCACCGCGGACCTCATCGGCCAGTTCGGCATCGGTTTCTACTCCACGTTCATGGTCTCCGACGCGGTCACGCTGGTCACCCGCAAGGCCGGGGAGGCCGCGGGTACGCGCTGGACCTCGGGGGGCGAGGGGACCTACACGATCGAGGAGGCCCCCGACGCCCCGCAGGGCACCTCGGTGATCCTGCAGCTCAAGCCCGCCGGTGGGGACGCGACGCTGCCCGACTACGCCGCGGAGTCCACGCTGCGCCGTGTCGTGCGCACGTACTCGGACTTCATCGCCTGGCCCATCCGCATGGAGGTCGAGCGCCCGGCTCCGGAACCGACGGGGGACAGCGGCGAGGGTGACGACCCGGCCGCCGAGGACTCCCTCACGGAGACCGTCACGCTCAACTCCCAGAAGGCGCTGTGGACGCGGCCCCGGTCCGAGGTGACCGACGAGGAGTACGCGGAGTTCTACCGCCACGTCTCACACGCGTGGGACGAACCGCTGGAGACCATCACCCTCAAGGCCGAGGGGACGTTCGAGTACCAGGCGCTGCTGTTCCTGCCCACGCAGGTCCCGTTCGACCTGTTCTCCCCGGACACCAAGCGCGGCGTGCAGCTCTACGTCCGCAGAGTCTTCATCATGGACGACTGCGAGGAGCTGGTCCCGCCGTTCCTGCGCTTCGTCAAGGGCATCGTCGACGCACAGGACCTCTCGCTCAACGTCTCGCGCGAGATCCTGCAGCAGGATCGTCAGATCCGTGCGATCCGCAAGCGCCTGGTCAAGCGTGTGCTCCAGACCATCGAGCAGATCCGCAACGAACGGCCGCAGGAGTTCCGCACCTTCTGGACCAACTTCGGCGCGGTCCTCAAGGAGGGCCTGATCTCCGACGTCGACGCCCGCGACCAACTGCTCGCCGTGAGCACGTTCGCGTCGACTCGTGCAGCCTCCGACGAGGCCTCCGGTGGCGACGACGGCGAGGTGGGCACCACCATCGCCGAGTACATCTCCCGCATGGCCGACGGGCAGGAGGAGATCTACTACCTGACCGGCACGAGCCGCGCGGCGGTGGAGAACTCCCCGCACCTCGAGGCGTTCCGTGCACGAGGCGTCGAGGTGCTCGTGCTCACCGACCCGGTCGACGAGGTCTGGGTGGACGCGGTCGGCGAGGTCGACGGCACACGCCTGCGGTCGGTGGCCAAGGGCGACGTGGACCTGTCCGGCGTGGGCGCCGATACCGCCGAGAAGAAGGACCAGGTGGACTCCGCGGAGTTCACCGGCCTGCTCGAATGGTTGGGCGAGCAGCTGTCCGACGAGGTCAAGCAGGTGCGGCTGTCGCAGCGCCTCACCGAGTCCGCGGCCTGCATGGTGGGCGACGAATTCGACATGACCCCGCAGCTCGAGGCCATGTACCGGGCCTCGGGGATGGAGCTGCCCGCGAGCAAGCGGATCCTGGAGCTCAACCCCGCCCACCCGCTGGTCGAGAGGCTGCGCACGCAGTACACCGAGGACCCGTCGGCGCCGGGGCTCGCCGACACCGCGCGACTGCTCTCGGGTGCGGCCGTCCTCGCCGAGGGTGGCACGCTCACCGACCCCGCCGCCTTCGCCAAGCTGTTGGTCGACCGGATCTGACGCGGGCCGTCGGCTCGCCGCCCCGCGGGAACCCGCCACCGTTTCCGCGGGGCGATCGTGCGTTTCCGCGGGGCGGTCGTGCTCAGGGCTCCGGCGGGGCCGCGGGTGGCGTGACGGCGCGGCCACCGCCCCAGTAGCCGCAGGCCAGCCCGATCGCGCCGCCCAGCGCCGTCTCCACCGGGGTGTGGTGACTGATGCGAACCCGCGCCCACGCCACCGGCGGCACGAGAACCAGGAGCCGCCAGTATCCGGGTGAGATCTCACGGGCGAGCACCGAGATGACACCTGCCAGCACGGCGGTGTGGAAGGAGACCTTGACCCGACAGGTGGCGGCTCCGGCGACCCCCAACGCCACGAGCGCGGCTCGCGTCATCCGGCGCAGCTCGGCCGGAGCGTCCCGGCGGCGCTGGGCCACCATCAGCGTCGCCACCGACCCGGCGATACCGGCGATCACGAGTGGGCGGTCCTCCCGCCGCGTGACGTGATGATCGGACAGCGCCTTGCGACGCACCCGCCAGGCGATCGCCGCCTGGGGTATCAGTCCGAGGCCGGAGGCGTTCGCCACGCCCCAGCCGGGCGCGCCCACCCGGTGCCCGAGGTGGAGCGACGCGACCGTGAGAACCACCCACGGGGCGAAGACCTCGGTGAGGACAACCGGGGCTGCGGGAGACGACGGCCTCTCCGGCGGGCCGGAGGACGGTCGGGTGCCCGTCACGACCCCGGGCGTGAGGTGAGCTCCGGCGAGTCCTCGAGACGGTCGGTGAGCCACATGATCGTGGCCACCTCGCCCACCCAGGCCAGACTCACGCACCAGCCGGCCAGGACGTCGCTGGGGAAGTGCACGCCGAGGTACATGCGGGTCACGCCCACCGCCGGGACGTACGCGGCGGATCCGGCGATCACCGGGTACCGCCAGCCGGTGGGCCAGGCGAGCACACAGGCGCAGCCGGCGAGCGCCGCACTCGCCATGGCGTGACCACTGGGGAACGAGTAGCTCTTTTCCTCGACGATGTGGGTGAAGAAGGTCGGGCGGGCCCGTCGGTACATGAGCTTGAGGACCGAGTTGATGATGGTCGACCCGACCAGGGACACGGTGAGCAACGCGGCCGGCCGGCGGCTACCCCGGACGTATGCCAGGTAGCCCGCGGCGGCGAGGGCGAACACCGGGACGGCGGTGACCCCGCCGAGCTCGGTGACCACCCGGACGATCCGCGTGTTGCGCGGGGTGTGCCGCCGGCGCAACCACAGCATGACTGGCCGGTCGAAGGGCAGCTTGGCGCCGGAGCTGATCCGCTCCGCCAGTTCGACGAACCCGATCACCGGCATGGCGAAGCCCGCGAACGCCACGCCGAACATCGCCCAGGTCCCGCGCGGCAGGGGCACCTGGCCCCTGTCGACGATGCTGCCCAGGACACCGTCCGAGGGGGACAGTGGCCGCAGGACATCCTTCGCCGTGGCCAGGGCTCGGGCGCGGCGGGAGGTCGTCTTTCGCCACATGCCCACACCCTAAGCAAGGCGGCGCGCCTGCGGGGGATCCCCGCGAACCGTGACCCCACGCGGTTACCGTGGGCCGTGTCTACTGTGGATCGTGTCGACCCGACCAGCGGAGGACGAATGACCCAGACCCGTGTGGAAAGAGACCTGCTCGGTGAGAAAGAGGTCCCGGCTGACGCCTATTTCGGGATCCACACCGTTCGGGCCGTCGAGAACTTCCCCATCGCATCGACGACCATCAGCGACATCCCTGACTTCGTCCGCGGGATGGTCATGGTCAAGAAGGCCGCCGCGCTGGCGAACCTCGAGATGGGTGTGCTCGACCCGGACGTGGCGGAGTGCATCGTCGGTGCGTGCGACGAGATCCTGCGGGACGGCCGCTGCATGGACCAGTTCCCCTCGTGCGTCTACCAGGGCGGGGCCGGCACCTCGGTCAACATGAACACCAACGAGGTGGTGGCCAACCTCGCGCTGGAGCGGATCGGCCACCCCAAGGGCGCCTACGACGTCATCAGCCCGAACGACGACGTCAACCGTTCGCAGTCCACCAACGACGCCTACCCGACCGGATTCCGGATCGCCCTGTGGCACTCGCTGGAGCGGCTCGAGCCGGCGATCGTCGCGTTGCGGGAGGCCTGCTACGACAAGTCGGAGGAGTTCCGCGAGGTCCTCAAGATGGGCCGCACGCAGCTCCAGGACGCCGTCCCCATGTCGCTGGGCCAGGAGTTCGGTGGGTTCGCGGTGACACTCGACGAGGAACTCCACGTGCTGGGCGCTGCGGCCCGGATGCTGCTCGACGTGAATCTCGGCGCCACTGCGATCGGCACCGGGGTCAACACGCCGCCCGACTACCGCCGCGCTGTCATCGACCACCTACGTGACGTGACCGGTCTGCCGGTCACGGGTGCCATGAACCTCATCGAGGCGACCAGCGACACCGGCGACTACGTCAACGTCCACGCCGCCCTCAAGCGGGCCGCGTCCAAGGTGTCCAAGATCTGCAACGACCTGCGTCTGCTCTCCTCCGGCCCGCGTGCGGGTTTCAACGAGATCAACCTCCCGGAGCTCCAGGCGGGGTCGTCAATCATGCCCGCCAAGGTGAACCCGGTGATCCCCGAGGTGGTCAACCAGGTCTGCTTCAAGGTGATCGGCAACGACGTCACGGTGACCATGGCGGCAGAGGCGGGCCAGCTGCAGCTCAACGTGATGGAGCCCGTGATAGCCCAGGCGATGTTCGAGTCGATCTCGTTGCTCACGTCCGCGATCGAGACGCTCACCGAGAAATGCGTCCGGGGCATCACCGCCAATGTGGAGGTGGCGCGCCGCAACGTCATGGACTCGATCGGCATCGTCACCTACCTCAACCCGGTGATCGGTCACCACAACGGTGACCTGGTGGGTCGTGAGTGCGCTCGCTCGGGCCGTGGCGTGCGCGAGGTCGTGTTGGAGATGGGCCTGCTCTCGGAGGAGGAGGTCGACGACATCCTGTCCCCGGCCAACCTGCTGCGGCCCCGGTACAAGGGCAAGTCGGGTGCGCAGGTGGCAGGCCTCCCCGCCGAGGATCTGTCGGAGCCCACCTGAGCCCACCTGAGCCCACCTGAGCCCATTTGAGTCCACCTGAGTCACGAAGCACCCGGCCACCCGAGAGGATGGCCGGGGGTTCTCCGGTGCCGGGTGACCCGGATCAGACGCCGTTCTCGACAGGGCCGACCCGGCCGATGCTGCTCACCGCGAGCTGGCCGATCGAGCTGTCGAATCCGAAGGACTGCTCGAGCGCGGCGGTGGAGCCGGAGATGAAGCCGTTGATCGCGGCGGACGAACCGACGGTGAAATCGAACTGGGCGAAGAAGTCGGCGATGGCCTTCAACATGGTGTGCCTCCGGGTGGACTCTTACGCGGTCTGTGCCGCGCGGGCGGACCGTGTGCCCGTCTCTACCTGGTCTATCCGCGGATGAACCCGGGACGTTAGCCTCCAAAGGTGGTGAAACCTGTTACTCCAGCGGCTAACGTCGGGGCATGAGTTCTCCCACCACCCGTGTCGTCGCAGGCCGCCAGATCACGTTCCCGGTCCCCGTCGTCTCCGCCTCGATCTCGGGCGCCGCGTTCCTGTCGCGGACGGCCGTCGCCCGGCGGCTCATCGCCGCCGGCCCCCAGTCCGCAGTCCTCGATTCCGCTGGTGCCGAGCCGGTGTCACTGCCGGGCGGCCGCACGCCGGTGACGATGATCCACGTGCGGTACCACGACGTCCCGGGCAATGTCCTGGGCGGATACCACGAGGTCGGTCTGGCCTTCCAGGTCAAGGTCCCGGGAGCCGGGGTGCAGCAGCACATCCACGAGTTGCCGGTGGACCAAGACTTCACCCTCGCGGCGGGCAACGAACTCTGGGGCTTTCCCAAGTGGAAGGGCGACATGGTCGGGACGGCCGGTGGAGCTCTCGACGACGCGCGACTGGGGGCCGTCGGCTCCTCGGGCGCCGGTGGCATCGACCTGAAGCTCGACACCCGCCTGGGGGTTCCGCTCCCCGGCCGCCATTCCGTGGGTATGAACTGCATCCAGGTCCTCGACGGAAAGCCGGTACTGGTCCGCGCCGGCGCCAAGGTCGCGGGCGGCCGGTTCCGGCCTCTCGGGGGCGCGCGCGTGACGATCGCCTCCGGAGCCGATGAGGGCGATCCCCACATCGCCCGGATCGCCGATTCTGTCCGTGAACTCGGGCTCGACCGGGCGCGGGCGCTGGCCACGTTCTCCTTCGAGCGTTTCGAGGCCGAGTTCCAGGCACCCCGCACCCTCTCCTGAGACCCGCCCTCGGCTCAGGAGGTTGCGGCCCGGGGGGATGCGGCGAGCGCCTCCCGGGCGGCGGGCTCGGCGGCCGCCCGGTCGGCGGGCACCAACCCGACCCGGCTGCGGCGGTCCAGTATGTCGCCGACGGTCAGTGCGCCCTCGTGGGTGACGGCGTAGGAGAATTCGGCGCGGGTCACGTCGAGTCCGTCCGCCACCCTCTCCAACGGCCGGTCCAGCAGACATTCGGACACGACGGCCGCGGCCTCCTGGCCGAAGCGCGCCACCAGTGACGCCGGCAACCGACCACCGCCCGCAGCGGGAGCGGGGCGCGCGACCTCGGGATGTCCGGGTGCGCCGACCAACGGCAGTTCGGCGGTGCGACACGGCGCGGCGGCGACCCCGGTGCGCCCCACGACGAGGTCGACCGCCTGCTCGGCCATGAGCCGGTACTCGGTGAGCTTGCCGCCGGTGATGGTGATGAGGCCGTTGTCCGAGGTGAGCACCGCGTGCTCGCGCGAGAGGTCGGCGGTCTCGCCGTCCCCGGAGTCGACCAGCGGGCGCAGTCCGGCGAAGGTGCCCAGGACGTCGTCACGGGTCAGCTCGGTCTCGAGTGCTCGGTTGACCACGTCGAGTAGGAACCCGATCTCGTCCTCGGTGGCCTGCGGCACATCCGGGACCGGTCCGGGGGCGTCCACGTCTGTCAGGCCCACGTGCAGCCGGCCGAATTCGGCGGGGATGGCAAAGCAGAACCGGTTGGTCTCACCGGGGACCGGCACGGTGAGGGCGCCCACGGGATCGCCCAACGCGGCCGCCCTGACGACCAGGTGGGTGCCGCGCGAGGGGCGGACGCGAACCCCGGGGGTGGTCTGGCCGGCCCAGACGCCGGTGGCGCTCACGACGGCCCGCGCGGAGATCACGAACTCGTCGTCGTCGCCGCCGCTCTTCCTCCCGCCGCTTCCGCCCAGTTCGTCGCGGACGGTGACCCGCGTCCCGCTCGCCTCCAGGACACGCGCGCGGGTGATCACCCGCGCGCCGTGTCCGGCCGCGGTCCGCGCCACCGCCGTGACCAGTCGGGCGTCGTCGACCAGCTGGCAGTCCCAGTTGAGGTGCCCGAACTCCAGGCCCCGGCGTCGGACCCCGGGCACGTACCGCGCGACCTTCCCCGCGCTCAGGACCCGCGCGCCGGGCAGCCGGTCCGCCCGCGTCCCCGCGAGCCGCGAGAGCAGGGTGCCGGCGACGAATCCCAGGCCCGGGAGCACCGCGCCCAGCGGCGGGGTGTCCCGGAACACGGGGACGACCTGGGCGAGCGGCCGCACGAGATGGGGAGCGGTGCGTTCGAGCATGATCCCGCGCTCGACGGCCGAGCGCCGGGCGATGCCGACGTTGCCGGTCGCCAGATAGCGCAGGCCGCCGTGGGCGAGTTTGGAGGACCACCGGCTGGTGCCGAACGCCAGGTCGTGCGCCTCGAGCAGCACTGTCTCGAGCCCGCGGGAGGCGGCGTCGAGCGCGATCCCGGCGCCGGTGATGCCTCCGCCGATCACCAACAGATCCACTGGGGTGTCACGGTCGCGCAGTTCGCCGAGCTCGCGGCTCCGACGGGCGGCGGACAGCGCGGTGGTGTGGACGGGTGTGGTGTGACCGGTCATAGTCCGAGGTACCCCCTGATGAGTAAGTGCAGTTCGGCACGCCAGGCGGCCGGGTCGAGCGGCGGGTCGGCGAGCGGGGCGGACAGGACCAGGCCCTGGACGGCGAGGAAGAGCATGGTGGCGGTCTGCTCGGCGTCGCGCCCGGCCAACCTCGGGTCGGTCGCTATCGTCTGCGCGAGCAGCCCGCGGAGGACGTCGATGAGCCGTCGCTGTGAGGTGCCGAGCCGGTGGAAGACGTACTCGGAGAGCATGTCGGACTCGTGCCGCCGGAACGCGTCCAGCAGGGGATCGGCGCGCACCTCGTCGGCGAAGGTGCACAGCAGTTGCACGAGTTCGTCCGCGTCGCGGGGCGCCGGTTCGTGGAGAGCTGAGTCATGGAGAGCTGAGTCTGGGAGAGCTGAGTCGGTGAGCGCGGGGTCGACCCGCGCGACGACCGCGGTGAGTTCGCGGGTGAGCAGGTCGGCGAAGAGCGCGGTGACGTCCGGCCAGTGGCGGTAGAGGGTGGTCCGTCCCACCCCGGAGCGGCGGGCGACCTCGACCATCGTGGTGCGGCTGGCCCCGATCTCGAGGATCGAGGTGTGGGCGGCCGTGAGCGCGCGGTCGCGGGTTCCCGCGGTGCGGTCGGCCGGCGGAGTCGCGGTGGACGCGGTCACCGGACCTCCTGACTGGCGCGCGGCGCCCTGGGGCGATCTCTCACGGGTGCGGTGACAGACGGACGCGGAGATCATCGAAAACGGAACAGATTGTCGGTTACTGTTCCAGTATGAGCGACATGAACACCGCTGACAACCTGCCGTTGCCTCCCATGGCCCTGTCCCGGTGGGGTACGGAGGCCGAGGCGAGGGACCTGGGCGAGGGCATCCGCGGCCTGCTGCGCGACGTGCTCGGGGTCACTGCCGAGAGCGGTCTCCACTTCGATCCCGACGCGGTGACGGCCTCCCCGTCCCGCCTCACCGCCCCCGATCTCTCGGCGCTCGCGAGCGTCGTGGGGGAGGGAAACGTCTCCACCGCCGACTCCCAGCGGCTGCCCCGGGCGAGGGGCAAGTCGACGCCCGATCTGTTGTCCTGGCGGCTGCGGCCCGAGGTGGACTGCCCTGACGCGGTGGTCGCACCACGGGACGACGACGAGGTGGCGGCCCTGCTGGACTGGTGCGGCCGCGAGGGGGTCGCGATGGTCCCCTTCGGTGGCGGCACCTCCGTGGTGGGTGGCCTCACCCCGGACACCGGTGGCCACCGGGCCGTGATCTCGGTGGATCTCGCGCACTTCGACGCTCTCGAATCGATCGATCCCGAATCGGGTGAGGCAGTCCTCGGGGCGGGCCTGTCCGGCCCCCGGGCGGAGGAACTGCTGGCCGAGCACGGTTTCTCGCTCGGGCACTTTCCGCAGTCCTTCCCGTACGCGACCGTGGGCGGCTACGCGATGACCCGTTCGTCCGGGCAGGCCTCGGCCGGGTACGGGCGCTTCGACGAGATGGTCCGCGGGTTGACCGTGGTGACCCCGGTCGGCGTGATCGAGGCCGGCCGAGCCCCCGCGTCGGCCGCCGGACCGGACCTGCGGCAGTGGCTGATGGGTTCCGAGGGCGCCTTCGGGGTGTGTACCCGGGTGCGACTGCGGATTCACCCGGTGCCGGAGACGGTCCGACACGAGGCGTTCCGCTTCCCCGACTTCGCCACCGGAGCCGCTGCCCTGCGCGCCGTCGAACAACAGGGTGCCGGACCCACGGTCATCCGACTGTCGGACGAGGCGGAGACGGCCGTGAACCTGGCCACCTCCAGCGAGGCGATAGGTGAGCGGGCCGAGGGGTCGGAGGACCGCGGCGCCGGTACGGGTGATGGCAGCGCTGGTGAAGGCGGCGCTGGTAAAAGCGCTGGTGAAGACGGCGCTGGTGAAGAGGGCGCCGGTGGGGGCGGCTCCGGTGGGGGTGGTGCCGGCGGCTGCCTGTGTCTGACGCTGTTCGAGGGCACGTCCGAGCATGCCGGCTCGCGGCACGCCGAGACCCGCGCGGTGCTCCTGGCCCACGGGGGCACATCGCTGGGCGCCGGCCCGGCCGAGGCGTGGGAGCACGGACGCTTCGGAGCGCCCGTCCTCCGGGATTCGTTGCTCGACAACGGCGCGCTCGTCGAGACCCTGGAGACCGCCACCGACTGGTCGACCCTGCCCGCGCTGCGGGACGCCGTCGCCCGGGCACTGACCACCTCGCTCGAGGCCAGTGGCACCCCGGCACTGGTCATGTGCCATATCAGTCACGTCTACCCCACCGGCGCGTCGCTGTACTTCACCGTCGTGGCCGGTCAGCGCGGCGAGGACCCCGTCACACAGTGGACGGACGCCAAGCGGGCGGCGTCCGAGGCGATCGTGGCCGCCGGCGGGACCATCACCCACCACCACGCGGTCGGGGTCGACCACAGGCCCTACCTCGAATCCGAGATCGGCGAGGTGGGCGTGCGCATGCTGCGTGCGGTCAAACACGCTGTGGACCCGCAGGGCATATGCAACCCCGGGACGTTGATCCCGTGACCCCGCAGCTGTCCGACCGTCGGATCCGTACGGTCGCCCTGCTGACCAATCCGGTCGCCGGCGGGGGGCGTGGTGACCGGGTCGCCGACAGGGCGGCCGAGAGGCTGCGGTCCCACGGGCTCGAGGTCGACTCCCTGAGAGGCGCCAGCGCGGAGGAGTCCCTCGAACTGGCCCGGCAGGCGATCGCCGACGGGGTGGACGCCCTCGCCGTGTGTGGCGGGGACGGGATGGTCTCGTTGGCCGTGCAGGCGCAGGCGTTCTCGGGCGTCCCGATCGGCATCATCCCGGCGGGCACCGGCAACGACCTCGCCCGCGAGTACGGCATCCCGCTGGACAGCCCCGAGGCCGCCGCGGACGTTGTCGCCGCCGGCCGCGTGGAGCAGGTCGACCTCGGCCGGGCCACCCCGGACGGCGGTGAACCACACCTCTTCGCCTCCGTCCTGTGCGCAGGACTCGACTCGGCGGTCAACCGGCGGGTCAACGAGATGACGATCCTCGGCGGGCCCCTGCGCTACGTTTTGGCCTCGATCATCGAGTTCCCGACGTACCGGCCCCGCAGGTTCCGCATGACCTTCGACCCCGGCGATGTGGGGGAGGAGACGGTGGAGGCGGAGGTCCTGCTCAGCGCGTTCGCCATCACCCGGAGCTACGGCGGCGACATGAGGATCGCCCCGGACGCCGACCGGTCCGACGGGCTGTTCGACGTCTGCTACGTCGGCAGGATCTCCAAGCTCCGTCTGGCGTGGAACTTCCGCAGGATCTACTCCGGTACCCACGTGGGACTCCGGGGGGTGACCACGCGGCGTTGCAGGGCGGTCCGGATCGAGGCGCAGGACGTGGAGGCGTTCGCGGACGGTGACGCTGTGGCGCCACTCCCGGTGACCGTCGACGTGTTGCCGGGGGCGGGACTGTTCCTCGTTCCACGGTCACTCGAGCACCATTAGTAACACTGATATACGCAGGTCACGGGGGTAACGCGCCGTCGCTACCTCATCCGCCAATCGGTTCGCTTCAGGCTCGCCGGGACGGCATGATCACCTCCATGCGCTCCAGGCTCACCGCGTCACTCGCGACCATTGCCGTCACCTCCGCCACTCTGATCGGTGGCGGAGGCGCGACGGTCTCCGCCCAGGCACTGCCCCCGCTCATCCCGCAGCACGTGGTGGACGGACTGGTCTCCCAGGCCCGTGCCGCGGTGCCCGCCGAGGTGTGGGCGGCGGTCGGATCGACCGGGATGATCTACCAGGACGTCTCCGGAGGGCTGCGCGACGGCATCGTGCGGGAGATCGACTCCTACCGGGTGTCCCGGGGGCTCGGGGCGCTCGCCCCCAACCCGGGCCTGGACCACGAGGCGCAGGTGTGGGCCGACCGGCTCGCCGCCCAGGACGCCGTCTACCACAACCAGGCTCTGCTGAACCGCGGCCACGGGGAGAACATCGTGGCCGCAGGCACGCACTGCGGGGCGGTGTGCCTGGTGGATCTGTGGAAGAACTCACCTGGCCACAACGACAACCTGATTGACCCCGGGTACCGTTCCGCGGGTATGGGGATCGCCTACTCCGCCGGTGGCAAGGTGTTCGTGGTACACAACTTCGCGTACTGAACAGTCCCGCCAGAAGCACTGCCGAACAGACGAGGGAGACCATGTCCGAACGGATCACGCGCGCACTGAGGCTCAAGACCGACCCGGGGATCTTCCTCACGACCGTGGCGGTCATCGTCGCCTTCGTGGTGGTCACGTTCCTGGCGGGAGACTGGGTGGGAGAGGTCTTCGGCTCCGCCTCGGGGTGGATCATGACCAACCTCGGCTGGTTCTACATCGCCGGTGTGACGATCTTCCTGCTCTTCCTGGTGTGGATCGCGATGAGCCGGTTCGGGCACGTCCGGCTCGGTGCCGACGGTGAGGAGCCCGAGCATTCGACGGCCGCCTGGTTCGGCATGCTCTTCGCCGCCGGGATCGGCACCATCCTCATGTTCTGGGGAGTGGCCGAGCCGATCTCGCACTACGCGACCCCGCCGCGCGGCGGGGTGGAAGCCGGGAGCACCGAGGCCGCGCAGGAGGCCATGGCCTTCACGCTGTACCACTTCGGTCTGCACACCTGGACCATCTTCGCCCTGCCGGCACTGGCCTTCGCGTACTTCATCTACAAGCGCAAGATGCCGCCGCGCGTCAGTTCGATCTTCGCGCCCATCCTGGGCAACCGCGTCTACGGGCCGATCGGCAAGACCATCGACGTCGTCGCTCTGGTGGGCACTGTCTTCGGTGTGGCGACCTCGGTCGGCCTCGGTACTCTCCAGATCAACGCCGGTCTCAACGAGCTCTTCGGGATCGCCGTGTCCCCGCTGGTGCAGGTACTCGTCATCGTGGTGGTCACGACCATCGCCTGCGTCTCGGTGGCGGCCGGTCTGGACAAGGGCATCAAGCGACTGTCGACGATCAACATCACGCTGGCCATCTCGCTGCTCGTCTTCATCATCGTCGCCGGCCCCACGGTCTTCCTCCTCAAGGGCACAGTGGAGTCCTTCGGCGTCTACGTCTCGATGCTTCCCGAGCTGGCGTTCTGGAACAACGTCTTCCCGGCGAACGGTGAACTCACCGACTGGCAGAACACGTGGACCGTCTTCTACTGGGCGTGGACCATCACGTGGTCGCCGTTCGTCGGGATCTTCATCGCCCGCATCAGCCGTGGTCGCACGATCCGGCAGTTCGTCTTCGGTGTCCTCGTCCTGCCGGTGACGTTCTCCGTGATCTGGTTCGGCGTCTTCGGCATGGCCTCCTTCGACATCGAGCTGAACGGACCCGGTGGGCTCACCGAGGCCGTGGTGGTCGACGGGGACATCCCGGGCGCGCTGTTCGCGTTCCTGTCCAACTACCCGCTCGCGACCCTCGTCTCCGGAATCGCGGTGCTCATCGTCGTCATCTTCTTCACCACCTCGGTCGACTCGGCCGCGATGGTGGTGGACATGATGGCCTCGGGCGAGGACGACACCGTCTCCCCGTCGCCCACCCACCAGCGCATCATTTGGGGAGTGCTCATGGGGGCCGTCGCGGCGACCCTGCTCGCCGGCACCGGCACCGGCGGCCTCAGCGCCCTACAAGAGGTCATCACCGTGATCGGGCTGCCGTTCATGGTGATGGGGTTCATCATGATGTACAGCCTGGTCAAGGGCATATCCGACGACATGGGTGAACGCCCGCCCACGGTCACCAGGCAGTGGGGCCGCGCGTACTCGCCCGAGGAGTTCGCGAAGAACGAGACCACGCCCGCACCCGAACCCGTCGGGCCGCTGCACCGCATCCCGATGGAGGAGGAGGACGACGGCGCACCGATCCCACTCGATCGCCCGGACTCCGACTGACGTCGACCGTTTCCCTGACCGTCAGTGCGCTCTGACCTAAGTGCTCTCTGACCCCAGTGCCCTCTGACCTCAGTGCCCTCTCACGTCGAGCATCGTCATCCTCGCGTGCATCTCCCACACGAGGATCTCGGCACCGTCCACGCCGGCGGTGACGCGGCGCCCACCCGTGGCGGTGAGGCGGGCGGCGTCTCCGGTGGCCAGCACGCCCTGGCCCTCGAGGTCGACCGAGCCGACGGGGACATAGAGGTGGAGATACGGCGCCTCGGGGAGCTGGACGGATCGACCGGGCTGCAGTCGCGCCGCGAGCAGCGCGGAGGAGCGGTTGCGGATCCGGATAGCGGCCCGGTCGGCGTGAGCAGGTAGGCCACCCGCGACGACGGCGAGGTGGTTCTCCAGCTCGCCGGGGTCGATCTCGAGCTGTTCGTATCCGGGCTCCCCGCCCGTAGAGTCCGGGACGATCCACATCTGCACCAGGTGCACTGGCTCGGCCGGGGCGTCGGCGTGCCGGATCGACCCGTCGCGCCAGCCGTCGTTTCGCTCGGAGTGCAGGATCCCTGACCCCGCGCTCATCCGCTGGGCGAGACCGGGATAGATGATCCCGCTGTGTCCCTCCGAATCCTGGTGGACGAGCGAACCGGACAGCACCCAGGTGACGATCTCCATGTCCCGGTGGCCGTAGGTGTCGAAACCGGAGCCCGCTGCGATCCTGTCGTCGTTGTTCACCAGCAGTCGCCCGAAGTGTGTGTTCATCGGATCCTGGTGGCGGGCGAAGGAGAAGGAATGGCGGGAGTCCAGCCAGCCGCCTCCGGTGTGGGAGCGCGTGACCGAGCGACGGATCCGGACCTCTGGTTCGAGCATGACCACCCCCACGTCTAGTTGATATAACATCAATAGTACCGTGGGGTTCGACCTGGTCGGATCGTCCGTCCAGAACAGTCGTCCAGGTTTTTCGCTGATACGGCGACGGTCTCCCGTACCGCGACGTAGGGTGACAGCTGTCAGTGACGGGAGTCACATCGCTTGCCGGGAGGTTTCCATGTTGCAGAATGCTCTGGCCGCCACGCTGCGCGTGGGTGTCGCCACGACCAACGAGGTGGCTCACATCGTGGTCGACAACACTTTGGGTCGCTTTCTCAACACCAACCCGGACAAGGTCCGCTGACCCTCCCCTCGGCCCGGTCGTCGCTGAGGGGACGGACCAGTAGTGGTGACGGACCAGCAGCGGGTTCGTACCAGCAGTGGTGACGGACTAGCGGTGACGGACTAGCAGAGTCGACGGACTACATGCCGTCGGCGGTGCCCTCGCTCCCGCCGAGCGCGTGGTCCGGCTGCTCCGGGGTCTGGTAGATGCGCTTCTGCTCTTCCAGGTCGCTACCCCCCGGCGTCGCGCTGCCGCCACCGTGACCGACACTCTGCCCGTCACTGTGCCCACCGCTACCCGGGGCGTCCGGGTCGATACCGGCCGCTCCCTGGTCGAACTCCGGGTCCGGCGCGCTTCCGTCCCCGACGCGCGTCCCGTCGATGGTGTTGCCCAAGTCCTCTGGGGGTTCCGTGGGTGTCTCCGAGTTCATGTGGTCCTCCTGGGTCGTGCGTGGGGGGTGGTGACGACATTAACCGCGACCGGCCTCACGTGCCTCCGGACAGGCTCCGTCGGAGGCGCCGGTGGCCACACCGAGCAACAATCCGCCGGGACCGCCTATCCTGGTGCCCATGTCGGACAATCCCTTCGGTCGGGTCATCACCGCGATGGTGACCCCAATGCATGACGACGGCTCGATCGACTTCGACGGGTTGCAGCGTCTCGCCGTCCATCTCGCGGATCACGGCCACGACGGCCTGCTGGTCAACGGCACCACCGGTGAATCCGCCACGACCACCGACGATGAGGACTACGACGCCGTGGGCGCGGTCGTCGAGGCCGTCGGGGACCGCGTGGCGGTGATGGCCGGTTGCGGCACCAATGACACGGAGCACTCGATCCGCGCGGCCACGGAGATGGTCAAGCGGGGCGCCGACACCCTCCTCGTGGTGACGCCGTACTACAACAAGCCCACACAGCACGGGATCGTCGAGCACTTCCGGATGATCGCCGAGGCGGCCGGCCGGCCCGTCATGGCCTACGACATCCCGGGACGGACCGGCACGGCCCTGGCCACGGACACGATCCGCCGGCTGGCAGAGATCCCCGGTCTCCGCGCGGTCAAGGACGCCAAGGGCGACCTGTTCGAGGCCAGCCGACTCATGGCCGAGACCGACCTGCTGTGGTTCTCGGGCGACGACGTGCTCAACCTCGCGTTCCTCGCCCTGGGTGCCACCGGGATCGTCTCGGTCGTCGGACATGTGGCCGGGGACGACTACCGGGCCATGATCGATGCAGTCGACGCCGGCGATCTGCCCCGCGCGCGAGAGATCCACACGCGCCTCATCCCGGCCATCGACGCGATCATGCACACCTCGCAGGGCGCCATCCAGGTCAAGGCCGCCCTCAAGATGCAGGGCCTGCTCGGCTCCGACCAACTGCGCATGCCCCTGCTCCAGGGGCCGCCAGAGCACCACGAGAAGCTCCGCGAGGGCCTGGCCGCGTCCGGGCTCGCCTGACCCACTTCGCCGCGGGCCCGACGCGGTCGGCGCCGGGTGGAGATCTTCGTCGAGGATGCAGTTGTCGTCGTCGTCGTCGCCGTCGTTGTCGTTTTCGTCGTCGTCGACCAGGGTGCGGACTACCGGAACGCCGCCATCTCGGTGCAGCGCTCGAAGAGGGCGGCGGCCACCCGCGCGTCCCGGGAACTGCTGCTCGACCTGGCGATCTTGGGATAGCCCCTGAGTCCGCCGAGGCGATCGGGGCCGACGAAGCTCGCTCCGGGCAGGTCCGGCACGGTCGCCGCGTAGAGGACCGACAGGGCGCCCATCTCCGGGGTCAACCCGGCCCACGAGATCGAGTTGCCCAGCTCGAAGAACCGGTCGGCGGCGGGACGGCCGCTCTGCCGGATGAGTTCGGTGGTGGTGTAGCCGGGGTGGGCGGCCATCGACCGGATCCCCCGGCCGTTGCTCCCGAGTCGGCGTTGCCACTCGTAGGCGAGCATGATGCAAGCCAACTTGGAGTTGGCGTAGGCCGCCATCGGGCGGTATCCGCGCAGGTCCATGTTCAGATCGTCGGTGTCGACCTGCCCTCGCAGGTGTGCCAACGAACCAAGCCAGACCACACGGTCGGTCAACCGCGGCAGCAGCCCCCGGGTGAGTGCGTGGTGGCCGAGCGCGTTGACGCCGAACTGCATCTCGTGGCCCTGGGCGGTCCGGGAGCGCGGGAGGTTCATGACGCCGGCGTTGTTGATCAGCACATCAACCCGATCCCCGGTGCCGGCGACGAACTCGTCGACCGAGTCGAGGTCGGCCAGGTCGAGCCTGCGGACCTGCGCCAGGTCACGTGTCGCGGCCGGCAGGGTGGCCCGAGCGGTCTCGGCCTTCTCGAGGTTCCTGCAGGCCATGACCACGTGGGCGCCCCGCGCCACGAGCGCCTGCGTGGTGGCCAGGCCGATCCCCGCGTTGGCCCCGGTCACCACGAAGGTGCGTCCCGTCTGTCCGGTGACGTGGGAGGCGGACCATCTGGGCGTTCGATTCATGGTGAACAGTCAACCAGTCGCGCCTGCGCCATAGTCCGACACCCGTGTGGTAACGCCAGGGGAGACGCCGCGACATTCTTGTGACACACTCGCCTGAGGCGGTGAGATCCCACGCGTCACACACGCCTTTCGTCTTCGACCGAGATCTCGGAGTTCCCTCATGACGTTCGACCGCCGAACCTTCCTCCGTCGCGCCGGCCTCGGTGCGGCCGGAGCCGGCGCCCTCGCCGCGGGCCTAGCCCCCGCGGTCAGCGCCCAGTCGTCCATCCCCGCACCCCTCGGCGCCCTCCCCGGCGCGGGTGCAGGGGTCCCGATCGGCACGCTGCTCGACTACGCGTCGGGCCCGCCGTCGGCGGCGTCGGTCCGCGCGGCCGGCCACATGGGCGCGGTGCGGTACTGCTCCAACCGCCGTCCCGGCGCGGAGTGGATGACCGGCAAGCCGCTGCTGCGGCGCGAGGTCGACGACTTCCGTGCGCACGGCCTCAACATGGTCTCCTGCTACCAGTTCGGCAGGGACACCACCGCCGACTGGAAAGAGGGCGCCGCAGGTGGCGACCGCCACGCGCCGATCGGGCTCGGGATACACCGTTCGGCCGGAGGGCCGTCCGGGGTGCCCATGTACGTGGCGATCGACGACAACCCCACCCGGTGGCAGTTCGACAACCAGATCGCTCCCTACCTCGAGCGGTGGCGTGTCCACCTGCACGGTGCGGGGATGAAGCTTGGCGTCTACGCCAACGCGCCGACCATCGACTGGTGCCGTCAGCGAGGCCTGGGTCAGTACTTCTGGCAACACGACTGGGGCTCCGGTGGGCGCCTCAACCCGAGCGCCACCATTCACCAGCTCCCGATCCGCCAGCAGGTGACCGTCGGCGGCGTCCTCTCGGACCTCAACCGCGTCTACGCGCTCGACTACGGCCAGTGGTGGCCGACCGACCCGGTCGCGCTCGTGGGCGCCGCGCTGGGCAGCGTGGGCTGAGTTCGACCAGATCGAACGTCGGGGCGGGGGGGCGGGGGTGGACCGCCCGCCCCCCCGGGGGGCCAAACGGGGGGGCCCGCCCCCGGGGGGGTGGGGGAGAACCCCCC
>JBKBRA010000049.1:0-21397 GCA_046292305.1 Dietzia sp. | reverse complement strand
CAGCTGTCCGGAGGCGTCCCGAAGGTGGTGGCGGCCGCGTTCACGACGGTCCGACCGAGCCGCCGGTTCCCCCAGCCTCCCACCGCCGCGCCGATCCCCGCGGGGGCCAGTTTGCCCATGGCGAGGGTCGCCCGTTTGACCGCGAACTTCCGGGCGAACCGGGACACCATCCGACGATTGACCTCCTTCAACCCGGGAAGCCCCAGCGACCTGCCGGCGAGCGACCCGCCGGCGGAGGCCCCGCCGCTCGTGCTGACAGCGTTGGCCAGGATCGCGGTGCCCGACGCGCCGAGCATGACGGTCATCACGAGCAGCTCCTCGTGCTCGCCGACCTTCACGTCCACGCCGTGGACGTCCGCGACGGCCAGGGTGTAGAACGCGGCGGCCTCGATGAACACCAGGGACTCGGCACCGATCGCGCCGAACGCGACAACGGTTCCCACCCCGGGGACGGCCGCCGTGGCGCCCACGGCGGCGCCGGACGCGGTGACGGCAGTCAGGAAGCGGGAGTCGAGGCGCTCGCGGATCCGTGCGGGACTCTCGTCGGGATGGCTCTCGCGGAGCTTGCGGACATAGGTGCGCGCTGCTCCCGCCTGACTCCGTATCGCCTTGCGCAGGGCTCCGGTGACGACCCCGGCGAGTGGACCGGAGACCTCGGTTTCGGCGGGGACGCGTTCTGGCACGGGGATCTCCTCGAGGGTGTTCGCGATCGGGACGGTTGTCCTCGTCCGTCCCACCACGGTACGGAGGAACACGTGGTCGCGTCTCCTACGGCAGGACCCGATCGGTGTACTCGTTCGCGAAGACGCGGTCAGGGTCAAGTCGGTCCCGCACGGAGACGAAATCGTCGAAGCGGTGGACAGTGCCCGCGAGGTCGGCGGCGGTCCGGGTGTGCATCTTGCCCCAGTGGGGCCGACCGTCAGCGGCGAGGAAGATCTCCTCAGCGGATCGGAAGAGCTCGGTGTGGTCCATCAGGTGGAACTGGTGGACCGCGACGTAGCAGACCTCCCGCTGGTAGGCGGTCGACATCCAGACGTCGTCCGCGGCGGCGAACCGCACCTCCACGGGGAACGGGGTCACGATGTCGGAGCGGTCGATCATGTCGCGCAGGTCGCCCAACACACCTGCGGCCGCGGCGACCGGGACCGCGTACTCCATCTCGCGGAAGCGGACCCGCCGCGGGGAGGCGAAGACCCGGTAGCTGCGGTCGGTGTACGCACGAGCCGACATCGCCCTGGCGGCGAAGCGGTTGAGCCGTGGTGTCATCGACGGTCGGCGTGCGGCGGTCCGGCACAGCGCACCGAACGCCTCGTTGGACAGGAACTCGTCGCCGACGAGTTCCCGGAACCTGCCCAGTGGCCGGAGATCGGTGTCGCCGGGCAGTCGGGTGTTCCGTTTGACGGTGACGCCGTCGGTGTGGGGGAACCAGAAGAACTCGGCGTGGTCGGCAGAGCTCGCGAACCCCTCGAGGTCGGTCAGCGCGGCCGAGAGGGTCCACGGGTGTTCCTCGGCGCTCAGGACGAATGCCGGGACGCAGTGGATCGTCATCTTGGTGATGACCCCGATCGCACCGATCCCGAGTCGAGCCGCCTCGAACACCTCCGGATTCGATTCGCGTGAACAGTTGAGGACCGAACCGTCCGCGGCGACGAGCTGCAGCCCGACCACGGTGGCCGGCAACCCGACGGCATGCCGGCCCGTGCCGTGGGTGCCCGTGGACACGGCCCCCGCGAGCGATTGTTCGGCGAAGTCGCCGAGGTTCGGCTGTGCGAGTCCGAGGTCCCACAGCAGGGGGCCGAGCCGGTGCAGTCGTGTGCCCGCCCAGACCGTCACGTCCGCACCGTCGACGTGCCCGTCGGAGTCCCGGGTCGGGACGATCGACTCGATCCCCGTCAGGTCGTCGAGTGAGATCAGGACCCCGTCCGTCGCCGCGGCGGGGGTGAACGAATGGCCGGCGCCCACACACTTGACCCGGGAACCACGCTCCGCGGCGGCCGTCACGACGTCAGTGACCTCCGCGACGGTCGTGGGGTTGGAACGGCCGGAAGGCGTGGAGATGACGTTTCCGGCCCAGTTCTGCCACGGTGTGGTCGAGGTCGTCATGGCTGCCGAGATTACCCCCCGCGGGGCCGGTGGGGGCCGTCCTGGACGATAGACCTGACGGGTGGGGTGCGCCCGGTGGGATTAGACGACGAACGGTACGCAGCGCGGCGTCGCCGTCGTACCATGGACGGGTGACCAGACGCCTCCCATCCGATCAGCGCAGAGCGCAGCTCCTCCGGGCAGCCCTGGAGATCGCCGAACACGACGGTCTGGGTGCGGTGACCGTGCGCGGTGTCGCGGAGCGTGCCGGGGTCTCACTCGGTGTCGTGCACTACTGCTACACGGATAAGGAAGAGCTTCTGCGCGAGGTGATCGGCGCGGTCAACTCCGAGGTGCACCAGGCGGCCAGGGCGTTCATCAACGTCGACTTCGATTCGGGCGCCCGCGGCAGGGAAGGACTGCGGCGGAGGCTCTACGAGGCCATCGACCTGATCTGGGCGGTCATCTCCGCGTCTCCCGACCGCCAGCTCCTCACCTACGAGATCGTCTCCTACTCGCTGCGCACGCATGGTTCACCCGAGATCGGACTGGCCCGTCACCAGCAGGAGTCCAACGAGGAGATCATCCGCTCGGTGCTCGAGCGGACCGCCCAGTCCGCGGGTATGTGCTGGGGTATGGGGCTCGACGACATGGTGCGCGTCGTGGAGGCCACGGTGGCAGGCATCGGACTGCGCTGGCAGATATGTAGGGACGACGACGAGGCGATCGCACTCCTCCACCGGGCGGTCGACCTCGTGGTGGCGGACGCGCGTCCGATCGACGGCGACTAGGCCGGTGGGCGGACACGAGCCCGGCGCTCTGGACGCCGTCGAGGTGGCCACCGCGGGACTGGACGCGCCACTCGCCGCGCTCCACCTGCCCGCCCTGCGAGAGAACCTCGCCGACCTCAGGAGACGAGCCCGTGGGACGCGGATACGGATCGCCAGCAAGTCCGTCCGGTCGCGCGGCGTGCTCGAGGCGGTCCTGGGTCCGCAGCTTCGAGGCGACGACACGGTCGGCGGGATCATGGCCTACTCGCTCGCCGAGGCGCTGTGGCTCGTGGACGCGGGGTGCGACGACGTCCTGCTCGGGTACCCCACGGTCGACCGTGGCACCCTCGCGCGGTTGGGAGCGGATCCGACCGCGCTCGCAGCGGTGACCCTGATGGTCGACGACGTGCGCCAGTTGGAGATCGCGCGCGAGTCCGGTGCACACGGCGCGAGGGTGTGCGTCGACGTGGACGCCTCGCTCAGGCTCGGCCCGATACATCTGGGCGTCAGGCGGTCGCCACTGCGGGGTCCCGCCGACGTCGAGCCGCTGGTCCGTCGAGCCGTGGACATGGGGTTCCGGGTGGTGGGGGCGATGTTCTACGAGGCGCAGGTCGCCGGTGTGCCCGACGACGTCCGGGGTGTCGGCCTGGTCAAGAAATTGTCGATGCGTCGCCTGCTCGGGCTACGAGAGTCCGTTGCCGCGGTGATCTCCGACGTCACCGGGGTGCGACCGGAGATCGTCAACTCAGGGGGCTCCGGTTCGGTCACCGAGAGCGCCGCGGACCCGGCCGTCACAGAGGTCACCGCCGGATCCGGTCTCTACGTGCCGGGGTTGTTCGACCACTACCGGTCCTTCACGCCGCGTCCGGCGTTGTTCTTCGCCCTACCCGCTGTCCGGACCCCCGCTCGGGGTCTCACGACCTTCCTCTACGGCGGTTACGTGGCGTCCGGGGCCCCCGGAGCGGATCGGCTGCCCGTCCCCGCCCGCCCCGCGAGCCTGCGCTACCTGGGAAGGGAAGGTGCAGGTGAGGTGCAGACCCCCATGCGTGGGGAGGTGGCGATAGGCGACCGCGCCTGGTGGCGGCACGCGAAGGCCGGGGAGGTCTGCGAGCGGTTCGACACGCTCCTCGTGGTGGACGAGACTGCACAGGGGCCCGCAGTGGTGGACCGCTGGCCCACCTACCGTGGGGAAGGGAAGTGTTTCGGATGACGGACACCGCGCCGATGACCGACGAGATGCGGGACCTGTTGCACGCCGAGGTCGTCTCGATCACGGCCGATCTGGTGTCCATCGACTCGACCAACACGGGCGATCCGGCGACGATCGGCGACGGCGAGACCCGCGTGTGCCGACGGATCGCGGAGTACCTCGACGAGGTGGGGATCCCCAGCGAGCTGGTGGAGTCGGTGCCCGGTCGAGGCAGCCTGTTCGCCCGCGTCGACGGATCGGACCCCGATGCCGGCGGCCTGGTCGTGCACGGGCACGTCGACGTGGTGCCGGCGGTCGCCGAGGACTGGACCGTCCCGCCGTTCGCGGGGGAGATCCGCGACGGTTGGCTCTACGGCCGTGGGACCGTGGACATGAAGAACATGATCGGCATGATGCTCGCCGTGGTGCGTCACTACCGCCGTGAGGGCATAGTGCCGCGCAGGCCCCTGTTGCTCGCCTTCTTCGCGGACGAGGAGGCCGCCGGCACCATGGGTGCCAAGTGGGTGGTGCGGGAACACCCCGAGATCTTCGACGGCATGACCCACGCGCTCAGCGAGGTCGGGGGATGGTCCGTCCCGGTGGCCGGGCGTCGGCTCTACCCGATAGCGGTAGCGGAGAAGGGTGTGGCCTGGGCGAGGGTGAGCGCGAAGGGGACGGCCGCGCACGCGTCCCGCCCGACCCCGGACAACGCGGTCGCCGCGATCGCGGGTGCCGTCCACCGGGTCGCCGGTCTCGACTTCCCGGTGGCTCCCACCGAGGCCAACACCGCTCTGGCGGCCGCGGTCGGCGAGATCGCGGGGGTGGACGGAGACGTCGCGGACCTGCCCTCGCACCTGGGGGTCCTCGGGCACTTCGGGCCGCTCGTCCAGGCCTCGCTCTCGCACACCGCCTCGCCGACGATCCTGTCCGCCGGATACAAGACCAACGTGATCCCGACCGAGGCGTTCGCGGAGATAGACTGCCGTGTCCTGCCCGGTGGTGAGGACACCTTCCGAGCGGAGATCGAGGAGGAACTCGGACCCGACGTGACGGTCGACTGGATCTGGGCACCCCCGATAGCCGCGCCCGCCGACGACCCGTTGGTCTCCGTCATCCGGGAGGCCGTCCGCGAGTCCGACCCCGAGGCACTCGTCGTGCCCTACCTCCTGCCGGCGAGCACGGACAACAAGCACCTCGCACCCCTCGGGATCCACGGGTACGGGTTCGTCCCGCTCAGGGTGCCGGACGAGTTCGACGTCTTCGGACATTTCCACGCCGTCGACGAGCGGGTCCCCGTCGACGCGCTGCATTTCGGCGCCGATGTACTCGCCCGCGTGCTCCGATCGGCGTGAGGGGCCCCTTCTCGGGTAGACGGACCACGCAACCGCGAACTCCACTACCCGCCGATGTGTGGGTGCTGGTCGCGGCGGCATTCGCCGTCGCCATCGGCTACGGCCTCGTCGCCCCGGTTCTCCCGCAGTTCGCGCGGAGCTTCGACGTTTCGGTGACCGCCGCGTCGGTGGTGGTGAGCGTCTTCGCGTTCTTCCGCCTGGTGTTCGCTCCCGCCGGCGGGTTCCTCGTGGACCGGCTGGGCGAACGCTGGGTCTACATGTCCGGGTTGCTCATCGTCGTGGTATCGACCCTGGCCACGGGTTTCGCCCAGTCATACTGGCAGCTGCTGGTGTTCCGCGGGCTCGGTGGACTCGGATCGACCATGTTCACGATCTCGGCCATGGCGTTGCTCACCCGCCTCTCTCCACCGGGGGCGAGGGGACGGATCGCCGGCCTCTACGCCACCGCGTTCCTGATAGGCAATATCGGCGGGCCGGTCCTCGGCGGTTTGCTCGCCGGTTTCGGGATGCGGGTGCCGTTCTTCGTCTACTCCTTCACCCTGCTCGTGGCGACCGGAGTGGTCGCGGTGTTCCTCCGGGGCGGCCGCCGTCCCTCGGCGGATGACGGGATGCCCGAGCAGGAGGCGCTACCGGTGCGCGAGGCGTTGCGCCACAGCGGGTACCGCGCCGCGCTCGTGTCGAGTTTCGTCAACGGGTGGAGTTCCTTCGGCGTGCGGGTGGCCATCGTCCCCCTCTTCGCCGCAGCCAACTTCGACGCGGGCGCGGGGATCGCCGGCACCGCACTCGCCTCCTTCGCGTTGGGCACCGCGGCCGTCATCTCGGTGGCCGGGTGGTTGTCCGACAGGTACGGGCGTCGACCCCTCGTGATCGGGGGCTTGCTGGTGTCCGGGGTGTCCACGCTCGTGCTGGGCTGGTGCGACACCGTTCCGCTCCTCGTGGCGGCCTCGGTCGTGGCGGGAATGGGAGCGGGGGTGCTCAACCCGGCGCAGCAGGCCTCGGTCGCGGACGTGATCGGCGCCGATCGCGCGGGTGGAAAAGTGCTCGCGACCTTCCAGATGGCCAGTGACTCCGGCGCGATCCTCGGTCCGGTGCTGGTGGGAATCGTCGTGGACCTGTTCGGCTACACCGCCGGATTCGCTCTCTCAGGAGGGCTTCTGCTGGCCGCCGTGGTGCCGTGGCTGCTCGCCAGGGAGACCCACGAACACCTGGTCCGTGGATCGACGGGGGAGTGACCTGCGCCGCCGTGTCGCGTAGGGGGCCTCCGACGCCGTAGCATGAGTCACCTCATGAACAACGACAACGAGGACCGTACCGCCACCGCCGGCGACGAGGTCGACACCGCCGCCAGCACCCCAGACACCGCCGACTCCGCTGCCGAGGCGACGGACGACCGGGTCCCACCCGAGGTCGAGGCCGCCGTGGAGGCGCCCGCCGAGGAGACGTCGGACGCCGAGGCGCCCGCAGTGGAGCAGGCGCCCGCCGAGGCGCCCGCAGTGGAGCAGGCGGACGACCGTGCGCCCGTCGAGGAGAAGGCGGACAGTTCCGCTGTCACGTTCGCCGACATGGGGCTGGCCCCGGCCGTGGCCCAGGCGGTCAAGGACGTCGGCTACGAGGTCCCCTCCGCCATCCAGGCGGCCATCATCCCGATGGTGATGGCCGGCCGCGACGTCGTGGGGTTGGCGCAGACGGGTACCGGTAAGACCGCGGCCTTCGCTCTGCCGATCCTCTCGCTCATCGACCCGGCGGTGAAGAGCCCCCAGGCGCTCGTGTTGGCACCTACCCGTGAGCTCGCGCTCCAGGTCGCCGAGGCGTGCATCACCTATTCGGCCAATATGCCGCAGGTCAACGTGTTGCCGATCTACGGCGGCCAGGCCTACGGGATCCAGCTGTCCGGTCTGCGCCGGGGTGCGCAGATCATCGTCGGCACACCCGGTCGCGTGATCGACCACCTGAAGAAGGGCACTCTCGACCTGTCGGGACTGCGCCACCTCGTCCTGGACGAGGCCGACGAGATGCTCGCGATGGGTTTCCAGGAGGACGTCGAGCGGATCCTCTCGGACACCCCGCAGACCACCCAGGTCGCCCTCTTCTCGGCCACCATGCCGGCCGCCATCCGCCGGATCTCCCAGAAGTACCTCACCGATGCGGCCGAGGTGAAGGTCGCCTCGAAGACGGCCACTGCGCCGACGATCCAGCAGCGCTACGTGCTGGTCAACCACCGCGACAAGCTCGACGCGCTGACGCGGATCTTCGAGGTCGAGGACTTCGACGCGATGATCCTGTTCGTCCGCACCAAGTCGGCCACGGAGGAGTTGGCGGAACGTCTCCGGGCCCGCGGTTTCTCGGCGGCGCCGATCAACGGCGACATCCCGCAGAACCTGCGCGAGCGGACCATCGAGGCGCTCAAGGACGGCCGGACCGACATCCTGGTTGCCACAGACGTCGCCGCGCGCGGTCTGGACGTGCCCCGGATCAGTCACGTGGTCAACTACGACATCCCGCACGACACGGAGTCGTACGTGCACCGGATCGGCCGTACGGGGCGTGCGGGCCGCAGTGGCCAGGCGCTGCTGTTCGTCACCCCGCGTGAACGCCGGTTGCTCTCGCAGATCGAGCGGGCGACCAGGCAGCCGCTGACCGAGATCCAGCTCCCGAGCGTGGACGACGTCAACGAGATGCGGATGGCCAAGTTCGCCCAGTCGATCACGGAGAGTCTGGGCGACACGAACCTGGCGATGTTCCGCCGCCTGGTCGAGGAGTACGCCTCCGAGCACTCCGTCTCGATGGCCGACATCGCCGCCGCGCTCGCCACGCAGTCCCGCAATTCCGAGGACTTCCTCATGCGGGAGCCCGAGCGGCCGGTGCGGCGCGAGCGTCAGGACGACCGGCGCGACACGCGGCGGGACGACCGGCGAGAGCGTCCGGGCCGCGACTTCTCCGACGGTCCCCGGCCGTCGCGAGGCGGCAAGGACATGGCGCAGTACAGGATCGCCGTGGGCAAGCGGAACAACGTCAAGCCCGGATCGATCATGGGCGCGCTCGCCAACGAGGCCGGTCTCAGCGGTGGCGACATCGGACGCATCTCGATCCGGTTCGACCACTCGATCGTCGAGCTGCCGGCGGGTCTGTCGCGGGATCAGGTCGAATCGATGCGGGGGATCCGGGTGGCCGGTTCTGAGATCGACATCCAGCCGGACTCCGGTCCGCCCGCCGGTCGCCCTTCCGCGTCCAGGGACGACCGCGGAGGTCGTCCCCGCGGGGGCGACCGCGGTGACCGTGGAGGCCGGGACGACGACCGTCGCGGAGAACGCCGTGACGAGCGCGGTGGAGGGTTCCGGCGGGGCGGCGACGGTGACGACCGTCGTGGTGGTGGCTTCCGCGGCCGCTCGGGCGGCGGTTCCGACCGGTACTGATTCCGACCGGTACTGACCTCGTCCCGGAGCTGGTGCGTCTCTGACGGACCCCGCCGCTGCCCTCCCGCCCTCACGCGCCGGGAGGGCAGCGGCGTACGCCTTCTTCCAGCACCTCCCGGTCGCCTGCGGTCACCGGAAGCCCGTACGCCACCGCAGCGGTGAGGTACCGGGCCGCGTAGAAGCAGTGCCGGCCGGGGTCGGGGGGAATCCAGTCCTCCGGGGTCCAGTCGCTCTTCCTGCTGTTCACGGAACCGGTCACGGCGAGCAGGTTGCGGTCGATGTCATTGGCGAACGCAGCCCGTCGCTCGGCTGACCAACTCCAGGCGCCCAGGTCCCACGCCGCGGAGAGTGGGAACACATGATCCACGTGGATCCCCCTGAGACCGAAGACGGCTACGTCCACCACCCTTCCGGTGTAGGGGTCCACGAGCATCCCCCCGTCGACCGTGCACCGGGACGCCGGATCCGCCGTGGCTCCCAGGAGGTCGCGCGCCAACACGTCGTGACGCGTCGAGCAGCCGTTCCCTGATCCCGGTGCTCCCGTCGTGTCGCTCCAGGCGGGACCGAACACGCACGCCGACGTTCCGGAACAGTCCCGCTCGTAGCCGGGCACAGGGACCCGCTCGGGGACCACATGGACCTGCGCGAGCAGGGGTGCGACGCGGTCCCGTCCGGGGCTGCCCGGAGCCGAGGTCCGCGGCTCGGCCCACCACAGCACCGCGCAGATCGCCGCCACGACCGTCAGCCCGAGGCCGAGCGCCCTCGGGCCGATCGGTGGGACGACCCGACCGGATGCCCCTGTGCGGAGTCCGGGAGGCGAGTGGTTGGTCACGGGGCGATTATGGGTGTCCGTGGGCGCCCGGTGGTCGGGCCCACCGGGGTCGGCGTCCAGGTCTGTGGAGGCGCCACGGGGTGTGGAGAGACAGGGCGTGGGACACCCAGGCGCCGGGCCTCTGCCCCGCACTCCGTGCCGTGTCCGACGAGCATGCTTACATGTCGTCGTGACCCCATCCGCCGATCCACGTCTCCACGCCGTCTGGCAGTCCGGGGTCGTGGGGTTGTGGTGCGATACGGGGCTGCGCCGGCCGCACTCCGTCGCACCGGCCGCCACCGTGACGGCTGTGGCCCGTGCCGGAGCCCCTGATCCGGTGGTCGAATTCCTCGGCGGGTACAGGCTCTCCCACCGGATCGGCGTCCGTGCCGTGGTGGACGGTAGTGCCAGATCGGCGACGGTGCCCGGGATCCGGATCTCTGTCGGCGCCGCGATCGACCTGTGTGGCCTTCTCGGGGCAGAGGATCAGTGGGTGGGGCCCGGTCTGCGAGCGTTATCCGCGCTGTCCTCAGCTGTCGCGGCCCTCGTCGCCGCGGGACACGTGGTCCCGTGCCTCACCCGCCTGGACGGGGGGTGGCAGGCGTCCTGGGATCTGGTCGCCTCACCGATGATCGGGGCGTGGATCTCCGAGAGCCTGCATCGAAGTCACGGGCTGGTCGCCACGCGCGAGGAGCTGGTCCGGCTCCTGTCGGCGCTGGCGGACCAGCACGCACGGGCGGCGTTGGCCCCGCTGGCGGCTGATCGCCACAGTGACCTCGGCGACGCACTGGTGCTCGGGGGGCAGGTGGCATCGGGTGGGCAGGGCCTGGCCGATGCCGTCGGGGAGTTCGGCCGGGCGGCCGCGTCGAAAGACGTCGAAGTGGTGTTCCGGGTGGTCGAACCGTCCGGCGACGACGAGGCGGACCACCACGCGACGGACAACGACGCGACGGACAACTACGGGACAGACAACGACACGACAGACAACGACACGGTGGACGTCGACGCGGTGGTCGACAACGCGGTCGACGGTCCCGCGGGTGAGGAGCCCCGGGGCGCCCACGTGTTGTGGCGGCTCCAGGTGCTGGTCCGGACGGGCGCCGACTCCCTCCGCCCGTTCTCCGACCTTGCCGACGCCTCCTCGGTGGCCGGGCCGGTACGCGACGTCATGCACCGGGCCGTGCGCTCGTGGCCGCCGCTGGCGCGGGCCACCCAAGCCGCCGGAGTCCCCGATCTGCTCCTGACGACCGAACTCGTGGTCGACCTGGTGGACGAGGGTGTGCAGGCGCTCCGGGGCCGTGGGATCGAGGTGCTCCTGCCGAGAGCCTGGACGAGGATCCGGACCGCGGTCAGGGTGGCCGTCAAGGAGCCCGGAACCGAATCGGTGGACTCGGGGCACCGGTTGGGGCTCGACCAGCTGGCGGACGTGGACTGGGAGATGGTGGTCGACGGCAGCCCGTTGGACGCCACCGAGGCCCGGATGCTGCTCGACGCGGCCTCGGACCTGGTCAAGCTCCGCGGCCAATGGGTCCGTGCGGATCCGGGTGCGCTCCGGCGGGCAGCCCGCTTCCTCGCGGCCGGGCGTGGGGGGCGGATGACCCCGACCGCCCTGGTCGGGGCGCTGATGTCCGAGGAGGCGGAAGGCGTCGAGGTGGAGTCGCCCACCACGCTCGACTGGATTTCCTCGTCGTCGTCCCCTGTGGTAATCCCGGAGTGGTTCCGGGCCACACTGCGTCCGTACCAATCGGACGGGGTCAGGTGGCTCTCGGCGCTCTCGCGGACCGATACCGGGGCGGTCCTGGCCGACGACATGGGGCTCGGCAAGACCATGCAGGTCCTCGCGCTCACCGCGGCCGAACATGCGGCCGGACGGTCCGGCCCCACCCTGGTCGTGGCGCCCCTGACCCTGGTGGCCACCTGGGCCCGCGAGGCCTCGACGTTCGCGCCGGAGCTGCGCGTCCACGTCCACCACGGTCAGGGACGTGATCGAGGGGAGGGTGCGGCAGACCGGATGGCGGACTCCGACCTCGTGCTGACCTCGTACGGGACGGCCGCACGTGACGTCGAGCTGCTCACCGGTGTGGGATGGCGACGCCTGGTCGCCGACGAGGCACAGACGGTCAAGAACCCGGCCACCGCGGTATCCCGGGCGATCAGATCGATTCCCGCACAGCACCGGATCGCGCTCACCGGGACCCCGGTGGAGAACCGACTGGACGAACTGCGGGCGGTGCTCGACTTCGCCAACCCCGGACTGCTCGGTTCCGCCAGTACCTTCCGCGCCCGGTTCGCTGTTCCCATCGAGTCCCACAGGGATGAGGCCGCGGCCACGAGGCTTCGAGCCCTGGCGGCCCCGTTCGTCCTGCGCCGCCTCAAGTCGGACCCGCTGGTGGCCGCGGACCTGCCGGACAAGCTGCACATCCGTGTCGACTCGCCCTTGACCCGCGAGCAGGCGACCCTCTACCAGGCGGTCGTCGAGGACATGATGGAGCAGGTCAAGGAGTCCGAGGGCGCGGCGCGCAAGGGAGCGATCCTGTCCGGTCTCACCGCCCTCAAGCAGGTGTGCAACCACCCGGCGCACTATCTCGGCGACGGATCCTCCCTGCTGCGGGGTGGGCGGCACCGGTCCGGCAAACTCGCGGCACTGGACGAGGTCCTCACCGAGATCCTCGATGCGGGGGAGAAGGTCCTGCTGTTCACCCAGTACCGGGCCTTCGGGGATCTCATCCTGCCGCTGTTGGAGCGTCGGGCGGCGACCGGGGTCCCGTTCCTCCACGGCGGTGTCACCGCGGGCGGTCGGGCCTCGATGGTCGAGGAGTTCCAGCGCGCGGACGGCCCGCCGCTGATGCTCGCATCCCTCCGGGCGGGCGGGACCGGGCTCACCCTGACCGAGGCCAATCACGTGGTGCACGTGGACCGGTGGTGGAACCCCGCGGTGGAGAACCAGGCGACGGATCGTGTGCACCGGATCGGACAGACCCGGGTGGTCCAGGTCCGTACCCTCGTCGCGCCTGGGACGGTGGAGGACAGGATCGACGAGTTGCTCGAGTCCAAACGCGAACTCGCGGATCTCACGCTGGGCCCTCTCGCGGGTGTGCTGACCGAACTCACCGACACCGACCTGGCCACACTCGTGGCCCTGACCGACGAGGGGAGCGACGAGCCGTGAGCAGCGGGCGTGGCGGAATCCCCACCAGGTCGAACGCGGGTCCGTTCGGGGCCCACATGTGGAGTCGGCGGTGGTCCTCGGACTTCGAGTCCGGCGTCGACCGGAGCGCGGTGTTCCTCGGCCGCAAGGACGCACGCAACGGAAGGGTGCTCTCGCTGGAACACTCCGGCCGGATCGTGCGGTGCGACGTCGACGGCAGCCAACCGGAGCCGTTCACTGTTGAGTTCGAGTTCGCCCCGCTCGACCAGACCGACACGGTCTCGCTCCGTTCTGCTCTCCGGCGCGAGGACGGTGGAGTCCTGGCCGCGCTGTCCGGCGGCTTCTCCGACACGGTCGGATTCCTGCTGCTCCCGGCGGTCCACGGTGCGACCCGGTACTCGTGCCGGTGTCCGGTTCAACCCGGTCCGTGCCGTCACGTGTTGTCCGCCGCCCACGTGCTCGTGGAGTGGTGGGACGCCGCGCCGGAGGTGATGTTCGCACTCCGGGGACTACGTGCCGAGACGTTGGGCGCGGTACTGGCCGGAACGGGTGACGGGGACGACGGGGCGGTCGCGTTCGACGTGGAGGAGAGCCTGTGGGGTCGGGATCCGCTCCTCCCCACCGTTCCCGCCCCCGACCCGGCGGGACTGGAGGACCTGTTGGACGCGCCGGTCACCAGAAGGCTCGCCGCGGCGGCGACCGCGGACCCACTGGAGCAACTGCGCGTGGTGGCCGACCTCGAGGACTTCCTCGACGCGTTCACCCGATACCGGCCGTCGTGAGCTGCTCACCCGCCGAGGAGCCCGCCGCGGCGATGTCGGAGCCCCGACCTACGATGCGGCCATGGACAGGCGACGGGACGGCCACATGATCCGATTCCTCCACTCGGCAGACTGGCAACTGGGGATGACGCGACGATTCCTAGGGACAGAGTCGCAGGCGGTGTACACCGCGGACCGGCTCGCGGCGGTGGCGTCAATGGGTGACCTCGCGATCGAGCACGGGGCCGAGTTCGTGGTGGTCGCGGGTGACGCATTCGAGGACAACGCGGTACCCCGGTCGGTCGTACTCCGTGCCGCGGAGGTTCTCGCGGCTTTCCCGGTACCCGTACTGATCCTCCCCGGGAACCACGATCCGCTGGACGTGTCATCGGTTCTCCGGTGTCGGGACTTCTCGTCGGCCGTGGACGGCGGAGCCGTCACCGTCATCTGCGACTCCGAGCCCCTCGAGGTGCGCCCAGGAGTCGAGGTGGTCGGGGTCCCGTGGACCTCCAAGCGCCCGGATCCCGCCCGCCTACCCGCCCTGCTCGCGGAGCTCGCCCCGACCGACTCCCTGCGTGTCCTCCTCGCGCACGGCGGCACCGACGAGGTCTACGGCGGGGACTCGCCCTCCGTCGAGGCGATCCGTGTCGCGGAGCTCGAGGACGCCGTCGGGGCAGGTCACCTGGACTACGTGGCCCTCGGCGACAGGCACTCGGTCACCCGCGTCGGTTCCGGCGACAGGATCTGGTTCTCCGGAAGCCCCGAGACGACCGCGTTCGACGACGTGGAGAGCGGATCCGGTCATGCTCTTCTCGTCGAGCTCGGGAAGCGTAGCCCTACCGGGGACCGCGGTGACTGTGTTGTCACCCCCGTGCGGACCGGGAGGTGGTCCTTTCTCGCGATCAACGCCGAGATCGAGACCGAGTCGGACCTCGATGCGCTGGCCGAACGTGTCGAGGCGATCGAGGACAAGCCCAGGACGGTCCTCAAGCTGGGTCTCACCGGGACCGTCGGGGTGGCACTGCGCGCCAGGATCGACGACCTGTTGGAGACGTGGGCGGCGTTGTTCGCGGCCGCGTACCTGAGAGAGCGGCTCACCCATCTCGTGGTCCGCGCCGAGGACTCGGACTTCACCGACCTGGTCGACGGGTACGCCGGTCGCGCGGTGGAGGATCTCGTGGAGATGGCGGCCGCGAACGGACCTGACTCCGAGGACGCGGGCAATGCCCTCAGCCTGCTCTACCGGCTCGTGGACGGAGGCGTCCGATGATCCTGCACCGGCTGACCATCGAGGACTTCCGCGGTGTCGAGCGGGAGGAGGTGTGCATGCCCCCTCGCGGT
Organism: Dietzia sp.; assembly: GCA_046292305.1. GTDB lineage: Bacteria > Actinomycetota > Actinomycetes > Mycobacteriales > Mycobacteriaceae > Dietzia. The sequence continues at coordinate 6,530 of JBKBRA010000049.1, read as the reverse complement.
GTCTTCGTGATCGAGGGGCCCAACGAATCGGGCAAGACGAGCCTCATGGACGCACTGGAGATGCTCCTCGAGCACAAGGCGTCTTCCGGGCGAGCGGAGATCAAGGCCGCGAGTCCCGTGGGTCGTGACGTCCCGGTGGTCGTGGAGGCGGAGTTCACGATCGACCGGGAGAGGTTGCGGTACCGCAAGGAGTTCGTGCGGGGTAAGCGCACGTCGCTCGAGTTCCCGGAGTCCGCGAAGGTGGCGCTGACGGGCGACGACGCCCATGACTACGTGCGGGACCTTCTCGACCGCCGGGTCGACAGGTCACTGTGGAGGGCCCTGCGTATCGCCCAGGACGAGCCCATCGGTCAGGTGGAGGCGGGCAAGGGGATGGAGTCGCTGCGGCGAGCCCTGGACACCGCGGCCGGCGGCGCCGATCCCACCGGCGACGACTCACTGGTCATGCGTGTCGCGGAGGAACGAAACCGCTATCTCACGGCACGTCGGGGTGAGCCCACCGGCGACCTGGCGCGGTCCCAGTCCCGGCTCGCTGACGCCCGCGCGACCCTGGACGACGCCAGGGCGAAGCTCTCCGAACTCGATGCCGCGGTGACCGAACACGCCCAACAGACCGCAGCCCACTCCAGCAGGGAGGCCTCATTGGCCGCCATCGAGGCGGAGGTGGCGCGGCTGGAGGAGGCCGATCGAACGGTGGCCGAATCCCGCGACGCCTTCCGGGCCGCTGAGGTGGAGGTCGACCGCGCCATGGTGGCTCATGACGCATCGAGTCGACTTCACCGGGAGCGCACCGAGCTCGTCGCACGTCGCGACGAGGAACAGCTCAGGGGAACCGGGCTACGTGACGCTACCTCGGCGGCGGCACTGAGGCTGGAGCCGGCCGAGATCAGGGCCGGTGAGTCGAGGGCCGCTCTGGAGGCCGCCGAGGAACGGGTCACCCGAGCCCGCGCACTGGTCGATGCGCAGCGGGACGCGCGCGAGCAGGTGCGGCGTCGCGCGGACCTGTCGGCTCTCGATTCCCTCCTCGAGACCCTCGGGACCATCGGGGAGCAACTCGCCGAGAAGGAAGTGGAACTCGCGGGTGTCGACCTCCCCGGCGAAGCGGTCGACCGGATCCGCGCCGCGGACGCGGCCCTGCGCGAAGCCGTGGTCCGCAGCGCTGCCAGCGCCCCGAGAGTGGCGGTGGCCGGCGAGGGCCCGGCCCGTATCGGGGAAGAGACGATCGACGCCTCCGAGGGATGGGAGCGCGAGATCGTCGAGGACACCGTGTTCGAGGTGGGCACGGTGTCACTGACCGTCTTCCCCGCCGGCAACACGGACGCGGTCCGCCGCGCGGAGTCGACGGCCCGGTCCCGCTTCGACGCGCTGCTGCGGGAGTTCGGCGTCGGATCGCTCGCCGAGGCCGAGAGGCGAGAACGGCAAGCCGAGGGACTTCGTACCGAAATCGCAGCACACCGGCGACGCAGGACTGATCTGCTCAACGGGGACACCCCCGAGGATCTGACGAGACGGCGGGCGGCACTCGCCGCGGAGGAGGGTTCGGACGGGGAGACCTCCACGGGGTCGACAGGGGGACCCGGTGGTACCGGTGGCCCGGAGTCCGAGACCTCAGCGGATCCGGCCGCGGAGTCTGCATCGGCCGAGAAGGATCTCGCCAGATGGCGCGCGGAGGACCGGGCTGCTTCGGCCGAGGCCGAGACCCTGAGAACCGACCTCGCCACCCGGGGTGCGTTGGCCGCGGAGGCTGCGGAGCGGTTGCAGGGTTGCGAGGACGCCCTCGCCGCGGCGAGGGCCACCACACCGGACGAGGAACTGGCGGCCGCGATGGAGCGGACGAGGGTCGTGGTGGACTCCACGCGGGAGATCGCGGCCCAGGCGCGGTCTCGACTGGACGACGCCCTCGCCGAGGCTCCTCCGGAGTTGCTCGACAACGCGCGGTCGTCGCTGGCCGTGCTCGTCACCGAGGAGCGGGAGAGCGCCTCGGCCGTGGCCACGGCGCTCGGTCTGGTGAACGCCATCGGTGATCAGGGCCGACTCGGGGACGTCGCGGTGGCGGACCGCGAGGTCGAGGCGGCGCAAAGGGAGAACGATGCGCTGTGGCGGCGGGCCCGCGCGGCGGACCTACTCCACCGTGCCCTCGAGAAGCGCCGATCCGAGGCGCTCCAGGCGTACCAGGGGCCCTTCCACCGGGCGGTGGTCGAGCTCGGGCGACTGGTCTACGGGCGCGACTTCGACGTGCGACTGGGGGAGGACCTCACCATTCTCAGCCGGAGGATCGGCGACGTCACCGTCGACTACGACTCCCTGTCAGGTGGTGCCAGGGAGCAACTGGCCGTGATCGTCCGGATCGCCTGCGCGAGGCTCGTGGGGGACAACGGTGTCCCCGTGTTCCTCGACGACACGATGGGGTACACCGATCCCTCCCGGCGCCTCACGATGGGTGCGGTCATCGCCGCTGCGGCTGCTACGTCACAGGTGATCGTCCTCACGTGTGATCGCTCTCGATTCGCCGGTGTCGGGAGTGCACGCACCCATGTCATGCGTAGGTCGCGTGCGGCCCGGGACTGAGGGCCGGGCCGCGAGGTCGACGGTGGACCGGTGGCTGACGGACCCGCCTGCCGGGCGCCGTGTTGTAATAGCCCCATGAGCGAGACACGCTGGTTGAGCGATGAAGAGCAGTGCATGTGGCGCCGGTACAGGGAAGTCATTCAGCTGCTCGATCTCGCGGTCGAGCGACAGCTCCAGCGCGACGCGTCGATGTCCCAGTCGGACTACTCGGTGCTGGTGAGCCTCAGCGAGGCGGACGGCCGGGGTCTGCGCGCCCGTGATCTCGGTGCGGCTCTGGGCTGGGACCGCAGCCGCGTGTCGCATCAGGTCAGGCGGATGGAGGGTCGGGGCCTGGTCGCCAAGGGAGAATGCGCGGAGGACGGCCGCGGCACGATCGTCACCCTCACCGAGGAGGGGGCCGAGGCGATCGCAAGGGTGGCCCCGATGCACGTCGAGAAGGTCCGAGAACTCTTTGTCGACATCCTGACCGAGGATGAGATCAGCACGCTGACAGGGGTCTTCGAGCGGGTGGTCACCCGCATCGGTGAGGTCGACGGGATCATCCTGCCGCGCTGACCGGGTCGGGGAACCCGCTGCAGAGGCGAGCCGGAAATACGAGCAGGGCCCGGGCTGTGACGCCCGGGCCCTGCTCTCGTGGTGCCCCCGAAGGGAATCGAACCCCTGACCTTTGGTACCGGAAACCAACGCTCTATCCCCTGAGCTACGAGGGCGGGATACCGGCCTGTCGGGGCCGGAGGCCGATCGGAGGGCGACTGCATCGAACCGCCCTGCTGAACAGCGAGACCGATCGTAGCACCGGGGTGGGGTCGTGACCGCATCGGCCCCGAACGGGCCGGGGCACCGGGCGCGGGCCGGTGTCCGATTCCGCTGCCGACGTGCTGACACCTAGGATAGGAAGACGTGACTCCCGCCGACCTCGCCGCCGTCATCCGTGCCGCACTCATCACCGTTCTCACCGAGCGCGGAACCGACATCTCGGTGGTGCCGGACACGGTGACCGTCGAACGTCCCCGCAACCCGGAACACGGCGACTATGCGACCAACGTCGCGCTGCAGTTGGCCAAGAAGGTCGGAGCCGCCCCCCGAGAGCTCGCGCAGGAGATCGCCACAGCGCTCGCCGCGGATCCCGGTGTGGCGTCCGCGGACATCGCCGGCCCCGGGTTCCTCAACATCCGCCTCGACTCCGGTGCGCAGGGATCGCTGGTGGCCTCCGTCATCGAGCAGGGCGAGGCGTACGGCACCGGGGACGCGATGGCCGGTCGGCGGGTGAACCTCGAGTTCGTCTCCGCGAACCCGACCGGCCCCATCCACCTGGGTGGGACACGCTGGGCGGCGGTCGGTGACGCCCTCGGGCGCGTCCTCGAGGCGTCGGGTGCGCAGGTCACCCGTGAGTACTACTTCAACGACCACGGTGCCCAGATCGACCGGTTCAGCCGCTCGCTGGCCGCCGCTGCCCGCGGCGAGGCGACGCCCGAGGACGGGTACGCGGGTGCGTACATCGAGGACATCGCCGCACGGGTGGTCGCGGATCACCCGGATGTCCTGGAGAAGCCGGAGGCAGAGGGACTCGAGACGTTCCGAGCAGCCGGCGTCGATCTGATGTTCACGCACATCAAGGATTCGCTCGCGGAGTTCGGGACGGTCTTCGACGTCTACACCCACGAGAATTCGATGTTCACCTCCGGCGCCGTGGACCGGGCGATCGAGGTGCTCAAGGGCAACGGGAACCTGTACGAGTCCGAGGGTGCCTGGTGGCTGCGCTCGACTGACTTCGGGGACGACAAGGACCGTGTGGTCCTCAAGTCCGACGGCAACGCGGCGTACATCGCCGGTGACATCGCCTATTTCCTGGACAAGCGGGACCGTGGTTTCGACCTGTGCATCTACATGCTCGGCGCCGACCACCACGGCTACATCGCGCGGCTCAAGGCCGCGGCTGCCGCGCTGGGAGACGATCCCGCGACGATCGAGGTCCTCATCGGTCAGATGGTCAGCCTCGTGCGCGAGGGTGTCCCGGTCAAGATGAGCAAGCGTGCCGGCACCGTCATCACGCTCGACGACCTGGTGGACGCGATCGGGGTCGACGCCGCGCGGTACGCCCTCATCCGGTCGTCGGTGGACCAGACCATGGACATCGACCTGCAGTTGTGGACGTCGGCGACCAACGACAACCCGGTCTTCTACGTGCAGTACGCGCATGCCCGCCTGTGCTCCCTGGCCCGCAATGCGGCCGACCTGGGCGTCACCACCGACGTCGCCGACCTCGCACTGCTGGTCGAGGACCGGGAGGGCGCGCTCATCCGGACCATCGGAGAGTTCCCCAGAGTCGTGGCGAGCGCGGCCGAACTCCGCGAGCCGCACCGGGTCGCCAGGTATCTGGAGGAGCTCGCCGGCGCTTATCACCGCTTCTACGACACGTGTCGCGTCCTGCCCATGGGCGACGAGGAGGCCGGGCCGCTCCACGCCGCACGGCTCGCGCTGAGCTCGGCCACCCGGCAGACACTGGCCAACGGGCTGCGACTGATCGGCGTCACCGCCCCGGAGAAGATGTGAGCGCGCATCCGGCCGGCACCCGGCACGAGTTCCCGCACGCACCCGGGATCGGCGAGCGCCCCACCGACTCGGGCGGCGTGCTGGCCCTGAACCCGGCTGTGTGGCCGCGGGGCGCGGGCCGTCGCGACGACGGAGTGGTGGAGTTCGCCGGGGTGGCGGCGGATGATCTGGCGGCCGAGTTCGGTACCCCGCTGTTCGTGATCGACGAGGACGACTTCCGCTCCCGTTGCCGCGAGATGGCGGAGGCCTTCGGCGGCGCGGACCGCGTCCACTATGCCTCCAAGGCGTTCCTGTGCACCGAGGTGGCGCGCTGGGTGGCGGAGGAAGGGTTGAGCCTGGACGTCGCCTCCGGCGGCGAGCTCGCGGTGGCCCTGCGCGCCGGGTTCCCGACCGCTCGGATCACGGTGCACGGCAACAACAAGTCCGCTGACGAGCTCCGGCTCGCCGTGCGGAGCGGTGTCGGGCACGTGGTCCTCGACTCGATGTCGGAGATCGCGTTGCTGGACGGCATCGCCGCCGAGGAGGGCGTGGTCCAGGACGTCTTCATCCGTGTGACGGTGGGGGTCGAGGCCCACACCCACGAGTTCATCGCCACGGCTCACGAGGACCAGAAGTTCGGGTTCTCACTCGCGGGGGGTGCGGCCATGGCCGCCGTCCGCGGAGTGTTCGACGCACCGCACATCCGGCTCACCGGCCTGCACAGCCACATCGGTTCCCAGATCTTCGACGTCGACGGTTTCGAACTCGCGGCGCGTCGGGTCATCGGTCTCCTGCGCGACATCGTCGACGAGTTCGGGGTCGAACGCACGGCTCAACTGGATCATCTGGACCTGGGTGGCGGCCTGGGCATCAGCTACGTCCCGTCCGACGACCCGCCTCCGGTGGCGCAACTGGCCACCGCTCTGACGGAGATCGTCGACGGCTTCTCACGGGACGTCGGACTCGCGCCCCCCACGTTGGTCGTCGAGCCCGGCCGCGCGATCGCCGGGCCAGGTACGGTCACCCTCTACGAGGTCGGAGTGGTCAAGGACGTCGAGCTCGCGGGCGGGGAGAGCCGCCGCTACATCAGCGTCGACGGCGGGATGAGCGACAACATCCGGACGGCGCTGTACGACGCCGTGTACGACGCCCGACTGGTGGGCCGGGCCTCGTCGGCCGAGCCCGTGGTCGCGAGACTCGTCGGCAAGCACTGCGAGAGCGGTGACGTGGTGGTGCGTGACCTGTGGATGCCCGAGGACGTCGGGGCCGGAGACCTGGTGGCCGTCGCGGCGACGGGCGCGTACTGCTACTCGATGTCGAGCCGGTACAACCTCATAGGGCGGCCCGCGGTGGTCGCGGTCCGTGACGGACGGGCACGCCTGGTGCTACGACGTGAAACCCTGGACGATCTGACGAGCCTGGAGGTGGGA
>JBKBRA010000048.1:0-21401 GCA_046292305.1 Dietzia sp. | reverse complement strand
TCAAGGGCGGACGCTGCGAGGCGTGCCATGGGGACGGCACGCTCAAGATCGAGATGAACTTCCTGCCGGACGTCTACGTCCCCTGCGAGGTGTGTCACGGCGCCCGGTACAACCGCGAGACCCTCGAGGTGCACTACAAGGGCAAGACCATCGCCGAGGTGCTCGACATGCCCATCGAGGAGGCGTGTGAGTTCTTCGAGCCGATCACCTCGATCCACCGCTACCTCAAAACGCTCTCGCAGGTCGGCCTGGGCTACGTGCGGTTGGGTCAGTCGGCGCCCACGCTGTCCGGTGGTGAGGCGCAGCGGGTCAAGCTCGCGGCCGAGCTGCAGAAGCGGTCGAGCGGACGGACCGTCTACATCCTCGACGAGCCCACCACGGGTCTGCACTTCGAGGACATCACCAAGCTCCTCCTGGTGATCCAGGGGCTGGTCGACAAGGGCAACACCGTCATCGTGATCGAGCACAACCTGGATGTGATCAAGAGCGCCGACTGGGTCATCGACATGGGTCCGGAGGGCGGTGCCGGGGGCGGAATCGTGGTGGCCGAGGGCACGCCGGAGCAGGTGGCGGCGGTGCCGGAGAGTCACACTGGCCGGTTCCTCGCGCAGGTTCTCCCGGTAGCGCAGGCGGCACCTTCCGGTGATGCGCAGGCCGCGAGGGCACCGGCCGGCAAAGCTCCCGCTGAGACGGCTCCCGCCAGGAAGGCGCCCGCGAAGAAGGTAGCGGGCAAGAAGGAACCCGCCACCAAGACCGCAGCCACCAAGACCGCGGCCAAGGCGGCACGCAAGGCGCGGGCACTGCGCTGATCGACCGCCGGGGCGGCCGATCGTGACCGCGGCCTACCCCGAAGGTCGGTGTGAGGTCAGTAGACGGGGCCGGTGAACTTCTCACCGGGGCCCTCACCGGGCTCGTCGGGGAACGCACTGGCCTCGCGGAACGCGCGCTGCAAACCCTGCAGGCCGTCCCGAACCACACTGGCCTGCGGGCCGAGGTACTCGGCCGAGCCGGTCACGAGGCCGGCGAGCGAGGTGATCAGCTTGCGTGACTCATCGAGGTCCAGGTGCGGACTCGCGGTCGGGTCGTCGTCGGACAGCCCCAGCTTCTCCGCCGCGGCACTCATGAGCACGACGATCGATCGGAAGATGATCTCCTGGGCGGGAACGTCGGCGAGTTCGACGATCTCGACCTCGCGGGCGTCGAGATGGTCACCGAGAGTGGTCTCGGCGGTCGCATCAGCGGCCGGATCAGTGGACGCGGGTTGGTCGGTGTTCATGCCGAATACTGTCCCACGGACCGCGTGCCGCCGGGCCGCCGGACCGGTTTGGGGGTCCCTGGTAATCCTGGTAGAGTTCTGCACCGACTGTGGGAATCCGCTACGTGGTGGGTTCCGACGTCCAAGAGGAGCCCGATCTCCCACCATCCGACGCCCCCGGTTGTTTGATGGTCACCACCCCCGACGAGGGGCCTGCGAGCGTATCGCGGGTGAGCCGTCGTCGACGGGTGAGGAGTGAGAGGCCCCCGGTGATCGTGCCGTGGGGCCTTCTCGGTTTCGCCGGTGTACCCGGTGGCGCCGGGGGTCCCTCGAGGGCGGATGCGCGACCGCGCCAGTGGTCGTGACAGAGCACCATCTACCGAGGAGGGCCCATCAGCGCCGAAGCACGTATCAACGAACGAATCCGTGTCCCCGAAGTCCGACTCGTCGGCCCCGGGGGCGAGCAGGTGGGGATCGTTCGCGTCGAGGATGCACTTCGTCTGGCCCTTGAGGCCGATCTGGACCTCGTCGAGGTCGCGCCCACCGCGCGCCCGCCGGTCTGCAAGATCATGGACTACGGAAAGTTCAAGTACGAGGCGGCGCAGAAAGAGCGCGAGTCACGGAAGAACCAGCAGCAGACCGTGGTCAAGGAGCAGAAGCTCCGGCCCAAGATCGACACCCATGACTACGAGACCAAGAAGGGGAACGTCGTCCGTTTCCTCGAGAAGGGTTCCAAGGTCAAGGTCACGATCATGTTCCGCGGTCGGGAGCAGTCTCGTCCCGAGCTCGGTTTCCGGTTGCTCCAGCGGCTGGCGGACGACATCACCGACTACGGATACGTCGAGACCAGCGCCAAGCAGGACGGCCGCAACATGACCATGGTCGTGGCTCCCCACAAGGGTGCCAAGACCCGCGTCAAGGCGCAGGAGTCCAAGGTCACCGACCCCGCCTCGGAGTAGTCCTCCAGCACCACAACGACCAACGGACGCTCGTCGTCCGCTCACCCGAGACCCCGCCGGTCTCCGGGACGAACCATGTGAGGAAGACCGATCATGCCGAAGATGAAGACCCACAAGGGCACCGCCAAGCGCTTCCGGAAGACCGGGACGGGCAAGCTCGTGCGCCAGCAGGCCAACCGCCGCCACATCATGGAGAAGAAGCCCACCAAGCGCACCCGTCGTCTCGACGGTCGCACGGACGTCGCCCCGGCTGACGTTCCCCGCATCAAGCGGCTCCTCGGGCTCTGAGCCCTCTCCCATACGTAGAACCTTCGGTCGCCGTGAGGCGACCACCCAGATCAGTGAGGATTGACCAGTGGCACGCGTGAAGAGGGCAGTCAACGCCCAGAAGAAGCGTAGGACCGTACTCGAGTCCACCAAGGGCTACCGCGGGCAGCGCTCGCGGCTGTACCGCAAGGCCAAGGAGCAGATGCTCCACTCGATGACCTACAGCTACCGTGACCGTCGCGCTCGCAAGGGCGACTTCCGGAAGCTGTGGATCACCCGCATCAACGCGGCGGCCCGCGCCAACGACATGACCTACAACCGCTTCGTCCAGGGCCTCAAGCTCGCGGGCGTCGAGGTGGACCGCAAGGTGCTCGCCGACCTCGCCGTCACCGACCCGGCCGCCTTCACGGCGCTGATCGAGGTCGCTCGCAAGGCCCTGCCGGCCGACGTCAACGCCCCGGCTGCCTGACGCCTGCGAATGTGACACACAGCACTCTGCCCGAGGAGGGCACGGGACGACCCGCGGATCCGTTCACAGAACGGACACCGCGGGTCGTTTCCGCATCCAAGCTCCACCGCGCGGCCGCTCGACGCAAGGCCGGTCGCTTCCTTGCGGAGGGGGCCAATTCGGTCGAGGCGGCCCTCGCGAGTGGCGCGGCGGTCGAGGTGTTCTGTCGCCAGGACTCACTCGAACGGTTCGCCGGACTCGTGACCACGGCGTCGGCTGCAGGAGTCACGGTCTCCATGGTGACCGACCGAGCGGTCCGGTCCCTGTCGGACACGGTCTCGCCCACGGGGATCGTGGCACTGTGCCGTTCGGTCGTGCGCGACCCGGCTGAGTCCGACCAGAGCGTTCCGAGGCTCGTCGCGGTGGGCCAGGCGCTGGCCGAACCCGGGAACGTCGGCACCCTCATCCGGGTGTCGGACGCTCTCGGCGCCGACGCGGTATGGCTCACCGAGGGCGGCGTGGATCCGGAGAACACCAAGGCCGTCCGCGCCTCCGCGGGCAGCCTCTTCCACCTACCCGTGGTGCGCGGGGTCGCCGAGACGGACCTCGTCGGACACGCCCATCGGCTGGGACTCCAGGTCGCCGTGGCCCTCGGTGACGGAGACGTCGATGTCGAGCACGCCGACGACGTGCTGTCCCGGCCGACGGCGTGGGTCTTCGGCAACGAGGCACACGGTGTCCCCGACGAGCTGGCCGCCGCGGCCGACATCCGGGTGCGCATCCCCATCCGCGGCAGGGCCGAGAGCCTCAACATTGTCACGGCGGCCTCGATCTGCCTGCACACCAGCGCGCGTCTGCAGGCCGGCGCGTCGTGACCGCCACCCTCACCGCCCGCGGCCTGGGTGCTTCGCGGGGTGCACGGACCCTGTTCGACGGGTTGGACCTCGTCGTCGCCGAGGGTGACGTCTGGGGTCTCACCGGGCCCAACGGCGCCGGTAAATCGACGCTGCTCCACGCTCTCGTCGGCGAGCCGGACGCCGAGATGTCCGGGACGGTCACCGTCAGCCCACCGCACGCGACGGTCGGTCTCCTCCGTCAGGAGGTCGAGCGGCGCGACGACGAGACGGTCCGCGACTTCCTGCACCGCGTCACCGGTGTCGCCGACGCGCAGGCCCACATGGACACGCTCGCGCAGCAGATGGCGGATTCGGACTCGGCCGCCGACGCCTACGGCGACGCCCTCGAGACATGGTTGGCGCTCGGTGGTGGCGACCTGGACGAGCGGATCCCGGTGACCGCCGCCCGCCTCGGGCTGGACGGCGCCGTTCTGGACCTTCAGATGACGGCGCTCTCGGGTGGGCAGGCCGCCCGCGTCAACCTCGGCGCCGTGTTGCTGAGCCAGTACGAGATCCTGCTGCTGGACGAGCCGACCAACGACCTCGACCTGGCCGGGCTCGACGTGCTGGAGGAATTCATGCGGACCGAGCGGCGCCCGATGGTGGTGGTCAGCCACGACCGTGAGTTCCTGGCCAGGTGTGTGACCGGGATCGTCGAGCTCGACTCGGCCCAGCGTCAGATCACGGTCTTCGACGGTGGGTACGAGTCCTACCTCGCCGAGCGTGCGCTGGCGCGGCAGCGGGCGCGCGAGGCCTACGAGGAGTACGCGGGCCGGGTCGGTCAGCTCAAGGACCGCATGCAGACCCAGATGACCTGGCTCGACAAGGGCGTCCGCAACACCATGCGCAAGTCCGGCGGCAAGGACGCCGAGCGGGACAAGCACATCCGCAACCGGGCCGGTCAACGGTCGGAGAAGCAGGCCGCCAAGATCTCCCAGACCGAGCGTGCGATGGACCGGCTCGAGACGATCGAGGAACCGCGCAAGGAGTGGGAGTTGCAGATGGAGATCGCGACCGCACCCCGGTCGGGCTCCGTGGTGGCCGTGCTCTCCGAGGCGGTGGTCCGGCGAGGCGACTTCGTCCTGGGGCCGGTGACCGTGCAGATCGATGCGGGGGACCGGGTGCTCATCTCCGGCTCCAACGGTTCCGGGAAGTCCACTCTGCTGGGATTGGTCACGGGGGATCGTCTCCCGGATACCGGGCGTGCGACCACGGGCGCCGGCGTCGAAGCGGGGCGAGTCGACCAGGCCCGCTCGGAGTTCGGTGGCCCGGAGTCCTTGCTGGACACGTTCTGCGTGGCCGCGGATCCCGCGGGTCTGGACCCCACGGAGGGCCGGACGCTGCTGGCCAAGTTCGGACTGAGCGGTGAGCACGTCGCCCGATCGTGCGCGTCCCTGTCCCCAGGGGAGCGGACCCGGGCGGCGTTGGCACTGCTGCAGCAGCGCGGGGTCAACCTTCTGGTCCTCGATGAGCCCACCAACCATCTCGACCTCGCTGCCATCGAGCAGCTCGAGCAGGCGGTGGAGGCTTTCGACGGCACGGTCCTGCTGGTGACCCACGACCGGCGGATGCGGCAGGGTTTCCGGGTGAGCCGAGAGTTGCTCGTGGACTCCGGCGCCGTGCACGAGGTGCGGTAGCGGGTCGCCCGTCGCGTCGAGGGTGGCACCCGCAGGTGGACCGGGGGGCCCGACCCCGATCGACTACTCTGTTCCGGGATGCCGCCGGCGGTCGCCGGAGATCGCCGTGACGGGGAGGACGAGAGCACAGGTGAGCGAAGACACGAGCGCTGTCGAGGTGCGGATCGACGAGGAGTCGCTGGCGCGATACGCGGCCGATGCCGAGGGCGCGTTCGCCGCGGCCACGGACCTCGACGCCCTGGCCGTCGCCAAGACCGCCCACCTGGGCGACCGCAGCCCGATCGCACTGGGACGCCGAACCCTCGGGTCGCTACCAAAGGATCAGAAGGCCTCCGCCGGCAAAGCCGTCAACGTGGCGCGTGGCAGGGTCCAGCAGGCCTACGACGCCCGGCTCTCCGAACTCCAGGCCGAACGTGACGCGGCCGTCCTCGTGGCCGAGACCCTCGACCTGACCGTCCCGTCGGGTCGGGCACCGCTGGGCGCCCAGCACCCCATCACCATCATCACCGAGCAGGTCACGGACGTGTTCGTGGCCATGGGCTGGGAGATCACCGAGGGGCCGGAGGTCGAGGTCGAGCACTACAACTTCGACGCCCTCAACTTCCTCCCGGACCACCCCGCGCGCACCCTCCAGGACACCTTCCACATCGCTCCCGAGGGCAGCCGCCAGGTGCTGCGCACCCACACCTCGCCCGTGCAGATCCGGACCATGCTGGACCGGGAACCGCCGATCTACGTGGCCTGCCCGGGTCGAACGTTCCGCACCGACGAGCTCGACGCCACCCACACCCCGGTCTTCCACCAGGTCGAGGGACTGGCGATCGACAAGGGTCTGACCATGGCCCACCTTCGGGGCGCGCTCGATGCGTTCGCCCGCGCGCTCTTCGGCCCGGACACCCGCACCCGGATGCGACCCAACTATTTCCCCTTCACCGAACCCTCGGCCGAGGTCGACGTGTGGTTCCCGCGCAAGAAGGGCGGCGCCGGCTGGGTCGAGTGGGGTGGGTGCGGGATGGTGCACCCGAACGTGCTGACCTCCTGCGGCATCGATCCCGAGGTCTACTCGGGATTTGCCTTCGGCATGGGCCTCGAGCGCACCCTGCAGTTCCGTAACGGCCTGTCCGACATGAGGGACATGGTCGAGGGGGACGTGCGGTTCTCGCTGCCCTTCGGCATCCGCGCCTGATCCACCACCCCCTTCCACCCGAGAAGACGAAGGACCCCCACAGTGCGAATTGCGCAGTCCTGGCTGACCGAGATCCTGCAGCGGGCCAACGACGGCTGGTCGGTGACCCCGGCCGAGCTCGACGCGGGGTTCGTGCGCGTCGGCCTGGAGGTCGAGGGCGAACCGGAGACGCTCCCGGAGATCTCGGGACCGCTCACCATCGGTCGGGTCAGCAGCATCGAGGAGCTCGAGGGCTTCAAGAAGCCGATCCGTTTCTGCCTGGTCGACGTGGGGGCCGGCGAGCCGCAGCAGATCGTGTGCGGCGCGCGGAACTTCGCGGAGGGCGACCTGGTGGTGGTCGCGCTGCCCGGGACCGTGTTGCCGGGTGGGTTCGAGATCGGCAGGCGCACGACCTACGGCAGGCCCAGCGAGGGCATGATCTGCTCGGCGTCCGAGCTGGGGATCGGCTCCGACCACAGCGGCATCATCGTCCTGGCGGACGACACCGCGGAGCCCGGTGACCCCGCCGGCCCGGTGCTCGACGCCGGGGCGGCGGGTCCCGACACCGTCATCGAACTCAACGTCACCCCGGATCGCGGCTACTGCCTGTCGGCTCGTGGCCTGTCCCGCGAGCTCGCGTGCGGGTTCGGCCTGGACTTCGCGGACCCCGCCGTCGAGCTGGGGCTGCCTTCCCGGGGCGAGACCTGGCCGCTCGAGGTGACGCAGGAGTCCGGTGCGCAGCGGTTCGCCCTCCGTCGCGTGACCGGGATCGACCCGTCCGCTCGGACTCCGTGGTGGATGGCCCGGCGGTTGCTGCTCTCGGGCGTACGCCCGATCTCGCCGGCAGTCGACGTGACCAACTACGTCATGCTCGAACTCGGCCATCCCATGCACGCGTTCGACGCCGCGACGCTGCAGGGCGGGTTCACGGTCCGCCGGGCGCGGGCGGGGGAGAAGCTCACCACCCTCGACGACGTGGAGCGCTCACTCGACCCCGAGGACGTGGTGATCTGTGACGACCGCGGCCCGATCTCGTTGGCCGGCGTCATGGGCGGTGTGAGTACCGAGGTGTCCGAGCAGACCACGGACGTCCTCCTCGAGGCCGCCGTGTGGGACACCCTCGCGGTGTTCCGGACCATCCGTCGGCACAAGCTGCCCAGTGAGGCCGGCAAGCGGTACGAGCGTGGCGTCGATGCCGCTGCCTCGATCGCCGCCCTGGACCGCGCCGCGACCCTGCTGGCCGGGATCACCGGCGGTACGGTCGAGTCCACCCTCTCCGATGCCGGTTCCGCGCCCGTGATGCCCACCATCGCCTTCGATGCCGACCGTCCCGCGCGGGTCGCCGGCGTGGACTACCCCTCCGGCACCGCGCGCCACCGCCTTGAGCAGGTCGGGTGCACGGTCGCGGGGGATGACGAGGTGCTGCTCGAGGTCACCCCGCCGACGTGGCGCCCTGACCTCACCCTGCCCGCGGATCTGGTGGAGGAGGTGCTCCGCCTGGAGGGGCTGGAGAACATCCCGTCGGTGCTGCCGAGCGCGCCCGCGGGCCGCGGGCTGACCGCGACCCAGCGGGGTCGCCGCGCCGTGGGACACGCTCTGGCGGCGGCCGGGCACGTCGAGGTGCTCACCACCCCGTTCTGTGATCCGTCGGTGTTCGACGCGATGGGGATCAGCGACGACGACGAGCGGCGCAACACCATGTCCGTGGTCAATCCGTTGGAGAGCGACAAGGGGCATCTCGCCACCACGCTCCTGCCGTCGTTGGTGGAGATAGCCCGGCGCAATCTCACCCGCGGCACACGCGACCTGTCGTTGTTCTCCGTCGCGCAGGTCTCCTTCCGAACCCCGACTACCGGGGCCGTCGAGATGTTGCCCGTCGACCGCGAGCCGACGCCCCAGGAGCGGGATGCGCTCACGGCCTCGCTGCCGGAGCAACCCCTGCACGTCGCCGCCCTCTACACCGGTAGGCGCGAGCCGGGTGGCCACGTCGGGCCGGGGCGCGACGCGGACGCCCTCGATGCGGTCGAGGGGGCCCGGATAGTCTGCCGCGCCCTGGGAGCCGACGTCGACGTCCGTGCGGCAGAACGCGCGCCGTGGCACCCGGGCCGATGCGTCGAGGTCCTGGTCGACGACGCGGTGGTCGGTCACGCGGGCGAGCTGCATCCCGGCGCGTGTGAACGGCTCGGACTCCCCGCCCGGTCCTGCGCGGTCGAGCTCGACCTCACGGCGATCGGCGCCCGCGAGGTCCTGCCCGCGCCGTCGATCTCGGCCTACCCCGCCGTCAACCAGGACGTCGCCCTCGTGGTGGAGTCGACCGTGCCGGCGTCCTCCGTCGAGGTGGCTCTGCGCTCGGGTGGCGGCGACCTCCTCGAGAGCGTGCGACTGTTCGACGTCTACACCGGCGCCCAGCTCGGCGAGGGCCGCAAATCCCTGGCGTACGCCCTGAGCTTCCGCGCCGACGACCGGACCCTCACCGAGGACGAGGCCTCACAGTGGCGCACGGCGGCGGTGGAGGCCGCCCAGGCGGCGGTGGGGGCGACCCTCCGTGGCTGATCCGACCGGGGTCCCGAGGGTCCTGTGCATCGCCGGCACCGATCCCTCGGGCGGCGCCGGCCTTCTCGCGGACGTCAAGTCCGTCGCCGCGATGGGCGGGTACGCGATGGGCGCAGTCACCGCGGTCACCGTCCAGAACACCCTCGGGGTCAGCGGCGTTCACGCCGTGCCCGTCGACACCGTCGTGGCCCAACTCGACGCGGTGGCGGACGACGTCCGGATCGATGCGGTCAAGATCGGCATGCTCGGCGAGGCCTCCCTCGTCGAGGCGGTGGGGGACTGGCTGAGGCGCCGGCGGCCCCCGAACGTGGTCCTGGACCCGGTCATGGTCGCCACCACCGGCGGCAGGCTCGCCAGCGACGACGCCTCCCGGATGCTGCGCGACCTCGTCCCGCTCGTGGATCTGGTCACGCCCAACGTCCCGGAACTCGGCGTCCTGTGCGGGGAGCCGACCGCGGGCCATATCGAGGCGATCGTGGCGCAGGCCGAACTCGTCCACGAGCAGACCGGGTGTTCCGTGCTCGCCACGACCGGTGACCTCGAGGACGGCAGCGCCGAGGACATCCTCGTGCGGTCCGAGGGCGGGTGGCGCACGACGTTGCGTCTCCCGTTCGTTCGCGTGGACACCCCACACACCCACGGGACCGGGTGTTCGCTGTCCTCCGCCCTGGCCACGGCCCGGGTGGGGACCGATGACTGGGAGGCCGCCTATCGGCGGGTCCGTCCCTGGATGGACGGTGCGCTCAGGGGCGGGCTCACCCTCGAGGTGGGCCGGGGGTCCGGACCGCTCGACCACACCTGGTTCCTCCACCACTGATCACCCGGAATCTGCCCCACTGTCGTACACCTGTGCGACTATCCGGCTCACATCCAGCCGAGACCACCGGGAGTAGACCATGACCACAGCGCAGCACGCCTCCGCCGAGTCCTCCGCCGCGAAGGCCCTCGATCGAGTCCGCAAATTGTTCGCCAAAGCAGAGAGTGTCGCAGGCACTCCGGAGGCCGAGGTCTTTCTCGAGCGGGCCTACGGGTTGCTCGCCAAGTACGGGGTCGACGAGGCGCTGGCCAGGTCGGGGCCCGGTGCGCAACCAGCGGAGGTGGCCGTCCTCGACCATGTGGTCACCGGTAGGTATCGGCCGGACCAGGTGGGTCTGGTGGCATCCCTGGCCGCCGCGATGCACTGTCGGGCCGTCACCTCCACCCGCGGTGACGGCGCGAAAGTCGTCCACATCGTGGGGGTGCGTCGGCACGTCGAGCGGGTCGGGATGCTCGCCGGGGCTCTCACGGGGGTCATGCTCGCGGCGGCGGCCCGCCAGCGGCCCGAACCCGGCGTCTCACCGGTCACGCACCGGAAGTCGTTCATGACGGGTTTCGCCTTCGAGGTGGGACGCCGACTCGCCGCGGCCGAGCGGGGAGCCGTCGCCGAGAGCGGGGACGCCGCCGGGGCAGGGCTGGTCCTGAGGTCGGACGCGCAGCGGGCGGACTCCGAACTGCGGCGCCGCTTCCCGTCGGCGGTGCGCGGTGCACGTCGGCGGGTGGGCACCTCGGGGATCGAGGAGGGGCGGCGCGTCGGCGGATCAGTGGATCTCGGACAGAGTCGCTTCGGCGGGGGCCGGCGCCAGATCGGGGCGTGACAGATCGCGGGGGTCTCGTGCGGCGGGCCGGTGTGCAAATAATTGCAAGGTGATGCATACTCGTGCGTATGGCAATCAAGGTAGCGGTCGCAGGTGCTTCGGGTTACGCGGGAGGGGAGTTCCTCCGCCTGTTGCTCGGGCACCCGGCGCTCGTGTCGGGCGAGATGGAGATCGGAACCCTCGCCGCGGGGTCCAGCGCCGGGCAGTCGCTGGCCCAACACCACCCCCACCTCCTGCCGCTCGCGGACCGGGTTCTTGCCGAGACCAGTGCGGACACGCTGGCCGGTCACGACGTCGTGGTCCTGGGCCTGCCCCACGGGCACTCCTCGGAGATCGCCGAGCAGTTGGGGCCGGACGTCCTCGTCGTCGACCTGGGCGCGGACTTCCGACTGACCGACGCCTCGGACTGGGAGACCTACTACGGGTCCGCGCACGCCGGCACCTGGCCGTACGGCCTACCGGAACTCCCCGGGGCGCGTGAGGCACTACGGTCCACCCGCCGGATCGCGGTGCCCGGGTGCTTTCCCACGGGGGCGAGCATCGCACTGTTCCCTGCGGTGGCGGCCGGCCTGATCGACGCGTCGGGCATCACGATCGTCTCGGTCACCGGTGCCTCGGGAGCGGGCAAATCCGCCAAGGTGCCCATGCTCGCCTCGGAGGTCATGGGCTCGGCCAAGGCGTACGGCGTCACAACCCACCGTCACGCGCCGGAGATCACCCAGAACCTGCGGGCGGTCACCGATTCGGAGGTGTCGGTGAGCTTCACCCCGGTCCTGGCCCCGATGGCCCGGGGCATCCTCACCACCGCGGTCGCCCCGACCACGGCGACGGCGGGGGAGCTGCGCCGGGTGTACGCCGAGGCCTTCGACGACGAACCCTTCGTCCACGTGCTCCCCGAGGGCGTGCAGCCGATGACCGCCTCGGTCCTGGGGTCCAACGCCGTGCAACTCGGCATCGAGGTGGACGAGCGTGCCGGCCGCGCGGTGTTCACCGCGGCGATCGACAACCTCGCCAAGGGCACCGCCGGTGGGGCGATCCAGTCCATGAACCTCGCCCTCGGACTGCCCGAGACCGCAGGACTCAGCACCGTCGGTCTGGCACCGTGAGCCCGGATCCTCTTCCCGGGGCGACCCCCGACGGTCACGCCCACGGCCTTGATCGGTGGTTCGATCCGGTGTCGTTCGACACCGTCTTCTGGGTGGCGCCTCCCGGCGCGACCGCCGTGGTGGACGTGACCGGCGACGGGGCCGACACCGCGGAATTGCAATGGAGCACCAGGTGCGCCGAGGTCCCGTCGACACGGGCCGTCGTGCTCATCGACGGGCCGGGGAACGAGGACTCGTCGGTGGACTTCGGTACTGCGCATTCCGTGGCGGAGAAGGTCGCGGAGTTCGTCACCGACCGGACCGGGGTGGAGGCCGGGCCCATCGAGGTGCTGGTGTTCCGACCGGACCACGCGGCGTGGCCCGAACCGGCCCCGGTGAACGGTGGGGCCTCGTTCCGGTTCCGGCACCGGGGCGGAGCCGACGTCCACGTCGCACTGACCCTGCCGGCACTGACCCTGCCAGCATCGACCCCACCAGCATCGACTCCACCAATATCGACCCCGCCCGTGCACACCACGACCACCACGTCCGGAGAAGCCTGACATGACCACCGAGATGAACGACGGGTCCACCGAGTTGACGCCGTTCGTCCGCGCACACGTCCTCGCCGAGGCGCTGCCGTGGCTGCAGAAGTTCCACGACAAGATCGTCGTGGTCAAGTACGGCGGCAACGCGATGATCGACGACCAGCTCAAGGCGGCGTTCGCGGCCGACATGGTGTTCCTCCGGACCTGTGGTCTCAAGCCGGTCGTGGTCCACGGCGGCGGCCCTCAGATCACGTCGATGCTCGGCCGCCTGGGCATGGAAGGTCAGTTCCGCGGGGGATTCCGGGTCACCACCCCCGAGGTCATGGACATCGTCCGCATGGTGTTGTTCGGCCAGGTCGGCCGCGAACTGGTGGGGCTCATCAACGCGCACGGCCCCTACGCGGTCGGGATCTCCGGGGAGGACGCGGGCCTGTTCACCGCTGTCCGGCGGACGGCGATGGTCGACGGCGAGCCGACCGACATAGGACTGGTCGGAGACGTCGAGTCGGTCGACCCCCGTGCCGTCCTGGACCTCATCGAGGCCGGCCGGATACCCGTCGTGTCCACGATCGCCCCCGATGCCGACGGCACGGTCCACAACATCAACGCGGACTCCGCCGCCGGTGCACTGGCCACCGCGCTCGGCGCCGAGAAGCTCGTCGTCCTCACCGACGTCGAGGGGCTGTACACCGACTGGCCGGACCGGTCCTCACTGGTCACCCACCTCGGGACGGGGCCGCTCGCACGGCTGCTCCCGTCGCTCGAGAGCGGCATGGTTCCCAAGATGGAGGCGTGCCTGCGTGCGGTGCAGGGCGGTGTGCGGGCGGCCCACGTCATCGACGGGCGCGTCGAGCACTCGGTGCTGCTCGAGATTCTCACCGAGGGGGGCATCGGGACCATGGTCACCGAGGGTGACCACGAGATCCGCACACCGGCGGGAGGAGCGAGATGACCGGGCCGGACACCACGTCGCTCACCTCACGGTGGGACGGCGCGCTCATGCGCAATTACGGCACTCCGCCGCTCGAACTGGTCTCGGGCCGGGGTGTCACCGTCACCGCCGCCGACGGCCGCGAGTACGTGGACCTGCTCGGTGGTATCGCGGTCAACGCCCTCGGGCACGCGCATCCCGCGGTGGTCGACGCGGTCAGCCGCCAGGTGGCCGAGCTCGGCCACGTGTCCAACCTCTACATCCACCCCATGGTCGTCGCACTCGCCGAACGACTCGAGTCCCTGCTGGCCGTGGACGAGCCCGTCCGGGCTTTCTTCTGCAACTCGGGCGCGGAGGCCAACGAGGCCGCGTTCAAGATCGCCCGTCGGACGGGGCGTTCGCGGATCCTCGCGGCGGAGAACGGTTTCCACGGCAGGACCATGGGCGCGCTCGCGATGACGGGCCAGCCCGCCAAACGTGAACCGTTCGAACCGATGCCCCCAGGGGTCGAGTTCTTCCCCTACGGCGACATCGCGGCGCTCACCGCGCTCGTCTTGCAGGCCCCCGGGGACACGGCCGCCGTGATCGTCGAGCCGGTCCAGGGCGAGGGTGGGGTCGTCGAGCCCCCCGAGGGGTTCCTGGCTGACGTGCGCTCGCTGTGTAGTGAGCACGGGATCCTCATGATCGTCGATGAGGTCCAGACCGGCATCGGTCGTACCGGGGCGATGTTCGCCACTCGGCGGGCGGGCGTGGTGCCCGACGTGATCACCCTGGCCAAGGGCCTGGGTGGTGGCCTGCCGATCGGTGCCTGTCTGGCAGTCGGTGCGGCCGGGGAGCTGCTCAGCCCGGGCCAGCACGGGACCACGTTCGGGGGAAACCCGATCGCGTGCGCGGCCGCCATGGCCGTCCTCGACACGATCGAGTCCGATGACCTGATCGCGCATGTCGACCGACTCGGCAAGATCATCGCCGCCGAGATCGAGTGCCTGGACCACCCACTCGTCGACCATGTGCGCGGGAGCGGGCTTCTGCTCGGCGTGGTTCTCACCGCCCCGCTCGCGAAGGCCGTCGAGGGTGCCGCCCGGGAGGCCGGGTATCTCGTCGGCGCCACCTCTGCGGACGTGGTCCGACTCGCCCCACCGCTCATCCTGACCGAGGAACAGGTCGCGCGGTTCGTCGCCGGGCTACCGAGCATCCTCGACGCCGCGATCCCCAAGGAGTCCACCTCATGACCGCAGAAGCACCCTCGGTGCGGCACTTCCTGCGAGACGACGACCTCAGCCCTTCGGAACAAGCCGAGGTCCTCGATCTGGGGCTGCGGCTCAAGGCCGACCCGTTCTCGGCGCGCCCTCTCGAGGGGCCCCGGTCGGTCGCCGTGATCTTCGACAAGACCTCGACTCGGACCCGCTTCTCGTTCGACGCCGGGATCGCCCAACTCGGCGGCAACGCCATCGTCGTGGACTCCGGATCCACCCAGATGGGCAAGGGCGAGACCCTCTCCGACACGGCCAGGGTGATGTCGAGATACGTCGAGGCGATCGTCTGGCGTACCTACTCCCAGGACGGGCTCGCCGAGCTCGCAGCGCACTCGGACGTGCCCGTGGTCAACGCCCTGACCGACGAGTTCCACCCGTGCCAGATCCTCGCGGACCTGCTCACGATCCGCGAGAACTTCGGTCGCACCGCCGGCCTGCGCGCGGTCTACCTCGGCGACGGTGCGAACAACATGGGGCACTCGTACCTTCTCGGGTTCGCCACCGCGGGGATGCACATCACCATCGCGTCGCCGGAGGGTTACCAGCCGACGGGGCAGGTGGTCTCGGATGCGGAGCGCGTGGCCGCGGTGACCGGTGGATCGGTGACGATAACGACCGACGTCGACTCCGCGGTGGCCGGTGCGGACGTCCTCATCACGGACACCTGGGTGTCGATGGGGATGGAGGACTCGGCGACCGACCGGCTCCGCGACCTCGCCGACTACCAGTTGGGGCCGGAGTCGGTCGACAAGGCGTCCGACGACGTGATCGTCCTGCACTGTCTTCCCGCCTATCGCGGCAAGGAGATCGCGGCCGAGGTCATCGACGGCCCACGCAGTCGCGTGTTCGACGAGGCCGAGAACCGGCTCCACGCGCAGAAGGCACTGCTCGTGTGGCTCATGGGGCGGTCGTGACCACGGTGGGGACGGTCAGCAGGACCGCCCGGCACGCCCGGATCGCCGAGATCCTCCAGCGCCGTCCCGTCCGGAGTCAGACCGAGCTGGCGGAGGCCCTGGCCGAGGAGGGCATCGCGGTCGCTGTGGCCACGTTGAGTCGGGATCTCGACGAGCTCGGCGCCGTCAAACTCCGGGCCGCGGACGGCGGCGCGGGCCGCTACATCATCCCGGAGGACGGCAGCCGTGCCCCGGGGATCCCCGGGGGCACCGACAGACTCGGCAGGCTCATCGGAGACCTCCTGGTCTCGGCGGACCACAGTGGCAACATCGCGGTCCTGCGTACCCCGCCCGGGGCGGCGAACTTCTTAGCGAGCGCGCTGGACCGCGCCAACCTCGACGACGTGGTGGGCACGATCGCCGGGGATGACACGATATTCGTGATGGCCCGCGAACCCGTCGCAGGCGCCGAGCTCGCGGACCGGCTCGCCTCGCTGGCGCGACGCCAGCTCTGACCCGCACGACCGAACACCCATAGACCTATCGATCCGAACCATCAAGGAGCACACCATGTCCGATCGCGTAGTCCTCGCCTACTCCGGCGGCCTCGACACCTCCGTCGCCATCAGCTGGATCGGCAAGGAGACCGGCTCCGAGGTCGTCGCCGTCGCCATCGACCTGGGTCAGGGCGGTGAGGACATGGAGGTCATCCGGCAGCGCGCCCTGGACTGCGGCGCCGTCGAGTCGATCGTCGTCGACGCCCGCGACGAGTTCGCCGACGAGTACTGCGCACCCACGATCAAGGCCAACGGGATGTACATGCGGGAGTACCCGCTGGTCTCGGCGATCTCCCGGCCCCTGATCGTCAAGCACCTGGTCACCGCGGCCAAGATGCACGGGGGCACCTCCGTCGCCCACGGCTGTACCGGCAAGGGCAACGACCAGGTCCGCTTCGAGGTGGGCTTCGGCGCCCTCGCCCCCGACCTCGACGTGATCGCCCCGGTCCGCGACTACGCCTGGACCCGTGAGAAGGCCATCGAGTTCGCGGAGCAGAACGAGATCCCCATCAACGTGACCAAGAAGTCCCCGTTCTCGATCGACCAGAACGTCTGGGGCCGGGCCGTGGAGACCGGTTTCCTCGAGGACCTGTGGAACGCCCCCACGAAGGACGTCTACGACTACACCGAGGACCCCACCCTCAACTTCGCCGCTCCCGACGAGGTCACCGTGTCCTTCTCGGAGGGCATCCCGGTGGCGATCGACGGGCGCAAGGTCTCCGTGCTCGAAGCCATCGTGGAGCTCAACCGCCGCGGCGGCGCCCAGGGTGTGGGCCGCCTGGACATGGTCGAGGACCGTCTCGTCGGTATCAAGAGTCGCGAGGTCTACGAGGCGCCGGGCGCGATGATCCTCATCACCGCGCACAAGGCGCTCGAGGACGTCACGCTCGAGCGGGAACTGGCGCGGTACAAGTCGGGCGTGTCCGACCAGTGGTCCAACGCCGTCTACGACGGACTGTGGTTCTCCCCGCTCAAGTACGCCCTCGACGCCTTCATCGACAACACCCAGCAGCACGTCTCCGGTGACATCCGGATGGTTCTCCACGGTGGTTCCATCGTCGTCAACGGTCGTCGTTCCGACTCCTCGCTGTACGACTTCAACCTCGCGACCTACGACGAGGGCGACTCGTTCGACCAGAGCTACGCAAAGGGCTTCGTGAACCTCCACGGACTGAGCTCCAAGATCGCCGCCAAGCGGGACCTCGGCCTGTGAGCGACGGGGATCGGCAGGACGAACGGCACGGCACCAACGCCGGAGCCCTGTGGGGCGGTCGCTTCGCCGGCGGCCCCGCCGAGGCGATGGCCGCGCTGAGCAAGTCCACACACTTCGACTGGGAGTTGGCGCCGTACGACATCAGGGCCTCCAAGGCCCACGCCAGGGTTCTCCACCGTGCGGGTCTGCTCTCCGGTGCGGACCTCGACGCGATGCTCGACGGCCTGGACCGTCTGGCCGCGGACATCGATTCCGGCGCGTTCGTCCCGGCAGAATCGGACGAGGACGTGCACGGTGCCCTCGAACGCGGACTGATCGACCGGGTGGGGGTCGAGGTGGGCGGGCGCCTGCGCGCAGGCCGGTCCCGCAACGACCAGGTCGCCACGCTGTTCAGGATGTGGCTGCGCGACGCGGTCCGGGAGGTGGCGGAGGGTGTGCTCGACGTGGTCGACGCTCTCGTGGCCCAGGCCGATGCGCACCCCGAGACGGTGATGCCGGGCAAGACGCATTTCCAGGCGGCCCAGCCGATCCTGCTCTCACACCAGCTCCTGGCCCACGCGCAGCCGCTGCTGCGGGACGTCGATCGGATCCGGGACCTGGACCGTCGTCTCGCGGTATCGCCGTACGGCTCGGGCGCCCTGGCCGGTTCGTCTCTCGGGCTGGATCCGGACGCGATCGCTGCGGAGCTCGGGTTCGACCGCGCGGCGGACAACTCGATCGATGCCACGAGCTCGCGGGACTTCGCCGCCGAGGCGGCCTACGTCCTCGCGCAGATCGCGGTCGACCTCTCCCGCCTGGCGGAAGAGGTGATCGCCTGGTCGACCCCGGAGTTCCGGTACGTGACGCTCGCCGACGAGTGGTCCACGGGGAGCTCGATCATGCCGCAGAAGAAGAACCCGGACGTAGCGGAACTGATGCGCGGCAAGACGGGCCGGTTGATCGGCAATCTGACCGGCCTGCTCGCCACGCTCAAGGCCCAGCCGTTGGCCTACAACCGGGATCTGCAGGAGGACAAGGAGCCGGTCTTCGATTCGGTCGCCCAGCTCTACCTGCTGCTCCCGGCGATGGCCGGGATGGTCGCGACCCTGGAGTTCCACCCGGAACGCCTCGCCGAACTCGCTCCGGCGGGGTACACGTTGGCCACCGACATCGCGGAGTGGATGGTCCGCCAGGGTGTGGCGTTCCGCGTCGCCCACGAGGCGGCCGGGGAGTGCGTGCGGGTGGCCGAGGCCCGCGGCGTGGGTCTGGACGAACTGGGCGACGACGAGTTGGCCGCTATCGATCCGGCACTCACGCCGGAGGTTCGCGACGTGCTCACCGTGACGGGATCCATCGCGTCCCGGAGCGCGCGGGGTGGTACCGCGGGCACCGCCGTGGCCGAACAACGGCGGCGGCTGGGAGAGATCCGTGACGAGCTCGCCCACTGGGTAGGGTGAGCGCCATGTCCGCCATCGATGACCGTCTGCTGGAAATCCTCGCCTGCCCCGAGGACAAGGGTCCGCTCCTCCTGGCGGGAGACGACACGCTGTACAACCCCCGCCTTCGCCGCGCCTACCGGATCGACGACGGCATCCCGGTCCTGCTGGTGGAGGAGTCACGTCAGGTGGCCGACTCCGAGCACGCGGACCTGCTCGCCCGTGCGGGCGGCGCTCCGCAGGAGTGACACTGCTGGACACCCAGCCGGACCCGTTCCGGGCTCTGCTCCGCGAAGCCCACCCGGCCGAGGCCGCGCGAGCACTGCTCGGAGGTGTCCTGACCCACGGCCCGGTCTCGGTGCGGGTGGTGGAGGTGGAGGCCTACGGCGGCCCCGCCGACTCGCCCCATCCGGACCCCGCCGCGCACACCTGGCCGGGCCCGACCCCGCGGAACGAGGTGATGTTCGGCGACGCCGGTCACCTGTACGTCTATCTGAGTCACGGGATCCACCGGTGCGTCAACATCACCTGTCGTCCTGCGGGGGAGGGGGGCGGCGTCCTTCTCCGTGCAGCCCGGGTGCGGAGCGGGCACGAGGTGGTGGACAGCCGCCGGCCCGGCATCCCCACCGAGCGCGCCGCGCGCGGACCGGGGAACCTCGGCAGGGTGTTGGGTATCGATCTCTCGTTCCGGGGTATGGATGTCCTCGAGTCGTCGTCGTCGGTCACGTTCCGTCCCGATCCGCTCCCCGATGCGCAGGTCCGGACAGGTCCCCGCGTGGGGGTCTCGCGGGAGGCGGACCGACCCTGGCGGTTCTGGCTGGCAGGGGCTCGGGAGGTCTCCTCGTACCGGCGCAGCCCACGTGCACCGCGCGTCACGCCCCCCGCCCCGTGGTAGCCCGCCGCGCTGATGGGGAACAATGACGGTCGTGACTACCAACATCCTCGATGACCTGCAGTGGCGGGGGCTCATCGCGCAGTCGACCGACCTCGACACGCTCCGTGCCCATCTCGACGAGGGCACCGCGTCGCTCTACTGCGGGTTCGATCCCACCGGGCCGAGCCTGCACGCCGGTCACCTGATCCCGCTGCTGACCCTCCGCCGGTTCCAGCTGGCCGGGCACCGGCCGATCGTCCTGGCCGGCGGGGCGACCGGGATGATCGGTGACCCCCGGGACGTGGGGGAGCGCACCATGAACACCGCGGACACGGTGGCCGAGTGGAGCGAGCGCATCTCTGGTCAACTCGAGCTGTTCGTTGACCTCAACGAGGGCCCCGCGGGAGCCCGCGTTGTCAACAACATGCAGTGGACCGGCCACCTGACCGCAATCCAGTTCCTCCGCGACGTCGGCAAGCACTTCTCGCTCAACACCATGCTCGGTCGCGACACCGTCAAGCGACGTCTGGACGGCGACGGGATCTCGTACACAGAGTTCTCCTACATGCTGCTCCAGGCCAATGACTTCCTGCAGCTACGTCGCACCATGGGGTGCACACTGCAGATCGGTGGATCCGATCAGTGGGGCAACATCATCGGCGGGGTCGATCTGAACCGCCGGGTGGACGGAGAATCCGTGCACGCGATGACCGTCCCACTGGTCACCTCGTCCGACGGGAAGAAGTTCGGCAAGTCGACCGGCGGCGGTAGCCTCTGGCTCGACCCGGCGATGACCAGTCCCTACACCTGGTACCAGTACTTCCTCAACACCGCCGACGCCGACGTGGTCCGCTACCTGCGCTGGTTCTCTTTCCTCGGGCGCGAGGAGATCGACGAGCTGGCCGAACTCACCCGGGAGAAGCCGCACCTGCGGGCGGCGCAGAAGCGCTTGGCCGAGGAGATGACCACGATGGTGCACGGAGTGACGGCAACGGAGTCGGTGCAGGCGGCGTCGAAAGCACTGTTCGGCCGCGGCGAGTTGACCGATCTGGACGAGCGGACCCTCGGCGCGGCGCTCGAGGATGCCGGCGCCGTCGAGGTCGACGCAGACAGTCCCAGGACGATCGTCGATCTTCTGGTGGCCAGCGGACTCTGCGAGAGCAAGGGCGCGGCACGTCGTGCTGTCGGCGAGGGTGGCGCGTACGTCAACAACGAGCGGGTCGACGACGCAGAATGGACGCCTGCCACGAGCGATCTGCTGCACGGGACCTGGTTGGTGCTCCGACGTGGCAAGAGGAGCTTCGCCGGGATCCGGATCCGCTGACGGGTTGGAGCACCGTGAGAAGGCGCCGGCGAAAGTCGGCGCCTTCTTCTGTTTTGCGCGATGACCTGGCGATTTGCGTTTGGGTTCACGTCTGCGTAACTTATTGGAAGTCGCCGAGAGCGAGCCCGGACCGTGAGGTTCGAGCCGTGGGAGGTGATGTGTTCCAGGTGCTGGTGGTTTTGCCCGGGTTGACCGGGTAGGCCTCAAGCCGCTAGGCTGGAGAAGTTGCCCCGAAACGGGCGGCGAGAAGTGTGATGCCCTTGTGATCCGGTGGTCGGTGACTGTCCGGGGAGCGATGTGGTGGTGTTGTTTGAGAACTCAACAGTGTGTTTTGTTTGTGATAGTGCCAAATTTTTTGTTTGGTTTGCGGCCTTTGCACATCCCTGTCGTGGGGGTCGCGTTTTTTGAACAGCCAGTTTGTTTGGTTTGTTTTTTGCTTGGATTGTGCTTTTTGTAGTGCTGAGAAGCTTTTATGGAGAGTTTGATCCTGG
>JBKBRA010000047.1:4307-21533 GCA_046292305.1 Dietzia sp. | reverse complement strand
ATCCGGGCGATCGTGGACGCCGGGATCCCGGTAATGGCCCACATCGGCTTCACCCCCCAGTCGGTCAACGGCCTCGGGGGCTTCCGTGTCCAGGGGCGCGGGGACGCCGCCCACGAACTGCGGGCCGACGCCCGCGCCGTGCAGGAGGCCGGGGCCTTCTCCGTCGTCATGGAGATGGTCCCCGCCGACCTCGCCCGCGAGGTCACCGCCGAGCTGGACATCGCCACGGTCGGCATCGGCGCCGGCAACGGCTGCGACGCCCAGGTGTTGGTGTGGCAGGACATGGCGGGCCACGGCACCGGACGGACGGCCAAGTTCGTCAAGCGCTACGCCCGGCTCGCCGACACCCTGCGGGACGCCGCCCGCGAGTACGGCGACGAGGTCCGCTCGCGCGCGTTCCCCGGCCCGGACCACTCCTTCTGACCACGCGGGGATCGTCGATGGACCAGCAGACCACGCGCCGCACCCCGTACCCGCGGATCGAGCCGCACGAGACCGGCATGCTCGACGTGGGCGACGGTCAGCTCCTCTACTGGGAGTGCTCCGGCAATCCGGACGGTTCCCCGGTGCTGTTCGTCCACGGCGGTCCCGGCGGCGGGACCACCCCGGCGCACCGCCGGATGTTCGACCCGGCCGTCTACCGGATCATCCTGGTGGACCAGCGCGGATGCGGCCGGAGCGCGCCGCACGTCGCCGACGGCGCGGACCTCGCCGTCAACACCACGTGGCATCTCGTGGCAGACCTCGAGCGGCTTCGCGAGTCGCTGGGGATCGAGCGCTGGCTGGTGTTCGGCGGCTCGTGGGGCACCACTCTGGCGCTGGCCTACGCGCAGGAACACCCGGACCGCGTCCGAGGCCTGGTCCTGCGGGGGATCTTCCTGTGCCGACCGTCGGAGATCGACTGGTTCTACCGGGGCGGCGCCGCACACCTGTTCCCCGACGCGTGGGAGGGCTACCTCGCGCCGCTCCTGGCCGCCGGGGGCGCCGACGCGGTCCACCGCGAGGGGTTCGACCACGTGGCCGCCTACCACCGACTCCTGCACTGCGGCGATCCGACGACCGAGATCGCGGCCGCACGTGCGTGGACGACGTGGGAGACCACGACCTCCACGTTGCTCCCCCGACCAGGGACCGGTGACGACGACGAGGCGGACCGGTTCGCCCTGGCGTTCGCACGGATCGAGAACCACTACTTCGTCCACGACGCGTTCCTCGACGGCCGGGCCATCCTGGACCGGATGGCCCGGATCGCACACCTGCCCGCCGTGATCGTCCACGGCCGCTACGACGTGGTCTGTCCGGTCGCCAACGCGTGGGAGCTGCACGCGGCGTGGCCGGGCTCCGAGCTGTACATCGTCCCGGATGCCGGGCACGCGATGGCCGAACCCGGCACCACCCATCACCTGCTGGAGGCGACCGACCGCTTCCGGCCCTGACCCGGCCCGCGGCCCTCCCGGAGGACGGGTCAGACCACCCCGAAGTGGCGGGAGACGGCCACCGTGCCCTTCTGGTAACCAGCCGGGAACAGCCGGACCAGAGCGTCGAGCACGTACGCGTCGGGGCCCACCAGCACCCGGGCGCGGCGCCGCTCGACCCCGTCGAGGATCACCCGCGCGGCCGTCGACGCCTCCGTGCGGGCGAACTTGGAGTCGAAGATCGTGGCGAAGGTGGCGCTGTCCAGGCCCTCGGCGACGCCTGCACTCCGGGCGACCGCGGTCCTGATCCCCCCGGGGTGGACGCAGGTGACGTCGACCGGGTGGCCTGCGGCGAGCATCTCCATCCGCAGGGACTCGGTGAACTGTTGCACTGCCGCCTTGGCCGCGTTGTAGGCGTTCTGGGTGGGCACGGACAGGAAGGCGAAGATGCTGGAGACGTTGACCAGGTGGCCGTCGCCGGAGTCGATGAGGTGGGGCAGGAACTCCTTGGTGCCGTGCACGACACCCCAGTAGTCCACATCCATCACCCGGGCGATGTCCTTGTAGCCGGATTGCGTGACCGACCCGGTGAACGCGATGCCGGCGTTGTTGACGACGAGGTTGACCACGCCGAACTGCTCGACCACGCGGCCGGCGTACTCCGCGACCGCGGCCTGCTCGGTGACGTCGAGCCGGTCGGAGTGCACCTCCACCGAGGTCTCCGCCCCCACCAGCCGCACCGTCTCGGCCAGACCGTCGACGTCGATGTCGCTCAGCGCCAGCCGGGCTCCCCGACGTGCCGCCTCACGCGCGAGTTCGCGGCCGATGCCGGAGCCCGCGCCCGTGACGACGACGACCTTTCCGTCCATCCGCCAGCGGGGACGGCGGGCGGTCAGCCCACCCAGGGCTCCGATCACCTTGCCGATCGGCGCGCTCACCGGAGTGCCCCCTGCACCGTCGGCGCCGCGGGGGCTTCCTCGGTCGTGGTCCGGCGGTAGGCGCTCAAGTCGAACTCCCTGGTCTGGTTGCGGAATGAAAAGGTGAAATCGGGCCACACGGCCGGGGCGTTGCCCTTGGCATCGAGGTACCAGCTCTTGCAGCCGGTCACCCAGACGGTCTCGCCGGTGTTCTCGCGCAGCTCACGGTTGTAGGCGTTCTGGACCGCCTCGCGGACCTCCACGGTCTGCAGGCCCCGGTCGCGCATGCTGCGCATCGCGTCCACCAGGTAGTTCAGCTGGGACTCGATCATGTAGATCATCGACGAGTGGCCGAGGCCCGTCGCGGGACCCACCAGGACGAAGAGGTTGGGGTACCCCGCGACGGTGGTGCCCTTGTACGCCTCCATCCCGTCACTCGACCACTTGTCCGCGAGGGTCCGACCGGCCGAGTCCCGGACACGCTCGAAGAACGGCGAGTCCGTGACGTGGAACCCGGTGGCCACCACCAGCACGTCCGCCGGATGCTCGGCGCCGTCGGAGGTGACGATCCCGCCCTCGGTCACCCGGCTGATGGGAGTGGTCACCACGTCGACGTTCTCGCGGGTCAACGCTCGGTACCAGGAGTTGGACAACAGGATCCGTTTGCAGCCGATCTCGAAGTTCGGCGTCAGCTTGGCCCGCAGACCGGGGTCGCGCACCGACATCGCCAGGTGTGCGCGCCCGATCGCCTTGATCGGGGCGAGGGCCGCGCGAGTACGGGTCAGTCCCACGACCTGGAACTCGCGGCTGGCGTACTGCAGAGCCCGGACGGCACGCTGCAGACCGGGGACCCTGCGGTAGAGGGCCCTCTCGACACCCGGGTACTGCCGGTCGATCCGGGGCAGGACCCAGGGCGCGGTGCGCTGGTAGACGTCGAGGTGCTCCACGGTCGGGGCGATGGACGGCACCACCTGGATCGCGGAGGCTCCGGTCCCGATGACCGCGACGCGTCGACCGGCCAGCGGGACGGAGTGGTCCCAGCGGGCCGTGTGGAAGACGGGGCCGGCGAAGTCGGCGATCCCGTCGATCTCGGGCAGTCTGGGTTCGCACAGCGCACCCACGCCCAGCACCAGTACCCGTGCGTCGTACTCCCCCGCCGTCGTGCCGACCGTCCACCGGCCGCGGGACTCGTCGAAGCGGGCGGAGGTGACCTCGACGCCGAACCTGATCTTCTCGCGGACGCCCGCGTCATGGGTGACGCGGCGGATGTAGTCGTAGATCTCGCCCTGCGGGGAGAAGGCCCGCGACCACTCCGGGTTGAGGGCGAAGGAGTACGAGTACAGGTGGGACGGCACGTCGCACGCCGCCCCCGGGTAGGAGTTGTCCCGCCACGTGCCGCCGACGTCGGCGCCCCGCTCGACCACGATCAGGTCGTCGACTCCGTCCTCGGTGAGTCTGATGGCCGCCCCGAGGCCGGAGAACCCGGCCCCGACGACGAGGACGTCGACGGTTGTCGTCTGATCCACTTCTTCTCCCTACGACGAGCATGTGATCGGAACCACTGCGACCTTACCCGCTAGTAAGTCCGCTTTGGGCGAGCTGATCGGGGGCGAGCCTGAGGTCGTGTTCACCCGGGCCTGATAGAACCAGACCATGACGATCAGCGAGACCGTGGAGGTCGAGAGCAAGTTCGAGGTCGGCCCCGACACCCCGATCCCCACCGCGGACGACTTCGCCCCACTGCTGGCGGACGACCCCGTGATCCACGAACTCTCCGCGACGTACTACGACACCGCCGATCTCTCGCTCACCCGTCACAAGGTCACGCTCAGGCGGCGGACCGGGGGCGATGACGCCGGCTGGCACCTCAAACTGCCGTCCGAGGCCGGGCGCGTGGAGCTACAGGTCCCCCTCGACAGTGGAGACGACGTCCCGGCCGAGTTCGTGGCAGCGGTGGCCGGACTCGTCCGCCGCCGGCCGCTCGCGCCGGTGGCCCGCGTGGACAACCGGCGGCATGTCGTGCTGCTGCGCGAACCGGACGGAACGGCCGTGGTGGAGTTCTGCGACGACCACGTCTCCACCGAGTCGTTCGCCGCAGCAGGTACCGCCAGCCCGACGGACACCGCACCCGGGTCCGCGGGAGCCGGCGGCGACTGGCGGGAGTGGGAGGCGGAACTCGTCGATCCGTCGCGGCCCGGAGCGCAGGACCACCTCGCCGCGGTCGCGACCGCGTGCACCGGAGCCGGAGCCACGGCCTCGTCGTCGTCGTCCAAACTCGCCCGCGCAATCGGCCCCCTCCCCGGCCCGCTCGACAAGGGCGTCTCCGCAGTGAAGGACGCCCTGCGTGAGGACCTCCACCGGGTGCTCGACCACGACCCGGCCGCCCGACGCGTCACGATGGTGGGAGTCCACCAGATGCGGGTGGCGGTCCGCGGGCTCCGCAGCACCATCAGTTCCTTCGCCAAGGAGCTCGAGGCGGAGACTGAACACACGGACATCGACCTCGCCGCGGTGCTCGAGGAGCTCAAGGTGCTGGCCGCGGTCCTGGGCAAGGTGCGCGACATCCAGGTGGTCGACGAGCGACTCGGCGCGCTGGCCGCCGGCTACCCCGAGGACGTCGTGGACACCGCGACCCGACGTCGGCTGCACGCCGAACTCGAGGTGGAGGAGCGACGGGCCGCCGCACGCGTCACCGCGGCACTGGGCTCCGACCGCTACCTCGACCTGATCGACCGGCTCCACCTTCTCGTCGAGATCGCCGGCACCGGACCCGACGCCGGCGAGCCCTCCGACGATGCCGCGCCGGCACCGACCAAGAAGAAGCGTCGGCGCGAGGCCGAGGACATGCTGCTGCGGGGAGTGGACCGGCAGTTCGCCAAGTTCACCAAGGCCCGCACCCGCACGGAACGCGACCTCGAGGCACTCGAACTGACCCTGGCCCAGCGCGAGGAACTGACCCACGTCGTCCGAAAGCGTGCCAAGGCCCTGCGACGCAACGTCGGCGCACTCCGGGAGTCGGAGGGCCTGTCCGTCGCCCCGCTGCGCACCGCGTGCCAACGACTGCACACCGTGCTCGGCGACGTCCAGGACAGCGTGACCGCCCGGGTATGGATCCGGCGGATCGCCAGACGCGCGGAGTCGGCGGGCGAGTCGACGTTCGGGTTCGGGGTGCTATTCGAGCACGAGCGCGGATTCTCCGAGCGCGCCCTGGCCGGGTTCGAGAGCGACGCGGCGACCGTCACCGCGGCCTACCGCGAGCTGTCCGAATCCCGGCGATCCGCCCGGCGGCGGGGCAAGAAGGACCGGAGCGGGAAGAACCAGGGCGGGAAGAAGTCGGGGTCGAAGCGGTGAGGGGGGCTGCTCCCGAGGCTCCCGTCACCGCTTCGTGGTCTCTCCGACCTTCTCGACTCAGTCCTTCTTGTCTCAGACCGTTTCGACTCAGTCCTTCTCGTCCTCTGCGTCCCACGCCTCGTTGCGTGCCTTGACCCTGGCCAGCGCGGCCTCGGCCTCGCCGCGGGTGGCGTAGGGACCCATGCGGTTGTCCCAGTTGGTCACCTTGCCCTGTAGCGCCTGACCTGTGGCGATGTCGTAGTACCACTGCTCTTCCGTCACGACGGGCCTCCTCGGTTCACTCGGTGAACGTGCTCACCCGACCCTACTCGGGAGTGTGGCTCGACTAGCTCTGCCTTATCGACTTTCGCTGCCCCTCAGGCTCACGCTGCGGGATCGCTCGGCGACTCTGCGGATGCGATGGCGGAATGGACCCGGGACAACGCGCAAGCCCTTGGAGTGGGGACGAAGAGGGCGCGTAAGCCGGGGCTGGGCGGAGGGGGCTAAGTGGATGGGGCTGGGCGGAGGGAGTTGGTGCTGGGGCTGGGGCGAACGAGTCGGCCTGTAAGCCGGATCCTGTGCCCCTCCGCAGGCGGAGGGGCGACGACCATCCATCTGGGCACACCGTCGCCGGGTACCTCGAGCGGTCCACCCGCGGACTCGGGCGAGCAGCCCTCCCGTGCATCGCTGCACACCATCCGCGCAGCCGCACCGCAGGCGGTGCGGCCTTTGACCTTGCTCCGGGTGGGGTTTACCTAGCCGCCCCGGTCGCCCGGGGCGCTGGTGCGCTCTTACCGCACCGTTTCACCCTTACCGCGCTCGCGAGCGCGGCGGTCTGTTTTCTGTGGCACTGTCCCGCGGGTCACCCCGGGTTGCCGTTAGCAACCACCCTGCTCTGTGGAGTCCGGACTTTCCTCGGACCTGGGCCTTCTCACCTGTCGGCGCCGGTTCCCCTGCCCGCGGCCGTCCGGCCGACTCGTTCGCCCTGGGGAGTCTAGTCGAGGTGCGAGGTGTCGTTGACCAGGTGCACGGAGGTCGGCCCGTCCGGATAGAAGCGGACGTCGGACACCGACGCCAGATCCAGATGGAGGCGGAAGAGCAGCTCGTCCCCGGCGTCGAGTGCCGCGCGGATCGCCAGTTTGATGGGGGTGACGTGACTGACCACGGCCACCACGCCGCCCGGGCTCTCCTCGACGATCCGGCGCAGACCCCGTTCGACCCTGGCGCGGACCACCGCGAAGCTCTCGCCCCCGGGGGGCGGCACGGCCGTGTTCGACATCCAGCGGGAGTGGAGCTCGGGATCCTGATCGGCGGCCTCGGAGAAGGTCAGGCCCTCCCACCGGCCGAAGTCGGTCTCGATCAGGTCGTCCGCGACCAGGAGGGGCACACCCGCCGCGTCGGCGGCGCGCTCTGCCGTGCCCAGACACCTGCGCAGGGGCGAGGTGACCACGGCGGACAGCCCCGGGATGCGGGCCAGTCGATCGGCGGTCCGTTCGGCCTGGACCACTCCCAGGTCGGTGAGGTCGGGGTCCCCCTGCCCGGAGTAGCGCCGATCCACCGAGAGCGGGGTCTGGCCGTGACGGGCCAGCACGATCCGGGTGGGCCTCCCGGTGGCACCGGTCCAGCCCGGGCCGCCGGTCATGAGTTGTCCGTACGGACCACGATCACGCCGCACTCCGGGCACTTCAGGACGTCGTCGGCGGGAGCTGTGCGGAACGCGGACACGGTGGTCCGGTCGAGATCCATCGCGCACGCGGAGCACCGGCCGCCGTTGAGGATCGCCGCCCCCACGCCCGCCTCCTCTGCACTACGGGCGTAGAGGTCGAGGAGCTCGGTGGGGAGGTCTTCGGCCTGGTGGGCACGCTCGGCGGTCGTGGCGGTGACGGAGTCCTCGAGATCGGCGAGTGCGGTGTCGCGGACGGTCACGGCCATCCCCAGCCGCGCGTCCAGGTCGGTGATGATCGCACCGGAGTGGCGGACGTCGGCTTCGACGGCCTCGTGACGCTCGGTCAGTTCGGAGAGCTCCGCCGCGAGCGACTCCTCGCGACGGTTCAGCGAACCGAGCTCGTACTCGAGCTCGGTGGCCTGCCTGTCGGACAACCCCCCGGCCGCCACCAGGTCGGCGTCGGTGGCGCGACGCCTGCGCACGGCGTCGAGATCCGAGCGCAACTTGGCGATCGCGCGGTCCAGGTCCTCCACGTGGATCCGGGCCCGCGCCGCGGATTCCACGGCCGCCCGCCGCTCGGCCTCGAGCTTGTCCAGCACCGCCTGCTCCGGGAGGGATCTCCGTCGGTGCGCGAGGGAGCCGAGGCGCAGGTCGAGCTCGGCTATGTCGACGAGTCGACGCTGGACGGTGGGATCAGCCTTCATGAGGGCCAAGACTACCGCCCGTCGCCCGCTCCCCCTGACGCCACCGTCCACGGGTCGGTGCGCAGGTCGCACACGGTCGCCGTGACCCCGACACCCTCCTCCAACAGCGCCGCGGCCTGCGCACACCACGGGAACTCCAACGCCCAGTGCGCCGCATCCACCAGCACCGGTCCGCCTTCCCGGAGGTGTTCGTCCACCACGTGATGACGCAGGTCTCCGGTGAGATACACATCTGCCCCCGCCGCGCGTGCCGCACCCAGCAGGGAATCGCCGGAACCTCCGCACAGCGCGACCCGCCTGATCTCCGTACCCGGGTCACCGGCGGCGCGGACCCCCCACCGGGTCCGCGGGAGCCGGGCGCCGACGAGCTCGGTGAACTCCGCGAGCGTCATCGGCTCCGCCAGTTCACAGATGCGGCCGAGACCGGTGTCCTCGGGGCCCGGGCCGGGGCCGGCGTGGTTGACCAGCACGTCCATGGCGGGGACCTCGTACGGGTGTGCGGCCGTGACCGCCCGGCGCACCGCGGATCTGAGTTCGGGTGGCGCCACGAACTCGACCCGGGTCTCTGAGACCTGTTCCGGCTCGCCGATCACGCCTATCGCCGGGTCCGTGCCGTCGCCGGGGCGGAAGCGGCCGGTGCCCGGCACGGAGAAGGAGCACTCCGTGTACCCGCTCATCCGGCCGGCCCCGGCGGCGAACACCGCGTGGAGGAGGTCCTCGACGTCGTCGTCGGGCACCGTCACCACCCACCGGTCCACGGTGCCGTCACCGGTCGGCGCGAGCGGACGCCCCGGCGTCAGGCCGAGCGTCTCGGCGAGGGCGTCGTTGACCCCGGGTCGAGCGGAGTCGGCGTTGGTGTGCGCGGAGTACAGCGCGCACCCGCCCGCGACGAGCCGGTGCAGGAGCCTCCCCTTGGGGGTGTCGGCGGCGATCGAGTGCACGCCCCGCAGCAGGGGCGGGTGGTGGACCAGGAGCAGATCAGCACCCATGGCGAGCGCGTGGTCGACCACCGCGTCGGTGGCGTCGACGGCCACCACGACCGTTCCGACCTGCGCGGTGGGGTCGCCGGCGACGAGGCCGACACGGTCCCACGACTCGGCCAACCGCGGTGGGTACGCGTGCTCCAGGAGGTCGATCACGTCGGCCAGGGTGGGCCCACCGGTGGTCATCGTCGATCCCCTTCCCGTTGCGCCCGCCACGCGCGGACGAGTTCGGCCACCATCCTGCCGTCACGCACGGCCAGGCGCAGGTACGTGGCGTCGAGGCCGGGGAACGTGTCCCCGCGGCGAGTCGCGATCCCCCTGCGCGCCAGCCCCGCACGGAACGCCGCGGGATCCACCCCGTCCGGGGTGCGCACCAGGACGAACGGCGCTTCCGGCGGCACCACGACCCGGATCCCGGCCCCTCCGAGAGCGGCCACCATCGCCTCGCGTTCGATCACCACCTGCGCACGCACCGCCTCCAGTTCCCTGTCCGCCGCCGGGCCCAGGCAGGCCCGGACCGCCTCCAGTTGCAGCGTGCCCAGCGGCCAGTGCGGCCGGTCCGCGGCCAGGCGGTCCAGCACCGCGGGGTCGCCCACCGCGTATCCCACCCGCAGTCCGGCGAGCGCCCACGTCTTGGTCAGCGACCGCAACACCACCAGGCCGGGCAACCCGGCGCCGGCGAGGGTGTGACCGGCCTCGTCGGAGACCACGTCGCAGAACGCCTCGTCCACCACCGTCACCCGGCCGGGGCGGCACAACGCCGCGACGGTCGCCCTGGGGTGCAGGACCGAGGTCGGGTTGGTGGGATTGCCGACGACGACGAGATCTGCCTCATGGGGAACGAGCGCCGGGTCGAGACGATACGGCGGGGGCAGGACGACCCGGTCGACCCCGACTCCGGCCCGCCTCAGTTCGACCTCCGGTTCGGTGAAGGACGGGTGCACCACGGCGGCGCGCAGGCCACTCCGGGCAGCGTGCTCGGCGATCAGGTGGAACCCCTCCGAGGCGCCGCCCAGCAGCAGGACGCTCCCGGGACCCACCCCGTGACGGGCGGCGACCGCGGCCACGGCCGCCTCCTCGTCGTCGACGGTGGGGTATCCACCCAGGTCGCCGAGGCGGCCGGCCAACCGCTCCCGCAGCCACACGGGCGGCCCGTCACCACGCACGTTGACTGCGAAGTCCACCCCACCCGGCACCAGTTCGGCATCACCGTGGTGGCGCAACGCGTCCCACGACGGCCCCTCGGGCAGGTGTCCGGGCGCGGGCCCGGGCGCGGCGGTCATGACCGGCAGCCTAGGCGGGTCGCGCGGGGGCGGCGGCGACGGGTGGCCGCGCGCGCCGGCCGGGGTCTGAGAGGATGACGGCATGCCCGACCGCCCGATCCTCCTCGTCGATCTCGACGGCACCATCACCGACTCGCTGGACGGCATCGCCAGGTCGCTCCACCACGCACTGGACGCCGTCGGTGCCCGGTGGGACGACTCACGTGACATCCGCTCCATCGCCGGCCCGCCCATGCCGGACACCCTCGCCTCCCTGGGCCTGGGGGGCACCGACCTGGAGCGGGCGATGAGTGCGTACCGCGAGCGCTACAGCGACGTCGGCTGGCTCGAGAACGCCGTATACGAGGGAATGGACGACCTGCTGACGCGGCTGGCCGGGCACGGTTACCGCATGGCGGTGGCGACCAGCAAGGACCAGCAGGCCGCGCGGCGGATCCTGGAGCACTTCCGGCTCGACGACCCGTTCGAGTTCATCGGCGGCGCGGACCTGCGGGTCGGGCGGGCGGCCAAGGCCGACGTGATCGCGCACTCGCTCACCGCGCTCGGGGTGGAACCGGTACCGGCGGCCGCAGGCGGCACCGGCCGGGTGCTCATGATCGGCGACCGCGAGCACGACGTGGAGGGTGCCGCCCGCTACGGGATCCCCACGGCGATCGTGCGCTGGGGATACGGACGGCCCGCCGAGTGGGACGGCGCCCGCTGGTCCCCGGCGGACACGGCCGAGCTGGAGCGGATCGTCCATGAGTGGTGACCCTGGCGTGCACGTGGTCTTTGTCTGCACGGGCAACATCTGCCGCTCCCCCATGGCCGAGGTCATGGCCCGACACGCGTTCTCCGGAGCCGGGTTCGGGGACAGGGTCACCGTCTCGAGCGTGGGCACCGGCGGGTGGCACGTGGGAGACGGTATGGACCCGCGGGCCGCGGCCGAGCTCGAATCGCACGGGTATGACAGCGCGCACGTGGCCGCGCAACTGTCCACCGCCGACCACTCCGCCGACCTGGTGGTGGCGCTCGACCGCGGCCACCGCGAACACCTCCTCGACGCCGGCGTCGAGGGGAGCCGCGTCCGACTCCTCCGGGGGTTCGACCCCGGGGCGGACGGTGAGGACGTGGCCGACCCCTACTACGGCGACCATGGTGGCTTCACCCGGACCCGTCTCCAGATCGCCGACGCGCTCCCCGGCCTGGTCGCCGAGGTCCGTACCCTCCTGACTTAGCCCGCCGGAGCGCAGCGGATACCCTGGGGACATGCGGAGTCTGCGGCGCTTTCTGAGTCCCGGGTGGCTGATCGGCCTGCTCGCCGTGGCGCTCTTCGCCTGGGCGTGCTTCGCGTTGCTGGCCCCGTGGCAGCTCGGCAAGAGCGAGGACCTCGACGCCCGCAACACCCGCCTGGCCGAGTCGATCGAGGCCTCTCCGGCCCCGTTCGCGCAGGTGGTGGACGGCCCCGGGGCGTATGCCGAACGCGAGTGGCGGTTGGTGACCCTGGATGGCCGGTGGCGACCCGACGCGGAGGCGCTGCTTCGGCTGCGCGCGGTCGACGGTGAACCGGTCTACCAGGTGTTGACGGTGTTCGATCCGGTTGACGGGCAGGAGATCCTGGTCAACCGCGGCTACGTTCCCGTCGGCGAGAACAACACGGTGCCCGACTACGCCGAGGCGCCGACCGGCCAGGTCGAGATCACCGCGCGGATCCGGGCGGCGGAGAGCGGTCTGGCCGAGCCCGTCCTCGTGGACGGGATGCCGGCCGTCCGGGTCCTGGACCCCGCGGTCCTGGGCGACACCCTCGACCACCCGCTGGTGCCCGCGGGCTACCTCCAGTTGCCCGGTGACCAGCCCGGCTCGCTCGCACCGGTGCCGATCCCCGGGATCGAGAACGGCCCGTACCTCTCCTACGGTCTGCAGTGGCTCGCCTTCGGCGTCCTCGCTCCGCTCGCCCTGGCCTATTTCGCCTGGGCCGAGATCCGGGCGCGACGCAGCGACTCCGAAGGGGACGACGACGTGGCGGCACCCGTCGACCCGGGTGGCGCCGACCCCGACGACGCCGCGTTCGACGCCCGCCAACGTGCCCTCCGGGCCCGCTACGGGCACCGGGACGACGCCGAGAAGCGGCGGGCCCACCGGCGCGCGGATCGTCTCCGGACCTGACCTCGATCGGACACACGAGCGGCAATCGCCCCAACGAGAGCCTGTACCGCGACAGCACTAACGGCGGTCGCGATCTGGGTTGACCGCATGAGCCGGACCGCCCTGCGGACATCATCCGGCCGCGGCGCGGGCCCCCGGCCCAGACGCGGACGCATCTCGACGCCGTACGGATACGGGGTCCGCCCTCCCAGCTGGATCCCGAGGGCTCCCGCGCACGCCGCCTCTATCACCCCCGCATTGGGGCTCGGGTGCGCCGGGGCGTCCCGCTGCCAGGTGGTCAGCACGTCCCACGGGCGGCCCCCGACCGTAGGAGCGAGTGCCGCGGTGAACACACCCGCCAGACGCGCGGCGGGCCAACCCAGGACGTCGTCGAGTCGAGCCGAGGCCCAACCGAAGTGCTCGTACCGTCTCGAGCGGTGTCCGACCATCGCGTCGAGGGTGTTGGCGGCCCGGTGCGCCGCCGCTCCGGCGGGACCGGCCACCGCTGCCCAGAACAGGGTGGCGACCGTGGCATCGGAGGTGTTCTCGGCGACGGACTCGACCACGGCGCGGGCCAGATCCCCGGCGTCGAGCGCACTGGGGTCCCGGCCACACAACCACGGCAACAGATCCCGGCTCGCGGGCACGTCCCCCCGCTCGAGCAGCACCGCGTGCCGCTCCGCCACCCGCAGGAGGGACGTGCCGCCGAGGCAGGACCACACGACCAGCGCGGTGGCGGCCACCCGCAGGGCGGGCCGACGGGCGGTGAGGACCTCCGCGGCTCCCGCGGCGGCCGCCGCCCCGCCGACGAGCACCACCGTGAAGGCGGCGCCCCGGACGCGGGTCCCGGTGCCGCTGGGGACGTCGGTGTCCGGATGGAGCGCCCCCTCGAGCGCCGACGCGCAGACCCCGAAACCGGCCACGGGATGCCACCGGGAAGGGTCCGCGAACACGGCGTCCGCGGCAAAGCCCAACGCCGTACCGAGTGCCCGAAGCCGATAGCTGTCCATGAGTGCGCGCGGAGGGAATCGAACCCCCGACCGCTGGTGTGTAAGACCAGAGCTCTAACCGCTGAGCTACGCGCGCGAGAACACCGACGCGACGGATCGCGACGGTGTGTGACAGATTATCCCACCCTCCGGAGTAGTCGGGACCGCAGGGCCCGCTCGCGGGCGGGCCCTGCGGCGCCGATCCACGAAGCCACCGACGGGATATCTCTGGACAACTGTCCGACAATTCCGCAGAATTCAACCATGACGAACCACCGCCGGGCCGTGGGCTCGGCCGTCGCGCTCTCGCTGGCACTGACGGGCGCGACCGCGTGCAGCCCCGCCGACCGCGCCGTTCTCTCCGCCCCGCGGTGTCCCGACTCCTCGGCCTCACCCACCCCCGCACCGCGGGTGCCGGGGCAGGCGGTACTCCTCGGCGAGGTGGTCCGCAGTTCGCTCCCACCGGGCCCGATCCAGGGATGGGAGGAGGTCGTCTCGGTGGCAGACGCCGGCCCCGCGCTCGCCGCGGTCCACCCGGACGGCACGGTCTCGGTGGTCGGAGTGGACCACCGCGGCATCCTGGCCGGCACCGCCGCCGGAGCGACGGAGACACTGCAGCCACGGAAGGTTCCCGGAGTCCGTGACGCGACCTCCGTGGCGGCCGTCGACTCGACGTTCCTGACCACCCACTCCGACGGGTCCGTCACCGCGTGGGGCGACTCGTTCATCGCGACCGGAGGCGTCCGCGGGGCCGAGCGGGACCAGCCCGCCCCTGGCCCCGTCCCCGACGTCGAGAGCGTGATCGAGGTGGCCGACGGACAACTCAACGCCCTGGCCCTGCGCTCCGACGGCGGACTGCAGGGGTGGGGCATCAATCTCACCGGCGTGATCGGCGAGCCGGACGGGACGCGGGTCCGCACGATCCGGGACGTGCCCGGCGCGGTCAGTGTGGCCAACCCGGGCGGTGCCGCAGTCATCGCCACCAGCACCGGCGAGGTGTGCGCATGGGGCAACAACGTCCACGGACTGCTCGGCGTCGAACCGCGCGGCGGCCAGACCACACGGGCGGTCCTGGTCGAAGGGCTCTCCGACATCGTCCAGGTCGCCGGCGGGAACGACTTCGCACTCGCCCGGGACACCGAGGGACGTGTCTGGGCCTGGGGCCGCACCGTCTCCGGGGTGCTCGGCGACGGAGACACCGAGGACAGCTCGACCGCCTCGCCGCAGCAGG
Source organism: Dietzia sp. (assembly GCA_046292305.1). Lineage (GTDB taxonomy): Bacteria > Actinomycetota > Actinomycetes > Mycobacteriales > Mycobacteriaceae > Dietzia. The sequence continues at coordinate 6,891 of JBKBRA010000047.1, read as the reverse complement.
TGGTCGATGTGCCTCCGATGGACTGGATCGGCGCCGCCGGGGCCGCGTCTTACGGGATAGACCGGACCGGGAACCTGTGGGCCTGGGGCGGCGGTTACCGGGTTGCCCCGTACGCGGGCGAGGACCGGCGCCCCTATCGCGTGCCGCTGCCGGGTCCCGCGCAGGCGGTGTCCGGCGCGGTCGCCCTGCTCGGATCGGCGCGCTGACGGGCCGCCGGTCGATGTCCGGCAGGCCCCGGGAACAACTCAGTTCCGACTGCCCGGATGGTGCGCGCGGAGGGAATCGAACCCCCGACCGCTGGTGTGTAAGACCAGAGCTCTCACCGCTGAGCTACGCGCGCAGGAACACCGGCGCTACCAGCGCGCCGGTGTTCGTCGACTCATCGCACCCACTCATCGCACCCTCAGTGGGGCTCGTCCGCTGGGCGTCCGGACATGACCGGGGCGACGGTCACTTCCGCGGGATGCTGTTCTTTCGCAGCGCCAGGCGGCTACCCGCCCAGTCCCCCAGGGCCGCGGTCCGGGTCTGCAGCATCCCGGCCGTCTGAGCCGACTCGGCGATGACCGAGGGCTCGACGTGTCCGTCATTCCCCGTCTTGGGGGTGAGGACCCACACGGAACCCTCCTCCGACAACGGGGTCACGACGTCCATGAGCCTGTCCACCAAATCGCCGTCGCCGGCGCGCCACCAGAGCAGGACCGCGTCAACGATCTCGTCCGTGTCCTCCTCCAGCAGCTCCGACCCGACGGCATCCTCGACGGCCTCACTGATCGACTCGTCACAGTCGGAATCCCATCCGACCTCCTGAACGAGCATGTCCTTCGTCAGTTCGAGCTGACCAGCAATCTGGTCCGCCCCGTCCTGCTGGTTCGCCGCGGCGACCACCGTGGTGTTCCTCCCTCGTATCCGACGTTATTCGTCTTGGTCTTTCGCTGACCAGGAACACTACCCGCGCACCCTCCCAGGGGAAACGACTACCGCCCATTTAGGCGGTCCGGCGGTAGCCCCGTGTCGCGGGTCACGCTTTGGGGCACAATCGGTAACAGGCATGAGCCGACGATGGCCCGTGCACGGTCCACCTCGCGATCCGCCCCACACCCGCGGAGCGTTCGGTAGGCCGGACACTGCACCCCGACATGTGTGGTGACCCCACCGGGTCGCCGCTATACGTATCGCAGAAGTGAGGACGAGACGCATGACCGAGACCGTAGGTACCAGGGATGGTTCCGCGCCCACCAACGTGCCGGTCCTCCGGGAAGGAGTCGCGTCCTACCTCGCGGACTCGGACCCCGAGGAGACGCAGGAGTGGATGGACTCCCTCGACGGCATGCTCGCCGAGGCAGGCCCCGAGCGGGCTCGATACCTCATGCTCAGACTTCTCGAACGCGCCTCCAAGCAGCGCGTTCCCCTGCCCGCACTCACGTCGACGGACTACGTCAACACGATCCCCACGAGCCTCGAACCCGACTTCCCGGGGGACGAGTCGGTGGAGCGGACCTACCGGCGCTGGATCCGTTGGAACGCGGCCATCATGGTGCACCGCGCCCAGCGTCCCGGTATCGGTGTGGGCGGCCACATCTCCACCTACGCGGGTGCCGCCCCGCTCTACGAGGTCGGCTACAACCACTTCTTCCGTGGCAAGGACCACCCCGGTGGCGGTGACCACATCTTCTTCCAGGGGCACGCCTCACCCGGCATGTACGCCCGCGCCTACCTCGAGGGTCGCCTCCGCGAGCACGACCTCGACGGCTTCCGGCAGGAGAAGAGCCACCCGGGCCGGTCCCTCCCCTCCTACCCCCACCCCCGTTCGCTACCCGAGTTCTGGGAGTTCCCCACCGTCTCGATGGGCCTCGGCCCGCTGAACGCCATCTACCAGGCGCGGTTCAACCGCTACCTCCACAACCGCGGCATCAAGGACACCTCACAGCAGCACGTGTGGGCGTTCCTCGGTGACGGCGAGATGGACGAGGTCGAGTCGCGGGGCGCCCTGCAGGTGGCAGCGAACGACGCCCTGGACAACCTGACCTTCGTCATCAACTGCAACCTGCAGCGCCTCGACGGACCGGTCCGCGGCAACGGGCAGATCATCCAGGAGCTGGAGTCGTACTTCAGCGGCGCCGGATGGAACGTCATCAAGGTGGTGTGGGGACGCGAGTGGGACGCGCTGTTCGACAAGGACACCGAGGGCGCGCTCGTCTCGCTCATGAACTCCGTCTCCGACGGCGACTACCAGACGTTCCGCGCCAACGACGGCGCCTGGATCCGCGAGCACTTCTTCGGTCGTGACCCGCGCACCGCCAAGCTGGTCGAGGACCTGTCCGACGAGGACATCTGGGCACTGCGCCGCGGAGGCCACGACTACCGCAAGATCCACGCCGCGTACAAGGCGGCACTCGAGCACACCGGCCGACCCACGGTGATCCTCGCGCACACCATCAAGGGATTCGGTCTGGGCCAGAACTTCGAGGGGCGCAACGCCACGCACCAGATGAAGAAGCTGACCCTGGACGACCTCAAGCAGTTCCGCGACAAGCAGCTCATCCCGATCACCGACGAGGAGCTGGAGGCCGACCCGACCCTTCCG
>JBKBRA010000047.1:0-4211 GCA_046292305.1 Dietzia sp. | reverse complement strand
CCGCCCTACTACAACCCGGGGCCGAACTCGCCGGAGATCCGCTACATGCTGGAGCGGAGGACCGCGCTGGGCGGGCACGTGCCCGAGCGGCGGCAGTCCTTCACCCCGCTCTCCGTTCCGGACATCGACTCCCTGGCCTCGCTGCGCAAGGGCTCGGGCAAACAGCCTGTGGCCACCACGATGGCACTGGTCCGCACCTGCAAGGAGCTCATGCGGGACGAGGCCCTACGGGATCGGTTCGTCCCGATCATCCCGGACGAGGCCCGCACCTTCGGTATGGACTCGTGGTTCCCGACCCTGAAGATCTACAACCCGCACGGGCAGAACTACACCTCCGTCGATCACGACCTCATGCTGAGCTACAAGGAGTCCACGAGCGGGCAGATCATGCACGAGGGCATCAGCGAGGCGGGGTCGGTCGCCGAGTTCACGGCAGCCGGTACCGCGTACGCGACCCACGGCGAACCCATGATCCCGCTGTACATCTTCTATTCGATGTTCGGGTTCCAGCGCACCGGTGACAGCATCTGGGCGGCCTCCGACCAGCTCGCGCGCGGATTCCTGCTCGGTGCGACCGCCGGCCGTACGACCCTCACCGGTGAGGGGCTGCAGCACATGGACGGCCATTCGCCGCTGCTCGCCGCCACCAACCCGGGGATCCTCTCGTACGACCCGGCGTGGGGATTCGAACTCGTGCACATCATGCGCGCGGGCATCGAGCGGATGTACGGCCCGGGGGCGGCGCACGAGACCGACACCGACGGGGTCGATCGGAACGTCTCCTACTACATCACCCTGTACAACGAGCCCGTCCCGCAGCCGCCGGAGCCCGAGGACCTGGACGCCGACGCTCTCCTGCGCGGCCTCTACTGCTTCCGCAGGGCGGAGAAGGGTGCACACAAGGCGTCCATCCTCGCTTCGGGTGTCGCGATGTACGCGGCTGTCGAGGCCCAGAAGGAGCTGGCCGAGAAGTGGGACGTCGCGGCGGACCTCTGGTCGGCCACCTCGTGGACCGAACTGGCCCGGGACGGCTTCGAGTGCGAGCGTCACGAACTCCGTCACCCCGATCAGCAGCCCCGCATCCCGTTCGTCACCGCTTCGCTGGAGGCCAGCGAGGGCCCCAAGGTGGCCGTGAGCGACTTCCAGAAGGCTGTGCCCGACCAGATCCGCGGATGGGTCCCCGGGGACTTCACGGTCCTGGGTACGGACGGCTTCGGGTTCTCCGACACGCGCCCGGCCGCCCGTCGCTTCTTCAACACCGACGCCGAATCGATCATCGTGGCGGTCCTCGCCGGACTTGTCCGCGAGGGCAGCATCGAGAAGCGCACCCTGCTCGAGGCCGCCCGCCTCTACAAGATCGACGACGTCATGGCGGCGCCCGAGCCCACGACGGATCCCGGAGTGGCGTGACCGAGCCGACCGGGGCCGGGCCACAGACCGCACAGCCGTCCCGGCGCCGATCCGCGCGGGCACCGGATCAGCGACCGGTGTCGGATGCGCTCCTCAAGCGCATCACCCGGTACTCGGGGACGCTGTCGACGGAGGCGGTCCGGTCCCTCGAGGAGGACCTGCCGTTCTTCGCGGGACTCTCCGCCGACCAGCGGGCGGAGATCCAGCTGATCATCCAGAGCGCCGTGCGCGACTTCGTCACCTGGATGCGCAACCCGGAGGCCCCGCACACCGACACGATCGCCGGCTTCAAGCTGCTGCCCAAGGGCCTCGGCCAGGGCCTGTCCCTGCAGGAGACCGTGCAGCTCGTCCGGTCCACGTGTGAGTACTTCGAGCTGGTGATGCCGAGGATCACCCACAACGAGCGCCAACGCGGACTCATGATCGCGGCCGTCCTGAAGTTCGGACGCGAGCTCGGCTTCACCGCGGCCTCGGTCTACGCGGCCGCGGCCGAGAACCGGGGCGCCTGGGACACCCGGATGGAGGCGATGCTGGTCGACGCCGTGGTCCGGGGCGACCGCCACGCCGATCTCGCCTCCGGGGCCTCGGCGCTCAACTGGGACCCGACCACGTCGGCGACGGTCGTCGTCGGGCGGCCCCGAGCAGATCTGGGGCTCGCGTCCGTGCCCGCCACACACAAGGCGGCGGTCGCGGCCAACCGGCACGCCCTGGCGGTGGTGCAGGGGGCGCGCCTGGTCGTGATCCTCTCCGGGGAGCTGGAGTCCGCCTCCGCCGTCCCACCCGCGGTACTCGACGCCTTCTCCCCCGACGCGCCAGTCGTCGTCGGACACACCGTGGGGTCCCTCGCCGAGGCCCCGGACAGTGCGGCCGAGGCCCTCGCCGGCGCGGCGGCGGCGACCGGGTGGCCCGGCGCCCCTCGTCCGGTGGCCGCGATCGACCTACTGCCGGAACGGGTTCTGGGCGGCGACCGCGGGGCGGCGGGGATGTTGGTGGAGCGGATCGTCACCCCGCTCCGCGGTGCGGACCCGTCCCTGGAGGAGACCCTGCGGGCGTATCTGGACTCCGGTGGGCACGTCGAGGCGTGCGCCCGCGGGTTGTACGTCCATCCCAACACCGTGCGGTATCGGCTCAAACGGGTGAGCCAGATCACCGAGTTCGACCCGCTTGACGCGAGGGAGGCATTTGTCCTCCGGATAGCCCTCGTCCTTGGAAAGTTCACCGAACGAGGTCCTCAGGACACCTAAACAATCACTCTCGTCACACCGTGTAACGAAAACTCTGTTCACACAGATGCTCACCCACTCAACACCGCTTTTGTGGGAAGTCCACAAAATCCAGCCGATGTTTCTGGCTACGAGAACATCATCCGAAGCGGGTGAACACGTGTTGTCTGATACTCGTGCTTTGCCTCACCGCCCCTGGACAAGGGTCCCAGAAAGCCGGAATGCTCGCGCCATGGCTCGAGCTACCCGGCGCCTCGGGCCGCCTCGACGAGTGGACCGCGTCGAGCGGACTCAATCTCGGGCGCCTGGGCACCACAGCGACCCTCCAAGAGATCACCGACACCGCGGTCACCCAGCCACTGGTGGTCGCCTCCGCTCTACTCGGAACCGCGGAACTCCGTCGACGCGGGCAGGTCCCTGCCGACACGATCGTCGCCGGACACTCCATCGGGGAGGTCGCGGCACTCGCGATCGCCGGGGTGGTCTCCGAGTCGGACGCACTCCGTCTGGCCTCGGTCCGCGGAGCCGCGATGTCGCGGGCGTGCGCTGACCGCCCGACCGGGATGATCGCCGTCCTCGGCGGCGTGGAGGCCGACGTCCTGCTCGCTCTGGAGAACGCCGGACTTGAACCGGCCAACCGGAACGGAGCCGGGCAGATCGTGGCCGCCGGCCCCCTGGAGGCCTGCGACGCGCTCGAGCAGAACCCGCCGAGCCGTGCCCGCCTGCGCCGCCTCGACGTGGCCGGGGCGTTCCACACCCAGCACATGGCATCGGCCGTCGAGAAGTTCCGCGCCCTCGCCGACACGATCGAGGTCCGCGACCCCGAGTTGACACTGCTCTCGAACGCCGACGGCATGGTCGTCACCTCGGGCAGGGACGCCCTGGACCGCGTGGTCTCGCAGATCACGCACCCCGTCCGCTGGGACCTTTGCACGCAGACGATGCTCAAGCTCGGCGTCGACGCGTTCGTCGAACTCCCGCCGTCCGGTGCACTCGTAGGCCTGGCCAAGCGCATGATGCGCGAGGTGCCCCGGCACGGCGTCACCACACCCGAGGACCTCGAGGACGCGCTCCACGCCGTCCCCGCGCTCAGCGGCGCGTAGACCACCCCCACGTACCCGCGATCGCCGGCCTCGTCCGGCTATCGCGTCATAACGACCACGCCGTGCCCGACCGGGCGCGACGACACCACCAGGAAGGACACCACATGGCACGCACCGAGGCCGAGATCATCGCCGGACTTGCGGAAATCGTCGAGGAGGTCACCGGTATCGAGCCCTCCGAGGTGACCCCGGAGAAGTCCTTCGTGGACGATCTGGACATCGATTCGCTCTCCATGGTGGAGATCGCGGTCCAGACGGAGGACCGCTACGGGGTGGAGATCCCGGACGAGGACCTCGCCAAGTTGCGTACTGTGCAGGATGCGGTCGACTACATCCAGAAGATCGACCAGAGCTGACACCACGTCCCGTAGCACGGGGCGGGGACGCGATCAGGGCCGAAGGTGCGGTCGGTGCACCACGCGAGCCCGCGTCCCCTCCCCGCACACGGGACCCGACACACGAGAGCACCCCGCTT
>JBKBRA010000046.1:0-23557 GCA_046292305.1 Dietzia sp. | reverse complement strand
GCCCCCCTCCCCATCTTGGGGGGTGGTGGGGCTGCGGTGGTTCCCCCCCCCCCCCCCCGGGACGTGGTCGGTCTTAGGTGACTATTGCTCGAAGCGACGGCGGAAGCGGTCCTCCATGCGAGAGGAGTAACTCTGCCCCTCGGCCCCCTTGGGAGAGGCCTTTCCCGCACCCGGCACCCGGGCTCCACCCGCGGCACCGGTCGAGGACGAACCCTTGGACGGCGCCGAGCGCATGGCCAACACTCCCGCCGCGAACATCACGAGGAAACCCACGAGACTGAGGACGGGGAATCCGCCCGGCTTGAAGTCGAGTGCCAATCCGCCCACCAGGAGCGCCACCCCCACGAGACCGAGGATCACCACCAGCCCGGCGGGACGTCGACCACCGGTCCCACCGGTCTTTCGAACAGACGACGCGAACTTGGGGTCGTCGGCGTAGAGCGCGCTTTCGATCTCGTCGAGCATGCGCTGCTCGTGCTCGGACAGGGGCACTTCGACCTCCTTAGAACGCTCGTGGTTACGAGCTCGGCCGGCTTGGCCGTGTGACGTCGACCGTCTACGGGGATCAGCCGGTCAAGGGTTCCCCCCATCATACGAGCGCAACGCGGTGGTGACCACCGGGATTCCGTGTATGCACCAGAAGGCCGTCCCGCGCGACGCCCTCAACCTCACGCGGCCGGACCCAGAACCCCCAGCCGCTCGTCCACCAGGTCCAGGAATCGTCCGACAGCCCAGAGGAAATCGTCCGCCATCCGGGGGGTCACGGTGCGGGGAAGCCCGTCCTCCACCGCGGCGGCCAGAGCCGAGTACCCGCCGAACGCGGACGCCCACTCCCCCAGTTCGGGAACCTCCGCGGCGAGCCGGTGCCACACGTCGGACGGGCCACGTCGACGTGGCCCCGGGGACAGGAGTGCCGCGGCCGCGGAACGCGCGGCCCGGTACGACTCGAGAAACCGCTCGGCGGGTGACGATGCGGCCAGCGCACGCCCACGGTGGATCTCGGCGCGTCCCGCGCGACCGAGGGACCCGATGGCACCCCCGCCCGGCGCATGTACTCCGATTCTCGAACCCATCTCCGCTGCACCTCCCCTTCTGCCCGCACGGTATCGGCGGGGTCCGACACAACTCGCGGTCGTGAACGCCCCCACGTGATGAGATGGAGAGGATGGACACCGTGATCACCAGCCTGAACGCCGGCGAATTCCGTGACCGACTGCCGGAGGCGCTCGGTGTCTACGTCGACGCCATGGGGTATCCGTCCCAGGTGATCCGATCCCGCGCCCCCGCGTGGATGGAGCACAGCCACCGGGCCGGATGGTCGGGGGTCGCGGCCTTCGAGGCGCCACGGCGGCGTCTTCTCGGCCACGCCCGCGGGCCACTGGTCGCCATCTGTTACGGCTACCGGGGCGCTCCCGGTCAGTGGTGGTACGAGCAGGTGGCGCGAGGGCTTCGAGAGCGGGATCTGGAGTTGCCGGCGGACTATGTCGAACTCACGGAACTCCACGTGTCCCCCCGCTACCAGGGCCACGGCATCGGCACGGCCCTGCTCCGGAGTTTCCTGTCCGGCCGCCCGGAGGGAACCGTGCTGCTCTCGACCCCCGAGGTCCACGACGAGGCCAACGGGGCGTGGCGGTTGTACCGGTCGATGGGCTTCACCGACGTGCTCAGGGCGTACAGGTTCGAAGGCGATGCCAGGCCGTTCGCCGTACTGTCGCGTCCGCTACCCCTCACCCAGCACGGAGGCCCCGCTTGAACAACCGTCATGACGTCGTGGTGATCGGCTCCGGCCACAATGGTCTGATCTGCGCCGCCTATCTCGCCCGGTCCGGGCTCGACGTCCACGTCGTGGAGAAGGACACGGTCCTGGGCGGTGCCACCTCCACGGTCGAGCGATATCCCGGGCACCGGACGGATCGTGGCTCGTCGGCACACCTGATGATCCGACACACCGGGATCCCGGAGGAGCTGGACCTGGCCGCCCACGGACTGAGGTACGTGGACTGTGACCCCTGGGGGTTCGCCCCCGCCCCGCCGGGCAGCGACGCTCCGCCGATCGTCTTCCGCCGCGACCTCGACGCGACCTGCGCCAGCATCGCCGCCGCGTGCGGTGAGGCCGACGCGGACGCCTACCGCGGATTCGTCCACCGGTGGGACGTCCTGGCCGGTCGGATGATGAAGGGGTTCGGTGTGCGCCCCACGGCTGCGGGTCTGGGTTCGGCGTTCCTCGGTCGAGACGATCTCCGGGATCCCTTCGGCACAGTCCAGACCTTCCTGTCATCCGGGGACGCGCTGCTCGACGAGACTTTCACGTCGGAACGGCTCAAGGCCGCCCTGTCCTGGTTCGGTGCCCAGTCCGGACCGCCGATGTCCCATCCGGGCACCGCGCCGATGATCGGCTTCGCCGCGCTGATGCACCGGACCCCTCCCGGCCGCGCGATCGGCGGATCCGGCGCTCTCGCCGAAGCCCTGGTGTCCGCTGTCCGAGCCGGTGGAGGATCGGTCACCGCGGGCGCCGGTGCCACGGCGATCCGCCGATCTGGGACCGGTTGGCGGGTGGACACCGCGGGAGGCCCCTCGTTGCACTGCTCCGCCGTCGTCGCGGCCTGTCACGTCCACACCACGCTCGATCTCCTCGCCCACGAACTCCCCGCAGCGAGGCTCGACGGCTGGCGCCGCCGGATCCGTCCGGGCTTCGGACTGGGGATGGTGGTCCGCCTGGGGACGACGGACCTGCCCCGGTACCCGGGTGTCCCCACGACCACCAGTGCCCACGGGCTGCAACTACTGGTGACGGATCGTCGCGGACTGGACCACCGCTACGGGGTCGCCGCAGCCGGCGGACTCGATGCCGATCCCGCCGTCCTCGCCATGAGTTTCAGCTCGCTCGATCCCTCACTCGCCCCGGCGGGTCGACACGAACTGACGTTGTGGTCCCAGTGGCACCCCCGGCATCTGGCGGACGGGCGCGCCTGGTCCGAGGCGGGACCGGGTGAGGCGGACCGGATCATCGCGGCCGCGGAGCGGTTCGCCCCCGGACTCACCGATTCGATCGTCCACCGCCACGTCCAGACCCCGGAGGACCTGGAGACCGAGCTCGGACTCATCGGGGGCAACGTGATGCACCTGGAGATGTCCCTCGACCAGATGCTCCCCATGCGACCCCACCCGGACCTGGCCAGACACACCGTCCCCGGCGCCGACGGCGTGTACCTCGCGGGCGCCTCCACTCATCCCGGCGGTGGTGTCATCGGCACCAGCGGGCGGACGGTGGCGCGTCTCGTCGGTCGCCGACTCGGCACGTCGACGCGGCGTCGGCGACGCACCCGGGCACAATGACCACCGTGATCGAACCGAGCACCACCGCAACCAGCCCCGTAGCGGACGCACGCCACCTCGCGCGACGCCGAATCGTGGGCGTGACCGCCCTGGTGACGATGCTGTTCGTGCTGACCGGGTGTCTCCAGCTGAACGCGCAGATGAGTGTGCGCAAGGACGACACCGTGTCTGGTCGCATCCTGGTGGCCGGTGACCAGCCGGCGCAGGCGGCCGCACTGGACCGGTTGTCCACGCCGTCCGGTCTGGAGGAGAAGGTGCGGATCACCGCCTACTCCGCGGACGGGTTCACCGGTAGGGAGATCTACTTCACCCAGTTGACCTTCGCCGAGGTGGACGCGCTGTCCCTGGCCATCGAGGTCGAGGGGGCACGGCCCTACACCATGGGCTTCCGCCGGAGCGGTGACACGGTCTCCTTCACCGGCTCGGTGGACCTCTCCGGAATCCCAGAGGACCGGGCGGACTCCGCGACCACCCGGGTGGACCTCACCTTCCCCAACCGCATCGGCGAGACGAACGGCACGCTCGGCGGGGGCAACTCCGTGAGCTGGACCCCGGCGCCGGGGTCCATCACCCGGATGCAGGCGTCCTCGTCCTATCCGGACCCCGCCGCCAGGGGTTTCGCGGTATGGATGATCGTCGGTATCGGCGCCGCACTTCTGGTGTCGATCGGGACGATCCTGGCCGCCCGCACCTCCCGTGCCCGCTCGGACCGGCTCGTACGCTGACGCCCCGGGGCCGTTCGGGCCGACCGCGTCAGGTCCTGGTGGCCCCGACTCCCGGGGACGGCACCATCGACAGGTTGGTCAACACCTCGTGGGTAGCCCGGGAGAAGTTCAGGGTGTTGAAGTGCAGGCACGGCACGCCCTCGCCGATCAGTCGTTCACAGAGTTCGGTGGCGAACTCGATCCCCACCTCGCGCACGGCGGCGCGGTCCTCCTCCGGGCCATCCCCCGCCGCTGCCCGCAGCCGGCCGGACAATCCGTCCGGTAGGGCACACCCCGACAGCTCGACCATGCGGCGGACCTGACGCAGGCTCGTCACGGGCATGAGCCCGGGGATGATCGGTTTCGCGGCCTGCTCCGGGTCCGCGGCCCCCAGGCGGTCCCGCAGGCGCAGGTAGTCCTCCACATCCCAGAACATCTGGGTGATCGAGTACTCGGCACCGGCCCGCAACTTGTTGAGCAGGATCTCCGTGTCGTGGTCGAGGTCGCGCGCCCGGTAGTGCCCCTCCGGGAAGGAGGCCACGCCGACGTGGAATTCTCCGACCTCGTGGATCAGCCGGACCAATTCCTCCGCGTAGTGAAGGCCCTCGGGGTGCGGGGTCCAGTCGCCCAGCGGGTCCCCGGGGGGATCCCCCCGGAGGGCCAGGATGTTCGTCACCCCGACGTCGGCGTACATCTGGATCATCTCGCGCAGCTCCGCGACCGTGTGTCCCACCGCGGTCAGGTGGGCGATCGGGACCAGGTCGGTCTCGCCGACCACCCTCTCGACCACCCTGACCGTCCGGTCGCGGGTGGAGCCGCCGGCCCCGTAGGTGACGGACACGAACGCCGCGCCAAGTTCGGAGAACACGGAGGCGGCGCGCCAGAGACGGTCCTCGGCGGCCTCGTCCCGGGGCGGGTAGAACTCGACGGAGAACGGCACCCTGGGGGTGGTCGACACGGCGATCCGGTCCACGATACTCGGGTGTCGATCGCCGCCCGCTGGTGCGATGTCGGGTAGCTGGGTCACCGGACCAGGGTAGCCCGACACTCACCGGGGACGACCTCCGCCCGGCGACTAGGATCACGGGAACGAGGGCGTCCGGACGACGGCGCCCGGAAGGGATGGTGACCGTGGTCACGGCGACTGGTCCAGACGACGGAGAACGGGTGCTCGGCGCCCTCCGCCGCCATCTCGACGGTCGGCGCCGGGTCGTGTCCGGGGTCGACGAGCGCGTCGACGCCCTGGCGGGCCTGCTCGCCGACTTCGTCCTGAACGGTGGCAAGCGGATGCGGCCCCGGTTCTGCCTGGCCGGGTGGTCAGCGGCGAGCCCCGCCGACGCGACCGTCCCGGATGAGATCGTCACCGCCTGCGCTGCTCTCGAATTGATCCAGGCGTGCGCCCTGATCCACGACGACATCGTCGACGCCTCCGATACCCGGCGCGGCCGGCCGACGGTCCACCGTTCGGTCGAGGCGGCCCATCGGGAGCAGGGGTGGGCCGGGGAGCCCGAGCGGTACGGCGTCTCACAGGCGATCCTCGTCGGCGACCTGGCTCTGACCTGGGCGGACGAGATGTTCGTGACGTCGGGCGCCGACCCTGCCGCGCTCGGTCGCGCGCTCGCGCCCTGGTACGCCATGAAGACCGAGGTGCTCTCCGGCCAGATGCTCGACATCCTCGCGGAGTCCTCGGGTGCGACCGACGAGCTGACCCCCACCCGGGTCAACCGCTTCAAGACCGCGGCGTACACCGTCGAGCGGCCGCTGCACATCGGTGCCGAGCTCGCCGGAGCCGGCGACGACACCGTCACTGCCCTGCGGGAGTTCGGTGTGGCCGTCGGGCAGGCTTTCCAACTCCGCGACGACATGCTCGGTGTGTTCGGAGATCCCCAGGTCACCGGCAAGCCCTCCGGGGACGACCTCCGGGAGGGCAAGCGCACCCTCCTGCTGGCCCGGGGAACGGCCCTGGCACCGACCGGGGACGCCGACTACCTCCTCTCGGTCCTGGGTACCGATCTCGACCCAACCGAGCTCGAGCGGGCCCGCCGGATACTCGTGGACTCGGGGGCGGTCGCCTCGGTAGAGGCGGAGATCGACACCCTCACCGTGCGAGCCCTCGACGCGATCGGTTCCGACGCGGTGAGCGAGCACGGCCGGGTCACCCTGCGCGACCTGGCCGAGGCCGCCACCCGTCGTCGGGCGTGACGATGGCCCCGGACCCGGCACCGGAGACCGTGACAGTGTCGTCGTCGGATCCGTCGCCGTCGGCCCGGTCGTCGTCGACCATCGCCACGGTGACCCGTTCGGTGGTCTCCTCCGGCCGCTCCGCACTGACCGGCCCCTCCGGCCCCGCCCTGTACCGCGGGATCCTCGGATCCGTACTTCTCACCCTCGGCGGCTTCGGCGCCGGCGCCCTTCCGGTGGACGGCGGACCCGCCGTCGCCGTGGGTCTGCTCGGGTTCACCTTCGGCCACGGCGGGGTGCTGGCCCTGGCCCTGTGCTGGATCGGAGTCGCACTGCTGGTCACCGCATGGCTGGCGCTGGGCCCGCGGGCGTTCGCGGGTCGGCTCCCCACGCGGGACGCGATCTGGGCCACTGCACTGTGGTCACTACCGTTGCTGCCCGCGGTCCCGATGTTCAGCCGCGACGCCTGGTCGTATCTCGCCCAGGGGGCGATGACCGCGGCCGGGGTCGATCCCTACGAGTTCGGTCCCGAGGCGAACCCGGGCCCCTTCACGGACGAGGTCAGCCCCGACTGGCGGTCGACCGCGACTCCGTACGGCCCGCTCCACCTGCTCCTCATGAGGGTCGTCGTGGGCATGTCAGGCGGGCACCCGGCGGTGGGGATATTCATCCTGAGGCTGGCGGTGTTGGCCGCACTGGCCGCCCTGACCGCCCTGGTGGTGATGGCGGCCCGCCGGACCGGGGTCGATGCGGGGGCTGCGGTCTGGATGGCGTGCGCGTCACCTCTGGCGGTGATCCACCTGGCCGGCGGGCTGCACAACGAGATCTTCCCGCTCGTCGCCTGTCTCGGGGCGGTCGTACTCGCGCTGGACGGGCGTAGAGGATGGGCGGGCGCGGCGATCGGGATCGCTGTGGCGTTCAAGGCGACCGCAGTGATCGTCGCCCCGTTCCTGCTGTGGATCGCGCTGTCGCGACGCCGAGAGGACACGGGCGTCACCAGACCCGTGATCCGGGCGCTCGGGGACACGGCGCTCGCCGCCGGGGCGGCGGCGGCCGTACTCGGGTTGGCCACCCTCGTCTCGGGTGCCGGGTTCGGGTGGGTCAACGCGATCGCCGTGTCAGACCGGGTGATCAACTACCTCAGCGCCCCGACTGCGGCAGCGCATCTGGTCCACGCGGTCATCGACTCCCCCGGGTTCGAGGACGTCCTCGCGGTCTCCCGTCAGGTCGGACGGGTGGTGCTCGCGGTGGTCCTGGTGGCCGTGTGGTGGCTGCATCGAAGGGACCGGATGACCGCGGTCCGCGGCATCATGCTGGCGCTGCTGGCCTTCGTCCTGCTCAACTCGCTCGCCTGGCCCTGGTACCACGTGTGGGTGGCCGCGTTCTGGGTACTGGCGCGCCCCGGACCGCGAGCCACCACGGCCGCGGTGGCGGCGACCGTGTTCCTGGTACTGGCTATCGGGCCGAACGGCTCGACGAGCCTCTACAGTCCTGCGCTCGCCGGGATCGCCGTGCTCGGATCGCTGACCGTCGCGTGGTGGTGGTGGCGGACCACCCGCGGGATCAGAACGCCATCGCCTGAGCGCGCCGGATGACCTCGCGGGCGCGGTGACCGTGTAGCGCATCCGCGGGGCGACCCGGCAGGCTGTCGTCCTCGGTGAAGAGCCAGCGCAGGATCTCCTCGTCCCCGTACCCGCCGTCCCGGAGCACCGAGACGAGTCCGGGCAGGAATCGTGCCACCTCGTCATCGTCGTCCAGGAAGACCGCGGGGACCGCCACCACGCCGGCACGTCGGACGGCGATCAACCCCCCCTCGCGGAGGAGGTCGTGGACACGGGTGACCGGGATGCCGAGTCGCCGGGACACCTCGGGCAGGTTGATCGTCTCGACGTCCCCGGGCAGGACGTCATCACAGTGCGGAACGGTACTCACGGCCACCACGTTAGTCCCAGCGAGGCTCCCGGGCACCACCGCGGGGCGCGCCGCCTGGTTGCGTACCGAGATCAGGACGGCGACGGGCAGAATGGACATCATGACCACTCACGACGGGCAGCTACCAGGGCCGGGCGCCCTGCTCGACGGGCGCTACCGGCTCGACGCCGTGATCGCCCGCGGCGGGATGTCGATCGTCCACCTGGCCACTGACGAGCGGTTGGACCGCCATGTCGCCGTCAAGTTGTTGGACCCGGCCCTCGCCGGCGACCGCGCCTTCGTGGACCGGTTCACCCTCGAGGCCCGCTCGGTCGCCCGGCTCTCCGACCCCGGCATCGTCCAGGTCTTCGACCAGGGGGTCGAGGGGGACACCGCCTTCCTGGTGATGGAGCTGGTCCCGGGCGGCACGCTGCGGGAACTGCTCGACGAGCGCGGTCCCATGCCCCCCTACGCCGCCGCCGCGGTGCTCCGCCCACTCCTGGGCGCACTCCGCGAGGCCCACGAGGCCGGCCTGGTCCACCGCGACATCAAGCCCGAGAACGTCCTCATCTCCACCACCGGGGCGGTCAAGCTCGCCGACTTCGGACTCGTCCGCGCGGTTGCCGAGTCCAGGGCGACCTCGCGGAGCGTCGTGATGGGCACCGCCGCCTACCTGTCGCCCGAACAGATCTCCGGCAACGACACCGACGGGCGCTCCGACCTGTACTCCCTGGGAGTGCTGGCGTACGAGATGCTCACCGGGGAACCCCCGTTCAACGGGGACAACTCGATCGCCGTGGCCTACCGGCGCCTGGACACCGATGTCCCGGCACCGTCCGACCAGTCGGATTCTGTGGCCGAGGACCTCGACCACCTGATCCTCCGGGCGACCCGCCGCAGCCGCGAGGACCGCTACGCCGGCGCCGGGGAGATGATCGACGACCTGGACCGGGCGGCCGAGATCGGCCGGTTCCCCACCTATGTCGTCCCGGCGCCGCAGAAGTCCTCGTGGTCCAGGGCGCGCGCGGCAGCCGCGCGATCGGCGCCCGGAGGCGAATCGGAGTTCGACGCCGCGGACCGCGAGAGCGGTGAGGCGTTGAGCCACGGCGACGGACCCGTGCCCACACGGATGCACACCCGGGTGGGGCTCGACCCGGCCCCACCACCGACCGACGCAGACCCCTATGCCCGGGGGGAGGTGGAGCCGGTCTCCGACCGTGCGCCGGTCCGTCCCCGCCGCAAGCTCGGTCTGCTGTGGCTGGTCGTCGTGCTGGCGGTCGCCATCGCACTGGCCGTCGCCGGGTGGTGGCTCGGATCCGGTCGCTTCGTCACCGTCCCCACCGTCCAGGGCATGTCGGTGGGGCAGGCGACGGACGCCGTGAACGAGGTCGGGTTGACGGCCTCGGCCCGGGACGCGTTCAGCAACGACGTCCCCCGGGCGGGACTGGTCGGCACCGATCCCGAGGCCGGGGCCCGGGTGGCCCGGGGGGAGACGGTCGCGGTCCTGGTCTCCGTGGGACGCCCGGTCGTGCCCGAGGTGGGCGCCGGACGAGACGTCGACACCGTCTCCGCACTCCTGCGGGAGAACTCTCTCGAGCCGGTACGGGGTGGGGCCGAGCACTCCGATTCGGTCCCGGTGGGCCAGGTCGTTGCGCTGGAACCACGGCCCGGCACGACCGTCGACGTGGGCACCCGGGTGTCGATGGTGACGAGCTCGGGGCCCGCGCCCGTGATGGTGCCCGATGTCGCGGGCCTCGAGGAGGAGCAGGCACGGGCCGCGCTGGAGGGATCCGGCCTCACCGTGTCCGAGGTCAGACGGGTCTACGACGGCGAGGTGGACGGCGGGCTCGCCGTGGGCACCGACCCCGACCCCGGATCGGACGTCGCCCGCGGTGACGGCGTGACACTACTGGTCTCCAACGCCCTCACCGTCCCCGACATCACGGACGTGCCACTGGACGAGGCCGCGGATGTCCTCGGCGAGGCCGGGTTCACGATCGTCCGTGAGGCCCCTGTCACCGACCGCCGGATCTCCGACGGTCGGGTGGTCCGCACAGACCCGCCCGCAGGTCGGCGACTCGACCCGGCCAACGCGGTGCTGCGGGTCGTGCCATCGAACGCGGTGACCGTTCCCGTCGTCCTGGGGGCCAGGGCATCGGTCGCTCTGGAGACGCTCCGCGACGCAGGGTTGGACCCCACCATCGACACGGGATCGGAGAGCGGGATCGTCTACGGCCAGAATCCGCTGCCCGGTCGAGTCGTGGCACGGGGCAGCGGGGTCGAGATCGACGCACTGGGGTGAGACCTCCGCCGGCCACCTGAGCACCGCCGGGCGCACCACCCGCCCGGGCCGACGCGGTAGCGCGGGCCGACGCGGCAGCCCCGGGGTGCGCTCACCGGCGCGGTTCGAGCCCGGCTCAGTTGCGGAGCATCTCCGCCACCAGGTAGGCCAGCTCAAGCGACTGTTGGGTGTTGAGCCTCGGGTCGCAGGCGGTCTCGTAGCGGCCGGCCAGATCGAGGTCGGAGATGTCCTGCGCGCCGCCGAGGCACTCGGTCACGTCCTCGCCCGTGAGCTCGATGTGGATCCCGCCCGGGTGCGAGCCGAGGGCGTGATGGACCTCGAAGAAGCCCTGGACCTCGTCGATGATCCGGTCGAAGTGCCGGGTCTTGTAGCCGTTCGACGTGGAATGGGTGTTGCCGTGCATCGGATCGCACTGCCAGATGACCTTGTGCCCCGAGGCCTCGACCGCCTGCACGATCGGCGGGAGCGCGTCCCGGACCTTGTCGTTGCCCATGCGCGAGACCAGGGTCAGACGGCCCGGACGGTTGCGCGGGTCGAGCTTCTCCACGTACTCCACCGCGAGTTCCGGGGTGGTCGAGGGGCCGATCTTCAGACCGATCGGGTTCTCGATGAGTGAGGCGAACGCCACGTGGGCGTCGTCGATCCCACGGGTCCGCTCCCCGATCCACAGGAAGTGGGCCGAGAGGTCGTAGAGCCCCTGCTCCGCGTCACCGGTGAGCCCCGTGCCGTCGTCGGCCAGACGCAACATCGCCCGCTCATAGTCCAGGACCAGCGCCTCGTGGGAGGAGAAGATGTCCGCCGACCGGAGGTTCTCATCGGAGACACCGCAGGCGTCCATGAACCGGAGGCCGCGGTCGACCTCCGCCGCGAGTGCCTCGTAGCGAGCACCGGCCGGCGAACCGGCGACGAACTCCATGTTCCACTCGTGCACGCGGTGCAGGTCCGCCGTCCCGGAGGCCGTCAGAGAGCGGACCAGGTTCATGGCGGCGGCGGCGTTGGCGTAGGCGCGGACCAGGCGGGACGCGTCATGCTGACGGACGGAGTCGTCCGCCTCGAACCCGTTGACCATGTCCCCGCGGTAGGAGAGCAGACCGGTGGCGTCCCGGTCGGCGGAACGCGGCTTGGCGTACTGGCCGGCGATCCGGCCGACCTTGACCACGGGCATCGACGCGCCGTAGGTCAGGACGACGGACATCTGCAGCAGCGTGCGGATCACGCCCTTGATGTGCGGCTCGGTGTTGGCCTCGAACGTCTCCGCGCAGTCCCCGCCCTGGAGGAGGAACGCTCGACCGTGCGCGACCTCGGCCAGCCGATCCGAGAGGTGCTCGACCTCCGAGGCCACACAGATCGGCGGCACGCTCTCGAGGACCTTGCGCATCGCCGCGGCGTGATCGGGATCCCACGATGGTTGTTGAAGCGCGGGTCGCGACAGCGCGTCCGCCAACAGCTGATCGAGGTCCGCCGAGAGCGGGGGGAGGTCGGGAAGCTGCGCGATGTCGACGTCGACTGTCCAGTTGCTCACCCCGCGAGGATACGCCACCGACGCCCGCACCGACCTCAGAGACCCAGGTGGGGCGCTCTGGCCGCGATCGCCCGGAACCTCATCGACGCGTGGCGCGCGTCACCGAGGGCGTCGTGTGCCCCGCCCGGATGTGCGGGAAGCTCCGGCTGGCCGGCCATCTCCCACAGTTGGCGCACGTCCCGTGTGAACCTCGGCATCGCCGCCGGGAGTTCGGTCATGTCACCCCAGAGCTGGCAGACCGCGACGTGGTCGTATGCCCCGATCCATGCCCACAACTCGACCGGTCCGGAGATCGGTGCGGTGACGAAGTCGTACAACTCGTCGCGGATCCTCGCCCGCGACATCCAGGCCGTGGACGAGGGATTGGGCAGCTTCGGCAGGACGTTCCGGCGGACCCACGGGCCGGCTCTCGCTGGATCGAACTCCGTGGACACGGCGTAGAACTCACGCCCGTCCTCGGCCACCATCCCCACCGAGACCAGGTCGATGGTGGTGCCGTCCTCGATGAACTCGCAGTCGTAGAAGTAGCGCACCCGTGTCAGCGCTGTCCCTCGACGGGCTGGTCGAGGAGGTTCCGTCCCGACTTCCGCACCGCCTCGTAGCGCTTCTTCATCTCCGCGCCGTAGGTGTCGTGGACGTACTCCTGGCCCGTCAGCGCCTGGATACGCCGCATGACCTCATCGGTGATCTCCCGCTCGGCGGTACGGTCGCCCTCCCGCCCGGCCCACGGGGCCAGGTCGAGTGGTTCGCCGATCATCACCCGGACCCGTGTCCGACGGTGGGGCCGGTTGACCTTGCGGACGTACTCTCCCGTTCCGATCACGCCCACCGGGATGATCGGGACCCCTGCCTGCAGTGCGAGCCGGGCGGGCCCGGTCTTGCCGCGGTACAACCGTCCGTCCGGGGAGCGGGTGCCCTCCGGGTACATACCCAGGACCTCCCCTGACGAGAGCACCTCCAAGCCCGCGTTCAGTGCGGCGTGTGCGGCGTCTGCATCAGTGCGGTCGATCGGATACGCCCCGGCACCCTCGAAGAACCACCTGCTGAGCATGCCGCGGATCCCCGAACCGGTGAAGTAGTCGCTCTTGGCGAGGAAGTTGATCTTTCGACGGAGGACGAGCGGGGTGAACAACCAATCGGCCACGGACTCGTGATTGCCCGCCAGGAGCACCGCACCGGTATCGGGAAAATTCTCCCGCCCGGTGAGGACCGGCCGACTGGTAAGCCTCAGAAAGGGTCCGATCAGCACGTACTTGAACACCCAGTACAGCAACGGGGTCACCGGTCCTCGGGTCGTTGGGGAGTTGACGGAGCGGATACTACCCGGATCCGTCCGCGAATCCGGACGGGACGAGGTTCGGTGGCCAGAGGTCGGGATCGGGGACGAAGCTCGCGATCAGGATGCCCGCCTCGGGGTCGAATCGTGAGCCGGCGAGTGTGCAGCGGGACATCAGGGCGGGAAGCGGGAGCGCGGTCCGGAAGCCGTCGAGTTCCAACCGCAGCCCGTCGCCCTCGACCGAGGGCGGGGCCGACGGAGGGGCCGGTACCGGGTACTCGACCCGGTAGCCCCCGCCGCCGTCCGGGGCGACAGAAGGAGTCACCGCGCCGCGGGCGAGAGCCGCCAGCGCCGCGATCCGGCCCGGCACGCTCCCGACGACCACCACGTCGACCGGACCCGCGAGGAACTCCGAGACCTCCGCCGCGATCAACGACAGTCGGTGCGCCTCGCGAATCCGGGAGTCGGCGCGGTCACCGGCCGCCATCGACGCGAAACGCACATGGGCCGGCCAGCGCGACTCCACGAACACGGCCAGTTCCCCCGCCGCGGCGATCCTCCGGACCGCTGCGAGGTCGCCGTCGAGTTCCACCACCACCGCGTCCCACACTCCCGCGGCGGCCGCCCTCCGGGCGTACTCCCACCCCAGGACCGAGGCCAGGGGTGCGTCACTTCCGGCGGCGAGCGCCGCGAGCACCTCGTCATCGGGATCGACCGCCCCGGACCTGTACGCCTCGAGCCTCGCCGTGGCGTCGTCGACACGGACCTCCACGGGACCGTCGTCGGTCGTGTCCAGTCGGGGATCCACCGCACCGGGGTCCCCGGTCAGGACGAGAGCGGTTCCACCGGCGTCCAGGAGGAGCTCCGCGGTCGCCCTCGACCTGGCCTCGGGATCGCCCCCCATCACGATCGCGACCCTGGTGCCGGTCACCGTGACTCGGTCCGGCGTTTGAGTTCGCTCAGCGCCTCGGAGAGGATCCGCCGCTCGGCTCGGTTACGCAGCCGGCCGATCACCGGCACCACGAGTTCGATCTCCAGCTCGTAGTCGACCCTGGTACCGCCCTCGACCGGCTCGAGACGATACGAGCCCTTCTGTGCGCGTTGGAGCGTCGAACTCTCCAGCCTCCACTCGACGACCCTGTCGTCCGCGGACCAGGAGTAGTCGAGGACGTAGTCGTCGACGATCGCGCCGGCCTCCAGTGCGAACCGGACCCGGTCGGGCCGACCGTCCGCGCCGACGGACAGGACCTCTGCGACCCGGATCGACGTGGACCACTCCGGATACGAGTCGAAGTCGGAGATGACTGCCATCACGTCCTCGACCGTCGCGTCGATAACCGTGGAGTCCCTGGTCGGCCACACCTCGGGGGCGCCGTTGTCCTCGCTCATATCCCCCAGCTTCACATATCTGCGGCCGGGATGCGCTCACCGACCGGCGCCCGGGCACACGGGTGCCGTGGCTGCCGCCCAGCCCCGGGGATAGTGTGTCCTCACCGCGATTAGACCATCAATCGTCTCCACCAGGAGGACCCTTTGCGCGAATACGTCGCCGCCCCCGCCACATTCACCGTCCCCGACGACTGGTCCTGCGCCCAGGCGGCCTACGACCGCGCCGAGCGGACGCCGGACAACGTGGCGTTCCAGCGGCCGGTGGACGGCAGGTGGACGGATGTCACCAACCGGGAGTTCGCGGAGACGGTCCGCGTCGTGGGGCGTGGCCTGGTGGCCCGTGGGATAGAGGCCGGCGACAGGGTCGCCCTCCTGTGTTCGACGCGATACGAGTGGAACGTGATCGACTTCGCGATCTGGGCCGCCGGTGCCGTCACCGTGCCCGTCTACGACAGTTCCTCCGCAGAACAGATCCGCTGGATCATGGAGGACTCGGGCGCCCGGCTCATCATCGTCGAGAAGGACACCCACGCCGCCACCACCCGTGAGGGGATCACCGGGCTTGACGCGGCACCCGACATCCTCGTGATCGAGGGTGACACCCCCGCGTTGGACGCTCTGGCCGCGGGAGCGTCCGAGGTGGGCGCCGGAGTGCTCGACGAACGGCGCGCCGGGGTGACCGCCGACTCCCCCGCGACGTTGATCTACACCTCGGGCACCACCGGGCGGCCCAAGGGGTGCATGCTCACCCACCGCAACTTCATGTCCGAGGCCCTCGCGGTCCTCGAGACCCCGTTCAACCAGTACCTCCGCCAGGACGCGACCACGGTCATGTTCCTGCCCCTGGCCCACGTGCTCGCCCGCGCCATCACCTACGCCGGATTCCACGCCGGTGTCCGCATCGCCCATTCGTCGGACCTGACCAATCTCGTGGACACGTTCTCCGAGATGCAGCCGCACTACATCCTGGCCGTCCCGCGCGTGTTCCAGAAGGTCTTCACCAAGGCCCAGGCCACCGCCCAGGACGGCGGCACCTTCAAGGCGTGGATGTTCGACAAGGCCACCGACACCGCGGTCGCGTATTCGAAGGCCAACCGCGGTGGCCGAGTCGGGCCGTTGCTCAGGCTCCGCCACGCCGTGTTCGCCAAGCTCGTCTATGCCAAGCTCATCGCCGCGCTGGGCGGACGCTGCGAGATCGCCATCTCCGGTGGCGCACCGCTGGGTGAGCGTCTGACGCACTTCTTCGACGGCATCGGTGTCAACATCTTCGAGGGCTACGGCCTGACGGAGACCTGTGCCGCGATCGCGGTCAACACGCCCGGTCAGATGCGTATCGGCAGCGTCGGTCAGCCACTCCCCGGGTGCGCGGTGCGCATCGCGCCGGACGGCGAGGTCGAGGTGAGCGGTCCTGTGGTCACCTCCGGCTACTGGCGCAACGAGCGCGCCACCGCGGAGGCCTTCTCCGACGGCTGGTTCCGGACCGGCGACCTCGGATCCCTGGACGAGGACGGTTACCTGACGATCACAGGCCGTAAGAAGGAGATCATCGTCACGGCCGGGGGCAAGAACGTCGCCCCGAGCCAGCTGGAGGACGCACTTCGCGCCGACCCCCTCGTCGCCGAAGCGGTGTGCGTGGGCGACGGCAAGCCGTTCATCTCGGTTCTGCTCACCCTGGATCCGGAGGCGTTGGAGCGGTGGAAGAACCACCACGGCAAGACCGGGACTCTCTACGAGCTCCTCCGGGACGCGGCCATGATCGAGCATCTCGACCAGGCGCTGTCGCGGGCCAACAGGACCGTCTCCCACTCGGAGGCGATCAAGAAGTACCACGTTCTACCCGACCAGTTCACCGAGGAGACCGGTGAGCTCACCGCCTCGCTCAAGGTGAAGCGCAACGTGGTGCACCAGAAGTTCGCGGCGCAGATCGAGGACCTCTACGCCTGATCGACGCGCCGCGGGGCTCGACTTCCCGCCGGGGGGTGTCCGTGTGGTCGGAGCGGAGTCCGTGTGGGCGGAGCGGTGCCCGTGTGGGCAGGACGACGCTAGTCGCCGGAGAGGACGCGTTCCATGTCGCGCGCCAGGTCCTCCCAACGCCAGTTCTCGAGAACCCAGGTGCGTCCACGGACACCCATCGCGGAGGCGCGTGGACGGTCCGCGAGCAGACCGGCCACGGCCTCGATGATCTCGCCGTGCGAGGTCCCGTCCACCACGAGCCCGGTACTCCCGTCCAGGACGGTCTCCGGCGCACCACCACTCCGGCCGGCGACCACGGGGACACCACACGCCGAGGCCTCCAGGTACACGATCCCCAGCCCCTCCACATCGAGTCCCCCGCCCCGGGTGCGACACGGCATCGCGAACACGTCCGCCATCCGGTGGTGGTCGACGATCTCGTCCCCCGGGATCCGACCGGTGAAGATCACCCGGTCGGACACACCGTGCCGGCGAGCCAGACCCTCCAACGTACGACGGTAGGGACCACCCCCGACGACGACGAGGACCGCTCCCGGGACGCGGCGGGCGATCTCGGGCATCGAGCGGATGAGCGCGTCCTGGCCCTTCCGCGGGACGAGTCGCGAGAGGCACACGATCACTTCACGGTCCGCCACCCCGTAGCGCTCCCGGATAGCCCTCCGCCGCACGGGATCAGGTCGGAACCTCCCCGTGTCGACCCCTCCGGGCTGGTGCACGAGCCGGGCGTGCGGGCCGAACGCCGCCGCGAAGCGACGTCTCGTGTAGTCGCTCACGTAGGTGACGGCGTCCGTCGACTCACCGATCAGCCGCAGCACCTGCCGCGAACCCGGCAGCATCGACCACCCCACCTCGTGACCGTGCGTGCTCGCGACGATCCGGTTGACGGAGCCCTCGCGGAGGACGGGAGCCAACGCGGCCAGGGGTGCTGCTGCACCGAACCACACGGTGCTCGCCCCGAAATCCGAGGCCAGTCTCCGAGCACGCACCGCGAGCTCCGGGGTGGGGAGCAGCATCTCCGTCGGCACCCTCTCGACCAGGTAGGGACGGGACTCGTCGTAGTCGGTCGACTCACTGCCACGGAACGTCGAGGCGAGGACCGCGACATCCTCGGGATCGAGATGTGTCAGATAGGTCTCCAGGTACGACTGGATGCCGCCGGGTCGCGGCGGGTAGTCGTTGGTGATCAGCAGGGTCTTCGTCATCACATCCGAGACTGCCACAGTGTGCCGGGTCGTCCCGTTCGGCGTGCCCGCCTCAGTACCGGCGGATCCCGCTGATCGGCATCGCGTCGACCTTCTCGAGTTTGACCGGGACCCCGTAGGTCGGAGCGTGCAATACCAGTCCGTCGCCGGCGTACATGCCGACGTGGGTCGCCCCCGGGTAGTAGATGACGAGGTCGCCCGGCTGGATGTCGGCCATCGCGACGGGCGCTCCCGACACCGCCTGCGCCTGACTCGACCGCGGCAGCGCCTTCCCCTCCTGCGCGTACGCCCAGACCATGAGACCCGAGCAGTCGAACTCGGCCGCGCCGGTCGCCCCCCAGGAGTACGGGGCACCGAGCCGCGTGAGAGCCACGTTCAGCGCCGCCGAGTTGACCCCGTCGACCGCCGGCGCGACGTAGCCCGGGGGCACGAGGGGACCACCGGCCCAGAGTGCCCGCTGTGCATCCGAGAGGGCATCCACACGACGTCTCACCTCATCGATCCGCACACTCATCTCGTCCGAGCGCCGATCGAGTTCATCCGCCCGGTTCTGGGCGTCCCGGGCCGAGGCCCGCGCGACCTCTGAGGCCACGTCCGCGTCCCTGCGGAGTCGGGCGGCTTCCGCCGAGGCGGCGCGCGAGGCGTCGAGTGCGCTGGTGGTGGTGCCGGAGAGACGCTGAAGGGTTCCGAGCCTGTCGACCAGATCGCGGGGACTCTCGGCGAGTACGGCGGCCCGGGTCGCACCGGTGTCGCCTCCCCGGTAGCGCATCGTCGCGAGTCGATCCACGAGCGACTGGTCGCGCGAGGCACCGACGTCGGCCACCACCGCGAGTCCGGCGGCGACCCCGGCATCGCGTTCGCGACGATCGCGCTCGGCGTTGGCCCGGTCGAGTTCTGCTCGCGCCAGATGGAGCTCCTCCCCCAGTGCTCCGGCCTCCCCGGACAATCGCGCCAACTCGGCCAGGTCCTCACCCGCCGGGGCATCGGGCGAGTCGACACCAGTCGGCACGGTGCTCTGCGCCGGACCCACCGTCTCTGCCCGATCCGCAGTCTGCGCTGGATCTGCCGGGTCCGCTGTCTGCGCGGATACCGACACGGCACCGGAGCCCAGTGCTACGACCACGGCCACGGTGATCGCGACCGACCGGACTCTGCGGGTCATGGGCAACTGTCGAACTCTCGGATCGGTGTTCAGTGTTCGGGATCGGTGTTCAGTGTTCGGCGGAGACGGGAACGCGGCTGGACGCCGTCATGCTCCGTGGTCGAGATGGTACAGACGACGAACCCCGCCGGTACCGGTTATGTGACCGGTACTCGGCGGGGTTCGCGGGAGAGCGCGCGAGCGGGACGACTCAGTAGTAGCGGGTCGCACCGTAGAACGGCATCGAGTCCAGCGGGGCGTAGCTCACCGAGGTGCCGGAGTAAGGGGCGTGGACGACCTGGCCGTTGCCGGCGTAGATCCCCACGTGGCTGGCGCCGCTGTAGAAGGCGACGATGTCCCCGGGCTGCAGGTTGGCCTTGGAGACCTGGGTGCCGCCGCCGATCTGGGCCTGGCTGGTGCGGGGGATGGAGATTCCCGCCTCCTTGTACGCCCACGAGGTCAGACCGGAGCAGTCGAACGAGTTGGGGCCGGTGGCACCCCACGCGTAGGGCGAACCCACGCGGGTGCTGGCGGCGTCGAGGATGCGCTGACCGGTGGAGATCTGCGGTGCGGGGGCGGCGAACTCGACGGGGGCCGCCTGAGCGGCGACCGCCTGTACGAGGCCTGCCGGGAGGGCGATGCCCTCAGGGAGATCGACGGTGACCTGTGCGGGCACACCGGGCAGACGCAGCTCGACGGGTACGTCGACGGTCACGGGCGCGGCGGCCGCGGTCCCGGCACCGGCTACGGCGGCTCCGGCTGCGAGCAGTCCTGCGGTGGCGACACGGCGCCCGGTCGAACTGGCCTTGATGCTGTGGGCTCCCACGAGAGTGATTTCCTCTTTCTTCCTGGACACCGACCGGGTTAGCTGACGGGTTCGGACACGGAAGTCTGTCCTACGCCCAGGCCTCTCGGCCTTCGGGCGATTCACCCCAGTGGAACTTGGTTCCCCGGTGCGCCACACGGGCGCTTAGGTGGTGACCCCGGCCCCCCACCGGCGGGCGGGTGATGACTTCCGAGGTCTCGAAAAGGTTACGAAACCATCTCGTCGAAGTCCAGCCCATTCGCTACGCGGCGCTCTCGGCAGCCATGATCTCGACGATCGAGACCATTCCGAGCTCCATGAGCACCTCGATCGCGGAACGCACGTCAGGCTCCAGGACGTATCCGCATGACTCCTCTGAAAGCGCGTCTACCTGCGACTCGTCGGACAGGAGCACCGAGACGACACAGTCCTCACACTGCCGCGGGCGGGCAGGGCACCGTGCACAGTCCATCGAGAACATGATCTACATCACACTCCGTCCTGGGCGTGTTGCCCATTCGTTACCGGGCCGCGATCTACGGCTCAGGGCAGACCGTAGCGACGGGGTACGACATCGAACTCCGCCACCACGTGCGGAACTCGTGTCCCTCCCACCACTGTCGGACCAGGCCGCTACCGTCTGCGCCATGCCCACAACCCCCACGCGAGTCCCGGTTCACGCGCCCGGGGTCCACGGGGTCCAGGCGGCGTTCGACGAACTCGAACCGATGCTCTCGGAGGTGACGTTCGTCGTGGTCGACCTGGAGACCACCGGTACCCGACCCGGGACGGACGAGATCACCGAGATCGGCGCGGTCCGGGTACGGGGCGGCGAGGTCCGGGCGGAGTTGTCCACCTTCGTCGCCATCGACGGATCCCTGCCGGGGCCCATCAGCAGACTCACCGGCATCTCCCCGGACGACCTCGTCGGGGCCCCTTCACTCGGGGAGGTCATGGCGACGTTCCTGGAGTTCTCACGGGGTGCCGTCCTGGTGGCCCACAACGCACGGTTCGACCTCGGCTTCCTCCGCGCGGCGGCTGCGTCGACAGACCATCCGTGGCCCGATCCCCCGTCGGTCTGCACCCTCGCCCTGGCACGGCGGGTGCTCCACCGGGGAGAGACCCGCGGCCACCGTCTCGGTGAACTCGCCGCCCATCTGGGATCGACGGTCGAACCCAACCACCGGGCACTCCAGGACGCCCGCGCCACAGTCGACGTGCTCCACGCGCTCATCTCCAGGGTCGGCGACTGCGGGGTGGCCACTCTCACGGAACTCCGCGCGTACGACGGTCGGCTCGCCCCCGAGGTGCGGCGCCGCGCCGCGCTGACCGAGTCGCTCACCCCCGGCCCCGGCGTCTACCTCTTCCGTGACGGTTCGGGCGGCGCCCTGTACGTGGGGTCGTCCGGTTCGGTGCGGAGAAGGGCCCGCTCCTACTATTCCGGCGCGGACACCCGCAGCAGGATGCGGACCATGGTCGGGCTGGCCGCGAGTGTCGAGTCGGTGCCGTGCGCGCACCTCCTCGAGGCGTGGACGGTCGAGGAGCGGCTCATCGACTCCCTGCAGCCCCCCTACAACCGGCGGTCACGCACTCCCCGACGTGGCTGGTGGCTCGCACCGCCCTCCGGACGGGCGATCCTCGGGCGGGTCACCAGGACCCCGGAGCACCCGTTCGCCCTCGGCCCGTTCCGGAGAGCCGATGACGCCAGATCCGCGTGGCACGACCTGGTCGAGACCTCCGGTTCCCCACCCGACGCGGAGGACTGGGCCGCGCTGGTCACCGGGCAGGACTCCGCGACCGTCCGGGCGATGGTGGACCACATCGACTCGGTCGCGGCCGGCGGGGCGTTCGAGCGTGCGGCCCGGCTGCGCGATCGCACGGCGGTTCTCGTCAGGATCCTCATCCACCAGCAGGAGCTCGCCGCCACCGCCGGACTACCTGAGCTCGTCCTGGCCCAGCCCGGCCCCGGACGGTCATGGGCGGTGGCGATCGTGCGTCACGGCCGTCTCGCCGCCTCAGGCGTGGTTCCCGCCGGTGCCGCGCCCCTGCCCGTCATCGACGCGCTCAAGGCGGGGGCCACGACCGTGCGACCCGGTCCCGGACCGTTCTCCGGCGCGACCGCGGCGGAGATCCGGAACGTCCACAGATGGATCGACTCCGCGCCCACCCGCATCGTGTCGGTGACGGGGTGTTGGTCACTCCCCCTCGACGGGGCCCGCACCCTGACAGGCTGGGCCGACCGCGCCGAACGGGCGGCTTCGGGTGTCAGCGGGGAGGGGATCAGTTCCCTGCGGCACTGAAGGCCGCCCACCTGTCCAGGAGTCCGGCCGCCTCGCCGTCGTCCACCGCCTTCGCGGCGCGATCGACCGCCGACCTCATCGCGGTCACGAGATCGGCTCCCCGGTCGAGGCCGTCGAACGCCACCAGGGCCGCCGCAGAGTTGAGCAGCACCGCGTCCCGGACAGGGCCCCTCTTGCCCGCCAACAACTCACGGGCGACGACCGCGTTGTGACGCCCGTCTCCACCACGCAGGTCCTCGATCGCGCACGTTGCCATACCGAAGTCGCCGGGGGCGATCTCGTCCTCGTCGATCCGGCCGTCGGCGACCCGCAATACCCGGGTCGGTCCGGTCATCGTGATCTCGTCGAGACCATCAGAACCACGTACCACCAGTGCCGAACGCCCCCGGAGCGCGAACACCTCCGCCATCACGGTCATGAGACGCTCGAAGGCGCACCCGATGAGGTTGGCCGCGGGCGCCGCGGGGTTGGTCAGGGGCCCCAGGATGTTGAAGACCGTCGGAATGCCGATCTCGCGCCGGGGTGCCGCCGCGAAGCGGAGCGCGGGATGGAACACGGGCGCGAAGCAGAAGGCCACCCCCACCTCGTCCACACAACGGGCGACCTCCTCGGGGCCCAGGTCGATCGCGACCCCGAGAGCCTCGAGGACATCGGCACCGCCGCTCTTGGAAGACGCTGCACGATTGCCGTGCTTGACCACGGGGACGCCACAGGCGCTCACGACGAGCGCGGACATCGTGGAGATGTTGACCGTGCCCTGCCGGTCACCGCCTGTACCGACGATGTCGACACAGGGTCGGGACGTCGGCACCCGACGGGAGTAGTCGAGCATCGTGGAGGACAAGGCGTCCAGTTCCGGACCGGTGACACCCTTCATGTCGAGCGCCACCCCGAACGCCGCGATCTGAGCATCCGTCGCGACACCCTCCATGATCCGGGACATCGCCCAGCGGGCGTCCGCCGGCTCCAGGTCCTCACCCGCCGTGAGCGTGCCGAGTACCCCGGGCCAGGACCGGCCCTCGTCGAACGCTGCAGAACTCCCCACTTGTCCCGACCTCTCTCCCTGGATCCTGACGGTCCGTCACCGTCCGACCGCACTGGGACAATCGTGCCACCAGCCGCGCCACCTCCGCCCGCGGACTCCCGTCACCGGGCCGCCCGGCCACCCGTCGAGGAGCCTGAGAAGGCCCTGATACCCCTGCACGGGGTGCGGCCTCTGACGGCCGAGCGGGGAGTTCTATGAACGACCTGCGAAAACACTGTGGGGACACGCCGAAATCGGGGGTCCCTGCAGCCTCCGCCCACCTCAGGGGTCATACTTGGCCTCGTGACGAGCGCAGTAGATAACTCAGGATCGGCAATGGCCCAGCGAGTTCATTCGCTGAACCGGCCGAACATGGTCAGTGTGGGCACCATCATCTGGTTGTCCCAGGAGTTGATGTTCTTCGCGGGCCTGTTCGCGATGTACTTCGTCTCCAAGGCGAACTCGGGAGGTGACTGGCCCTCCTATCCGG
>JBKBRA010000045.1:0-24757 GCA_046292305.1 Dietzia sp. | reverse complement strand
GAGCGCCACCGTCACCAGTGGTGGGAGTCGCGCGCCATGTTCGGCTGGAACGTGCTCGTGCCCCGCACCAAGGCCCAGTCCGCCGAGATGAGCGAGCGGATCGCCGAGCACGGCGCCGTGCCGGTCGAGGTCCCCACCATCGCCGTCGAGCCGCCGCGCAGCCCCGCCCAGATGGAGCGGGCCGTCAAGGGTCTGGTCGACGGCCGCTACCAGTGGGTCGTGTTCACCTCCTCCAACGCCGTCCGCGCCGTGTGGGAGAAGTTCTGCGAGTTCGGTCTGGACGCGCGCGCGTTCTCCGGCGTCAAGATCGCCTGCGTCGGCGAGGGCACCGCGGAGCGCGTCCGCGAGCTGGGCATCCAGCCCGAGCTGCTGCCCTCCGGCGAGCAGTCCAGCCAGGGCCTGCTCGAGGTCTTCCCGCCGTACGACGACGTCCTGGACCCCGTCAACAGGGTCCTGCTGCCGCGTGCCGACATCGCCACCGAGACCCTCGCTGAGGGTCTGACCGGCCGCGGCTGGGAGATCGAGGACGTCACCGCGTACCGCACCGTCCGCGCCGCCCCGCCGGCCGCCGAGATCCGCGAGATGATCAAGAGCGGCGGGTTCGACGCCGTGTGCTTCACCAGCTCCTCCACGGTCCGCAACCTGGTGGGGATCGCCGGCAAGCCGCACACCCGCACGCTGATCGCCTGCATCGGCCCGCGCACCGCCGAGACCGCCGCGGAGTTCGGACTGCGCGTGGACGTGCAGCCGGAGAACGCGTCGGTGCTGGATCTGGTGGACGCGCTCGCCGCGCACGCGGACCAGCTGCGTGAGGCCGGGGAGCTGCCGCCCCCGCGTCGTCGCGCCCGCCGCCGCTGATACCGACCGGCGCCGCACCGCGCTACCGGCGACTTTCGTACAGTGGAGCCCGTGACCACTCCGCGTGAGACCGACACCGCTTCCGTTCCGGCACCGCTGGTGCGCCCGCGACGGCTGCGCTCGACGCCGGCGATGCGCAGGCTCGTCGCCGAGACCACGCTCGCCCCGCGGCAGCTCGTCCTGCCGGCGTTCGTGGCCGACGGCCTCGACGAGCCGCACGCCATCTCCTCGCTGCCCGGGGTCGTGCAGCACACCGTCGACTCGCTGCGCCGCGAGGCCGTCGCCGCCGCCGAGGCGGGTCTCGGCGGGATCATGCTGTTCGGCGTCCCGCTCGACGCGGACAAGGACGCCACCGGCAGCTGCGGCTCCGCGACAGACGGCATCCTCAACCGCGCACTGACCGCCGTCCGCGAGGAGGTCGGCGACGACCTGGTGGTGATGGCCGACACCTGCCTCGACGAGTTCACCGACCACGGCCACTGCGGTGTCCTCGGCACGGACCCGCGCGGCGAGCAGGTCGTCGACAACGACGCCACCCTGGCCGCCTACAACCGCCTCGCCGTGGCCCAGGCCGCCGCCGGCGCCCACGTGGTGGGGCCGAGCGGGATGATGGACGGCCAGATCGTCGCCATCCGCGAGGCGTTGGACCGCGAGGGCTACCAGGACGTGGCCGTGCTTGCGTACAGCGCCAAGTACGCCAGCGCGTTCTACGGACCGTTCCGCGAGGCCGTCGGGTCCTCGCTGCGCGGCGACCGGCGCACCTACCAGCAGGACCCCGCCAACCTGCGGGAGTCGCTGCGCGAGGTGCGGTTGGACCTGGACGAGGGCGCCGACATGGTCATGGTCAAGCCCGCCATGTCCTACCTCGACGTGTTGCGCCAGACCGCCGAGATCTCGGACGTTCCCGTGGCCGCCTACCAGGTCTCCGGCGAGTACGCGATGATCTCCGCCGCCGCCGAGCGAGGGTGGATCGACCACGACCCGGCGGTGATGGAGTCGTTGACCTCCATCCGTCGTGCCGGCGCTGACATCGTGCTGACCTACTGGGCGCTGCACGCCGCACGCCTCCTCGCCGACGGGTGGGGCTCGCGATGACCAGTAACGGGCCGTGGCGCCCACCCGAGCAGACCGACGGCACGTCCGAGCGCGCAGACGGTCGGCCGGAGGGCCCCTCGGGACCGGTGCCCGACGATGTCCACTCCGCTTGGGGCCTGTGGCTCGCCGCCACCACGTTCGCGCTGATCGGGATGCTGCTCAACGCCGCCACCTCCAGGTTCGGCGACCTGCCCCCGACCACGCGCGACGCCTTCCGCGACGCTATCGAGACCGCCGGGACCACGGACATCTCCATCGAGGCGATGTTCGGCATGGCCCGGATCGTGGGGGCGGTCCTGGCGGTGCTCGCCTCCGTGGTGACCGTGTGGTTGGCCTTCCGGCTGCGCGCAGGCAAGGGCTGGGCCCGGACGATGCTCGACATCATCGCGATCTTCCTCGTGGTGGATGCGGTCTCCGTGGTGATCGGCGTGTTCGGCGGCGTCGCCGTGGCGGGGGAGCGTGGCGAGGTCGTCACCTTTGTCGTCATCTCGTTGCAGATCCTGGCGGGACTGTGCGCGGCGACCGCCGTCTGGCGCCAGCACACCGCCGAGGCCATGAAGTTCACGACAGGCGGCGGTGCGCGTGCCGGCGAGTGAACCCACACTGCCGGGGTCGGAGCCCGAGGGCCCCGTCCTCTTCGCCGAAGACGGGTGGAGTTGGGCCTGGATCTTCGCCGCGCCGCTGTTCTGCGCGAGCGCCGCGGTGTTCGAGTTGGCCACCGGCGCACCCGTCCACTGGCTCATGCTCACCGTCTGCGCTATCGCCTCGGCGATGTGCCACGGGGTGATGATCGCCGCCACCCGCGTCCACGGCCGCGTTCGGCTCACCCCGAGCACGTACATCCAGGGAACCGAGGAACTGGAGCTCGACCGCATCGAGGAGGTCCTCCCGCTGCCCGGGGACGGCCGTCCCGAAGCCTCGTGGGAGACCGCCCGCACCCTGGGGGAGCTTCGCGAGGTCCCGCGCCGTAGGCGATCGGTGGGGCTGCGCCTGGACACCGGCGGCGAGGTACGGGCCTGGACCCGCGACCCGGTCGCCTTGCACGCCGCCCTCGACGCCGCGGTCCGCTCCGTCGGCACGGGCACCGGCACAGGTACCGGCACGGGCACCCCCGCGGACCCGACGTGACCCCCCGGCGCCACGCCGTGCTGGCCGTCACCGCGGCGGTGCTGGCGGTGGTGCTCTGGTGGCTGTCGCGCGACCTCGTGGCCGTCCGGCCGCCGGAGGTCGACCCGCCCGTCGACGGCGTGATCCTGCGGACGTACACCGAGCCCTGGCTGCTGCTGGCGGCGACGCTGTCGGCCGGAGTCGCGATGGTGTCTACGACGCTCGCCGTCGTCGGACGCCACCCCCGGCGCGAACAGTGATATATCTACTTCTGCCTGCAGTTTTCCACCGCCGACCCCGCCCGCGGTAACGATCGGATGACGGTTCCCTGAGTCGGTGCGAGTTGGTACTGCGTGGCACGGGCCACAGGCTACATTTGGACCGGTTCGGACGCTTGTGACGCTCGTGAACTCGAGCGGTCGCGGCGTCCGATTCGTATGGCAGTCATCTACAGAACATGGAATCGGGGATCGGTGCAGCCGTCTAGCACTTTCGTTGGCACCACCGCGGTCGTCGGGGCGATCGCACTTCTTGGGACCGGAGTGGCTGCCGCCGCCCCGGTCGAGTGGCAGGACTGTACCGAGATGCTCGGTATCGAGGCCGAGTACGTGCCGGCCGGACTCGAGTGCGGGACCGTCGAGGTCCCCGTCGACTACTCCGAGCCCGACGGCGCCAAGACCGAGGTTGCGCTGACCCGCATCAAGGCCTCCTCCGGGCAGGCCCGGTCGGCCGTCTTCGGCAATCCCGGCGGCCCCGGGAACTACGCGCTCAACTTTTGGAGCCCGGCCTTCGACGGCACCGCGCCCGCCGGACTGTACGAGAACCACGACCTCGTGGCCGTCCAGCCGCGTGGCCTCTACGGCTCCAACCCGATGACCTGTGACGTCGCTTTTGTCGGTCCCACCAGTGCCAATGCGCTGCACGACGCCTGCTTCGGAACCGACCCGGCCTACATGGCCTCGTTCACCACCGAGAACTCGGCGCGCGACATGAACTCTGTGCGCGAGTCGCTCGGGCTCGCCGAGATCGACTACGTGGGCGTGTCCTACGGCACCGCGATCGGCACCGACTTCGCGACCCTGTTCCCCGAGCACACCGGCCGAATGGTGTTGGACTCCAACACCCACCCCGACTGGCGGTGGTCCCAGCAGGCCGAGCAGGGCGCGCTGGCCCAGGAGCGGCGGCTGAACGACATCTTCGCGTGGATCGCCGATCGCGACGACTACTACGGCCTCGGTGACACCCCGCTCAAGGTGTTCCACTCCTGGAAGTGGGTCACCGACCAGGAGGTGGGGGGCCCCGCCAACCTCACCCCGCCGCCGGCCGAGACCCGCGACCTGCCCGTCGAACTGCGGGGCACCGCGCTCGAGCGGCCCGCGCTGGACACCATCAACGGGACCGCACCCACCCTCGCCCGCGTCGAGGGCCTCGGTCGCGCCGTCGCGCTGCAGGGTCTGACCAACAACGCCACCACCGGGCTGTACGACGCCACGGTGGGTGCGACGTACTCCGAGCAGGCGTGGCCGATGCTGGCGCACATGCTCAAGTACTACAACGACGGTGGCAACATCGCCCGCGTCGACTACCCGACGGCCGCCCGGATCGTCGCTGCGCAGGAGAGCCGCTCGCCGGTCTTCCGCACGGACATCGAGATGAACGCGATCATCACGTGCAACGAGACCGCCTCGCCGCCCAACGAGCTGGGTGTCATGGCAGCCAAGGCGGACCGGTACACGGGTGGCAACAAGCTCACGACCCGCGCCGCGGTCGAGGCCGCCGGTGACGACTGTGTGGGCTGGGCACCGGTCGCGCGGACCATCCAGCCGAACGGCGACGCGCTCGATCAGAAGCCGCTCGTCCTGCACTCGGAGGACGACGCCGTCACCCCGATCGCCGGCGCGCACAGGGTCGTGGAGACGCTCGACGGGACGCTGGTCGTCGTCGGCGGCGGCGAGCACGGCACTTTCCGCACCGGTAATGCGGCCGTCGACGCCGTGGTGATGGAGTTCCTCGAGACCGGCGTCGCCACCCCCGGTCGCGTCGAGGGCAAGCCCTCGCCGGAGCCCCTGCCCAGGTGGGGTCAGGCCGAGCGTGCGGCCGCCGCGCAGCAGGGCATGTCCGCCCCGGTCGCCGGTGCCGACGACTGGTACGGCACCCACCGCGATGCCGGTGCGGCCGCCGCGCCCGCCCCCGTGACGGGATCCGTGGCCCCGGCCGCGCCCGCCCCGGCCGCGCCCGCGCCCGCTCCACTGCCCACCCCGCAGGAGCTGCACCAGCAGGCCGAGAAGGCACTGCAGGACGTGGCCGGACAGGTCGACACCGCCGTCAAGGCGATGCTCGCGCCGCACGTCCAGCCCGCCCCGCCGCAGGGCTGACACCGCGAAGGGGTGCTCGCGGGCAGTCTTTGAGACACTGGACGGGTGACGTCTGCGAGCGATGCCTTCCCGACCCCGTCCGGCCTGTCCGGCACCACCCGATCGGCCGAGCTCTTCGCCGAGGCCCGTGAGCTGATCCCCGGCGGGGTCAACTCCCCGGTCCGCGCCTTCAACTCCGTCGGCGGAACCCCGCGCTTCATGCGTGAAGCGCGGGGTTCCCGCATGACGGACGTCGACGGCAACACCTATATCGACCTGGTGTGTTCCTGGGGTCCGATGATCCACGGTCACGCGCACCCCGCGATCGTCGACGCCGTGCGGGACACCGCCACCCGCGGCCTGAGCTTCGGCACCCCCACCGAGGGCGAGGTCGACCTGGCCCGCGAGATCGTGGGGCGGACCTCCGTCGAGGAGGTGCGCCTGGTCAACTCCGGTACCGAGGCGACCATGAGCGCGGTCCGACTGGCGCGCGGGTTCACGGGCCGGTCCAAGGTGGTCAAGTTCTCCGGCTGCTACCACGGTCATGTGGACGCGCTGCTGGCCGACGCGGGATCGGGTGTCGCGACGTTCTCCCTTCCCGATTCGCCCGGTGTGACCGGTGCGAGCGCCCACGACACGATCGTGTTGCCGTACAACGACGTCGAGGCGGCCCGCCTGGTCTTCGCCAACCACGGCAGCGAGATCGCCTGCGTGATCACCGAAGCTGCCGCCGGCAACATGGGCACCGTCCCGCCGCTGCCCGGCTTCAACGAGGAGCTGCGCACCCTGTGCTCCGAGAACGGCGCGCTGCTGGTGATGGACGAGGTCATGACCGGCTTCCGGGCCGGCGACCGCGGCTGGTGGGGGATCGACGGCGTGGCCGGCGACCTGACCACCTTCGGCAAGGTCATGTCCGGTGGCCTGCCCGCCGCCGCGTTCGGCGGCCGCGCCGATGTGATGTCCGCGCTCGCCCCCGCGGGGCCCGTCTACCAGGCGGGCACGCTTTCGGGGAACCCTGTCGCGGTGGCGGCGGGCCTCGCGTCGCTGCGGCTGGCCGACCACTCCTGCTACTACACGCTGCAGACCAACGCGGACCGCCTCGAGGCACTGCTGAGCAACGCCTTGCAGGCCGCGGGGGTGGCCCACACCATCCAGCGGGCCGGGACCATGCTCAGCGTGTTCTTCACCGACCAGCAGGTCACCGACTACGCCGGGGCCAAGGCCGCCGAGACGTTCCGGTACGCGCCGTTCTTCAACACCCTGCTCGACCGGGGGATCTACGCCCCGCCGAGCGCCTTCGAGACCTGGTTCGTCTCCACAGCGCTCACCGACGACGACTTCCAGCACATCTCCGACTCCCTGCCGGTGGCCGCCGAGGCCGCTGCCGCCGCATCCGCCCCGGAGGCCACCCGATGAGCGGCGCAGGGCGCGGGCTGCGCGGTCGCGGGCTCCGCGGTCGTCTCGACGTTCCGTCGACGGGCCCCACCTCATTGCCGATACCCCTTCGTGGAGAGCACCCCGCGCCCGCCGCGGCGCCGCCGTCGCTGGGCGGGACCGAGGCCTCCGCGCGCCCGGCGGAGGCCTCCGCCCCGCAGCAGCAGGAGGGCGCCGAGGCGTACGGGGCCGAGCCGGGGACGATCTCCGCTCCGGGCGAGCCGGTCTCGTCGTCGTCGACCCCCCGCGACTCGTCGGCCCGCGGGACCGAGACGCAGACCATCGTGCACCTGGTCCGACACGGGGAGGTGCACAACCCGGACGGCGTGCTGTACGGCCGCCTGCCGGGCTTCCGGCTCTCCGAGCTGGGGCGCAGTCAGGCCGAGACCGTCGCCCGCACGCTCGGGCAGGGGCACGACATCGTGTCGATCGTGGCCTCGCCGCTGCAGCGCGCCCAGGAGACCGCCGCCCCGCTGGCCGAGGCGCTGGGTCTGCCGGTGGGGATCGACGCCGACATCATCGAGGCCGACAACCGCTTCGAGGGCAACAAGGTCGGGGGCCGGGGCGGTGCGCTGCGCAACCCGCAGTACTGGCCGATCCTGATCAACCCGCTGCGACCCTCGTGGGGTGAGCCGTACCTGCAGATCGCCCACCGGATGATCGGGGCCGTGTACTCGACGCTCGATGCCGCCCGCGGCCACGAGGCGGTCCTGGTGAGCCACCAACTGCCCGTGTACACCACGCGCCGGTTCCTCGAGGGCCGGCGACTGTGGCACGATCCCCGGTCGCGGCAGTGCTCGTTGGCCTCGATCACCTCTCTGGTGTTCGAGGGCACCACGCTGCGCGACATCGTCTATTCCGAGCCGGCGGGTGCGTCCGACCCGTCGCAGACTGGAGCTTGATTCATGCGACGCCCCAAGGCAGCCCTCGGTGCCCTGCTCCTCGCAGGCGCCCTCGCCACCGGTGCGTGCGCGACCGGCACCGACGCGGTGGTGACGGGTCCCGAGACGTTCGAGTTCGTCAGCCCGGACGGTCAGATCGAGATCCACTACGACCCCCCTGCCGAGCGCAGGCCCGTCGCCACGCTCACCGGCCCGGATCTGCTGGACCCCGACCGCACGCTCAACGTCCAGGAGGACTTCGAGGGGCAGGTCGTGATCCTCAACCTGTGGGGCCAGTGGTGTGGCCCGTGCCGCGCCGAGTCCGACGACCTGCAGCGGCTGCAGGAGGAGTTCGAGCCGCAGGGCGCCACCGTGTTCGGCATCAACCTGCGTGACCCCAACCGGCAGAAACCGGTCGACTTCGTGGAGGACAACGGCATCACGTTCCCCTCGATCTGGGATCCGAGCAACGCCGCGGTGGCCGCACTGCGTGGCTTCCCGACGTCCGTGGTGCCGGCGACGATCATCCTGGACAAGCAGCACCGGGTGGCCGCCGTGTACCTGGCCGAGATCACCGACGACAAGCTGCGGGACACCGTGTCCGCGATCCTGGCCGAGGAGGTCGAGCCGGTGTGACCCCGGAAACGATCCTCCTCGCGCAGAGCGTGGGCGAGACCTTCCAGCAGACCGTGGCCAGCGGCCCGATCCTGCTGGCGCTGGGCGCCTGCGTGTTGGCGGGGCTCGTGTCCTTTGCCTCGCCGTGTGTGATTCCACTGGTGCCCGGCTACGTGGCGTACCTGGCCAGCGTCGTGGGAGCCGACCGCCCCCCGGTCACCGTGGCCGCCGCCGAACGCCAGCGAGCCGCCACGGCCACCCTGACCCTGGAGGAGCGCCGGACCCGCCGGGCCTCGCGGACGCGGGTGGTGGTGGCATCGCTGCTGTTCGTGGGCGGCTTCACCGTGGTGTTCGTGGCGCTCAGCGCCATGGTGCTGGGCACCGTGCAGTACCTGGCGCCGCAACAGGAGTTGCTGCAGCGCCTCGGCGGCGTGGTGACGATCCTCATGGGGCTCGTCTTTATCGGTCTCGTGCCCACCCTGCAGCGGGATACGCGCATGCAGCCCAAGGCGCTCTCGACGTGGGTCGGCGCCCCGATGCTGGGCGCCGTCTTCGCGCTGGGCTGGACGCCGTGCCTCGGCCCGACGTTGGCCGCGGCTCTCTCGGTGGCCGCGGGCACGGGTGTCGACGCGGCCCGAGGTGTGCTGCTGATCGTGGCGTACTGCCTGGGCCTGGGCCTGCCGTTCGTGTTGGTGGCCTTCGGCTCCACCTGGGCGATGCGGACCGTCGGGTGGCTGCAGAAGCACACGCGCGCCATCCAGGTGTTCGGCGGAGTCATGCTGATCATCGTGGGCCTGCTGCTGCTCTCCGGCGCGTGGGCCCTGTTCATCGACTGGCTCCGCGACTTCGCCATCTCGGACACCACCCTTCCCATCTAGACGACGACCCACCGCGCCCGGGCTCACGCCGCCTCCTCGCCGTAGTCGCCCGCCCCGAGACGCGCATGGATCGCCCGGTCGAGGTCGTGGAGTAGCGCGAAGGGCAGGATCGGCGCCTCGAGCGGTGTCAGTGGTGGCGGTCCCGGCCTGGCCGGTGGCGGGTCCGCGGCCCGCGGTGTGCCGGCGGGCGGGATCCACCTGACTCCTTGCGGTGCGCCGCGGTCGGGGACCGTGGTCCAGCCGGTGTCGTGGATCATGGCGTGACAGTCACCGCTGGCGAGTGCGAGCTCGTCTATGTTCGTGAGTCCTCCGGCTGACCAGGGTGTCCCGCTGTGATGGGCTTCGCAGTGTCTGGCGTCCTGGTCGCAGTCCGGGTGGGAGCAGCCTCCGTACGCGGCGAACAATGCGAGCCGCTGGTAGCGCGAGGCGGTTCTGCGGCTGCGGTAGAGCATCAGCTGTATCTCGTCGTCACACAGCGCCAGGAACCAGTGGTTCCCGCGCGCCATGGCCAGGGCCTGGGGCACCGGGACGCGGATCCCGCCGTCGGTCTCGCCGCAGCCGGCCAGGGTGGAGAGCTGGTCGAGGTCCATCCGCACGACGATCGCCGCCGGAGCGCCGGTCTTGCGGGCGTCTGCGGACAGCGCCAGCTGAAGTGCGTGAACCATCGCGTCGTGCATGCGCTGGCCGTCGGTGCGTGTGTCTCTGGCGTCCGGGTCGGGCCACAGACGCCCGGGCTGGCCCCAGCGGGCGTGTACTTCTCGCATGACGGCCGCGAGTTGAGGGTCCATGGTCATGCTGGCGCTGGCCATCAGGTCCAGCCCCTGACCGCCACAGGACACCGACCTGCGGCGTGCCCTGTCCTCGGCGCCGCGCTCGGTGCGGCCGGGATCCAGGGTGTCGAGCAGCCGGTGCGCGTGTTCCTGCAGCTGCCGGGTGGTGGACTTCTCGGCATCGGCGAGCAGTTGCTGCTCCAGGCGATCGCGCACCTCGTCGTCACACTCATCCGACAGTGCGTCCAGCGCCTTGCCGATGACACGCAGCTGCCCGGCCGACACGCTGCCGGTGCCGCTGGCGCGCATGCGGGCGGAGTCGGCGATCCCGGCATCGTCGAGCCGCCCGCGAGCCTCCCCGGGAGCCAGGCTGAGGCCGCCGGTGAGCATCTGGCGGTCGTTGACAAAGCCCATTTCGCGAGCGGTGCCCGATTCCCGGGCCGCGGCCATGACGCGGGCCTGGGTCGCGCGGATCCGGCGTTGGGCCTGCTCGAGCGCGACGAGCTCGGCGTGCAACTGTGCCGGCGACGTTCCAGCCCAGTCGCGCTGCAGGTGTTGATCGAGCGCGGAAACGACGACTGTCAGCTCGTCTCCCGCTGCGGCGCGGCTCCCGTTTTCGCTCATGTGTTCGATTAGATCATCTGGGTACGACACAGTGCGTCGATGCAGTTCAGGGGGGCGGTGAGTTCGACCCGGCAAGCTCTACCAGGGCCAGAACGCCTTGATCATCGGCGAGATGAACAGCCAGGCCAGCATGAAGTACAGGAGCACGATTGATGCGATGAGGGTGACTATGTCGTGCGGCTGGAGGAGCGACTTGAGTAGCTGCCTCCGATACTCTTCCCTGCGGGCCAGCTCTTCGCGGCGCCTCTCCTCTTCCTCGGCGTCCATTCCCGTGACCTCGCCCTCGCACTCGCCAACGTCCGCGAGTTCGCTGCCGTCCTGGTGGTCGTTCATCAGGGAATCCTCTCTAGATCGCGTAGTGGTACTGCCGGAGCAGGAGGTCATGGTGTTCTGTCACGGATTTGTAGGCGAGCTCGGCGAACTTCCTGCCCACCGGGGAGCCCGCCGCGGCGCCGATCCCGCCGCCGGCCAGCGCGCCGTATGGTCCGGCGAAGGAACCGGCACTGAACCCGAGCAGTGCCCCGCCGGCTACTCCGCCGCCGAGCGCTCCACCGGTCTCTGTCGCTGCCTCGGCGGGGCTCGCTTCGCCACGGGTGTATCGATCCACGCCGTCGTACACGGTCAGACCGGTGCCCAGGGGACCCGCAAGCCTGCCGACAAAGCGGAGTCCGGCGCTTGCCTGTCGGCCGTAGTCGTCGGGGGCGGGGTTGAGTACGTGTCGGCCGCGGGTGAGGGGGTCGAGTTCATCGGCGCGCCTGGGGAGTCCCATTGCCATGCCGCGGGTGATCGCGTCGACCGCGACGCCTGGCCAGGGAGTGTCCGGGCCGGGGATCGGACCCCGGTCGACCTCCGGGGGGATCGCCTCGTGCAGCCGGGCGGCGACGTCGTCGATCTGGTGCGCGTACAGCTTGTCGAGTGAGGCCACCACGTCGAGCGCCAGCTCGATGGCCTCTGCGTGGCCGTTGACGTCGTCCTGGGTGATGTCGTCGCGGTCAGGCATCGGCGAGATGGAGTCCTCGAGGACGACCAGACCTCGAGCCTGAGCCTCCGAGACGCGGTCGCGGACCGCCTGCACCGCGTGGCCGAGCGCAGAGGCGGCCTGCTCGAGCAACCGGGTCAGTTCCTCGAGGTGCCCGGCGAGCGCCGCGGCATGGCGCTGTTCGGCGTCGGCGGCGTCCAAGACCGCGTCGGCGGCGACGCCTTCCCAACCAACGGCAAGGCTGCGGCGCCCCTTGGACAGGGCCTCGCGCGACTCTTCGGCGGTGGCCTGACGGTCGGAGATGGCGGTCTTCGCCGTCGTCACGCCACCGGTGTTCCACCGCCGCACCGCGCCCACCGAATAGCTCACCCGGTTCCTTTCTCGCGCCTTTTCATTCGTCACCAGGTACGACGGGGCCGACGGGCGATCGGTTCCAACGAGCGTCAGGTTTCC
This sequence comes from Dietzia sp., assembly GCA_046292305.1. Classification (GTDB taxonomy): domain Bacteria; phylum Actinomycetota; class Actinomycetes; order Mycobacteriales; family Mycobacteriaceae; genus Dietzia. Next base: position 12,709 of record JBKBRA010000045.1, on the reverse strand, counting down.
CGTCCGATCCGTCGCTACCGGAGTGGAACCGTCCGGCTAGTCGGGGCGTCATACAGATCGTGGGGACATTAAGAGGAGTAAGCGCCGCGCTCGCGGCGTGCGTGGTGCTGTCCGGGTGTGGCGCGGGTCAGGAGGACGACCAGGCGACGACGACGAGCACGGCCGTCACCGAGACGCCGGGCAATCCCTGGCACTTGCCGATCGAGCAGCGGCCACCCCTATTCGACCCTTGCGCGGAAATCCCGATCGAGGCGGTGGAACAGGGGGTCGGTGGGCCGGTTGAGAAGGTAGACGAATTCGAGAATCGACAGACTGGCGAACTTATGTCATGCGGCTGGGCGAATAGTGAACTCCATTTTGGAGTCTTGTCAACCTGGAAATCTCGTGAAGATTACCTAGCCGACAGAATGTTCGTCATTCAAGACTCGAATTCAGAAGTTGAAGGGCGAACTGGGATTAGAATCTCGGAGAGGGGCGATGGTTCCGACAGTACCTGCCTCCAGTTATTCTTTACAGGCAAAGGGACAGTTTGGGTGAGTTTAGATCTCGTTAATGCTCTTAATGAGTTTAAGGGGGCCCGTTTTACGCCTGCGTGTGAGGCGCTGAGTGAGGCAATTCTTCCCGTTGTGAATTACATTCCTGAGGGGGATTTTCGATGACTATTCACCTCGACTCTGGCATAGCTGAGCATTGCGCGCAGTGCTGCGAGAGTTTTGTTAGCGTCGTGAGACGCTTGCTGTTTTCTGAAAGAGCAGAGTTCCAGAATCAGGCTTCCGGAGCCTTCGACACCGCCCGCCAGATCGGCACCGTCTATTCGCTCTTCGCAGGGGAGGATCTACGCACGCTGCTGAATGGCTACGTGGATCAAGCCAAGGCCATGTCCATGCTTTTCGCCGCCGCCGGAGGGCTGATCGAGGCGCAGGACGAGGCGGTCGCGGCGGCGTTGGGGAAAGCCGCGCAGGAGCCGGCCGGCCTGCAGAGCCTGGGGCTGATGGGTTCGCTCGGGTCGACCATCGCGATGATCGATGCCGCCGACGGGATCAGCACGCCGCGGGGATATGACCGCGTGGGGCCCGAGGAGGTGTCTGGTGCTCCGCTGGCGAAGATGGTTTCCGGAGCGCAGGCCCTGGACCCGGCGCAGTTCCAGCAGGTTCGTGATCGTGTCGGTACGGTCGCGACCAGCCTCAAGTCCGCAGCAGCCGACCTGCACCGCGGCCTCGGCGATGCACTGGGCAGCCAATGGCAGGGCGAGTTTGCCGCCCAGGCCAGCACTTCCGTGGGGTCGTTCACCGACTCGGTCGACAAGCTGGCCACCGTGCTCGAGCAGGTCGTGGTCAAAGCGGAAACCGCCGAGAACGGCTTCAGCACCACCAAGTCGCGGATCGGCGAGGAGTCCGCCTCGCTCCAGGCCGCTCAGGTGAACACGCCGGGATTCGGCTACGTCTACGGCCCGCCGACGCCCGAATCCGCCACCTGGATGGCCGCCGCTCAGGCCGCGGCCGAGGAGCAGGCGCGGGCGATCGTCAACACCGTCTACAGCCCCGCCGTGATGGATGCCAACCTCTCCGACCTGGATATCCCCAGCCCGTACCGAGTCGTCTCGACGTCTGCGCTCGGTGGCGCGAGTGGGCTCGACCTGGTGTCGGCGTGGAACGTGGACGGGGTGGTGCGACCAGCGGGTCCGACGGCCCCCAGCGAGGCCGCACTCGCCGCCTCCGGAGGAGGAGGTGCGCAGGCAGGGGCGGTCGCGGTTGGCGGTGGTCCCGGCACGGGGGAGACGACGACGAGCCTGCCCGCCACCCCAACCGACGCCGCCACCGAGCAAGCGCTTCTGGCCTCGCGGAGCGGCGCAGCCGATGGCGGGGGAGCAGTGGCTGCCACCGCAGGTCAGTCGGGTGCGGGAGGAGCGATCTCGGGCGGAACCACCGCGGGCGGCCTGAACGCCACGACTCATGCAGCCGCCACACCGTTCGCGCCGGTCACGAGCGCAGCGAGCCAGCCCGCAGGCGCGGGAGCGGCAGGGGCGCGGGGCATCCGCAACGGCACCAGCCAGCGGGACCGCGGGTTCGGGTCCGCCGCCGGGATGCTCGGCGGCAGCGGCGCCGCGGCGGCAGGCGCAGGAGCAGGCGCGGCCAGGATGGGTGGGGCAGGAACACTGGCGGGCCTCGGAGCCCCGGGAGGCGCGGTGATGGGTGGACCGACCGCGGGCGCACCGGGAGCAGGCGGCGTCTCGGCGGGCACGGGGTCTGCGGGGTCACCGGCGGGGGCGTTCTCGTCGTCGTCGACTGGTGGCGCCCAGGCCGGGCGCGCCGGGATGGTGCCGATGGGGATGATGGGCGCGGCGGGGGCCGGACAGAACGAGGGACGGCGCGGGCACACGCCGGCCGGATACCTGACCAACGCCACCAACGCCTCGGAGATCATCGGGGAGCCAGTCAAGGTTGCACCCGCGGTGCTGGGGCGTACGCCGCCGGCCGAGAACGCCACCGTCGAGCAGCAGCAGCAGAAGCCGCAGCAGGAGAAGTCCTATGCCGGCAAGGTCATCGGGCGGCGCCTTGCGGGAGGCAGCTCGGCAGATGACTAGGTCCGAGGTCGGATAGCCAAAGAGTTCCGCCCGCGACCTGCGTTGTTGATACTGAGCACATGAACGACTTCACGCGGCGTCTGACGCAGGCAGGCACGGTGGCCGCTGTTGTGGTGTTGGTGGCCGCGTGCGGGGGCGCATCCACGGAGGAGGGCCCGGCATCGCCAACCGGGACCGCCACGCCGAGGGATACGTCGGCCACGACATCGTCGGCCGGCACTACGCCGAGTTCCGCCGAGACGACCACCGAACATTCCGAACCCCAGACACAGACACCGACACAGACCCAGCCCCAGACCCAGACGGCGCCGGCGGCCGCGATCGTGAATGAAGGCGTGGAATGTGGCCCTCGCGGGGCGGTCGCCGCGTTCGCCGACGGTGCCACCGCCTACTGCGCCCGACTGCAGTACACCGATGGTGCGGCGTGGTCACGGGACCCATCCCTGGCGCCGAACCCCGCAGTGGAAGAGAGCTTCCGTTACGCCGGCCCGGAAATCGGTGACCAGTGCATCGGGGCCGATATCGGACGCACCGCGGCTGACGCATACGGGAACGCGATCGTGTGCGACAACTACCGGTGGGTGCTGAATGTCGGGCAGGAACCCCGTCACCCGTGGGTGGACGACCAGGTCGAGTGGATGGAATGCCTTGAGCAATTCACGCAAGAGGAATGCCAGGCCACACTGAATTGACTAGTTCGGCGATTGACTTGCTCGGCGCCGCTGTTTCTGCAGCTCTCTACTACTCGAAGAGAATCGTCCCGATCAGGCCGACGACCATCAGCGCGACGCCCAAGAGGAATTCCGTCCGGTTCGATATGTCGTGCCACAGGATCGCCAGGAAGCGCTCCTTGATGTCCTCCAGGCGCGAGAACGGCTGATCGTCCTCGTCGACCGGGTACTCGTCGGGTTCAGTTGCCATGCTGAGCCTCCTCAGCATCGGGGCCGGCGTCGTCGGCGTCTGGACCGGAGTCGCCGATGAAGGCGTCGTGAACCGCGCCGCCGGCCTCCTGCCCCGCCCACGCGCCGACTGCCGCTCCGATCCCGGCCCCGACGAAGGCGCCGGCAGGGCCTAGAAAGGACCCTGCGGCTGCTCCGGCAACGGCCCCGCCGGCCATCCCGCCGCCGAGCGCCCCGCCGGTCTCGAAAGTCGCCTCCCACGCCGACGTCTCCCCGTTGGCGTAACCCCGGACGCCGTCGAACACCGTGAACCCCCCGCTCACGGGCCCGGCGAGCCGGCCGAGTCCGCGCAGGCGCCTGGCATCGCGGCGCCCCACGTCGTCGGGCACCGGGTTGAGCTTGTGTCTGCCCCTGGTCTCCGGGTCGAGCTCGTCCGCGAGATTGGGCGCCCCGACCCTCACGGCCCCGGTGCCCGTGGTGACGGCTGTCCCGAGAATCGCCGCATCCGGCCCCGGGATAGGCCCCCTGTCGACCCCCGGCGGAATCGCCCGGTGGATCATCTCGGCGATGGCGTCGATCTCCCGGCCGTAGTGCTGATCCAGCGATCCGACGGTGTCCAGAGCCAGGCCGAGCGCCTCGACATGCCCGTCGACGACGTCCTGCGTGATCTCGTCGCGACCGGGGGCCGGACCCACGGAGTCCTCGCCCACCACGAGCCCGGTGGCCTCCGCGTCAGCGATGCGGTCGCGGACCGCCTGCAACGCCGGCCCCAGCGCGGCGGCAGCCCGGGTGAGGGTGTCGGAGAGATCCTCGAGACCGTTCGCGAGCTTGGTCACGTGCAGCTTCTCGCCCTCGGCGGCGTCCAGGACCGCATCTGCTGCGACGCCGTCCCAGCCCTCGTCCAGCGCCGAGCGTCCGACCTCGAGGGTCGTCCGCGCACCTTCGGCGACTGCCGTCCGCTCGGCGACCGCCGAGCTCGCCGTCGTCACGCCCCCGGCATCCCACCGTCTGACCCTGCCGATCGTGTAGCCCACACCGACCCTCTCTCACGCGCCGTCACTGTGTCTGACGGCCCGCGCGGCCGGTTCGGTTCCACCGCGAGCTGAACCCGTGCGGTTCCCGACCCGCTACGTGGCGAACCTGCCGGCGAACGACCGGAGCGGCAGATCGGCGCTGGTGACGACCCCGGCGGGCGCGGCGATGACCGACCTGATGGAATTGATCGCGGGCATGCCGGTCACCGTCATCCCGATGGACGCGAAGTCCTCGGGATCGGAGAGATCGACGCCGGGGGCGGGGAAGATCATGTGCTTGTTGTAGATCTGCGGGTCGCCCTTGATCATCGTGATGTAGCACCCCTTGATGTCCCACTTGGGCTCGGTGAGCGGGGTCATCTGCCACTCGAGGTGGGTCTCGATGCGCGACACCCCGTCGACCATCCCGAGATACTTGATGTAGCTCCCGCCGAGGGAGCCCGCGGGCAGCTGGTACCAGCCCAGGTCCACGTCCTCGGTGCAGGCGCCCAACTGGCAGTCGAACACCACCTCGTCCAGCTCCAGACCGAACGCGTCGGCCATCATGTAGACCGAGTCGGCGAACACCTCCGTGTACTTCCGCAGCATTCCCGGCAGCTCCGGGTCGTCGACGGGCCTGCCGTAGCCGACCTCTTTCCATGTGTCGGCGGAGTGGTGGCAGGAGACGTCGACGGATTCGATCGTCGTGACGTTCTCGATGTCGGCCACGTCGGCCGAGGCGACGACGCCCAGGATCTGGTTGAGGCCCGGGTTCATCCCGGTGCCGTAGAAGGTCACTCCACCTTTCTTGGCGGCCTCGTCCAGGATGTCCTTCCACGACCGGCCGGACGGGTGCGGATGATTGAGGTCGCGGTGGTGGCCGGTGATCCAGTCGGCGGTGGTGACGACGTTGATGCCGGCCTCGAGGACCGGCAGGTAGAGCTCCTCGTCGGGAAAGACGCCGTGGAACGTGAGCACGTCCGGTCGTGCCGCGATGATCTCCTCGACGGTGCCGGTCGCGAGGATCCCGACCGGCGCGATGCCGGCGAGCTCGCCCACGTCGCGGCCGACCTTCTCGGGCGAGTAGCAGTGGACGCCCACGAGTTCGAGGTCCGGGTGGGTGCCGATCCGCTTTATCATCTCGCTGCCGACGTTGCCGGTGGCGACCTGGAACACGCGGGCGGGGGCGGTGGTGGGAGAGCTGGTCATCTGTGGTGTCACCTTTCGAGAAGTGAGGTGTCGGGATAGAACTGGGTGGCCCATCTCCGCAGCGCGGTGAACCCCTCGTATTCGCCGGGAGCGAGCGCGGCGGGGTCGGAGTACTTCTGGTGTTTCCAGATGGCGAGGTCGGCCTCGAACTGCTCGATCACGGCGTGGCCGTGTCTGGCTGCGCGCTCGGCGGACTCGTCGTCATCCAGGTCTTTTCGCCGACGGATCCAGACGGAGAACCGGACGTCGGAGGTCTCGTCGTCGACCGGGGTGACGCAGGTGGCCGTGCGGTTGTCGACCATCCCGTGACTGCGGGTGACGGCTACTCCAAGCCCGCCGTTGATGGCCTCGACTCCGCTGTCGACCTCCTCGATCGACCCCGGAGAGCCCTCGAACGCGATGGTGAAGTCCACATAGGAGACCGGTCCGTCGAAGTCCTGTCGGGTGAAGACCGGGATGATCGGCACTTTGTGGACAAACTCGAAGTGCGCGAAGTCGACGCCGTTCTCCATGACGTACTGCGCATGGAGTTGCAGCTGCTCCTCGTAGAGCGTGGTCCGCGGGTGGCACGGGTGGTAGTACTCGGCGCTCGTACCGTCGTCCCAGCTGGTGAAGACGTCGGGGACGTCGAAGTACGGGTCCCGGCCCTCCAGGTCGTGCCAGATGTAGATCGACTCGTTTCGCTCGACCATCGGGTAGGTCGTGATCTTGCGACCGATGTTCGGACGGTCCGCATAGGGGATGGCGGTGTTGCGCCCGCTCGAGTTCCACTGCCATCCGTGGAAGGGGCACTGGATGGTCTCGTCGACGACTTTGCCGCCGTGGCCGAGGTGGGCGCCGAGGTGCTTGCAGTACGCGTCCATGACGGTGACCCGGCCGGATCTGCTCCGCCAGGCCACCAGGTCCTCCCCGAACGCTCGGACCCGATGGACGTGGCCGACGGGGACCTCGGCCGACCACGCCACCTGGAACCAACCGGTCGGCTTCATCGGGAGCGGGGGTTTAGGCATCGCCGGACTCCGTTCTCTGCTCGAACGAGCACTGGGTGGGAACCGCCGTCTGCAAAAACAGAATGGCGATTCTGCGAAGGTAGCATCGGGGTGTGGAGACCACAAGGAGTACGACGACGGCGCGGAACGGGGACGGTGTGCAGCCTGGGCGGGGCGGTGCGGGAGGCTCGAGTGCCCGTGAGGAGAAGCTCCACGGGTACCGGCAGCAGATCATCCACGCCGCGGAACTGGAGTTCGGCAAGGCCGGGTTCACCGCCACGCCGATGAACGCGATCGCGGCCACCGCCGGGCTGTCGCTGGCCACCGTCTACAAGTCCTATTCCGGCAAGGCGGAGATCTGGGACGCTCTGCACCGCACGCGGATGGACGCCCTGCTGGAGGACGTGGCCGAGGTCGACACCGGGGAGCCGGGTCTCGAGCGCCTCCTGGGCGGCCTGCGACGTGTGTTCCTGTTCCTCGCGTCGAACACCGCCTATCTCGACATGAACCTCCGGGCGGGCGGGGGCTGGGCGAGCGGCGTGGAGGGCGCCCACGGGATCCAGCGCACGGTGTGGAGCTCTGGGCTGGAGGTGATCGCGGCGGGGATGCAGGCCGCGGCGGACCGGGGGGAGCTCGCCGGCCTCGATCCACGGATCGCGGCGGGAATGGCGATCTCCGCGCTCCAGGTGTGGCTGTCGGAGTGGGTGGCGGCGGGTCGGGTCGAGGACCCGGAGGTGCTGGTCGACGACATGACGCGGCGACTGCGCCTGCTGTTGACTAGCTCGGGTACCTCTCGGCCGCCAGATCACTGAGCCGCCGCAGGAAGCGGCGGAAGAGCAGGTTCATCACCGGCCGGACCGCGGCGATCGACAGGTTGGTCGCCGCGTTGCCGTGCATCGCCAGCGTCCAGGTGAGGCGGCAGCCGCCCTCGGTGGGCACGATGTCGTAGGCCTCGGCGAAGGCGTGGATTCCCTTGGTGGAGCTGGCGTTGAACCGGAAGGCCATCCGGCGCTCCGGCTCCCAGGCCAGGAATTCCTCGTCGCCGACCAGTCCGCCGAGCATGTGGACGGTGCGGGTGGTGCCCACGCCGTAGGGGGGCTCGCTGGTCCAGACCACCTTCGTGATCACTCCCGCCCATCGCGGCCACGAGTCGGCGTCCGTGAAGATCTCGAACAACTGCTGTGGCGAGGCGGGGATCGCCACGCTGTTGGTGAAGCGGAACCGGGCGGTGTCGGTGTATCCGACGTCCACCGGTTCACAGGGGTGCATGGTCGGCATCGCCGCTCCTCTCGTCTGACATCGGGGACCCGTTCACACAGTTACTCGTCGGACACGACCCCGCGCAGTCCGTCGGCGCCGAAGAGCGGCTCCAGCATCGGGGAGAAGTCGGGGCCCCGGCGCAGCATCTGTCCGCCGTCGACGTTGATCACCTGGCCGGTGATCCATTCCGACTCGTCGGACAGGAGGAAGGTGGCCAGGTTGGCGACGTCGCCGACCCTGCCGATCCGGGGCAGCGGGGTGCTCACCCGGTAGTCCTCCGACAATGCCGGGTCGGCGAGGACCGGCGCCACCAGCTCGGTCTCGATGAGGCCCGGCCGGATGCCGTTGACCCGCACCCGGCTTGCCCCGAGCTCGTCCGCGCCCAGGCGCACGAGGTGGTCCACCGCGGATTTGGTGACCCCGTAGGCGCCGAACCAGCGGTGGGTGTTGCTCGCGGCGATCGACGAGATGGCCACGAAGGACCCTCCGCCCCGCGAGACCAGGGCGCGGGCGGAGTGCTTGAGCGTGTACATCATGCCGTTGATGTTGAGGTCGACCGTCCGCTTCCAGGCCTCGGTGTCGGTCTGGGTGAGGGGCCCGATGGTCTCGCTGCCCCCGGCGCACGCCACCACGCCGTCGAGTCCGCCGCCGTACTCGACGGCCGCCGCGACCGCCCCGCTCACCTGGTCCTCGACCGTGACGTCGGCGGAGTGGGCGTGAACCGCGTCCGGGCGCCCGGTGGCCTCGCCGATGCGCCGCGCGGTCTCGGTCAGTCGCCCGGCGTCCCGTCCGATGATGGTGACGAGCGCGCCGCGACGCGCCAGCTCCTCGGTCACTCCCGCACCGATTCCACTCCCACCGCCGGTGACGAGTACTGATCTGCCCTGGAGGTCCATGGCCCCGAGGGTAGAACACGTTCCTGTTCGTCGCGCCGGATCGGCGGGGTGAGCCCTCACAGAAACCGCTCAGGGGCCCCCGACTAGCCTGACTCCAAACCGGCGCCGCGACAGGTCGGCGCGCCGCGAACCGCAGATGGACCCCATGTCAGAGCCCAGAACCGCCGCCGCCCGCTCCCCGCTGGCAGGCGTAACCGCTTTCCTGCGCAACTCGTGGCGCACCCTCACCGCCATGCGTACGGCGTTGATCCTGTTGTTCCTCCTCGCCGTGGCGGCGATCCCGGGAGCGCTCCTGCCCCAGCGCAGCCTCAACGAGGGCAACGTCAACGACTACATCGCCGAGAACGGCTGGCTGGGCGAGTTCTACGACCGGCTGCAGCTGTTCGACGTGTTCTCCAGCCTGTGGTTCACCGCCATCTACGTGCTGCTGTTCATCTCGCTGATCGGCTGCCTCACCCCGCGCTGCTTCGAGCTGGTCCGCCAGCTGCGCACGCCCCCGCCGCTCACGCCCCGCAACCTGTCGCGGCTGCCCCACCACGCCGCGTACCGCACCACGGCGTCACCCGAGCAGGCCGCCGAGCAGGTGCAGAAACAGCTCAAGGGCTGGCGGGTGCGGCGGAACGACGGCGACGGCCGCGTCCCCGGCACCATCGAGCTCTCCTCCGAGCGCGGCTACACGCGCGAGGTGGGCAACATCGTCTTCCACTTCGGCCTGCTGGCCCTGCTGATCATGTTCGCGGCCGGCAAGTTCGTCTACGCCGAGGGCATGCGCGTGATCGTCGCCACCGAGGACTCGCCGGCGTTCTGCAACACCACCCCCAGCGCCTACGACACGTTCCGCGCGGGCCTGCTGGTGGACGGGACGGATCTCGAGCAGTTCTGCGTCAAGATCGAGGACTTCCGCGCCGACTACCTGCCCAACGGCCAGGCCGAGATGTTCACCTCCAACATCCGCTTCACCGAGGAGGTCGCCACCACCGATCCGCAGACGTGGGAGCCGTACGAGATGCGGGTCAACCACCCGCTGCGCATCGGTTCGACCCGCGTCTACCTGCAGGGCCACGGCTTCGCGCCCACGTTCACGGTCACGTTCCCCAACGGCGAGACCCGCACGGACACCCAGCACTGGCAGCCCACCGAGCTGCAGACCTTCCTGTCGTCGGGCATCATGCGCTTCGACCCGCCGGCGGGCATGTACCCGGATCTGACCGAGCGGCGCACGCAGCAGATCGCCGTGCAGGGGCTGTTCGCGCCCACCGCGTCGTTCGACGGCACCCTCCTGAGCTCGCGGTTCCCGCGGATGGACGACCCGGCCGTGGCGATCGACGTCTACCAGGGCGACGCCGGCCTCGACACCGGCCGGCCGCAGTCGGTCTTCTCTCTGGACGAGGACCTCATCGAGACGGGCGCCCTCGAGCGCCAGGCGCGCGTCAACCTCTTCCCCGGCGAATCCACCACCCTCCCCGACGGCACCGAGGTCCGCTTCGACGGCGCCGAGGAGTTCATCAACATCCAGGTCTCCGAGGACCCCACGCAGATCTGGGTGGGTGTCTCGGCTGCGGTGATGATGGCCGGGCTGGTGTTGAGCCTGATGGTGCGGCGCCGCAGGATCTGGGCGCGCGTAATAGTCGACGACGACGAGGTGACCCGAGTCGACCTGGGAGGCCTCGCCCGGACGGACCGGATGGGCTGGGGCTCGGAGTTCGACGACCTCCGGGACCGGCTGGTCGCTGCGGCGGCCGTCACACCCGTCTTGCCCGAGAGTCCTGACTCGGGACACACTGCAACCAGTCGCGGCACCGCCGGCGACGCCCCGCGGAAGGACGACACCCGGTGATCACTCTGACCCTCGCACAGGGCCTGCCCATCGACGAGACCCTCTCGACGTACAGCGACCTGGCGTTTCGCACTTCATTCGGCATCTATGTCCTGGCGCTGATCTCCTCCCTGATCTACTACGCGGGCTTCCGTGTGCCCAAGGTCGCTGGCCGCCAGCTGGTGGGCGCCGGCGGGCCGGGGTCCCTCGATGCCGGGCTGACCGAGTCCACCTCGCTGACCGACTCCGGCGACGAGAACCGGGCCTCGGCGGGCAGTATGCGCTGGGCGCGGATCGCGCACCTTTTCGTGATCGTCGGGTTCGTCTTCCAGGCGCTCTCCCTGGTGCTGCGCGGGCTGGCCACGGACCGGTTCCCGTGGGGGAACATGTACGAGTTCATCCTGGGCTTCACGCTGCTGGCGATGGGCGCAGGGCTGATCTGGCTCCGCAAGCCCGCGCTCCAGGTGGTGTGGCCGTTCATGCTGGTGCCGGTGCTGGTGCTGCTGTTCGTCGGCGGGACGCACCTGTACTCCGACGCCGCTCCGGTCGTGCCGGCACTGCGCTCGTTCTGGCTGCCGGTCCACGTGTCGATCATCGCGCTGGGCTCGGGGATCCTGCTCATCCCCGGTGTCGTCTCGATCATGTACCTGCTGCGCGTCTGGCAGCCGCTGGGTCAGGAGAAGGGCTGGGCTGCGCCCCTGACCCGGCCGCTGCCCGCCGCCGAGACCCTGGACCGGCTGGCGTACCGCACCACGGTGATCGGCTTCCCGATCTTCAGCGTGGGCATCCTTCTGGGCGCGGTGTGGGCGGAGAGCGCGTGGGGCCGCTTCTGGGGTTGGGATCCCAAGGAGACGGCGTCCTTCGTCTCCTGGGTGCTCTACGCCGGGTACCTGCACGCCCGAGCGACCAGCGGCTGGGGCCCCAAGAAGGCGGCGTGGATCAACATCGCCGGGTTCGCGGTGCTGGTGTTCAACCTGTTCTTCATCAACATCGTGGTCTCGGGCCTGCACTCCTACGCCGGCCTGAACTAGCCGGTCGAACGCGGGGCCGCCGGTGCCTAGGTGAGGGGGAGCCGGTGGAGGCGGACGATGCCGACCGCAGCCGGCGGATCCTCCTGCGTGCCGACGGTGACCTGCCAGAGCAGCTGTGTGGCCGTCGTGCCGATGCGGGTGGCGCGGACCGCGATGGGTGTGTGCTCGGGTGGGTGCAGGAACTGGGTGGAATTAGACGCGCCGACCACCCTGCCGTCGGGCCGGACCTCGGCGTTGGCGGCGAGGCTGGCCATGGACTCCACGACGGTGCTGATGGCGCCGTTGTACGGATGCCCGTCGTGGTCGAGGGCCACGGCCGTGGGGTCCCACACCCCGTCCAACCGGCCCTCGGCCAGGTCGTGGTCGGTGATGCGTAGCCCAAGGGTGCCGCCGAAGCCCTGTTGGGCGTAGTCGTCGAGGATCGACGCCAGAGAGGTCATCGAGATCAGTCCTTCCCGAGGACGGTGACGGAGACGCGGCCGAGACCGGGCAGGTCGGCGACGGCCAGATCGCCGGGGTGCAGGCGCACAGCGGCCGTCATCGAACCGGACATGACCAGCTGGCCTGCGTCCACGCTACCGCCGAAGGTGGACAGTGTGTTGGCCAACCACGCGACTGCTGCGGCGGGGTGTCCGAGCACCGCGCTGCCGTCACCGCTCTCGACCGGGACGTCGTTGACGAACAGGTGGGATGCGACCTCGCGGAGGTCCGGCACCTCCTGGATCGGGACCCACGGTCCGAGCACGATGGCGCCGGAACTGGCGTTGTCCGCGATCGTGTCGACGAGCGTGATCCGCCAGTCCTCGATTCGGCTGTCGACGATCTCCAGGGCGGCGGCCACCGAGTCGGTGGCGTCGAGCACCTCCTCGATCGTCACGTCGGGCCCCCTGAGCGGCCGGTTCAACCGGAAGGCGATCTCCGGTTCCACCCGCGGTGCGCACAGTGACGAGGCATGGATGGTGCCGCCGTCGGCGATGACCATGGAATCGAGGACGAACCCGAAGTCGGGCTC
>JBKBRA010000044.1:0-24993 GCA_046292305.1 Dietzia sp. | reverse complement strand
CGGGGAGACCCCGAAGTTCATCGAGACCGAGCACTGGTTCCTGGACCTGCCCGCGCTCGCGGACTCGATGGGGGACTGGCTCAAGGGTCGGGAGGACTGGCGGCCCAACGTCCTGAAGTTCTCGCTCAACCTGCTCGAGGACCTGCGTCCCCGCGCGATGAGCCGCGACATCGACTGGGGCATCCCGATCCCGGTCGAGGGATGGCAGGACCGGGGCGACAAGAAGCTCTACGTGTGGTTCGACGCCGTGGTGGGCTACCTGTCCGCCTCGATCGAGTGGGCGTGGCGCTCCGGCGAACCCGAGGCGTGGCGGCGCTGGTGGACGGACCCGGAGGCGGTCTCCCACTACTTCATGGGCAAGGACAACATCACCTTCCACTCGCAGATCTGGCCGGCGGAGCTCATCGGCTACGACGGCCGGGGCGCCCACGGCGGCGAGCCGGGCCCGCTGGGCGCGCTCAACCTGCCCACCGAGGTGGTCTCGTCCGAGTTCCTCACCATGTCCGGGTCCAAGTTCTCGTCCTCGCGTGGCGTGGTGATCTACGTCCGCGACTTCCTCGCCGAGTTCGGCCCGGACGCGCTGCGGTACTTCATCTCGGTGGCCGGGCCGGAGAACCAGGACACCGACTTCACCTGGGACGAGTACGTGCGCCGCACCAACGCCGAGCTGGTGGGCGGCTGGGGGAACCTGGTCAACCGCACGGTGTCGATGGCGCACAAGAACTTCGGTGAGATCCCGCGGCCCGGCACCCTGACCGACCTGGACGCCGAGCTGCTGCGCGACGCCGAATCGGCCTTCGCCACCATCGGCGGGCACCTCGAGCGCTCCCGGTTCAAGGCCGGCGTCACCGAGGCCATGCGGGTCGTGGGCGCCGCCAACCGCTACATCGCCGCCACCGAGCCGTGGAAGCTGGCCAAGGAGCCGGACCAGCGCGAGCGCCTGGGCACCGTGCTGCACACCGCGCTACAGGTGGTCTCCGACGCCAACACCCTGCTCACCCCGTACCTGCCGTCCGCCGCGCAGCAGATCCACGGCGCGATCGGGGGGCAGGGCGTGTGGGCCGCGTCGCCGCAGGTCCACGAGGTGACCGACGACATGCCGGTCGGCCTGGTCGGGACGGGTCTGCCCGAGGCCGGGCGCAGCTACCCGGTGATCATGGGCGACTACGCCTCCGAGCAGGCCACCTGGGCGCGGACCGAGCTCACCCCCGGCACCCCGCTGGCCAAACCCAGCCCGCTGTTCGCCAAGGTCGAGCCCGAACTCGCCGAGACCGGCCCCGAATGGGCGCCGATCAACCGGGAGGACTGACCCCCGATGGCCAAGCGCAAGCCCCGCCCGACCCCCGTCCTGCCCGAGCCGCTGCCCGGTCTGGTCGACGCACACACCCACCTGTACTCGTGCGGCCACCGCACGGCGGACGAGGTCCGCGCCGCCGCCGACAGGGCGGCGCTGGCCGGGGTGGCGGCGATGGTGACCGTGGGCGACGACCTGGCCGAGTCGGAGGCCGTGGTGGCCGCCGCGGAGGCCGACGAGCGGGTGTACGCCGCCGTCGCCGTGCACCCCACGCGGGCGCGGGAGCTCACCGACCCGGACAACGGCCCCGCCGTGCGCGACCGACTCCGCGAGCTCGCCGCGCACCCCCGCGTGGTGGCCGTGGGGGAGACCGGCCTCGACCACTACTGGGTGGGGAAGATGGACGGCTGCGCCGACCCGGCCGAGCAGGAGGAGTCGCTGCGCTGGCACGCCGGGCTCGCCGCCGAGCTGGGCAAATGCCTGATGATCCACAACCGTGAGGCCGACGACGACCTGATGCGGGTCCTCGGCGAGGTGGCCGGCCCGGACTCGGGCATCCCGTCCGTCATGCTGCACTGCTTCTCCTCTCCGCTCGAGGTGGCACGGGAGGCGCTGGACCGCGGCTACGTCCTGTCGTTCACCGGGAACGTGACCTTCAAGGCCAACGACCACCTGCGCGAGGCCGCCCGCCTGGCCCCCGCGGGTCAGCTGCTCGTGGAGACCGACGCCCCCTACATGGCCCCCGAGCCGTTCCGCGGCGCCCGCAACGAGCCGGGACTGGTCGGGTACACCGCGCGGGTCGTGGCCGGGGTCCGTGGGCAGTCGCCGGAGGAGTTCGTCGCCGAGGCCGCCGACACGGCCCGCGGCGTCTTCGGCCTGACCGTCTGACGGCGGGCCCGGCCGTTCAGGCCGATGGTGCCCCTGTGACTCATGTGCGCCGAGTGATGAATGTAACAAAACGTGATCTACGGACTTCATCGTCGTCGCAGTTCAGGGGTGTCACATTGCCCCGAGGCGGGCGAGTCGTTACGCTCTTGTGATGAATCGCGGACGCCCGTATGGGCGTGCGCGGGCGATGCGAGGAGAGAACTGACCAGTGGTTGACGCTTCACGGACCGACACCCCCACGGGCGCCAGGGGCGTGTTCGCCCCGATCCACCGCATCCACAGGTCCCGCTCGACCATGCTGCGGGTATCCGTGGCCGGGATGCTCGCCACCCTGGTCGTGGGCGGGGTCGCCGCACTCGACCAGCGCACCGAGTACACCCTCGAGGTCGACGGTACCGCGGTCGAACTGGTCACCTTCACCTCCGACGTGCGCACGGCGCTTGAGGAGGCCGGGTACAGCGTGGACGAGCGCGACGTGGTGCTGGCTCCCGGCGACCGGATCGACGACGGCGACACCGTGACCCTGCTCCGCGCCCGGCCCGTGACCGTCGAGGTGGACGGGCGCACCGAGCAGGTGTGGACCACCGCCGCCACCGTCGCCGATCTGATCTCCGAGCGCGACGACGTGCCGCCCCGCAGCTACATCACCCCCCGCATCGACGCCGAGGTCCCCCTCGACGGCGCGCAGATCTCGGTGGTGACGCCCCGCGAGCTGCTGCTGTCCGACAACGGCGCCCCGGCCGCCCCGCTCGCCTCGCCCGGTGACACCGTCGGCGACTACCTCGAGCGCGCCGGCATCACCCTCGGCCCGCTCGACACGGTCGAACCCGCCGCCGACGCGCCCGCCGCCCCCGGCACCGAGGTGACCATCACCCGCGTGGCCACCTCCGAGGAGACCGTGGTCGAGCCCTTCGAGGTCCCCGAGCAGGCCACCGACGATCCCGAGGCGACCGAGGGCGAGCGCACCGTGGTCGAGCCCGGCGCCCCCGGCGAGCGCGAGGTCCGGTACACCGTGACCCGCGTCAACGGCGTGGAGACCGAGCGCGCGCGCGGCGAGGAGAATGTCCTCACCGAGCCCCGCCCCGCGGTCGTCCGGGTGGGCACCAAGCCCCGCCCCTCCGCACCCGCCGTCTCAGGCGGCGGCGTGTGGGACTCGATCGCCGAGTGCGAGTCCAACGGCAACTGGAGCATCAACACCGGCAACGGGTACTCCGGCGGACTGCAGTTCGCCCCCAGCACGTGGACCGGCCACGGCGGCGGCCAGTACGCCCCCAGCGCCCACCTGGCCACCCGTGAGCAGCAGATCGCCATAGCCGAGAAGGTCCAGGCCTCGCAGGGCTGGGGCGCCTGGCCCGCCTGCACCTCGAAGCTGGGCCTGCGCTGACCGGTCCGGACGCGACCTTCCGCGGGCAGGCCGATCTCCTCGGCCCGCAGGAGGTGCGCGCGCTCGCCGAAGAGCTGGACCTCAAGCCCACCAAGTCCAAGGGGCAGAACTTCGTCCACGACGCCAACACGGTCCGCCGGATCGTCACCGTCTCCGGCGTGGGGCGCGGCGACACCGTGGTCGAGGTGGGCCCGGGACTCGGCTCGCTGACCCTGCCGCTGCTCGACGCCGCGGGCCGCGTGGTGGCGATCGAGATCGATCCCGTCCTGGCTGGTCGGTTGCCTGTGACCGTCGCCGAGCGCGCGCCGGAGCTCGCGGGGAACCTGACCGTGGTGACCGCCGACGCGCTCGCCGTGCGTGGTGCTGATCTCGGCGTGCCCGGGCCCACCGCGCTCGTGGCCAACCTGCCCTACAACGTGTCCGTCCCGGTGCTGCTGCACCTGCTGGCCGAGGTGCCCACGCTGCGGACCGCGCTGGTGATGGTGCAGCTCGAGGTGGCCGACCGGTTGGCCGCGCCCCCGGGATCCCGCGTCTACGGCGTGCCGAGCGTCAAGGCAGGGTTCTTCGGCACCGTCCGGCGTAGCGGGACCGTGGGGCGCAACGTCTTCTGGCCCGTGCCCAACGTGGAGTCGGGTCTGGTGCGGATCGACGCCTACGAGACCCCGCCGTGGGACCTGGGCGAGGAGCACCGCAAGCGGGTGTTCGCGGTGGCCGACGCCGCCTTCGCCCAACGGCGCAAGACCCTGCGCGCGGCGTTGTCCGGCTGGGCCGGGTCCGCGGCGGAGGCCGAGTTCGCGCTCGTCGAGGCGGGTGTGGACCCCAAGACGCGGGGGGAGCAGCTCACCACCGCCGACTACGTGCGCATCGCGGAGGCGGCGCGGCGGCTCGGGATAGGGTCGGCGCACCGCGAGCCGTAGGCTGGTCGGCGTGCCCCGTGACGTCTCCACCCCCGCCGGCGTGCGCGCCGTGACGGCCGTCGCCCCCGCCAAGATCAACCTCCACCTGGGGGTCGGCGATCTGCGCGCGGACGGTTTCCACGACCTGCTCACCGTGTACCGGGCCGTCGACCTGTGGGAACAGGTCACCGTCGCGTGTGTCGACGGTGACGATCCTGACGACGACGACGTGGTGGTCGTCTCCGGGCCCGGGGCCGATCAGGTGCCCACGGACCGGACCAACCTCGCGGCTCGGGCGGTCGATCTGCTCCGCAGCGAGGCCGGATCCGACGCCCGACTTGCGATCCGGATCGTCAAGGGCGTCCCCGTGGCCGGCGGGATGGCGGGCGGGAGTGCGGACGCCGCCGCCGCGCTGGTGGCCACGGATCGACTGCTGGGCCTGGGACTGGGCCGGGCGGCGCTCGAGGACCGGGCCGCGCGTCTGGGCAGTGACGTCCCGTTCTGCATCCGCGGTGGCACGGCGCTCGGCACCGGACGGGGTGAGACACTCGCGCCGCTGCTGCACGCCCGGGCCGAGCAGCACGTGGTGGTGGCCATCGCCGACGGCGGGCTGTCCACCCCGCTCGTCTTTGCCGAACTCGACCGCCTACGCGCCGAACGGTCCGACACCGGCCGCGAGTTGCCCCGGGCAGGCGGTGTGGAGCCACTGGTCGAGGCGCTGGCCGGCGACGACCCGGCGCGCGTGGCCGGGCTGCTCGCCAACGACCTGGAGGCCGCCGCGCTCTCGCTCAGGCCCGCCCTCCGCAAGACCCTGAGGGCCGGCGCCGAGGCCGGAGCGCTGCACGGCATGGTCTCCGGCTCCGGCCCGACCTGCCTGTTCTTCTGCGCCGACCGAGAGCAGGCGATCGCGGTGGCCGCCGAGGTGAGCGAGACCGGCGTCGCGCGCGAGGTCCGCCTGACCCGCGGCCCGGTCGGCGGCGCCCACGTCATAGACAACCCACACCAGACCTCGTAACAGACCTTGAACACGACCCCGCAACAGACACCGGAGCAGTAATGGCCCCCACCAACCTCATCAACCTCGAGCAGGGGTCGGTGTCCTTCGGGATCCGACAGGTGCTCGACGACGTCTCCCTGGGCGTCAACGCTGGCGATCGCATCGGCGTGGTCGGACTCAACGGCGGTGGCAAGACCACGCTCCTCGAGATCCTCACCGGGGTGGCCGAGCCGGACACCGGACGGGTCTCGCGCGTGAGCGGCCTGCGACTGGCCGTGGTCACCCAGCGCACCGAGTTGGCCGCCGACACCGTCGGCGACTCCGTGTTGGGCGGGCTGGGCGTGGCCACCCACGAATGGGCGGGCGACTCACGGATCCGCGCCGTCCTCGACGGCATCGGCATCCACGACCTGGGCTTGGACACCCCGGTGGCCGATCTGTCCGGCGGCGAGCGGCGGCGGGTCTCCCTGGCCGCGGCCCTGGTGCAGGACTTGGACCTGCTGGTCCTCGATGAGCCGACCAACCACCTGGACGTCGAGGGAGTCCAGTGGCTCGCCGATCACCTCCGCGCTCGGTCGTCGGCGCTCATCGTCGTCACACACGACCGGTGGTTCCTCGACACCGTCGCCACCCACACCTGGGAGGTGGTCGACGGCCGCGTCGAGCAGTTCGAGGGTGGTTACAACGACTGGGTGTTCGCCCGCGCCGAGCGGGACCGGCAGAGCGCGGCCAGCGAGTCGCGGCGACAGAACCTCATGCGCAAGGAGCTGGCCTGGCTGCGTCGCGGGGCGCCGGCTCGGACGTCCAAGCCGCGCTACCGCATCGAGGCCGCGGAGTCGCTGATCAAGGACGTGCCGCCGCCCCGCGACTCGCTACGCCTGTCGAGCTTCGCGGCCCGGAGGCTGGGCAAGGTCGTGATCGAGCTCGAGGACGCGCGCCTCGACGCCCCCGACGGCCGCACCCTCGTCGAGGACCTCACCTGGCGCTTGGCCCCCGGCGAGCGCTTAGGCCTGGTTGGCGTCAACGGCTCCGGCAAGACCACCCTGCTGCGTGCGCTGGCCGGTGAGGCCCCGCTCGGGTCGGGCCGTCGCAAGGAGGGCAAGACGGTGAAGATCGGTTGGCTGCGGCAGGAACTCGACGACCTGCCCCTCAACCAGCGGGTGCTCGAGGCGATCGAGGACGTGGCCGCGCGCGTGGCGTTCGGCGACATCGAGCTCAGCGCCTCGCAGCTGGCCGAGCGGCTGGGCTTCACCCCGGCCCGCCAGCGCACGCCGGTCGGGGACCTGTCCGGCGGCGAGCGGCGGCGCCTGCAGCTCACGCGGGTGCTCATGGCCGAGCCCAACGTGTTGCTCCTCGACGAGCCCACCAACGACCTGGACATCGACACCCTCCGCCAGCTCGAGGACCTGCTCGACGGCTGGCCCGGCACGATGGTCGTGATCTCCCACGACCGTTACCTCGTCGAGCGCATCTGCGACTCGGTGTGGGCGCTGTTCGGCGACGGCGGGCTCACCAATTTGCCGCGGGGGATCGACGAGTACCTCGAGCGTCGCAAGAAGGCCGGGGCCGCGGGGGACTCGGGCAAAGTCCTGCGCGAGGCTGCCACCTCGGTCGGCTCGGCCTCTAGATCCTCCACGCAAAGCGCCACAGGCGGCTCCGACTCCGGTTCAGGTGGCTCCGGCCTGAGTTCGGTCGACGAGCGGGCGCTGCGCAAGGAGATGTCCAAGATCGAACGCCAGATGGTCAAACTCGATCAACGTGAGGCCACCCTGCACGACGCCCTCACCGCCGCTGCAGGTGAGGCCATGGATACCGAGAAGCTCGCCTCGCTCGATCGCGATCTCAAGGACGTCGGCGCCGAGAAGGAGCAGCTCGAGGAGCGCTGGATGGAGCTAGGCGAGCGCGTCGAGGGCTGACACCCCTCATCGCCTCTGCCCCCACACCCACGCTCACTCGCGCAGCCACCGCCCCGTCCACCGTCCGCCCGGCTCCGCTCCGCCAGGCCCCGCTCCGTCCGGCCTCGCTCTGTCCGTCCGGCCGACCCCTCCACTGGTCGCACTCACCGTGCTGCAGCTCGTAGCTACCGTGCCAGATCTGCCGAAATTCCACGGTGAGTGCGACCAGTAGCTGGGGCTGGCTCCGGGGCCGTCGATGCACTTCAGCCGCCCCGGTCGTGGGGGCTGTGAATAGTCGTCCACCTCATCCACAAGCGGGCTCGCCCACGCACTAGTCTCGCCTCGGGAGACAGATGATCGTCGGGTGACCGCACCTGAACCCGGCGAGCCCTTCCTCGGTAGTGCTGCTCTGGCAGCTGGCCGAGTATCCGATCACCGACTGCGTACCGCGCACCACCGGGTGTTCCCAGATGTCTATGTGAGCACGTCGATGCCTATCGATCCGACCATCCTCGTGCGTGCCGCGACTCTCTGGGCACCGTCAGGGTCGGTGGTGTGCGGGATGGCCGCGGCCCATCTACACGGTGAGCGCTGGTACGCCCCTGAGTCGATCACCCGACAGGTCGAGATGTATGGGCTCGGGACTCCGCATGCTCCCGTCGGCGTGCGATTGCGCCGACTGCGAAGCCCCCTGCCCCCGGGTCAACTCACTACCCGGCACGGAATGCAGGTGACGGCCGTGGCCCGCACGGCTATCGACGTGGCACGTTGGGATGACGACGACGAGCGGGCAATCGCAAAGGTCGACGCACTGTGCAATCGGACCGGGACGGACGTGTCTGACGTGAGCTCATTGGCGTCACAGCTCAGCGGTGTTCGCGGGCTGCCCCGAGTGCGGAGCCTGCTCGGCTACTGCGATCGGCGTGCTGACTCCCCACCGGAGACCAGGCTCAGGTTGATCCTCTGGCGATCCGAACTACCCGATCCGGAGGTGCAGGTGACGATCTATAGCGAGCACGGGGTGATCGTCACGACCGCCGACTTCGGCTACTCGCGAGACAAGGTGGCGATCTTCTATGACGGCAGAGTCCACAGCAGTCGTTCCACGTGGGAGAGAGACTCCCGCATCAACGCCGAACTCGCGGAAGTGGGCTGGCAGGTGGTGCGGATAACCGCTCAGATGTTGCGCAACCCGGCGGCGGTCGTACGGCAGATCAGAGCGGCTCTTGCTCGAGGGCGTTGCGCACCGTGAGACGCCGCTTCCGCCTGGCGGCCAGGGCCCGTGGTCGCATCCACCGAGGAGTTTCGGCCCCTCTGACACGACAATCGCGACCTGCAGCACGGAGAGTGCGACCAGTTCCAGGTGTTGCGTGGTCAGGGCCGCACCGGGGACCAAGCGGGGCCGCACCGGGGACCAAGCGGGGGCAGCGGTGGCAGTGGGCGCAGGGGGAGGGTGAAGAAGACGGGGGATTGGAGTCAAGCGGGATCGGGGGCGGGGGAAGGGTGGACCGGGTCGCGGGCCGGTTTGTAGAGCGGTTCGTGGAGCGCGAGTAGGGCGGCGAGCAGGGCCTCGGGATCGGTGAGGTCTGGGAGGACGGAGTGGGCACCCGCGGCGTATAGCTCGTCAGCGGAGACGCGGCCGGTGGCTATCGCGACGCAGCGGGCACCCGCGTCGAGTGCGCCGCGGACATCGTGGACGTGGTCGCCGACCACCACCGCGCTGGTGGCTGACACGTCGAGCCCGCGGCCGCGGGCAGTGGCGACGGCTCCACGCACGAGGTCGGCACGGTCGACGTGATGATCGCCGAACGCCCCCAGCTCCGGATCCGGCAGGCCGTCGAATCCGCACAACCGAAGCTTGAGAAGCGCCGTTCGACGCATGTTGCCGGTGACGATCCCCTGGTGCAGCCCCACCGCGGAAAGCGCGGCCACCGCGTCGTGCGCGCCCGGGAGCGCACCACCTCCGGCATCGAGCAGATCCTGCCCGTGGGCCTCGCACCGCTCGGCGACGGCGTCCAGCAGAGCGACGACGAGCTCGTCCCGGGGCTGCCCGATCCCGTTCCTCGCCAGCAGGTCGGTGAGGATCGCACGGTCTGTGCGCCCGGCGAACGAGGCGCCCAATATGGGCTCGCGTCCCAGCAGCTCGGCGAGCGCGGGTGCGATCATCCGCGCGCCGAATCCGGCGGGGTCGAGCAGGGTGAGGTCGAGGTCCCAGAGGACGAGGGGGCTGCGTGAGACCGAGGTCGCCGGCTGCCGGGTCACTCCGGTGCGCTCGATCGCGGCGGTGGTGTCCACCCCGTAGTCCTCCCCGTCGTCCCCCCGTCGTGGCCGGCGTCCCCGATCACCGCTCGGGTGGGCTCGACGATGGTGTCTGCAGACCTCACGGAGGCGATTATCGCGCGGGCCGGGCGCCGGCTGCATCCGGATCAGCTCGGATGGGTGTGCCCGGGGCCGTAGGATCGCTACCATGAGCGGCAAGAAGGTCGACAAGAAGGCCACCCCGAAGAGCGGGAAGAACGCGTCCTCGTCCGGAAGCGGTGGCAAGAGCGGACCCGGCAAGAGCGGGTCCAAGAAAAGTGGGTCCAAGAAGAAGGGCGTGCTCCCCAGCGGCTTAGAGAAGCTACCCAAGAAGGCCTACGAGGCCGAACTCGAGAAGCTGCAGGCCGAGCTCGTGGAGATGCAGGCCTGGCTCAAGGAGACCGGCAACCGGCTCGTGGTGGTGTTCGAGGGCCGGGACGCCGCCGGCAAGGGCTCGGCGATCAAGCGCATGACCCAGTACCTCAACCCCAGGCACGCCCGCGTGGTCGCGCTGCCCGCGCCCACCGAGGTGCACAAGACCCAGTGGTACTTCCAGCGGTACATCGAGCACCTGCCCGCGGCCGGGGAGATCGTGATCTTCGACCGCTCCTGGTACAACCGGGCCGGCGTGGAGCGCGTGATGGGCTTCTGCACCACGGACGAGTACCGCCGCTTCCTGCACCAGGTGCCGATCTTCGAGCGCCTGTTGGTGGAGGACGGGATCATGCTGCGCAAGTACTGGTTCTCGGTGTCGGACGAGGAGCAGGAGCGGCGGTTCCGGGACCGCCACGACGACCCCATGCGCCGGTGGAAGCTCTCGCCGATGGACCTGGAGTCCATCAACCGCTGGGAGGCGTACAGCCGGGCCAAGGACGAGATGTTCATCCACACCGACATCCCCGAGGCGCCCTGGTACACGGTCGAGTCGGAGGACAAGAAGCGGTCGCGTATCAATGTGATCTCGCACCTGCTCTCCACGGTCCCGTGGGAGAAGTTGGAGCCGCCGACGTTCGATATCCCGGAGCGGCCCGAGGGCGCCAGCTACGAGCGGCCGCCGCGTGAGGAGTTCAAGTACGTGCCGGACGTGGCGTCGGAGCTGCTCTGACGAGAGGCGGGGCGCCCGGCGGCGGGGGCGCTCTAGGTAGGAATTCCTAGTATCTAGGCGACGGTGACAGACCGGCCTGACACACTGGGGGCATGAGCGAATTCGTCACCACCCGGCGAGAAGGCCGGATGCAGCACATCGTCCTGGACCGCCCCAAGGCACTGAACTCCCTCGACCTCCCCATGTGCCGGGCCCTGCACTCCGCCCTGGACGCCGCCGCGGAGGACGCGGGAGTGGAGGCCGTCGTCACCACCAGCACCTCGGAGAAGGCGTTCTGCGCGGGCGGCGACATCCGCGCGCTGCGCGACGCCGCGGCGGCCGGGGAGCACCAGACCAACCGGGAGTTCTTCTCCGAGGAGTACGCGATGGACCTCGCGTACCACACGCACCGGGTGCCCACGGTCGCCGTGATCCACGGCGTCGCGATGGGCGGCGGGCTCGGGATCTCCATCAACGGCTCGCACCGCGTGGTCACCAAGAAGGTCATGATGGCGATGCCGGAGACGGCCATCGGGTTCATCCCCGACGTCGGCGCCAGCCACTTCCTGCCGCGCCTGTGCGGCGGCGGCGCCCGCGGCCTGGCGGTGGGGATCTACCTGGGCACCACGGGCGTGCGGATGAACTCCGCCGACGCCCTGTACACGGGTCTCGGCACCCATCTGGTCGACGACGACGACCGCGACGCCTTCGTCTCCGCCATCGGCTCCGACGGCCTGGAGGCGGCTCTCGAGCGCTTCGGCCTCGACCGCTCCGAGGCGGGGGAGTCCGCCGTCGAGCAGCATATCGACCGGATCGAGGACGTCTTCTCCCGCGGGACCGTGCAGGAGATGGTCGCGGCCCTGGTATCCGGTGAGCAGGACGAATGGGCCACCGCGACGCTGGAGATGCTGCGGTCGCACTGCCCGACGTCGGTCGTCGCCACCATCGAGCTGCTCCACGCCGGGGCCGACGCGGCCGATCTGCGTGAGTGCCTGGACAACGAGCTGGCGCTGGGTGGATGGATCACCGCGCGCCCGGACTTCATCGAAGGTGTGCGGGCCGTGGTGATCGACAAGGACCGCAATCCCACCTGGGACCCGTCCGACCTCGACGACGTTCACGTCGACGCCATCCGTTCGGCCCTGACCGGGAGCTGACAGGGTCTACTCTGATCGGCGTCCAGCGCACTGGGCGCAGGTCGAGGAGGGGCCATGACCAACACCGGTGACGGCGCACGCGAACCCGATGTGCTCGCCCCACACGAGGAGCCCAAGGGCTGGGGGATCGCCGCCGTCACCGTGGTGTCATTGGCGGCCGCGTTCGTCGTGCTCTGGGGGATCTCCCAGCACGCGAACATGGTGATGCCCGCCTTCCTCGCCCTCAATCTGGTGATCGCCGCCCAGCCGCTCCAGAAGATGCTCGAGCGCGCCGGACTGCCGAGGTGGGGCGGGATGATCATCGTCCTGCTGGTGCTCTACCTCCTGCTGGCCGCGCTGGTCGGCATGCTCGTGTGGGCACTGTGGATCGCCGCCGAGGAGATCCCGCAGTACCAGGACAGGTTCGTCGAGCTCTACGACCAGACGATCGGGTTCCTCGGCCGGTTCGGGGTGAGCGAGGACCAGGTCTCCTCGAGCCTGGCGGGCGTGGACCCCGGCACGATCATCGGAACCGTCCAGAACGTGGCGGGCCAACTGTCCTCGGCGGGCGGCCAGCTGACCGTTTTGGTGATCGCGCTGACCTTCCTGGTCTTCGACATCCCCGGCATCACCCGCCGACGGGCCGTGATCGCCCGCCAGCGGCCCCGCCTGGCGGACGCCCTCAGCTCGTTCACCCACGGCGTGAAGTCGTACTGGATCGTCTCGACGATCTTCGGTCTCCTGGTGGCGATCATCGACGTGGTGGCGCTGATGATCATCGGGGTGCCGCTGGCCGTGGTGTGGGGTGTCCTCGCCTTTGTCACCAACTACATCCCCAACATCGGCTTCGTCCTGGGCCTCGTGCCGCCCGCGCTCTTCGCGCTACTGACCGGCGGGCCGGTCGACGCCATCTGGGTGGTGGTGATCTACAGCGTGGTCAACCTGGTCATGCAGAGCTTCATCCAGCCCAAGTTCACCGGCGACGCCGTGGGGCTGACCCCCACAGTCACGTTCCTGTCGCTGGTGTTCTGGGCGTCGGTGGCGGGCGCACTGGGCGCGATCCTGGCGGTGCCGCTGACGCTCGCGGTCAAGGCCTTCCTGGTGGACGCCGATCCGCGGATGAAGTGGTTCTCGACCTTCATGACCACGCCTGACGCCGATGCCAAACGCGACAGGCGGCGCGCCGAGAAGCTGCCGGCCCCCGGCTGACGGGCCCCGCGGTCCGAGCGCAAGGCGGCTGAGCGGAGGCGAGGAGTTCAGGCTCCGGGTGCGCCGGCGTCGTCGGGGGCTGCGGTGTCGTCGGGGGTTGCGGTGTCACCGGGTCCGTCGTCGGTGGGCGCGCGGGTGAAGGTCCCGAGACCGTTGCCGTCCAGGAGCTCGACGGTGACCTCGTCGTCGTCGAACGTCACCGAACCCCGCGACCCCGGCGGCCAGTTCTCACCGGCCGGCTCGGCGGCGAAGGTGTCACCGTCCCAGTGTTCGAGCT
Source organism: Dietzia sp. (assembly GCA_046292305.1). Taxonomy (GTDB): domain Bacteria; phylum Actinomycetota; class Actinomycetes; order Mycobacteriales; family Mycobacteriaceae; genus Dietzia. The sequence continues at coordinate 11,635 of JBKBRA010000044.1, read as the reverse complement.
GCCAGGGGGCGGTGTCACGGCCCACGGACAGCTCCAGCGCGTCCATTGACCCGCGGACCTCGACGGTCCCGAAGTAGTCGTTGCGGTAGGTCCCGATAAGGTCGTCCGGGTCCCGCGGCGGCGCCGGGTCGGCGGGCTGCCGCGCGTTCACCAGATCGCCGACGGGATCGAGAAGTGGTGCGAACGCCTGGCCGAAGAGGTCCCGCCAGTCCAGCGTGGGATCGCCGTACTGGGCGTAGTCGGCGAAGCGGGCGTTGATCGTCTCCGCCACCCCGCTCGGCGAGGCGTTGGTCAGCGTGATGATCCCCAGGTCGAGGGAGGGCATCATGAGCATCGCCGTGCCCGCGCCCAGCGCGAACGCCCCCGAATGGCTCCACTGGACCCGCCCCGAGGAACTGGTACCGATGTTGAACCCGTAGCCGTAGGAACCGGTGCGGTCCGCTGCGGCCTGCGGCGGCGAGGAGACGATCTGCGGGGTGAGGGCCTCGCGCAGCGCGTCGACGGGGACGACCTGGGAGCCGCCCGGCCCCTTGCCGTCGTCCAGCACCATCGCCATCCACCCGGCCATGTCGGTCACCGACGAACTCAGGCCACCCGCCGGGGCCTGGGCGTCGGGGTCGCGCTGGGGATCGGACGGTACCCAGTCCCCGCCCGGGTCCCCTTGATCGCTCTGGTCGGCGGAGTCGGCAGTATCGGCGCGGACGTGGCCGACCGCCCGGTTGTCCCGCTCGAGCAGCTCGGCGTGGGAGAAGGAGGTGTCGTCCATGCCGAGCGGGTCGAAGATCCGCTCGCGGCCGAGTTCGTCCCAGGGCGTCCCCGCCGCGACCGCCACGGACTCTGCGCCCGCGGTGAGCCCGAAATTGGTGTACGCGTACGAGGTGCGGAACGGTGTCAGCGGCAGATTGCGCAGCCCGTGCAGGACCGCGGGCCGGTCGTAGCCCAGGTCTTCGAGGTCGTCGCCCGCGTGCTCGGGCAGTCCGGACCGGTGCGCGAAGACGTCTCCTACGGTCACGAGGGGGGACAGTTGGGGGTCGGAGAGCTCGAACCACGGTAGGTGCTCGCTGACGGGCGTGGACCAGTCGACCTCACCGTTCCCGCTCTCCGCGGCCACCACCGTGGCGCTGACCGACTTGGAGATCGAGGCCAGCGGGAAGACGGTGCGCTCGTCCACCTCCGCGCCGGTTGCGGTGTCGCGGACGCCGAAACCCTCCGCGAGGACCACCTCGCCGCCGTGCACCACGGCCACGGCTGCGCCCGGGATACCGGAGGCGTCCAGTTCCTCCTCGACGATGTCGGTGACCTTGCCGACCGCGTAGTCGATCCGGTCCTCGTTCACCTCGAGCCCCGAGTAGGCGGCCGGGCTCTCGTTCGGGCCGGGTGTGGCCACCGGCGTCCCGCACGCCGAACTGAGGAGAGCGACGGACGCGAACACGCTCAGGATGCCCAGGGTTCGACGGCGCCCGGGGGCCGAATCGGTCGTCATCCGCCCAGTTTAGACCGCCCGACCCGCGCCAGATCCGCGACTCAGGCCCGTGTCGGACCAAACCCCGGGACTCGGCTCCGGTGCCGGGCGATGAGGTCGCGGTACCAGTACCAGGAATCCTTGCGGGTCCGCACCAGGGTGGTGTGGTCGACGTGGACGAGGCCGAAGCGTTCGGCGTAGCCGGCGGCCCACTCGAAGTTGTCCATCGCCGACCACACGTAGTACCCGCGCACGTCCACGCCGGCGTCGACGGCGTCCGCCACGGCCGCCAGGTGCGCGCGCAGGTAGTCGATCCGGCGCTCGTCATGGACCGCGCCGTCCGCCCCGGGGCCGTCGTGGAACGAGCACCCGTTCTCGGTGATCGTGACCGGCGGCAGCGACGGGTAGCGCTCGTCGAGGGCCACGAGGATGTCGGTGAGACCCGACGGCACGACGGGCCAGTCGAAGTCGGTCCGCGCGACGCCCTCGATACGCACCGGGCGGAACGGCATGTCCTCCGGGAAGTCCACCTCGAGTACCCCGGAGTAGTCCGCGCCCGGGCGGGGGGACTCGATCACCGTGGGTTCGTAGTAGTTGACGCCGTAGTGGTCGAGGGGGCTCGCGATGACGACGAGGTCCTCCGCGAGCTGCTCGGGGGTCAGGCCCGCGGCGTTCATGACGAGCTCGGCCACCCAGTCCTGCGGGTAGTCGCCGCGGAGGATCGGATCGGAGAACAACCAGTTGGTCAGGATGCGGAAGAGGTCGGCGGCCCCGACGTCCTCGGCGGAGTCGGTCGCGGCCGTGACGGGGAAGTGTTGTTGGACCACCCCGACCTCGTGCCGGGGGCCGGCGGCGCGGATCGCCCGGACGGCCAGGCCGTGTGCGCGGAGCAGGTTGTGCGCCACGGGCAGGCAGTCCAGACCCAGGCCCAGCGCCGGCGCGTGATCGGTGAGCCCGTGGCCGTAGAGGGTGTGGACGTTCATCTCGTTGAGTGTGAGCCAGTGGGTGACGCGGTCCCCGAGGGCGTCCACCACCACGGTGGCGTAGTCGGCGAGAGCCTGCGAGGTGTCCCGGTTCAGCCAGCCGCCCTCGTCCTGAAGGGCTTGTGGCAGGTCCCAGTGGAAGAGGGTGGGCACCGGGCGGATGCCGACCGCAAGGAGATCGTCGACCAGTCGCGAGTAGAAGTCCAGACCGGGCCGGTTGATCTCTCCGCGACCCGTGGGTAGTACCCGCGACCAGGAGATCGAGAATCGGTAGTCGTCCACGCCCAGATCGGCCAGGTCGCGGACGTCCGCGGCGTGGCGGTGGTAGTGGTCGCACGCCACGGCCGGGGTGTCGCCGCCGCGGATGCGGCCGGGTTCGGCTGCGAAGGTGTCCCAGATGCTCGGGCCGCGGCCGTCGGCGTCGGCGCCGCCCTCGATCTGGGCGGCGGCGGTCGCGGTACCCAGGCGGAACCCGGGGGGCAGTACGGGGTCTCTGTGGATCATCGGGGTTCCTCTCACCGGACGGCACGCAGGGGCAGGGTGCACAGGGCGGCCCCGACGGCGATGGCCGCACCGACCCCGTAAAGGGCCGGGTAGCCGGCGGCGGAGGTGACGATGGGCGCGGCGATCGCCGGGGCCACCACCTGGGGTAGGGAGGTGGCGACGTTGGCCATGCCCAGAAGGGTTCCGGCCGTGCCGGAGGACGCGAGGGACGAGGTGATGATGGCCATGTCGACCGCGATGAACAGTCCCCAGCCCAGGCCCAGCACCGCCGCGGCCGCCAGGACCGAGGGCATGGAGGTGGACAGCGCGAGACCGGTCAGCCCGCCCGCCGTGGTCAGGGCCCCGGCCACCGCGAACACCCGGCGGCGGCCGACCCGGTCGGAGATGGTGCCGGCCCCGGCGGCGCAGACCGCGGACAACACCAGGGTGACCACGGTGACCAGCAGCACCGAGCCGCCGGCGTCCTCGACCCCCACCACGTCGTCGAGGAAGTAGAACATGAAGATCAGCAGGATCGCGTTGGTGAGGTTCATGAGGAACCGCAGCAGCCATGCCCACGCGAAGTCGTGGGTCGGGAGGAAGTCCGCCGGCTGCAGGCGCGGACCCCTGGTCGAGACGGCGGCGGTGTCGCGCTGGGTGTCGAGCGCGGTGTCGCGCCGGGTGTCCCGAGTGGTGTCGGTGGCCCGGCGGCCGCGATCGGCTATCACGATTGCCGAGAGCAGTGCCGGGGTGAGCACCGCCAGCACCAGGTAGCCCGCGGGTCCGCCACCCACGGACTCGGCCACCACCACGCCGCTGATCACGCCGACGATCTGGCCCACCCCGAAGAGTGATCCGACCATCCCCCGCTGGTGCTCGGGAACATGGTCGGCGATGAGGGCGGCCAGCACCGCGAACGGACCGTTGAAGCCCAACTGCACGAGGATCCAGCCCGCGACGGTGCCGGGGCCGGTGTCGGCGGTCAGCAGCAGCAGCTGACCGATCACCCCGATCGCCGTGCCGGTGTACACCACCGGCATCCGGTTCCCGAACCGAACCCGGCACCGGTCCGAGGCGAGACCCCAGAGGGGATTGGCCACCATGGCGACCGCGGCCCCGACGCCGACGACCAGCGCCAGCAGCGATTCCCGGCCGCCCGGCCCGCCGATCCTGTCGGCCTGGACGGGCAGCAGGATCTGGAGCGGGCCGAACCACGAGGCGAAGACCGCCACCACGCCGAGTGTGAGTGCCAGCACCCACAGTGCGCCGACGCGTTCGGCGGGTCGGGTCACCGCACGCGTTCCCAGTTCGCCGTCCACGCCTCCGCACCACCCATGAGTTGGCGCTCCAGTTCCGTGCGGTCAGGTCCGGCCCGGTGCAGCAGGTCGGCCGCCCAGTCCGCGTAGAGGCCGTACTGCGCGACGCCGTCGACGTTGAGGTCGTAGACGCGCTCGCCGAACCTCCAGCGGTCCATCACCTCGCCGCTGAGCGCGGTGAACGGGTAGACCAGCGGGTCGGTGGCCGCGCTGGGACGGGGATCGGCGAGCGGGGCCAGGCCGTTGACGTCCGAGCCGAAGCCGTAGCCGGCCCAGGGGCGGGTCGTGCCGGCCGTGTTGGCGCGCCACGCCTCGAGGAAACCGGTGTCGAAGTTCTCGGTGGCGTCGGCGGGCCAGGCGAACGCGGCCACGAACCCGCCCTGCTCGTGCATGCGCCGGGTGATGCCCTGGGTGGCCCAGGTGTGGTCGGAGATCAGCGCCTTGTAGCCCGTCTCCGCGGCGATGTCGAGCGTTCGGGTGGCCGTCTTGACACTCATGTGGTCGATGTTGATCACCATGCCGCGCGCCATCATCCCGCGGACGGCGTGCTCGCCGAGCGGGGTCAACCCGCGGACGTTGCACAGCGGCGCCTCGGGGTACACCGGCAGCGCTGCCCCCGCCGGGGCGCCGGACGACGCCGCCGCCAGCCCGTCCGCGACCGGGGTGCTGACGATCGGTTGCTCGTGGTCCGCGTCGGGGCCCGTGCACGGCTCGGTCTCCCAGAAGCGCTGGGTGCCGATCTTGTTGCCGACGTTCACCGCCAGCCCCGCCAGGTCCTCGTCCATGCGGGCGCCCCCGAGGGCGTTGTCGAACTTGTGGACCGGGAACACGGTGGACACGCCCCACGAGGCGAACTCGTCGAGTCCCCGGTCGATGTCCTCGGCCGAACACAGCGGAACGTCGTTCACCACCCGACACCCGAACGGCTCGGACGCCTCCACGCCCAGCGTCACCGCGAGTTTGCCCTGCGCCGCGATCGCGCGGACGTCCCCGGGCGACCGCGCGATCCGGAACCATCCGCGACCCGGGCCGCCGTGCTCGGCGTCGATGTGGGCCTCCATCCGGTTCATGTAGTCGACCTGGCGGCGCAACTGCTCCATCTCGTCGCACGAGTACGGCGAGCCGATCAGCATCTCGCACAGCACGCGGTTGGCGACCAGGTAGTTGTTCAGCACCCGGAGCCCGCCCCGCCACGCCCGCTCGATGCCGGTGACGTAGGCCTGCTCGTGGAGCTGCGAGTTGTGTGCCGGCCACTGCGCGAAGGTGGGGTAGCCCTGCGTACCGCCGGGGACCGCGGTGCCGCCGAGGATCGACTCGAGCAGGGAGAAGTGTCCGAAGTCCGAGTGCGTGGGGCAGTCGGCCAGCGCCTGCGCCATGCCGCCGGGTGCGAACGGCTCGCCACACCGCAGCGCCCCGCCGAACGCCTGCGATGCGGCGATGTGGGCATGGGCGTCCACCATGCCTCTGATCGGGGCGGCGGCGCGCGCGGGCGCGGCCGTCAGCGGTATGACCAGGATCACCGCCATGAGCAGGGCCAGCGCTGCGCGCGTCCACGTGCTGGTGGTCGTGATCCTGGTGGTCGAGATCTTTGTGGTCGAACTGGTGCGTCCCATGCCCGTGCCCCTCTCCGACGGCGCCCGCCATGGGGCGGCAGGCCCGTGTCCGTGAGAGAGAGCTTAACTAAGAGGAGGCCGTCGTAGGGTCTATCGCGCCATATTCTGGACGGTCGTTCAGCGGTGGCTTCCCAGCCGGCCGGTGTGTGGGCTGGATGTGGATGCCCGGCTGGATGTGGATGCCCGGTTATGCGGTGTCGGCGACCAGCGGCTCGATGGTGAGGTGCTCCATCTCCTTGCTGATGTACTGCAGGCGCCACTTGTCGCCGAAGAGGGCCAGCAACTCGCCGTCGGTCCGCTGGAACACCTCGACCCCGCGTTGGCGGCCGAGTTCGTCGGCGGAGGCCGCGTCGGTGCGGCGGGCGATCGAGTACGGCAGGTTGTCGACCACCACCTCGACGTTGAACTCGGTCTTCATGCGGGCGGTGACCACCTCGAACTGCATCGGCCCGACCGCCGCCATGACGGGGTTGGCGTCGCCGCGGGTGTCGTTGCGCAGGACCTGCACCACGCCCTCGGCGGCCAGCTGGTCGATGGCCTTGCGGAACTGCTTGTACTTGCCCAGCGACTGGGCGCGGACCACGGCGAAGTGCTCGGGTGCGAACTGGGGGATCGGCGGGAACTGGACCTTCTTGCCGGTGTAGAGGGTGTCTCCGGGAGCCAGTGCGGTGGCGTTGACCAGTCCCACCACGTCGCCCGGGTAGGCGGTCTCGACGGTGGTGCGGTCGCGGCCGAACACGGTGAGCGCGTACTTGGTGGTGAACGGCTTGGCGGACTGTGCGTGGGTGACCACCATGCCGCGCTCGAACTCGCCCGAGACCACGCGCATGAACGCGAGCCGGTCGCGGTGCGCGGTGTCCATGCCGGCCTGCACCTTGAACACGACGGCGGAGAACGGGTCCGAGATCTCGCGGGGGGCGCCGGAGACGCTGTCCCAGGCGTGCGGCGGCGGGGCGAGCTCGACCAGCGCGTCGAGGATCTGGTGGACGCCGAAGTTGAGCATCGCCGAGGCGAAGATCACCGGGCTGGTCTCGCCGGCCAGGTACAGCTCCTGGTCGTGATCCTGGCCCATCGCCGAGAGCAGTTCGGACTCCTCGACGGCGGTATCCCAGACATCGCCCTCACGCTCGGCAGCGGTGGCCGGGTCGTAGTGCTCCTCCGGGGCGATGGTCGAGCCGCCGGCGGTGCGGGTGAAGTGGATGTACTCCTCGGGGGTTCCGTCGGTGCCGCGGCGGAGCAGCCCCCGGTAGTCGCCGGCGATGCCCACCGGCATGAACAGAGGGGTGGGGACCAGGCCGATCTGCTCGGTGATCTCGTCCAGCAGCTCCAGCGGCGCCTGTCCCGGCCGGTCCCACTTGTTGATCACCGTGATGATGGGCAGCCCGTTGTGCTTGCACACGCGGAACAGCTTGAGCGTCTGCGGTTCGAGGCCCTTGGCCGCGTCGATCAGCATGACCGCCGCATCGACCGCGGTGAGGACGCGGTAGGTGTCCTCGGAGAAGTCGGCGTGACCGGGGGTGTCGACGAGGTTGATTACGTAGGGGTCGTCGTCCTCCGGCGACCCGGCCGGCTTGTACGTGAACTGCAGTGCCGTGGAGCTGACGGAGATGCCACGGGCCTTCTCCATCTCCATCCAGTCCGAGACGGTGGCGCGGCGGCCGGACTTGCCGTGGACGGCTCCGGCCTCGGTGATGACCCGCGCGTGCAGCGCGAGCGCCTCGGTGAGTGTGGACTTGCCGGCGTCCGGGTGGGCGATCACGGCGAAGGTCCGGCGGCGGGAGACCTCGGACGCGACGTGTCTGGACGCATCGGGACCTGCCGGCCGTCCGGTCGTCCCGGTGTCCTCGGCGGTCTCGGTCACGCGTCCTCCTCGGTGCTCCGGCGGCCCTCGCCGTCGTCTTTCCAGAGTACGTGCGTCGCCGCTCCACCTCCCAATCCGCCTACTGTGACATCCGGGGCTGGTGGGGCAGGGGGGAAGTCGAGGTCAAACAGGGCGCAGACGCGCGGTACGCGGGGGCGACAAGCTGACGAATTCCTGAGTGCCCCTCTTGGTTTCGTGCGGCGACGTGGGCACGGTGGGTTCCGCACCGGTCTGCCAGAAGGGCGGCCGGGTCCACGACGAACGGACGAATTACGTGTTCATGCTCAAGTCCCGGCGCATCGCCGCGACCGTGGTCTGCACCCTCGCGACCGGCGCGCTCGTCTCCGCGCCCGTCGTCGCAGCGCAGACCGCCGACGGCTCCGCGACCGACAAGGTCACCCTGCTCAACATCACGGACTACCACGGCCGCATCTCGGCCGCGTCGCCGTCCACGGTGGCCTTCGCGGACACGATCGAGTCGCTGCGCGCCGAGGCCGGGGCGGACTCGAGCCTGTTGCTGTCCGCCGGCGACAACGTGGGTGGGTCGCTGTTCGCCTCGGCGTTCAAGGAGGACCAGCCGACCATCGACGTGCTCAACGCGCTGGGGCTCGACTCCTCGGCCGTGGGCAACCACGAGTTCGACCGAGGCGTAGAGGACCTCCAGGACCGCATCGAACCCGCCGCGGACTGGGACTACCTGGCCGCCAACGTCACCGTCGACGGCGTGCGGATGAAGGAGTACTCGCTCCACGAGGTCAGCGGCCTCACCGTCGGCGTCATCGGCGTGGTCACCGAGGAGACGCCGGCCCTCGTCAGCCCGGCCGGCATGGTTGGCGTCCAGTTCAGCGACCCGGTGGACGCGGTCAACCGCGTCGCAGCCCAGCTGACCGACGGCGACGAGTCCAACGGCGAGGCCGACATCATCGTGGCCGAGTACCACGAGGGCGGCCCTGCCGCGGGATCGATCGAGGTCGCGCGCGCCCAGTCCGAGGTGTTCGACGACATCGTCACCCGCACCGCCGGCAGCGTGGATGCGATCTTCACCGGACACAGCCACCACCTCTTCGCCTGGGAGGGCGAGAAGCCGGCCGGCGAGCGCACCGGCCTGGTCGGCTCGGTCGACCGGGCAGGCCTGTCGGGTGGCTCACTCGGTTCGCTGACCGGTTCGCTCGGCGGCGCAGAGACCGGGGACCCGGGGACCCGACCGGTTCTCCAGGCCGGGGCCTACGGCAGTCACATCGGCCGGGTGACCCTCGATGTCGATCCGGAGACCCGCGAGGTCATCGGCTTCACACAGGAGAACGTGGCGGTGCCCTCGACGGCTGCCGACGCCGACCTGTCCAACTCGGTCGTGGCCGACGTCAAGCAGATCGTCGACTCCACCCTCGCCGAGGCCGAGGTCGTCGGTGGCCAGTCCGTCGGCACCGTCACCGGCGACATCACCACCGCCTACTCGAACGGCACGCGCGATGATCGCCTGTCGGAGTCGACCCTGGGTAACCTGGTGGGCCAGTTCGTCAAGGACGCCGTGGCCGACCGCGGTGGCGCGGACATCGGCTTCATGAACTCGGGCGGCCTGCGCTCCGAGCTCTTCAACGACCCGGCCGACCAGGACGGCAACATCACCCTGGCCGAGGCCAACGAGGTCCTGCCGTTCGCCAACACCCTGGTCACCATGTCGCTGACGGGCGAGCAGGTCCGAGGCGTCCTCGAGCAGCAGTGGCAGCCGGCGGCGTCGTCCCGACCGTTCCTCGCTCTGGGAACCTCGGACAATCTCACGTGGACGTTCGACCCGACCAGGCCCTCGGGCGACCGGATCACCTCCGTCACCATCGACGGCGCCCCGCTGGACCCGGCCGCGAGCTACCGGGTGGCCGCGGCCAGCTTCCTCGCAGCCGGTGGCGACAACTTCACGGAGTTCGCCGAGGGCACCGACGTGCGTGACACCGGCCTGGTGGACTCGGAGGCGTGGCAGGGCTACCTGGCCGAGCGTCGCGTCGAGGGCATCGCGCCCGACTTCGCCCGCAGTGCCGTGGCCGCCTCGGACCTGCCCGACACGGTCCAGGCAGGCCAGGAGTACTCGTTCACGCTGAGCGATCTCGACCTGACCTCGCTCGGCGCCCCCACCACGCAGACCGCCACGGTGGAGCTCGCCGGGGCCTCGCTCGGGACCTTCGACGCGGTGGCCGGGATCGACGACGTGACCTTCGGGCCCGCCGCCCACGTCGCGCCTCTCGACGGCCGCGTCGAGATCACCGTGACGATCCCGGCGGGCACCCCTGCCGGGGAGACCGCGCTGACGATCACCACTGACACGGGCACCGTCATCACGGTGCCGGTCACGGTCGGGACAAACGCTCCCGCCCCGGTGCGCTGACGCGAACGGACAGCAAGACCTGAACAGACCGCGCCCCTTCCGGTGATCCGGGAGGGGCGCGGTCTCGTCGTCAGGCGGCGGAGTCGGTGGGCCTATCCCTCTCCGCGGAGCGCGGCGAGGTACCGGCGGGTGATCCGATCCTGCTCTGCGCGGGCGACGGGGGCGCCCAGCCTGGCCAGCATCGTCGCGGGCGCGGACTCGGCGTCGATCCGCAGTCGGACGACATCGGTGCCCGGGTCGTGGTGCACGAGGAACGTCTCGGTGCCGCGCTCGGGGTGGCCGGGAAGGGCCCGGTAGGTGAAGCCTCTGGCCTGCGCGGTGTGGACGACCGCGGTGACCTCACAGGGGGCGGTGAGCCGCAGCCAGGCGGCGGGTCCGGTGCGCGGCCGGAGCCGCACCCGGCGGCCGACGGTGGCTGGACCATCGACGACGACGACGAGGCCCGCGCGTCGGTGCATCTCCCAGTTCATCAGGTCGCGACCGGCCCGCTCGAGCAGATCCCGCCCGCCGCCGAGGACGGCCTCACGCGTGAACCGGCGCGTGCGTCCCGCCCGGCTCACGCCGTGTGGACCTGGTTCTGGGCGGTCTCCAGACCGTGCCTGAGCAGTAGTTCGACGGCGTCGGCGGCGTCCTGGACCAGGAACGGCACGTCGGGCTGCTCGAGCTTGGAGAAGCGCTTGAGGACGTAGTCCGCCACCGCCATCCGGCCCGGGGGGCGGCCGACTCCCGCGCGGACGCGGAGGTAGTCGCGGGTGCCGAGTGCACTGGTCACCGAGCGCAGGCCGTTGTGTCCGCCCTCGCCGCCGCCGCGCTTGAGGCGGACCTGGCCGAAGTCGATGTCGATCTCGTCGTGCACCACGATCACGTCGGTGGGTGCGACGGAGAAGTACTTGGCCACCGCCGCGACGGGGCCCCCGGACAGGTTCATGTAGCTGCGCGGCCGGGCCAGGATCACGGCCTGGTCGGCGAGCCGCGTCTGGGCGACCTCGCAGTTGGTCCGCTTGTGCGCCTGGAAGCTCGCCGGCATGGGCAGGGCCCGGGAGGCGAGTTCGACGAGCACGTCCCATCCGATGTTGTGGCGGGTGCCCTCGTAGTCGGGGCCGGGGTTGGCCAGGCCCACGACGAGTCTGGGTCCGGAGGCGTCATCGGTGTTCACGGACTCATGGTCCCAGACCGGGTCGGCTGCCGGAGCGAGCGGATGCGGTGGCAGCGAAATGACCGCGGGCCCGCTCCGACCGCAGTGGTCGGACCGGGCCCGTGGCCGGGGTCGCCGCAGCTCTCAGGCCGCGGCGCGGGGAATCACGCCTCTTCGGCGGCCTGAGCGGCGTCCTCGGCGGCCTCACCCTGGGGGGCGTCCTCCTCTTCGGACTCGAGGTCGGCCTCGGACGGCGCCTCGATGACGTTGACGATCAGCGTCTCGGGGTCGGAGACCAGGGTGCTGCCGGTGGGGAGCTCGATGTCGGCGGCGGTGATCTGGAGGCCGGCCTCGGCGTCCTCGACGGAGACCTCGAAGCCCTCGGGGAGCATGGTGGCGTCGGCC
>JBKBRA010000043.1:0-26991 GCA_046292305.1 Dietzia sp. | reverse complement strand
GTGGTTGGTGTCCTGGTACTCGTCCACCATGACGTGCCGGAACCTGCGCCGGTAGTACGCCGCCACCTCCGGGTGCGACCGCAGCAACCCCACGGTCTCCCCGATCAGGTCGTCGAAGTCGAAGGCGTTGGCCGCCTGCAGACGGGCCTGGTACTCGGTGAACACCGCCGCCACCGTCTGCCCGGTCCGGTCCGAGTCCTGCAGCGCACGGTCCATGGCCTCCGACGGCTCACGGAGTTCGTTCTTGTGGTTCGAGATGGCCGAGGCCAGCATCCGCGGGGTGAACTTCTTGATCTCGAGGTGCTGCTCCTTGGCGATCATGCCGAGCAGGCGACGGGAATCGTCCGAGTCGTAGATCGTGAAGTTGGAGTTGCGGGTGCCCAGCAGGGCGGACTGCGCGCGCAGGATCCGCACGCAGATCGAGTGGAACGTGGCCACCCACATCCGCTCGGCGTGTGGCCCGACCAGGGTCGAGACCCGCTCCCGCATCTCGGCCGCGGCCTTGTTGGTGAACGTGATGGCGAGGATCTGCCCTGGGTGCGCACCGCCCTCTGCCAGGAGATACGCGATCCGCCTGGTCAGCACACTGGTCTTTCCCGAACCCGCGCCGGCCACGATCAACAGGGGACCGCCGCGGTGCGTGACCGCGGCGGCCTGCTGTGGGTTGAGCCCGTCCAGGAGAGGCGAGCGGGGCGAGGTGCGACTGACTGGGGAACTGACTGGGGCGGCGGCGGAGTGGGTCATCGTGGCGACCAATCTACCCACCCGGTCCGACACCCCGGTGTCAGCGCCGGCGGTCCCCCATGAACTCCTCGACCTGCGCCGCCGTGGCCGTCAGAGTCGGATCGTTGTCGAGGTAGTACCGCGTCTCGCGGACGATGAGGCCCGAGAGGACGAGGAGGCCGATGAGGTTGGGGATGGCCATCAGACCGTTCATCACGTCCGCGAAGTTCCACACCACCTCGAGCTCGGTGACCGCCCCCACGAACACCACGCACGTGAAGACCATCCGGTACGGGATCACGCCGCGGGCGCCGACGAGCCTCTCGACACACCGCTCGCCGTAGTACGACCAGCCGAGGATCGTCGAAAAGGCGAAGAACGCGATCGCCACCGCCACCAGCTTGTCGCCGTACGGCATCGCCTCGGCGAACGCGTCGGCGGTCATGGTCCCGGCCGTGTCACTGCCCCGCTGCCACACGCCGGAGGTGACGATCACCAGACCGGTGAAAGTGACGACGATGATGGTGTCGATGAACGTCTGGGTCATCGACACCAGACCCTGACGGGTCGGGTGGGTGGTCTTGGCCGCTGCGGCCGCGATGGCCGCCGAGCCCATGCCGGACTCGTTGGAGAAGATGCCGCGGGCGACACCCATCTGGATGGCGTACATGATCGCCGCGCCGGCGAAGCCACCGACAGCGGACGTCCCGGTGAAGGCCTGCGTGAAGATCTGCCCGAATGCACTGGGGATCTGATCGGCGTTGACGACCAGGGCGACGAGGCCCCCGAGGAGGTACAGGACGATCATGAGCGGCACGAAGCCCGCGGTGACCCGACCGATCGCCTTGATGCCACCGAGCAGGACCGCGCCGGTGAGGACGAACATCAGGATGCCGGTCACCACGTGCGGGACCCCGAACGAGTTGTCCAGCTGGGCCGCCACCGCGTTGCCCTGCGTCATGTTGCCGATGCCGAAGCTCGCCAGGACGGCGAACACCGCGAAGACGAGCGACAGGACCAGCCCCACCCGGCCGCCGGTCTTCCCGAAAAGCTCGGCGAACCCCCGGTGGAGGTAGTACTGCGGACCGCCGGACTGCTCGCCGCGGGCGTCGGTGACGCGGTACCGCACGCCGAGGAACGCCTCCGAGTACTTGGAGGCCATGCCCACGAGCGCGGTCACCCACATCCAGAAGAGCGCGCCCGGCCCGCCCAGCGCGATCGCCGTCGCCACACCGACGATGTTGCCCACGCCGACGGTCGCGGCGAGAGCGGTGGTCAGCGCCTGGTACTGGGTGATGTCACCCTGCCCGCCGTCGTCCTTGCGGCGCACCAGACCCAGGTTGAGGGCGGGACCCAGTTTGCGGAACTGCAGCGCCCGCAGCCGGATCGTGAGGAATAGGCCGGTGCCCAGGAGCAACGGGATGAGGACGAACGGTCCCCAGATCACGGATCCGATGTCCGCGAGAAGCGTGTTCAAGTTCTCCACGGGCGGAAACAATAGACGGTACTGCGGCCTCCACGGAAGAGAGTGGGATAATCCCGGTATGAGCACCGACCCCGCCGGTACAGACGATCCGCTGTCCGAGGCCCAGATCCAGGAACTCCGACTGGAGATCGACCGGCTGGACGCCGAGATCCTGGACGCGATCGTCCGCCGCAGCGAGATCTCCAAGCGCATCGGCCGCACGCGCATGCAGTCCGGCGGTACCAAGCTCGTCCACACCCGTGAACTCAAGGTCTACGAGCGCTTCTCCTCGCTCGGTCAGGAGGGGCAGACCCTCGCGGGCATGCTCCTACGTCTCGGTCGTGGCCGACTGGGCTGAGCGGCCCGGCTTGGCTGAGCGACCGGCCGTGGAGGCGAACCCGAGCCACGTGTGGTGATTGTTCGCCCAACACCAGCCCACCTTCGGCGCGCCCTTGTTCTCCCGGCCGTCGCGCCCCGTCCCGCCACTGATCCACAGCGCGGGGGTCCGGGAATCCAGCCCCCCGTCGGCCTTCCGCTTCCTCGAACCGATGCACATGAAGCACTTCCCGGGCTCGAGCATCTCCGGCTGTTGGAGCAGCCAGCTCACCCCCTCCGAGATCGTGAGGGGGGTCCGACCCCGCCGGGCGAACTCGGCGTGGGCGTCGGTCGGCGTCCAGCCCAGCATGTCGTCGTCGCGTGTCACGTCCCCCACCAGGTAGAGCGGGTCGTCCGGCACGTGGACGTCGTCGGTGGGTGTGAACTCGGCCAGATCGGACATGTCGACGACGACGAAGCCGGCTCTCCCCTCACGGCGCAGCAGGGTCGCGAGTCGGGCGGTGGACACGAACGACGGGTGGACTGCCAACACCAGTCGGCCGGCACCCGGATCGTCCTGGAGGGCTATGTCCTGGTGGGCTATGTCCTGGAGGGCGGCGGCGTGCTCCCGCAGCTGCCCGGCGGTGATCCCACCGAACTCGGGCACGCCCAGCTCGACCAGTCGGTCGGCCTGGGCTGACACGGAGGATTGCGGATGGATGATGGGGGTCACGTGTCTGGAACGGGCGGCGCGGCCCCCGTATTCCCGACTAACCTCACAGACAGACGGCGGGCGATCCCCGGGCGGCAACTCTGGGCAGGAGCAGCAATGACGGACATCAGCGCGACACGGCAGTGGTCGGCGATCGAGGACCTCGTACCGGCGATCGGCGAGGTGACCCTCCGCGAACTGTTCGCCGTCGACCCGGAGCGGGGTCGCCGCATGTCCGTCACCGCGGGCGACCTGCACGTCGACCTGTCCAAGCACCTGGTCACCGACGAGGTCATGACCGCCCTGACGGAGCTGGCCCACGCCGCGAAGTTGCCGGCGCAGCGGGCCGCGATGTTCCGAGGCGACCGCATCAACACCACCGAGGACCGATCCGTCCTCCACACCGCGCTCCGCCTCCCTCCCGAGGCCGAGCTCGTCGTCGACGGGCGTGACGTGGTGGCAGACGTCCACGCGGTCCTCAGCCGCATGGCAGACTTCGCCGACCGCGTCCGGTCCGGCGAGTGGACGGGGCACACAGGTGCGCGGATCGACACGGTGGTCAACATCGGCATCGGTGGCTCGGACCTCGGACCCGTGATGGTCGACAGGGCACTGCAGCACCTGCAGACCGCCGGGATCCGCGCACGCTACGTCTCCAACGTGGACCCCGCCGACCTCTCGGCCGTGCTCGCGGAGGTCGACCCCGCCACCACCCTCGTTGTGGTCGCCTCCAAGACCTTCACCACGCAGGAGACCATGGCCAACGCCCACGCGGCGCGTCGGCACTTCGTCGATGCACTGGGGTCGGAGGAGGCGATCGCCTCCCACTTCGTGGCGGTGTCCACGGCCACGGAGAAGGTGGCCGACTTCGGGATCGCGTCGGACAACATGTTCGAGTTCTGGGACTGGGTCGGGGGCCGGTACTCGGTGTCGTCGGCGATCGGCCTGTCGGTGATGATCACGGTGGGCCCGCCGGCGTTCGTGGAGCTGATCGAGGGCTTCCACGCCATGGACCTGCACTTCGCCACCGAGGCCCCCGAGCACAACGCGCCGGTTCTCATGGCCTTGCTGGGCATCTGGTACACCTGCTTCCTCGGTGCTCAGTCCAAGGCCGTGATCCCCTACGCCCAGGGCCTCCTGCGATTCCCCGCCTACCTGCAGCAACTCACGATGGAGTCCCTCGGCAAGTCGGTGCGTCTCGACGGCTCCGACGTCTCCCACCCCACCGGTGAGGTCTACTGGGGCGAGCCCGGCACCAACGGCCAGCACGCCTTCTTCCAGCTCCTGCACCAGGGCACACAGCTCGTCCCGGTGGACTTCATCGGTGTCGCCCGCCCCGTCACGGACCTGCCCGCCGCCGACGGCGGAGGATCGATGCACGACATGCTCGTGGCCAACCTGTTCGCACAGTCCCGCGTGCTGGCGTTCGGCAAGACCGAGGAGGAGGTGCTCGCCGAGGGCGTCGACCCCGAGATCGCCCCGCACAAGGTGATGCCCGGGAACCGGCCGTCCACCACGATCCTCGCGCCGTCGCTCTCGCCCGGAGTGCTCGGGCAGCTCATCGCGCTGTACGAACACGTGGTGTTCGTCCAGGCCGCCGTCCTGGGGATCAATGCCTTCGACCAGTGGGGGGTCGAGCTGGGTAAGGCTCAGGCCGGTGAGCTCCTGCGGGCCCTGACCGCGGACAAGCACCCCGGGGACGGCTTCGACTCCTCGACGGATTCGCTCGTCGAGATCTATCGCGAGGCACGCGGGCGCCGCTGAGCCGGGACTGTTCCGCCCGGAGGTGTCGTAGTCGGGTGCGAGCATGCACGCATGACCACTGTCTACTGCACCGCCACGAGCCTGGACGGTTACATCGCCGACGACGAGGAGAGCCTCTCCTGGCTGTTCGCGACCTCCGGTGACGCCGAACCCGCGGGCTACTCTCCGACCGAGTTAGACCCCGCCCTCCCCGACCTCCACTTCGACCGCTTCTACTCCGGCGTCGGTTCGATCGTCTGCGGCGTCAACACTTTCGACTGGGTCCGCCGCGACCTGACGAAGGACGGCCGACCGTTCGTCTGGCCGTACTCCGTGCCGAGCTGGGTCGTCACCCACCGCGATCTCGATCCCGTCGACGGCGTCGAGTTCTTCGCCGGTGACGTCGGCGACCTGCACCCTCTCCTGGTCGACGCCGCCGCCGGCGGGGACGTCTGGATCGTCGGGGGCGGTGACTTCGCCGGTCAGTTCGCCGACCGGGGACTGTTGGACCGGGTCTGGGTTCACCAGTGCCCGGTGGTCCTCGGTTCCGGTCGGCCCCTCTTGCCCCGCCGACTCCGTCTCCACCGCCAGAAGCTCGAGACCCATGGCCAGTTCACGGCGATGCTCTTCGACGTGGTGGGCCCCGAGCCCCGCGCGACGATCTAGCCGGGCATCACACCTGGCCGCTCCGGGCATCACATCTGGCCGCTCGTCCGCCGGCAGTGGCGTGCATGGCGCCAGGCGGACACCAGCAGACCCTTGCGCGTTCGAATGTGTGTGCGTATAGTAGAACACATATTCGATACCGAGGTAATGGCGACAGCGCACGGAGGTGGGGCATGAACGAGAGTGGCGGCGACTCTGTTGACGGCCCCCCTGGTGACGGTAGCTCCGCAGTCGATCCATTGACCGACCTGACCGCAGCGGCTCGTGCCGGTTGGGCGGCGGAGAATCGTGCCTCGGCTCAGCGACTGTCGGCCTGCTACGAACTACTGCGAGAGTGCGTGCGCCGCGACGAAACCGGCGCCGGCCAGGATTCCCCTCCCGGCCACTCGGTGGTCGACCCGTTCGACGTGGCCACCGGGTATGTGGTGGCGGCGATGGCCGTCTCCACACTGCGCGCCGAATCTATGGTCTCCTTCGCCGCGGACCTGCATCAGCGCTACCCCGCGATCCTCGCAGCCCTGGCCGCGGGGCGGATGGACCAACGAGCTGCGGAACTGCTGGCCCGCCAGATGGCCACCGTCGACCCCGAGGTCCTGCCGCTGGTGCAACAGGCCGTCGTCGACGACTACCTGGCCGCGTCTGAGGCCGGCGAACGCCTCGGAGCTCATGCGATACGCGATGCGGTGGACGCGATCATCGCCCGATACGACGCCGACGGCATCCGCCGCCGCAAAGAGGACGCCAGCCGCGCTCGCGGGGTTCGCATCAACAAGGGCGCCGACGGCATGTCCACCCTGTCGGCCACCCTGGCCACCGAAGAAGCCGCCGTCCTGGCCGAGGCGATCGACCAGCGCGCCGCCGAACACGCCGATGCTGACGCCGCGCACGCTGCTGCCGCTGAGGCCGCCGCCGAGGCCACCGGCGAGACGGCCCCGGACCTGGACTGCCACTACACCAAGGCAGAACGCCGCGCCGACGCCCTGTTGTCACTGGTGTGCGGCGACAGCCTCCACCCCGGTGGACCGGGCCAGCCGCCGGCACCACTGCGACCCAAGGTCACAGTCATCGCCCCCGGCAACCACGGCGTCGGCACCGGTGACGGCACTGGTGTGGACGGTGGGGCACGGGTGGAGTTCACCCGCACCGGCCAGGCCGCACTGCAGGCCCTGCTTGACATGCTGGTCACCAGCGACGGGGCCAGCTTCGAGAAGGTCGACCCCCGTGTCGGCGCGGCCGACGACGCCCGCCGCGCTCTGAAGTACCGGCCGAGCGCCGAGTTGGCCCGCCGCATCCGGCTGCGCGACGGCACCTGTCGTCATCCCGGCTGCGCCGTACCGGCAGATGACTGCGACATCGATCATGTCCGGCCCTTCGACCACGCGGATCCCGCTCGGGGCGGGCCCACCGAAGAGTGCAACCTGATGTGTCTCTGTCGGCGCCATCACCGGTTCAAGACGTTCTCCGACTGGATCTACGACCTGCAACCCGATGGCACCCTCACCGTGATCACCCCGGACGGGGCGACCATGATGACCCGACC
Organism: Dietzia sp.; assembly: GCA_046292305.1. Taxonomy (GTDB): domain Bacteria; phylum Actinomycetota; class Actinomycetes; order Mycobacteriales; family Mycobacteriaceae; genus Dietzia. Next base: position 19,827 of record JBKBRA010000043.1, on the reverse strand, counting down.
ATCCGGGCCGCTCGGGGCTTACCGCCGCGAGCACGCCCGCAACGAATCCCGCGCCTGGGACCGGCAACAGCATCGCAACCCGGAACCGACCACCACGAGCGGTGACACACGGTCGGAGCCCACCTACTGGACCCGCCGCGCCACCCGCCTGAACGCGGAACGCGCGCGAACCACCGGCACCGCCACAGACCCGTCCACCGGACCGGGCAACACCCGCCCCGCCGAGCACAGCCGCTGGTGGCAGCGCAACGCTCCCGTGACAAGCACAGTCGAGCGCGACGTCCGGGCCCTGCTCGACGACATCCTCGACCCACCACCCTTCTGACCCACACTCCCGACCCACTCTCCTTTGCGGGGTGGGCCGGGCGCCCCGGTCAGACGAACCTGCGACTGACCTTCTCCGGGAGCAGCGTCAGCAGCGGGCCGATCGCCTTCCAGGGCTTGGCCGGGACGAGCGCACGGGTGGGCTCGGCGTCGATCGTCTTGACCAGGGCGTCGACCCCCTCGTCGAACTCGGTCATCAGCGAGGTCTTGACCGACCGGTTGATGTCGGTGCGGATGTACCCGGGGAGGATGTCGGTGACCTTGATGCGGCTGCCGGAGCTGTCGAGCTCGGAGTACAGGCCCTGTGCCAGCGAGGAGACGAACGCCTTGGTGGCGCCATACGTGTTCTGGGCCTTGGGCATGCCGCGCAGCGAACTCACCGACGAGATGAACACCAGGTGCCCCTCGCCCCGCGCGTGCATCAGCTGCATCGCGGCCTCGGCCTGGTTGAGTGTGCCGACCACGTTGACCATCGCGGTCTCCCAGTTGGCGTGCGCCTTGCCCGTACCGATGGACGCCCCCTTGCCCAGGCCGGCGTTGAGGACGAAGCGGTCGATCCCGCCGAGTTCCGCGTCGAGCTCACCGAAGACCCGCGCCACCGCGTCGCCGTCGGCCACGTCGAGCTCGCGGACCGCCACCGTGATCGACGGGTTGGCCGCCAGGAGCTCGGCGCGGAGCTCCTCGAGCCGCTCCAGACGCCGGGCGCATAGCGCCAGATCCTTGCCCTGCGCAGCCCAGCGACGGGCCATGCCCTCGCCGAGACCCGCGCTGGCTCCGGTGATCAGGATCGTGTTGCGGTCGGTCACAGGTTCTCCTCCGTTGGCGATGGCCCCAGTGTGGCACGCGCGGGCTGACACGACGGGCAGCGGTAGGCGATGCGATCGAGTGAATCGCTCGGCTCGTCCGGGTCGGCGAGACCTCCCAGCCGGAACGTCTCCACCTCGGTCCCACATCTGCGGCACGGCTTACCGTCCCGCCCGTACACCCACAACGCTCGCCCACGACGAGTGTCACCGGTGGTCACCCTGACCGCACGGTCGGCGTTGGCGACCAACAGCCGACGGGCGAGCACGACCACGGCGCGTAGATCCGGCACCGCCTCGACTCGTTCGCGCGGGTCGAGGCCCCGCAGAAAACACAGCTCGGCGCGGTACACGGTGCCGATCCCCGCGAGATTGCGTTGGTCCAACAAGGCCTCCCCGATCGTCCGGGACGGCCGCTCCCCGATCCGTCGCACCACCTCCGCAACACTGGCGTCCGGCTCCCAGTCCAGCCCCAACAGGTCGGGGCCGAGGTAGTCGACCGCCCGGTCGGCCTCAGTGGGATCCAGCGCGCGTAACAGCCCGAGTTCGGTACCCACCACCTCGACGTCGCCTGCGCGCAGGACCAGCCGGGCGGTGTGCGCGGGGAACCGCCACCGATCCCCCGCGCGGTGGACGTGGATGCGGCCCTCCATCTTCAGGTGGATGTGGAGGGTGACGGGGTCTCGCCCCTGCGCGTCGGGGCCGACGACGACGAAGAGGTGCTTCCCCCGGGACCGGGCCGCCACCACGGTCCTGCCGCGCAGATCGACGGCCGCGAACCGCGGTACCCGCAGCTCGGTCCTGTCCAGGGTCCGCCCGGCCAGTGCCTGGTGGACCCGTGCGGCCGCCCTGTGGACGGAATCGCCCTCCGGCACCGTTGCCTCCTTTGTCCTGAGCCATTGTCCTGAGCCATTGTCCTGAGTTGAGCACTGCTGCCGGGTCCACCCGGTCAGACAGGTGTACCCGGTTAGCCTCACCACCCGAGTTCGTGGCAACCCACGACGTCGGCGGTCTCGATCTGCACGGTCGCATGCTCGATGCCGTGGCCCTCGCGGAGGACGCGCCGCGCCTCGTCGAGGATGTCGGCATGGGTCGTCGCGGGGCCGACTACGAGATGGACGGTGCCCACGTCCATCCCCGAGGTCAGGGTCCACAGGTGCAGGTCGTGCACGTCCTCGACGCCGACCACCGACGCGAGTTCGGACTCCACCGCCGCGGGGTCGACCCCGGCGGGCGCGTGCTGGGCGAGCACCGTGACGACCTGCCTGCCGAGCATCACCGCGCGGACGAGGATGAACACCGCGATCGCCACTGCCACCACGAGGTCCCACACCGTCGAACCGGTGGCCCGGATGAGCAGCGCGGCCGCGATCACCCCGACCGAGCCGGCCGCGTCGGCGACGACCTCGAAGTACGCGCCACGGACCGCGAGGCTCTCGGAGGAACCGCTGCGCAGCAGGAGCAGCGAGATGATGTTGACGATCAGCCCCAGTGCCCCGACGAGCAGCATGGTGCCGGTGGCGACGGGGGCATCCGACCCGAACCGGCTGATCGCCTCGACCAGGACGTACACGCCCATGCCGAGCATGATGAGCACCGCCAAGCCGGAGGCGAAGATCTCGACGCGGTAGTGGCCGAACGTGCGTCGGCCGGTGTGGTCCGGTCGCGAGGCGATCATCGTCGCCAGCAGCGCCGCACCCAACGCCACCACGTCCGCCGCCATGTGGCCGGCGTCGGAGAGCAGGGCGAGTGAGCCGGAGATGAGGCCCGCGATCAGCTCGACCACGAAGAACACCGCGGTCAGGACAAAGGCGCACGCCAATCTGACCCGATAGCGCGCCCCGGCGTGGCCGGCAGGTCGGGCGTGTCCCCCGTGCGCGTGTCCGGCACCCATACCAACCCCCTTGATGTATGCATTGATGCGCATACTTTAACCCATCGGGTCGGGAGCCTCAACGCCGGATGCGCAACCCCTTGGGCGTGGCCCCGAAACCGGCGGCCTCGAAGGCGGCCGCGACGGGCGAGGTGTGGACGGGTTCGCCGGCGATGGTGGTGACGGTGAGCGGGCCGACGGCACCCGATCGCACGACCCCTGCGAGCGCGGACGCCGCGAGCGGCACGGCCTCGGGGCGGTCGTCCAGCACGAGTACGGTGCGTCCACCGCGTTCGACGAACAGGACGCACAGCCCGTCGACCAGCACCACGAGCGCACCCGCCTTCCTGCCGGGACGGTGCCCGGATCCTCCTTCCGCGCCGGGTGGCCAGGGCAGCGCCGCGCCGTACGGATTGGCCGGGTCGGTGGCCGCGAGGACCCGGACGACGGGCTCGTCGGTGCCGGAGGGCCAGTGGGCGTCGTCGGCGGTGTCGTCGTAGGCGCGCAGCCGGTCGATGGTGTTGCCGGCGGCGAACTGGGCGGCGCCCAGACCGTCGACGAAGTAGCCGCGGCGGCAGCGACCGGAGTCCTCCATCTGCGCCAGGACCTTGTAGACGGCGGCGAACCCGCCCGGGATCTCCTCTGCCTCGACCGCACCCCGGGTCACCACGCCGTGGCGCAGCAGCAGCGTCTCGGCCCACGCGTGGGCCCGCAGGGTCGCGTCGGTGACCGGCTCCGGCACCAGTGACCAACGTCCGGCGAGCACGGGCGGCGTCCGCGTGCCGGCGGCCATCGCGCCGTTCAGCTGGGCCATGGAGGTCCGGCCGAGGCGGGCCCGACGTGGGCGGGCCGACGATCGCGGAGAGCGGTGGGCGGTGCCCGAGCCCGACGACCCGCCGCCGGCCAAGACCGCCCGCAGCGGGGCGAGCGTGTCGTTGGTGACCACGCCGTCCCACACCAGGTCCCAGAGGGCGTCGCGGACGGCGGCCTCGGTGATCACTAACCCAGGGACCACTAACTCAGGGACTACTACCTCCGCGACCACCGCCTCAGTGCCGGCGGGAGTCTCCCCTCCGGCCGCCTCCTTCACGCGGGCCACCACGTCACGGAAGAACAGCGCCCCGCCGCGCAGTGAGTCGACCACGGCGAGGTGGACAGGCCCCTCCGGTTGAGGGCGATCGAGCGGGAGGGTCGCGCCGGCGGAGTCGGCCGGGTGCAGGGAGACCCAGCCGTCGCGGGACCCCGCCCGGCCGCGGCCACTCCAGATCACCTCTCCCCCGGCGAGCAACTCGTCGAGCATCGCCGGGGAGTAGTCACGCACCCGGGGCGCCAGGACGAGCGGCTCGAGTGCGGAGGCGGGCACGGCCAGGCCGTCGAGTTGCTCGACCACGGCCAGCACGCCGTCCACGCCAGACTCGGCGCCGGAGCCGGAGCCCAGGCTCTGCCAGCCGGGCAGGAACCGGGCAAGCGCGGAGTGCGAGACCGGTTCGATCTGGCTGCGCAGTGCCGCGAGCGAGCGCCGGCGTATGTGACGCAACACCTCGGCGTCACACCACTCGGGACTCGAGGCCCCCGGCCGGAACTCGCCGGCCAGCAGCGTCCCGGCCGAGGTCAGCCGCCCGAGCACCCCTCGGGCCACGGCCACGCCCAGGCCGAAGCGACCCGCGAGGGCGTCCACGGTGAACGGGCCGTGGGTGCGGGCGTAGCGGCGGATCAGCTCGCCGAGAGGGTCGTCGACGTCGCCGAGGAAGGCCGAGGAGACCCCGGGCGGCGGCGGCACCCCCAGCCCGTCCCGGAGCCTGGGCACGTCCTCGACCCCGGCCCACCAGGTCCGGCCGGCGTGCTCGACGGTGATCACCCGGAACGACTGCGCCAGTGTCGCCAACCACGCCGGTACGGCCTCCGGTTCCGTCGACCGCTCGGCGATCTCCTCGACCGTCAGCGGGCCGAGCAACCGCAGCAGGTCGGCCACGGCCTCGGCATCACGGGCGGCGCGCTCGGGTTCGAGGTGCTGGAGCCGACGTTCGATCGAGTCCAGCACCTCCACGTCCAGAAGCTCTCGCAGCTCCACGCGGCCCAGGAGCTGACCGAGCAGGGACGGGTCGATGGCCAGCGCGGCGGCGCGCTTCTCGGCCAGCGGCGAGTCGCCCTCGTAGAGGAAGGCGCCGACGTAGTCGAAGAGCAGGGACTGGGCGAACGGCGACGCACGCGGGGTGTCGACCTCGACGATCCGGACCGTCCGCGACTCGATCTCCCCCAGCAGCCGTTCGAGCGCCGGGACGTCGTAGACGTCCTGCAGGCACTCCCGCACGGCCTCGAGGATCATGGGGAAATCCGGGTAGCGGCGCGCCACGTCGAGCAGCTGCGCCGACTTCTGCCGCTGCTGCCACAACGGGGCCCGCCGACCCGGGTCCAGCCGCGGGAAGAGCAGGGCCCGCGCCGAACACTCACGGAATCGGGAGGCGAAGAGCGCCGATCCGCCCACGTGGGTGGTGACCAGGTCCACGGCCTCCTCGGCATTCAGGGCGAACGTCTCCGCTCCTGGGCGGGCGCCCACCTCGCCGTCGTCGATCGTGTCCGGGACCCGCAGGATGATGCCGTCGTCGGACACCACCGGGACCGCGTCGAACCCGTGCGCGGCGGCGAGCCGCGCACGCACCGCCTCCGCCCACGGCCAGTGCACGCGGGCGCCGAACGGCGAGTGGAGGACGACGCGCCAGTCCCCCACCTCGTCGCGGAACCGCTCCACCACGAGGGTCGTGTCACTGGGGAGGTGCCCTGTGGCCTCCCTCTGCTCGGCCAGATAGCGACGCAGGTTGACCACCGCGTTGACGTCGAGACCGGCGGCGGCGAGGCGGGGGCCCACCTCGTCGTCGGACCCGTTCCCCACCTCGCGCAGGAACCCGCCCAGGGCGCGCCCCAGTTCGGCGGGCCGTCCCTGGTCGTCCCCGAGCCAGAACGGCAGCCGCCCCGTCCCGCCGGGCGCGGGCGTGACCAGCACCCGGTCGTGCGTGATCTCCTCGACCCGCCAACTCGACGCCCCGAGGGCGAACACGTCGCCGACCCTGGACTCGTAGACCATCTCCTCGTCGAGCTCGCCGACCCGGGTCGCCTTCTCCCCCACCATGAACACGCCGAACAGGCCTCGGTCGGGAATGGTGCCGCCCGAGGTGACGGCGAGGCGTTGCGCACCCGGGCGGCCGGTCAGGGTGCCGGCATCGCGGTCCCACACGAGCCGCGGCCTGAGTTCCGCGAAGTCCGCCGACGGGTACTTGCCCGCCAGCATGTCGAGCGTCGCGTCGAACGCCGACCGCGGCAGCCCGACGAACGGGGCGGTCCGACGAACGGCGGCGAACCAGTCCTCCACGTCGATAGGCTCGAGGGCGCACGCGGCCACCGTCTGCTGCGCGAGGACGTCCAGCGGGTTGGTGATGACCGACATCGCCTCGATCGCGCCGGCGATCATCCGCTCCACTGTCACGGCACTGTGCACGAGGTCGGCGCGGTGCTTGGGGAACACCGCCGCACGGGAGACCTCGCCGACCTGGTGCCCGGCGCGGCCGACACGCTGGAGCCCCGACGCCACCGACGGGGGCGACTCGACCTGCACCACCAGGTCCACCGCGCCCATGTCGATCCCCAGCTCGAGCGACGACGTGGCCACCACCGCGCGCAGCCGTCCCGACTTGAGGGCGTCCTCGATCAGAGCCCGTCGCTCCTTGGACACCGACCCGTGGTGGGCCATCGCCAGCTCCGCCGGGGCGCCGCGTGACACCTCCGACGGCACCATGATCTGCGCAGGTGGGCGGGCCGGCGCGGGCGGCAGAGACCCCGGATCGGTGTCCTCCGCGTAGATCTCGTTGAGCCGCGCGGTCAGCCGCTCGGCCAGGCGTCGGGAGTTGACGAAGACGATCGTGGAGCGGTGCGCCGTGACCAGGTCCACCACCTGACGCTCGACGTGCGGCCAGATGGACCCCTCACCCGGGGTGCCGGGCGGCGCGGCGCCCCCGTCCGGAACCCCGTTGCGCGCCGAGGACAGGTCCGCCATGTCCTCCACGGGCACCCGGACCGTGAGCTCGAAGCGCTTGTCGGATCCGGGCGCCACCACGGTGACCGGCCGCTCGCCCGCGAGGAAGCGGGCCACCTCGGAATGCGGCCGGACGGTGGCGGACAGGCCCACCCGCTGGGCGGGGGAGTCCAGCAGGTCGTCCAGTCGTTCCAGGCTCAGGGCGAGATGGGCGCCTCGCTTGCTGGCGGCCACCGCGTGGATCTCGTCGATGATCACCGTGTCGACCGTGGCCAGGGTCTCGCGCGCGGCCGAGGTGAGCAGGAGGAAGAGCGACTCGGGAGTGGTGACCAGCACGTGCGGCGGCCGGGAGCGCTGGCGGCGGCGTTCCTCCGTCGGGGTGTCGCCGGTGCGGATCCCCACGGTCACGTCCGCGGTCTCCACGCCCAGGGCGGCGGCCTCCCGCGCGATCCCGGCGAGCGGCGCCCGGAGGTTGCGCTCGACATCCACGGCCAACGCCTTGAGCGGGGAGATGTACAGGACACGGGTGCCGGGCGTGGGCTCGCCCGAACCGTCGCCGCCACTGCCGCCGCCCAGCATCAGCCGGTCGAGCGCGGCGAGGAACGCCGACAGCGTCTTGCCCGACCCGGTGGGGGCCACGACGAGGGTGTGGGCCCCGCTCGCGAGGGACCCCCACGCCCCCTCCTGCGCGGGGGTGGGTCGGTCGAACGCCCCACGGAACCACGAGGCTGTGGCCGGGTGGAACCGCTCCAGTGCGTCGGACATGAACTCATGATGACGCACGCCTACGACATCGTCCCGACTCGCGCCACACCTCCGTAGAGTGTCTCCCATGCAGAGCGACAGCATGCGCGATCTCGGCGACGACGACCTCGCCTACTTCCTCGCCACCGGGATCGGGGACATCGTCAAGGGCACGCGCGCCGGGGGCCTGCTCCGCGGACGCTCGCTCGCCCGTGTCGCCAACGAGGTCGCGCAGAACTGGACCGACGAGGTGCTGGCCGTGCACCGTCCTGACGACGGCACCCTATCCGAGGGGGTCTCCGACGACCTCAGCCGGCTGGAGAAGTCCCGCGTGTGGATCATCGACGTCATCGACGGCACCAAGGAGTTCTCCACGGGGCGCTCGGACTGGTCGGTGCACGTCGCGCTCGTCGTCGACGGACACCCGACCGTCGCCTCCGTCGGGCTCCCCGACTCGGGGCGCGTGTTCCGCTCGGACCAGGTCGACCACGTGGACGGCCCCCAGTCGGGGACCATGGTCATCAGCCGCAACAACCCGCCTCCCGGGTCGCACCAGGTGGCGGACGCCGTGGGCCTGGAGGTGCGGCCCATGGGCTCGGCGGGCGCCAAGATGCTCTCGGTCCTGCTCGGTGACGCGGACGTCTACCTCCACGCCGGGGGGCAGGACGAATGGGACCAGGCCGCGCCGGTGGGCGTCGCCCTGGCCGCGGGGTTGCACGCCTCCCGCCTCGACGGCTCGCCGATCCTGTTCAACAAGCCCGACACCTACTCCCCGGACGTCCTGATCTGCCGCCCCGAGCTCACCGAGAAGATCCTGGCCGCGCAGGCCGCCCAGGCGACTCGAACGTAGACTGCCGGGCATGACCGTCCCCACCCCGTACGAGGACCTGCTCCGACTCGTCCTGGAGCAGGGCACCCCCAAGTCCGATCGCACGGGAACCGGCACGCGGAGCGTGTTCGGCCACCAGCTGCGCTACGACCTGGCGGCGGGATTCCCCCTGGTCACCACCAAGCGCGTCCACTTCAAGTCGGTGGCCTACGAGCTGCTGTGGTTCCTGCGCGGAGACTCGAACGTGGGCTGGTTGCGCGAGAACGGCGTGAGCATCTGGGACGAGTGGGCTGACGAGCGCGGCGAACTCGGACCCGTCTACGGGGTGCAGTGGCGGTCCTGGCCCACCCCCGACGGCCGGCACGTCGACCAAATCGCGGCCTCGCTCGACCTGCTTCGCACGGACCCGGATTCGCGCCGCAACATCGTCTCCGCCTGGAACGTCGGCGAGCTGACGGACATGGCCCTGCCGCCCTGTCACCTGCTGTTCCAGTTCTACGTCGCGGACGGCAAGCTGAGCTGCCAGCTCTACCAGCGCAGTGCCGACCTCTTCCTGGGTGTCCCGTTCAACATCGCCTCCTACTCGCTGCTCACCCACATGGTGGCGCAGCAGGTCGGGCTCGAGGTGGGTGAGTTCATCTGGACCGGCGGCGACTGCCACATCTACGACAACCACGTCGAGCAGGTCCGGACGCAGCTCTCCCGCGAGGCCTACCCCTACCCCGAGCTGCGGCTGCGCCGGGCGGACTCGATCTTCGACTATCGCTTCGAGGACCTCGAGATCGTCGGTTACGAGCATCATCCGGGCATCAAGGCCCCGGTCGCGGTCTGAACCGGGAGAGGGCAGCCGTGCCGGTGCGGATGGTGTGGGCGCAGGCCCGGGGCGGGGTGATCGGCGACGGCCGGGACATGCCCTGGCACATCCCGGAGGACCTGGCGTTCTTCAAGCAGGCCACCGCCGGCCTGCCGGTGGTGATGGGACGGGCCACCTGGGACTCGATCCCCACCCGCTTCCGGCCCCTGCCCGGCCGTCGCAACATCGTGTGCACACGTGACCCAGGGTGGTCGGCCGAGGGCGCCGAGCGCGCGGCATCGGTGGAGGCCGCGCTGGCGGCGGCCGGTCCGGACGCCGCGGTGATGGGCGGCGGGCAGATCTACGCCGCCGCGCTCGGTGCAGCGGACGAGTGCCTGGTCACCGAGATCGACGCGGACGCCCCCGGGACCGTGTTGGCGCCGGAGTTGGACGAGGCGTGGGAGCGGGTCGAGGTGGGCGAGTGGATCACCGATCCACGGAGCAGCGTCGACGGGTACGACGACGAGGTGCGGCACCGGCATACGGTATGGCGCCGCCGGCGAACCCTCTAGAACCACTTCCAGGTCTTAGGGATCCTCTCCCCCGCGGCCAAGATCTTGATCTTGACACCGGCCATGAAGCCGTTGATCTCGATGTCGAGGTGCGGGCCGCCGCGGACGTCGTAGCGGCCCTCGTCGATCTTGAGCTCGGACCACGTCCGGTTGCCGGTCACCGCAACGGAGACTCCCGGCGGGAGCAGGATCTTGGCGTTGGCGGCCCAGAGGTCCAGCTTGAGGTGGGTGCGCGGGCGGTCGACCACGGCCTCGCGGGCATCCAGGTAGATCTCACCCATCCAGGACGTCAGCCGGTAGTCGTCCGGGAGGGACCAGCGGCCCTCCCGCTTGAGTGTGTCGAAGACCGAGGTCTTCTTCTGGCTCTCGTCGACGGTGATCGCCCCGCTCGACCGGGTGGCCGGCGGCTGCGCCGAGGTCGGGGCAGGCCCCGCGGTGGGTCCGATCGGCAGCCCGCGCAGGGCCACCTCGAGCTCGGCGGGGCAGGTCGCGGACCAGATCTTCGCGGCTCGGTCCGAGAACTCGGCGAGGGACAACTCTCCCCGCCCGACCATCGCCTCCAGTCTCTGCTGCGCGAGGGCCCGCGGGTCGGTGTACGGCTCCTGGGTCATGCCCCCAGGTTACTCAGCGGGTGAGGTCCTTCATCATCGACCGCATCTGGGCGGACAACTCGTCGGCCATGTCCTGCAGACCGCCCGAGATGACCTGCGCCAGCAGCGCCGGGTTCTGTGCCTCGATCACGCAGCCCCCGGACGACTCGCGGACCACGACGTTGCAGGGCAGCAGCAGCGCCACCTCCTTGCTCACGTCGAACGCGTCGCCGGCGAACCCGGGGTTGCACGCCCCCAGGATCAGGACGCGCTCGATGTCCTTGTCGATCTTCTTCTTGAGCGTGGCGGTGAGATCGATCTCGTGCAGGATCCCGAATCCGCGGTCGGCGAGCGCCTCGCGGGTCGCCTCCACGGCCTCGTCGAAACCCATGGCCGTGTACGTACCGATTCCGACGTCCATGTCGTCGTCCTCCGTGTCTCGTCGGGTGCGTGTCTCGTCGGGTGTTGTCTCTGGGCCCAGCATCCCACGCCAGCGGCCGGCGGTCAGGCGAGCGAAAGGAAGAGCTTCTCCAGCTCCGCTACGGTGATCCCGTCCTCGCCGGTCTCGCCGTCGCCGGCCAGGCACTCCTGGATGTTGGTGCTGATGATCTTGAAGCCGGCCCGGTCCAGCGCCTTCGAGACCGCCGCCAACTGCGTGACGACCTCCTTGCACGGTCGCTCCTGCTCGACCATGTCGATCACCGCGTTGAGCTGTCCGCGCGCACGGCGCAGCCGGTTGAGGACCTGAGTCCTCGCCTCGTCGTCAGCCATCTCGGGCCCTCCTGCTCTCCGCGGGTGCGGGTGTCGATCCAGGACCCCAGTGTACCCGTGGGGGTATCGGTGTCCAGTCAGTCGTCGTGGACGATGATCCCGCGGACCATCCCCTCGTCGCCGGCCTCCATGATCTCGTAGCCCTCGTTGACCTGGTCGAGAGTGAAGCGGTGCGTGATCAGCTCGTCGAGCTTCAGCTGCTTCTCGTCCCACAGACGCAGGATGTTGGGGATGTCGTGGAAGGCGTTGGCCGAGCCGAACAGTGATCCCTTGATGACTTTCTCGTACTGCGAGACGAACAGTCCGGTGAGGTTGATGGACTGGTTGTCGAGCCCGCCCATGGACGTGAGGACCACGACCCCGCGCTTGCCCACCATGTCGGTGGCGTCGGCGGTGACCTTGGCGTCGGCCACACCGATCGTGATGATGGCCTTCTCCGCCATGTTGCCCCAGGTCAGCCCCGGCAGCTCGGCCTTGGCCTGCTCCACGTCCGAGTAGACGTGGGTCGCGCCGAACTCCTTGGCCTTGGCCAGCTTCGACTCGTCGGTGTCGATGGCCAGGATGAATCGTGCGCCGGCGTGCTTGGCGCCCTGGACCGCGTTGATCCCGATACCGCCGATGCCGAACACCACCACGGTGTCACCGGCCCGGACGTCGGCGGAGTAGACGGCCGAGCCCCAGCCGGTGGTGACGCCGCAGCCCACGAGCGCCGCGACCTCGAAGGGGATCCAGTCCTGGATCTTGACCACCGAGTTCATGTTGGCGACGGTGTACTGCGAGAACGTGCCGAGGGTGCACATGGCGCCGGCCGTCTCGCCGTTGGCCAGGGCGAACGGGTAGCGGCCGTCGGCCATCTCGCCGATCGTGCCGTTGAGCCCACCGTCGCAGAGGTTGGTCATGCCTCGCGCGCACGCGGAGCACTTGCCACAGGCCGGGATGAACGAGCCCACAACGTGGTCGCCGGGCTTGACGTGGGTGACGCCCACGCCGACGGCCTCGACGACGCCCGCACCCTCGTGCCCGCCGACGATCGGGAGACGTCCGGGCAGGTCACCACTGGTGATGTGCAGGTCGGAGTGGCACAGGCCGGCGACCTTCCACTTGACGAGCACCTCGCCGAAGTTGGGGCCGTCGAGCTCGGCCTCCACGATCTCGAACGGCTTGCCCAACTCTCGGGCGATGGCGGCCTTGGTCTTCATGCGACTCCCTCCGGGCGCGACGGGAGGAGCCCCGTCACTGGAACGTGTTCTCGTCACGTTATCCGGATTGTTGCACGGGGTGACGCAATTCCGGGTAGCTGCTTCTGTTCGCCGATCGCCAGTCCCGCTCCGGTGCCGGAGTCAGGACTGGGCGTCGCCCTGCTGGGCCTGCGCCTCTTCGACGGCCTTGCGCACCTCGTCCATGTCGAGCCCCTTGATCTGCTCGACCAGGTCGTCAAGTGCCTGCTCCGGGATCGCGCCGGAGTGGCGGAACACGGCGATGCCCTCACGGAACGCCATGAGCGTGGGGATCGACTGGATCTGCAGCATCGCACCGAGCTGCTGCTCGGCGTCGGTGTCGACCTTGGCGAAGGTCAGCTCGGGGTTCTTGCCGGAGACCTTCTCGAAGACCGGCCCGAACGCCTTGCAGGGGCCGCACCACTCGGCCCAGAAGTCCACCAGGACGATGTTGTTCTCCGTGACGGTCTTCTCGAAGTCGGCGGTCGTGATGTCGACGGTGGTCATACGAATGCCCTCCTTGCGCAACGGGGCGACTCTCGTCCCGTCATCTGTCGTCGCCAGCCTACGGACAGCCCGCGCCGGCGACGACCTTCTGCGACACCATACCCATGCGGGTATGTGTGTCCGTGCTGTCAGGGTCAACGCCGCCCGAACGGGGTTATTCCCGCCCCTCCCCCGCGCGGGGCGGGGAACCCATGACCTCGGCGAGGAACCATTCGAGCTGGTCCAGGAACACCGCGTTGTCGTCACCCGCCACCATGTGGCCCGCGTCGGCGACCTCGTAGGTGTACGCGTGCGGGAGGTGCTCGAGCAGGTGCGCCACCGAGTCGTCACTGACGATGTCCGAGCGCGAACCCCGGATGAGCATGGTCGGCTCGGCCACGTGGGGCACGATCCCCTCGAAGTAGTCGTTCCCGATCTCTGCGTTGTCCCCCGTGGCGCCGGCGACGAAGCGCGGGTCCCAGTGCCAGTACCACCGACCGTCGTTCTTCTGACGGAGGTTCTTGCGCAGACCGTCGAGGTTCGCCGGACGCCGACGATCCGGCTGGTAGGCGGCGATCGCGTCGGCGGCCTCCTCGAGGTCCACGAACCCGTCGAGCCCCGACCGCATGAACTCCCCGATCCGCTGTACGCCCTTCGACTCGATCTTCGGCGTGACATCCACCAACACCAGCGCCCGGGCGACGGGCTTGGCCGTCCCCAGGGCCAGCAGCCCGGTCAGCCCACCCAGCGAGGCCCCCACGAGCACCGGTGGCCGACCGGTGAAGCGAGAGGCGACGATCAGCTCGAGATCGTCGACCATGCGGTGGATGTCGTAGTCCCCGTCGGCAGCCCAGTCGCTGTCCCCGTGTCCGCGCGCATCCATCGTCGTGACCCGGTATCCCTCGGATGCGAGTCGCCGGGCGGCGCGGTTCCACGAGTTCCGGGTCTGCGCCCCGCCGTGCAGCATGAGGATCTCGTCGACCGGATCCGCCCCGCCGTACGGCTCCCAGACATCGCCGACGAGCATCCCGGACGCACCGGCGAGCGTGAACGACCGGGGTTCGACCGGGCGGGTTTGAGCACTGTGGGTCTCAGTACCGTGGGTCTCGATCTCACTGCTGGTCATGGTGACCCTTCCGCCCGCACTCCCACCGCTGCGGTGGAACGTGTTCTCGTTCGGTTCTACCACGACCTCCCCGAGATCACTCTCGCGGCGAGGTCCTCGGCCACCGTGAGGACCGACATGTAGGGGCCGCACCGCGGCAGCGCCGGGAACACCGAGGCATCCGCGACCCGCAGCCCCTCGCACCCCAGTACCCTGCCGGAATCGTCGACCACCTCGCCGATCCGCGCCGAGCCCGACAGGTGCTGGGAGGTCGATGGGACCGGCACCGGGCGCGGTCCACCGGCCGTGCCGGAAATCCCCAGTCGGTCGGCGACCATCCCCGCGGCCCCGTCGAGCGCGGCGGCGTCCCGGGGGTCGTCCGGCAACACCACCAGGAGATCGCCGTCCCGGACGGTCCCGCCACCTACCCCGCCACCGATCTCCCCACGGCCCACCGGGTTCATCAGGGCCACCCCGATCCGGTGCGGCTGGGGGGCGAGTCCGGGGATCACCCGGTGCATCGGGACCGAATAGGGCCGCACCTCGATCTCCACGACACCCGTCTCACCCGTCGGCCCCGGCAGCGCGAGCCTGACCACGTGGGAGAGCAGCGGCGCCGCCGCGGTTGTGGGATCGGGCGCGGTTGTGGGATCAGGCGCGGTGGTGGGATCAGGGTCGATTCCGGCCCAGCTCGGCGGCAGGTCCAGCAGGACCTCCGGATGCTCCTGCGTGCTCCGCCCGACCGGGTGACCGGAGTCCGGCCCGATCCCCGAGCCCAACAGGACTGCCGCCGTCCCGATCGTCCCCGCGCACAGAATCACCTCCCGGGCGGTGATCTCCTCGTCGTCGTCGAGCACCACGCCGTCACACCGCCGCCCGGTGAGCCCACCGGCCCACCGGAGTTCACGGACCGTCGCGCCCGTCCTGACCCGGACGCCCGCGCCGGCGGGGTCCCAGGCGTCGAAGGCGGTGACGCGCCGCCCGTCCCGGCGCGCCTGGGCGATGGCGGACACCCGGCCGGGAAACGCCGCGGCCACGCGCGCGGCGACCGGCCCGGCGGGGACGAGTCGTGGCCGCAGTCGTTCGGTCGCCCGCGCGAGTCCCACCTCGTATCTGCGGGGCCAGTCCGGGCCCCATGCGGCGAGGTCGGAGGGCCGGGCCGGGGTGCAGTACCCGCCGTTGACCGCGCCCGACCCGCCGAGGGTGCGGCCCCGTGGCAACTCCACCCCGGTCCGCCCGAGGGTGGCACTTCCGAGTACCGCGCGGTGCCGGGAGATCACCCGCGACCCGGGGCCTATGTCGAGCACGCCGGCGCGGGTGGGTGCCCGCTCGCCGCCCGCCTCGAGCAGGATCACGTCGACTCCCGACTCGGCCAGGCGGCGGGCCACCACGCATCCGGCCGGCCCCGCACCGACCACCACCACGTCCGCGGCGTGCGCCCCGTGGGGCCTCACCGCGTGAGCTCCGGCCGCAGGGCCCCGATCGAACGGGCGGCCCACGCCGAGCGCCAGACGCCCACGCCGTAGGCCAGGTCGTCCAGGCGGTGCAGGACCACGTGCCCCAGCGGTTCGTCGACCGGCCAGCGGCCCGGCTCGCGGGCGACCCACCAGTGCCACAGTCCCTCGGCCAGCGCCGCCACCATGACCCTCCGGCGCAGGCCCCGCGCCGGGCTCGAGTGCGAGTTGGCGGTGGCGACCAGGGCCACGGCGGTCAGCGGCCAGTAGGGGCGCAACAGTGCCTCGGGAAGCTGCCGGATCGAGGCCACGGAACCCCTGAGGACCAGCTCGGCCGCGGCCCGGTCGTCGCCGGTCAGCACCCGCGTCCGGTGCCACGCACGCGCTGTCGCACCGGCTGCCACGAGCAGTCCGACGGGGGTTCCGCTCCAGAACCCCAGGGCCACCGTGAGCGACCACGGCGCGGCCACCGCGGGCGCGACGGCGGCGCCGTGCCGGTGGGCCAGCGGGGCCGCACCGGTGCCGTAGAACGCCCGCCGACGAAGAAGTGGTGCCGCGGTGGTGCGGTGCCGGTGGGCCACCACGGCGGCGGGTTCGTAGCGGATCGTGGCGCCCGCCCGGTCGGTACGCCAGCACAGGTCCACGTCCTCGGCCACGCGCAGCTGCTCGTCGAACGGACCCTCCCCGGCGCCGCCGGGAACCGGGGGCAGCCGGTCGGGTCGCACCGCCAGAGCGGCGCTGGGAACGTACGCCACGCGGGTCCGCGGCCGCACCCGCGCCGGCTCGGGCCCCATGTCCAGGGCGGAGCGCGCCGTCTCGTACCCGCGGACCCAGAACCTGCCCGGGACCGCGGCCACGATCCGTGGTGCGACCGCCGCGACACGCGGGTCGTCGAGATGCCTCAGCAGCGGGCCGAGCCATCCGGGCTGCGGGATCACGTCGGCGTCCAGGTACACCACCACCTCGGCGCCCCCGGACAGTGCGACGGCCGTGCCGGTGTTGCGCGCGGCGGCCGGGCCGCGGGAGTGCTGGTGCCGCACTACGCGGATAGCGCCGGTGGTGGGTGTGGACGGGACTGGCGGGGACGGAGCTGTCAGGGGAACCGTCGATCCGTCGTCGACGACGACGACCCGCAGCCCCCTCGCGAGCTCGGGCCCCAGGGTGTCCACGACCGCGATGACACCGGCCGTGTCGTCGTGGACGGGGATCACCACGGCGACGGCGTCCAACACGCGCGCATCGGGTCCGCTGACGTCCGGGTGGGCCATCCCGCGATCGGTGAGCGCACGCGCCAACGCGGCGCCGGCGGGGGTCCCGGTGGGGATCACCTCGCCGTCGAGCAGCGCCGCCGCCACCGGCGACGGCGTGACCAGGGTGACCGGGTCCCCACCCAGGACCCGGACGGTGCCCTCGCGGCGCAGCACCCGGGTGCGCCGGTCCAGGACGACACGTGGGGCGTCGCGAGGGGCGGTCACCGCAGCATCCCGTCGGACTCGCCCGGCGCCCAGCGGGCGAGCCGGCCGCGGGCGTCGGCCACGAGTTCCTCCCACAGTCGGCGGCCCTCGGCGACGGTGGCCGTGGTGGGGTCGCCGAGCACCCCGGACGGGCTCACCGCGGCCACGCCGCCCTCGCGCAGGGCGGGCAGGATCTCCGGCAACGGCCGGGTGCATCCGGGCGACGCGCGGTCCATGCGGACCAGGTCGGGGTGCAGGTGGAGCATGAGCGAGGTCTCGGCGTGGCCGGCGTGGGTGTCTGCCGGATCCACGGAGGTCCGGCACGGCAACCACGCCGCGTCACGGCCCTCGTAGCGCAGCATCGGAACCGCCCGCCGAAGCGCGTCGACGTTGCCACCGTGCCCGTTGACCACCACGAACCTGGGCGTTCGTGTGGACACCGACCGACCGAGCTCGAGCACCGTCTGCACCAGCGCCTCGGTGCCCATGGACACCGTGCCGGGGACCGACTGGTGGGGCCCGCGCGCCCCCGACGCGGGAGGGGGGGGGGCCCGTGGGCGGGGGCCGCCGCGAGGGCGCCAGCGGTGGCGGACGCCAGCAGCGTGTCCGTCTGGGTGGGCAGGTGCGCGCCGTGTTGCTCGGTGGCGCCGAGCGGCAGCACCGCCAGAACGGGCTCGATGGTCAGACCTTGATCGCGCCCATGTCGACGGTGAAGGTCGACGCGGTGATGGTGCGGGAGGCGTCCGAGGCCAGGAACAGGACGGAGTCGGAGATGTCGTCCGTGGTGGCCATGCCCATCCCCAGGATCGGCGTGAAGTGCGGGAGGAACTGCGGCATGTTGGTGAAGACGTCGTGGGCCGCCGGGTCATCGGCACCCATCGGGGTGAGCACACCGTAGGGGTGGATCGTGTTGACGCGGATCCGGTGCTCACCGAGTTCCTTGGCCGCGGTCTGCGCGAGGCCCACCACGCCGTACTTGGACGCCGAGTAGGGCGACTGGACCGGCATGGCCTTGAGTCCCGCGACCGAGCTCACCAGGACGATCGACCCGCCGTTGTCCGCCGCCAGCATGTGCGGGATGGTGGCCTTGAGGGTCTTCCAGTACCCCGTGAGGTTGATATCGATCGTGTCCTGCCACTGCTGCTCGTCGATCTCCCAGACCTTGCCCCAGTTGCAGATGCCGGCGTTGGCGATCACCACGTCCAGACGGCCGCCGAACTGCTCGACCCCGCGGGCGACCAGGTCCTGCTGGAACGCCAGGTCGCGTACGTCACCGATCTCCGCGAGGATCTCCCCGCCCTCGGCCCGGACCTTCTCGACCGTCTGCGCGAGGTCCTCCTCGGTGGACGCCTTGTACCCGACGTACTCCGACGGCGAGGCGCACAGGTCCATCCCGATGACCTTGGCACCCTCGCGGGCGAATCGGATGGCGTGCTTGCGGCCCTGGCCGCGGGCGATGCCGGTGATGTAGACGACCTTGCCGTCGAAGTCTCCCATGGACTGTGGTTCCTTTTCCTCTACGGATGTCAACGGGGCGGCCCGGACGGACCGCCCCGGGGAGTCACTCTCCCAGGCGACGCATGAACCCGTCGGGGATCACGTAGTCATCCCTGGTGAGCTCCGAGATCGAGGACTTGCTCAGCCCGATCAGGCTGGAGTCCAGGCCCGAGCGCAGGACGTCCAGGACGTTCTCCACGCCGGCCTGGCCGTTGGCGCCCAGACCCCACAGGTAGGCGCGGCCGATCATCACGGCGCGGGCGCCCAGGGCGAGCGCCTTGGCCACGTCCGAACCGCGCCGGATGCCGCCGTCCATCAGCACCTCGACCTGACCGTCGACGGCGTCGACGATCGGCGCCAGGCAGCGGATCGAGGCCGGGGTGCCGTCGAGGTTGTTACCGCCGTGGTTGGAGACCGAGATCGCGCTCACGCCGGCGTCGACGGCGCGCCGGGCGTCGTCGATGCGGGTGATGCCCTTGAGCATGACCGGCCCGTCGTAGTTCTCCACGACCCACGCGATGTCCTCCCACGTGGCCGGCGGGGTGCCCATCCATTCACCGTAGGCGCCGAAGAAGGTCGGGCCCATCTCTCCCTGGTGCACGAGGTTCGGAGTGGTCAGGTCGGGGAACCGCTTGTTGGTCACCACGTCGCGCGCCCACTCCGCGGCCCAGCGCGGGCGTACCGCGATCTCCGGCGCCAGGGTGAGCATGGCCTTGGCGTCGAGCTTCTCCGGGATGGTCGGGCTGCCCCAGTCGCGGCCCATGGAGAACGACCAGTCTGTGGTGAGGATCACGCCCGCGGCGCCGGCGGCCTTGGCCCGCTCCAGGCGCTCGAGGACCTTCTCCTTGCCGCCCAGCCAGTACACCTGGAAGAAGGTCTGCGGGTTGGCCGCGATCACCTCTTCGATGGGCTTGGAGGCGAACGAGGACAGCCCCATCGCGGTGCCGCGCGCGGCGGCCGCACGGGCCACGTCGACCTCCCCGTCCGGGGTCACTGCCTGGACACCGGTCGGCGAGATCATTACCGGCAGGCTGATGGGCTGACCCATCACCGTGGTGGCCATGTCGCGCTCGGCCTTGGCGCCGATCACGTGCGGCTTGGGGCCGAGCTCGGCGAACGCGGCCGTGTTGTCGTCGATCGTCACGCCCTCCTCGCTACCGGCCACCAGCGCCATGTAGACGCTCCGGGGCAGCTTCTTCTTGGCGCGGCGCTGGGCCTCGGCGACCGACTCGAACCAGGGGTTGGGGCGCCAGGGGTTGGCCTCGGCGATCTTGGACAGACGGGACAC
>JBKBRA010000042.1:0-27451 GCA_046292305.1 Dietzia sp. | reverse complement strand
TGCGCCGCAGCAAGAAGGGCTTTTGCCTGCGTCGGCGCTCGATCTTTCAGCGTCGGCTTGGTGCCGGCTGACCGGTCCGGAACGCGGCCCCACCAGATGCCACTGATGCCCCGGATCCGAAGGGATCCGGGGCATCAGGTGCCGGGGGTCAACGAATACCCTGGGCCTCCAGGTCGAGGAAGATCTGGTGGTTGAGCTCGAAGGCCCGGGTTGCGGCGGCCAGGGCGGATCCGCGGTCGGCCTCGCTCAACGGGAGTGCGTCGAGCGCGGCCCGGTAGTCGTCCTTGTAGACCTTGGGCTTGGCGACGTCGAAGTCGTAGAAGCTCAGACCGGTCTCGATGCCGTAGTGGCGGCGCACCATGGTCTTGATGATCTGCCCGCCCGAGAGGTCGCCGAGGTACCGGACGTAGTGGTGCCCGATCAGGGCGGCCGGATCCGTGGCGCACGCGTGCAGCTCGGCCACGTAGCTCTCGGTGGCGGGCACCAGGATGTCGCAGGAGCGGCCCTGGGTGCGGTGCACCTCGAGGTCGGCACGGAGGGCAGCGGTCCGGTCGAGGCGCGGATCGAGGATGGCCGACAGTCGCGGGTCTGTGCCGACTCCGCGGCAGGCGTCTTCGAGAGCCTCGTAGACGGGGAGGGACTGCCGGAGAAGTGCGACCAGACCCTCCAGGGTGCCCTCGCCGTTCATCAGGCGGGTGATGAACGAGGCGTTCTCGGCCTGTTCATGCGCGACCATCGTCGAGTCGTGTAATGCTCTCGACAGGGGTGCGGAAATGATCGTCTCCATTGGTCCTCCGGGCTAGTTAGGTATGCCTAATGAGAGTACGGCAACAATAAGGGGATAGCCATACCGGGATTGATGTTGAGTTACGTGAACAATTACGGGTGCGAGGGCATGAATGTGTATACCGGATAATGCGACAGGCACTCCCGGTGGACATCTTTCGGGGAACGATTCCGAGTGGAAGGACAAGTCGGGTGAACACCATCGTCACCGCCGATGAACTGACTCCGGGTGATCGTCTCGAGCTCGGCCGCCTCACGCTCACGGAGGAGGAGATCGTCGGATTCGCGCAGCAGTGGGATCCACAGTGGTTCCACACGGATCCGGAGGCGGCCGCGGGCGGTCACCACGGCGGGGTGATCGCCAGCGGAATCCACACCCTGGCGGTACTGCAGCGGCTCTGCGTCGACTCGGTCTACTCGAGGTGGGCGGTGATCGCCGGACGCGGGTTCGACCGCCTCCGCTTCACGACCCCTGTCCGGCCGGGGGACACGTTGACCGGTTCGGTTCACGTCACAGAGGTGAGTCCGGACGAGTCGAGAGGGCGGGTCGCGATGGATATGGAGATGCGCAACCAGGACGGGGCAGTGGTGCTCACCGCCGCGATGACGGTGTTCCTGTGGCGGCGCGGCCACGGACCCACCAGCCCCGGGCGCGAGGAGTCGGGGTAGGCGGAGTGGGCGATGAACCGGGCTCAGGCGCGCTTCTCGGCTACCCGGCCCATCCGGGTGAAGGCTTCGGTGAGGAGCTCCTCTGAACACGCGAAGTTCACGCGCGCGAACCCCTTGCCCTGGGAGCCGAAGGCGGGACCGTTGCTCAGCGCCACCCGGCCGTCGTCGAGGAACGCCGCGGCGGGGTCGTCCCCGAGACCCTCGTAGGGCCGCAGGTCGATCCACGCCACGAACCCGGCGTCCGGCCGGCGCCACCGGGCGTGGGGAAGATGCTCGGCCATGAGCCGTTCCATCAGGTCGAGGTTGGAGGCCAGGGCGGCGCGTAGAGCGTCCAACCAGTCGAGCGACCCGGTCAGCGCGGCCTCGGCGGCGAGCGCGCCGAAGTGCCCCACCGCCCCGGACAGGGCGGAGCGCCGGACCTCGAACCGCTCCGGGTTGCCGTTGACCACGAACGCACACTTGAGTCCGGCGAGGTTGAAGGCCTTGGACGCGGACGAGATCGCCAACCCCACCTCGCGGGCGGCGTCGGAGACGGCGAGGAACGACCGGAACTCGACCCCCGGCATGGTCAGGGGCGCCCAGATCTCGTCGGAGACCACCACCGCGTCGTACTCGGCGGCCAGGTCGGCGAGCGCGGACAGTTCGTCCGAGGAGTGCAGTACCCCGGTGGGGTTGTGTGGGTGGCTCAGCAGCACGCCCCGGGCACCGTCAGCCATGGCGCGTTCGATGCCCACGAGGTCCAGCCGCGGGTCCTCGCCGTCGTGATCGATCAGCGGCACCGCGACGGGAGACATCCCCACCCGCCGGAGCCACGGCGCGAACGGCATGTACACCGGCGGGGTGTAGATCACGCCGCTGCCGGCCGGCAGGGTGCGCGCGAGCGATTCGCGCACCCCGACGCCGACGTCGTTGACGGGGACCACCGAGACCGAGTCGTCGGGGACGTCGTAACCGAAGCGGGAGTAATAGCGGGCGCACACTCCCGAGAGTCGCTCGATCTCGGCGAAGTACCCGGTGTCGCCGTCAGCCACCGCGGCGGCGAGGCGGTCCCGGATCGCGGGGGCCAGCAGGACGTCGGTCTCCGCCACGAACAGGGGTAGGACGTCCTCCGGATACGCTACCCACTTCTGGCTCCGGCGCCTGCGCAGGACGGACTCGGGGACATCCAGGGGGAACGGCACAGCGTGGGTCCTTTCGACCGGGTTCACAGGATCCCCAGGCTAGTTCCCCGCCCGCCCTCACGGAGGCCCCGGGCGGGCGTGAGGACACCGTGACCATCACGTCATCCCGGGTAGCGCCGGGGAAACAGGGCGTGCATACGGTCAGTTCGCAGGGACACCGAGGGGGTGTCCACGTCACTAGAGAGGGGGTCGACTTCATGTCGCGCTCACATGTCATAGAGAACTGGGATCCGGAGGACGACGCGCAGTGGAAGTCGGGCGGAAGGAAGACCGCCATGCGCAACCTCTACTGGTCGGTCTTCGCCGAGCACGTCGGGTTCTCGGTATGGACCCTGTTCGCCGTCATGGTGCTGTTCATGCCCGAGGACGTCTACGGACTGGACGCGCCGGACAAGTTCCTCGTCTCCGCGGTGGTCACGCTCACGGGTGCGTTCCTGCGCATCCCGTACACCCTGGCCACCGCCACGTTCGGCGGTCGTAACTGGACCATGTTCTCCGCCTTCGTCCTGCTCATCCCGGCGGTCGCGATGTTGTGGATCATGGCGAACCCGGGGCAGCCGCTGTGGATGTACCTCATCGTGGGAGCGCTCGCCGGCCTCGGTGGAGCCAACTTCGCGTCCTCGATGACCAACATCAACGCCTTCTTCCCCCAGCGGGAGAAGGGCTGGGCCCTGGGCCTCAACGCGGGTGGGGGAAACCTCGGCGTGGCCACGATCCAGGTGGTCGGACTGGTCGTCATCGCCCTCGCGGGTAACCGCGCACCCCACTGGGTGATCGGCGTCTACATCGTGCTGCTCGTGGTCGCCGGTATCGGCGCGGCACTGAAGATGGACAACCTCGCGCACCAGACGGTGGACGTGCAGAGCATGAAGGACATGGCCCGCGACAAGGACGGATGGGTGCTGTCACTGCTCTACATCGGCACCTTCGGTTCGTTCATCGGCTTCAGCTTCGCGTTCGGTCAGATGCTCACCATGACCTTCATGGGCAACGGGCAGGAACCTGCCCAGGCGGCGCTGCACGCTGCACAGATCACCTTCCTCGGGCCACTGCTGGGGTCGTTGACCCGCATGGCCGGTGGTCGGGTCTCGGACCGCTTCGGTGGGGCCCGGGTCACGTTCGTGACCTTCTGCGCGATGGCGGTCACCACTGTGGCACTCGTGTACACCTCCAACGTCCAGGCGACCAACGACGGCCGGCTCGCCGGTGGCGCGCTCGTCCTGTTCTTCGTGGCCTTCCTGACGCTCTTCGGGCTCACCGGGGTCGGCAACGCCTCGGTGTACAAGATGATCCCGTCGGTCTTCGAGGCGCGCAGCCACAAGCTCGGGCTCGACGAGGCCGCGCGGACGACGTGGTCGCGGGCCCACGCGGGAGCGCTCATCGGGGTCGCCGGTGCGGTCGGTGCGTTCGGTGGGTTCCTCATCAACATGACCCTGCGCACCTCCTACCAGTCATCTGGTGCGGCCACATCGGCGTTCGTGGTGTTCATGGTGTTCTACGTGGTGGCTGCGGTCGTCACGCGCTTCGTCTACATGCGGGCCTCCGCAGGAGTCGACGCGGTCGCCGCAGCACCCCCCGAGCCCCAGGTGCCCGTGGGCGCCAAGGCCTGACCGAGATCGCCCGAGAACCACCACGAGAACGACGATTAAGAGGACACATGGTGCACGCGTTGCCGACGACCGGCCCTCCGACACACACCCACTGCCCGTACTGCGCGCTCCAGTGCGCGATGTCGGTGACCCCGTCCCCCGGTGATGAGCCGGCGACGATCACCCCGGAGCAGTTCCCCACCAACCGGGGCGGGTTGTGCCGGAAGGGCTGGACTTCGGCAGCGTTGCTCGACCACCCGGATCGGCTCACCACGCCGCTGATCCGGGTGGACGGGCACCTGCAGCCGACCGACTGGGACACCGCGTTGACCCGGGTCACCGACGGCATCGAGCAGGCGCAGGCCGCAGGAGGCCCCGACGCCGTCGCGGTGTTCGGCGGAGGCGGACTGACCAACGAGAAGGCCTACACACTGGGCAAGTTCACCAGGCTCGCGCTGGGGAGCAGGCTCATCGACTACAACGGCCGCTGGTGCATGTCGAGTGCGGCGGCCGGCGCGAACCGGAGCTTCGGGCTGGACCGGGGGATGCCCTTCCCCGTGACCGACCTCGACGACGCCCGTGCGGTGCTGTTGATCGGCGCGAACCCGGCCGACACCATGCCTCCGTTCGTCCAGCACCTCGACACGGCCGCGGCGGCCGGCGGCCTGGTGGTGGCGGACCCGCGACTCAGCGCGACCGCACACCGGGCCGTCGACGGCGGCGGGATCCATCTCCGGCTGAGGCCGGGAACGGACTCGGCGCTGGCGCTGGGGCTCCTACACGTGGCCGTGGTCGGCGGGCATCTGGACACCGAGTACGTGTCCGCCCGCACGTCGGGTTTCGACGACGCGTGGGCGATCGCGGCGGACTGGATGCCCGACCGCACCGAGCGGGTCACCGGAGTCTCCGCCGCCCAACTCGAACGCACGGTGGAGCTGCTGGCGAGCTCCCGTGACGCGGGCACGGGCGCCTACATCCTCACCGCCCGCGGCGCCGAACAGCACTCACGGGGGACCGACACCGTCGGCGCCGTGATCGCACTCGCACTCGCACTGGGACTGCCGGGTCGGCCCGGCACCGGCTACGGCACCCTCACCGGCCAGGGGAACGGCCAGGGAGGCAGAGAGCACGGGCAGAAGGCGGACCAGCTGCCCGGGTACCGGATGATCACGGACCCGGCCGCCCGCGCGCACGTCGCCTCGGTCTGGGGCGTGGATCCCGAAGAGATCCCCGGACCCGGACTGTCGGCCTTCGAACTACTGGACGCACTCGGTCAGCCCGGCGGGCCCACGGCGATGCTGCTCCACGCGTCCAACCCCGTCGTGTCCGCGCCCGACGCCGACCGGGTCACGTCGCGGCTCCGCTCACTCGACACCCTGGTGGTGGCCGACTTCGTCCTCTCCGAGACCGCGGAACTCGCTGACGTCGTCCTCCCGGTCCCGCAGTGGGCCGAGGAGGAGGGCACCCTGACGAATCTCGAGGGCCGGGTGCTGCGCCGACGCCGTTCGATCACGCCGCCGGACGGGGCCCGCGACGAGCTGTGGATCTGGAACGAGCTCGCACGTCGGCTCGGTCGCGGTCCGGAGCGCTACCCCACCGACCCGCGCGTGGTGTTCGACGAGTTGGCACGCGCCTCCGCCGGTGGCAAAGCCGACTACTCGGCTATGGACTGGGACCGCCTCGACGCCGGAGAGGCGTTGTTCTGGCCGTGCGGCGCCGACTCGCCGGCCGGGACCCCACGCATGTTCCTCGAGGGCTTCGCCACCGAGGACGGCCGCGCCCGCTTCGCCGTCGCCGCCGTGGACCCGCCCGCGGAGGACACCTGCGCGGACTACCCGCTGCTGGGCACCACCGGACGCGTGCTCTCGCACTATCAGTCCGGCGCCCAGACCCGGCGGGTTCCGGAGCTGGTCTCCGCCGACCCGGAGATGTGGGTCCAGGTGCACCCGGTGGTGGCGCGGGCCGTGGGGCTCGACGACGGCGGACGCGCCCGGGTGGTGTCCCGCCGCGGCGCCGTCGAGGCGCTCGTTCGGTGCGACGAGGACATGCGGACCGACACCCTGTTCCTGCCGTTCCACTACGCCGGGGCCGCCCGCGCGAACCTGGTGACCCTGCCCGAGCTCGACCCCTACAGCCGTATGCCGCAGTTCAAGGCGTGCGCCGTCCGGTTGGAGGCGGCGTGATGAGGGTCGTGGTGGTGGGGGCCGGGATGTCCGGGGCCAGGCTCGCCGAGGAGCTGCGGCGTGCCGAACCGGATCCCGAGAGGCTGTCGGTGACCGTCCTGGGCACCGAGGCGGAGGCACCGTACAACCGGATCATGCTCTCGCACGTCGTGGCCGGGGGGATGGGCGACCCGAGCGCCACCCGGCTCAAGCCCACCGGATGGTGGGAACGCAACGACATCCAGATGCGCACGGCCACCTCGGTGCGGGGACTCGACCGCGCGGCCCGGGAGGTCGAGCTCGCCGACGGGGAGCGCGTCCCCTACGACCACCTTGTGCTGGCGACCGGTTCGGAGGCCACCATCCCGCCGATCGACGGGGTGCGCGAACCGGACGGGGCGCTCGCCCCGGGTGTGTTCCCGCTCCGCGACGCCGCCGACTGCCGGGGGCTCACCGCCCACCTCGACGGGAACCCCGGTCGGGTCGCGCTGGTGGGGGGCGGATTCATCGGCCTCGAGGTCGCCTGCGCACTGGCGCGGTCGGGTCGAGATGTCGTCGTGGTCCACCCCCGCGCATGGCCCATGGACTCACACCTGGACTCCGGGGGCGGGCGCGTGCTCATCCGCGCGCTGGACGAGCTCGGCGTCCGGGTGGTGACCGGTGCGCGGGCTGCACGATGGGACGGCACCACGCTGGGGCTGGATGACGGCACGGGGATCGAGTGTCGGACCGTCGTGCTCTCGGCCGGCACCCGCCCGCGCACCCTGCTGGCCGAGGCCGCCGGGCTGGAGGTGGACCGGGGGATCGTCGTCGACGACTCACTCCTCACCAGCGACCCGGCCATCAGCGCGATCGGCGACTGCGCCGAACACCGCGGGTGCGTGACCGGACTGGTCGGCCCCGCCTGGGATCAGGCCGGGGTGGTGTCCGCACGGATCACTGGTGCGGACCCCGGCGCGCGCTACCTGGGTGGCGTCGCGGTCACCAGGTTGAAGGCGTTCGGGGTCGACGTGGTCTCACTCGGGGAAGTCGCCGAGGACGTCCACGATCCGGAGGTGGAGGTGACCGTGGTCTGCGAGCCCTCCCGCGGACGATATGCGCGCGTGGACGTGGTGGACGCCAAGGTCACCGGCGCCGTACTCGTGGGCCATCCCGAGCCCGTGGGATTCCTCACCCAGCTCTACGAGCACGCCCTGCCCGTCCCCGACGACGTGCTGTCGGTGGTGCTCGGCCGGGCCACCGCCGCGACCACCGACACGCCGTCGACCATGCCCGCCGCGGCCGTGGTGTGCCGGTGCAACGGGGTGAGCAAGGCCGACCTCGTCCATGCGTGGTCCGAGGGGGACCGGGACGTCGCGGCGATGGCGTCGCGCACCCGCGCCGGGACCGGCTGCGGAGGGTGCGCCGCGGCGGTGGACGGAATCTGCGGATGGTTGCGTGAATGCGCCTGATCGACAGTCGCGACGGCCCGGAATCCCCATCGACGACGGCGGGGACACATGAACGACACACGATTGCGGCAGGATGGACACTGTGACCACCAACGAGGACTACCCTCTGCTGGGCCGAACGGTCGCAGTGACCGCAGCACGCCGGGCATCGGAACAGAAGGTTCTGCTCGAACGCCGTGGGGCTACGGTCCTGCACGCTCCGGCCATCCGGATGATCCCCGTGGCCGAGGACGAACTCGTCCGGACGGCCACCGCCCAGGTGCTGTCTGCTCCGGCGGACCTGATGGTGCTGACCACCGCGACCGGCGTCCGCTGGTGGACCCAGGTGTGTGAGGAGTGGGGATTCTCCGAGGACCTGCACGCCCTCATGGACCGTGTGCCGCTGTACTCGCGCGGACCCAAGGTCACCGGGGCGCTCCGCGCCGCCGGACTACGCGAACACGCGTCGGCGGCGAGCGAGGCGACCCCCGAGTTGTTGGAGATGTTGCTGGAGCGCGGGGTCGACGGTCTCACCGTGGCCGTTCAACTCCAGGGCTCGAGTTCGGACTGGAATCCCATGGCGCCTCTGGTGGAGGGCCTCCGTGCGGCGGGAGCCGAGGTGATCGTGGTGCCCATCTACCGATGGGAGCTGCCCGAAGACCTGGAGGCGTTCGACGACCTCGTCCGGACCATCGCCCGCGCGGGGGTCGACGGGGTGACGTTCACCGCAGCCCCGGCCGTGGTGTCGATGCTCGAACGGGCCGAGCTGATGGGGATCCACGACGACGTGCTGGACGCCCTCTCCGGTCCGGTCGCCGCCCTCTGCGTGGGACCGGTGACCGCCGAGCCGCTCGTGGAGCTCGGTGTACCCGTGTCGATGCCGGAGCGGATGCGACTCGGTGCGCTCATGCGGCACGTCACCGACGAACTGGTCGCCCGGTCCCAGCCCGTCATGGTGGCCGATCACGAACTCACGGTGTGTGCGGCCGGCGTCCTGATGGACGGCCGCTCGATCGAACTCTCGCCGGCGCCGCTGGCGCTGCTGCGGGCGATGGCAGACCGACCGGGCAAGTGCGTGGGCCGCGAGGAGCTCCTCGCGGTGCTGCCCGGAGACGGTGCCGATCCGCACGCCGTGGAGACGGCCATGGGTCGCCTGCGTCGGGCACTCGGGGTCCCCGGTCTGGTGACCACGGTGGTCAAGCGCGGGTACCGACTCACCGTGTAGCCCACGGTCTAGATCACGGTTCACGGGCACCCCCGCGTCACAGTCGCCCGGGGACCGGCCGGAAACGATCTCAGGCGCCACCGGGAGGATCCTCCCGGTGGCGCCTGACTCATGTCGTCTGGTCGTGCGGAGCCGCCCTACGCTGCGGTCCGGCGACCCTGGTGGCGGATCGTCGCCTCAGTGGAGACCAGGACGGTGCCGTCGACGACCCGGGCCGGGAAGACGGACAGTCCGTACGACTCGTCGTCGATCCCACGCCCGTCCTCCAGGGCGTAGGCCTGCTTGCCGATGGGGGAGATCGCCACCGGCACCCCCGCGCGGTCGCCGACGAGCCCGCGGCTCATCACGGCAGCCCGGGCGATCGGGTCGATGTTGCACAGGGCGTGGATGCTGCCGTCATCCAGGAGGAAGACGGCGATCTGCCGGCCGTCGGACAACAGGGCGGCGACGCCCCGCCCCGGTGTGAGGCGCTCGAGCGGGCAGACGACGATCTCGCTGGGGGACAGGGTTGCGGTCATGACGGTGTCCTTTCGGGAGTTCTGGTGGATCAGACTCGTGCGGGCATCGCGGGGGAGCCGAGGAGGACGGGGACCTTGCGGCCGTCCTGCTCCTCGAACTCGACGGTCGGGTCCGGGGATTCGGGGGCGTTGACGAAGGAGACGAACCGGGCGAGCTTGTCCGGGTCGTCCAGAACTGCGGACCACTCGTCGACATAGCCGGCGACGTGGGTTTCCATCCGGTCCTCGAGCTCGGCGGCGAGGCCCAGCGAGTCGTTGCACACGACCTCGCGCAGGTGGTCGATACCGCCGTCCAGCGATTCGAGCCACGGCGCCATCCGCTGCAGACGCTCGGCGGTGCGGACGTAGAACATCACGGTGCGGTCGATGTAGCGGATCAACTGCTCGTCCGTCAGGTCGCCGACGAGGAGCTGGGCGTGCCGGGGCGTCGCGCCACCGTTGCCGCCGACGTACAGGTTCCACCCGGTCTCGGTGGCGATCACGCCGACGTCCTTGCCGCGGGCCTCGGCGCATTCGCGAGCGCAGCCGGAGACCGCCATCTTGATCTTGTGGGGTGCGCGGAGGCCGCGGTACCGGTTCTCCATCTGCACCGCCATCCCGACCGAGTCCTGCTGGCCGTAGCGGCACCACGACGTGCCGACGCAGCTCTTCACCGTCCGCAACGACTTGCCGTAGGCGTGTCCGGACTCCATGCCGGCGTCGACGAGACGCTTCCAGATGACCGGCAGTTCTTCGACGCGCGCGCCGAACATGTCGATGCGCTGGCCGCCGGTCACCTTGACGTACAGGTCGTGATCGCGCGCGATCTCGCCGATCACGATGAGCTGCTCCGCGGACACCTCGCCGCCGGGCATCCGGGGCACCACCGAGTAGGTGCCGTTCTTCTGGATGTTGGCGAGGAAGTGGTCGTTGGTGTCCTGGAGCGCGGCCTGCTCACCGTCGAGGACGTGGTCGGAGCTGGTGGAGGCCAGGATGGACGCGACGGTGGGTTTGCAGATATCGCAGCCCGTCCCACGACCGAAGCGCTCGATCAGGCCGGAGAAGGTCCGGATGCCGGTGACCGTCACGACCTCGAACAGCTCCGATCGGGACTGGTCGAAGTGCTCGCACAGTGCCGTCGACTGCTCGACTCCCTCCGCCTCGAGGAGCTGCTTGAGCAGGGGGATGCACGATCCACACGAGGTGCCGGCCCGGGTGCACGACTTGAGGTCGGGCACGTCGCAGGCGCCCCCGCAGATCGCCTCGCGCACGTCACCCTTGGAGACGGCGTTGCACGAGCAGATCTGCGCCTCGTCGGGGAGTGCCTCCACCCCGACCCCTCCATCGGTGCCGGTGGAGCGCGAGATCAGAGAGATCGGGTCAGAGGAGGGCAGCGTGCGGCCGACGAGTGGTTTGAGTAGCGAGTACGGCCCGGAATCGCCGACGAACACCCCTCCCAGGAGGGTCTGGGCATCGTCGCTCATGACCAGCTTCGAGTACGTTCCTGCGACGGGATCGTTGACCACCACCTCGAGGCAGCCGGGCGTGACGCCGTGCGCGTCGCCGAAGCTCGCCATGTCCACCCCGAGCAGCTTGAGCTTGGTGGAGAGGTCGGCTCCGGTGAACTCACCCTCGCCGCTGAGGATCTTGGCGGCCGCCACCTCGGCCGAGGTGTATCCGGGACCGACGAGGCCGTAGCAGGTGCCGTCGATGGCGGCGCACTCCCCGATCGCGTAGATGTGCGGATCCGAGGTCTGGCACCCGAGGTCGGTGAGGATTCCGCCCCGCTCGGCCGTGTCCAGACCGGACAGCGTCGCGAGCTCGTCCCTCGGGCGGACCCCCGCCGAGAACACCACGAACGCCGAGTCGATGACCGTGGTGACGCCGTCGACGTCGGTCAGTCGGACGGTGAGGCCGTCGGGGGTCTCCTCGATCTCCGTACCGGTCACCGAGAGGTGGATGTCGATCCCGAGTTCACGGATGAGCGAGGCCAGGACGTGCCCACCACCGGCGTCGACCTGGAGCGGCATGAGCCGTTCGTTGCGTTCGACCACGTGGGGGGTCAGTCCCAGCAGGCTCACCGCGTTGGCGGCCTCGAGCCCGAGGAGCCCTCCGCCGATGACCACGCCGTTGGCTCCCGACCCCGCGCGTTCGGCGGCCGCGCGGATACCGTCGAGGTCGTCGAGGGTGCGGTAGACGTGGCACCCCGGCAGGTCATGGCCGGGCACGGGGGGGACGAAAGCCCGCGAGCCGGTCGCGAGGACCAGGGTGTCGTAGGGGATCCGCTCGCCCGACGAGAGTTCGACCCGCTTGGCCTCGCGGTCGATCGCGGTGACGAGGTGGCCCGATCGCACGGTCACCCGAGGGTCGGCGCCGTGCCGCGCGTCCTCGAGGTGGAGCGACTCGCGGTCCCATGCGCCGACATAGGAGGAGAGGCCGACGCGGTCGTAGGCCGGGTCCGTCTCCTCACCGATCACCGTGACGGTGAGATCGGCGGTGTCCCACCGCGATGCGAGGGTGGAGACGAACCGGTGGGCGACCATTCCGTGTCCGACGACGACGATGTGCTCGGTCATGTGGGGACCTCCTTCTAGCCTGTACCGACCAGGCTAGAAACCGCGTGTTGCCGGGGAGTGGCGGCGGATCACGGTGCCGTGACGACTTGCTCACAGGGGAAGTACCGCCGGGTGAGGCTGCTTGCCTCGGGCGGCCGGAGGACCAGGAAACGGAGGAGACCGCAGGTAGGAGCGGTGGCCGGGGGTCGGTCAGTCGAGGGGCAGGAGGTTGGTCGGCGACGCCGACACCTCTCCGACGCGGTCGAGGTTCTGGCGCAGGGTCTCCCACTCGCCGGCGGGGATCTCCCTGGCCACGCGCCGCAGGACGGCGGGATCGGGGGTGGCCCAGGCGACGGGCATGGGGGAGATGAACTGGTACAGGTTGTCGCCGCCGCGGGCGCTACGGTTTCCCACCACCGCGACACAGGGGACCCGTTCGCCCACGCGGACGTCGTGACCCGGGATCTTCTCGCAGCTGCGGACGGCCAGGGCGGGGAGCTTTCCCGCGGAGCGGTCGACGGTGCGGTCGACCAGTGCCAGCAGGGTGAACCCGCGCGGCCGGACCTCGGCGACGATCGCCGGCACCAGTTCCGAGGTGGCGTAGGTGTGCGCCATCGACCCCATCTTGCGGGGGATGTACCCGATCATCGCCAGGCAACCGATCGCGAAGAGGCCGGCCACGGCCGCGATGATCCACCCCCACGCGGAGAGGTCCGAATACAGGAGCATCCCGGTTCCGGCGGCGAGCACGACGACGCCCAGGATCCCCGCCGACCACTGCAGACGACGCACCTCGGCAAGGCTCTCGTTGTTCTTCCGGACCCAGGCGTCGTCGACGGGGAAGTCGGTGAGGCGGTACTGCTCGTGCGGTGCGCGGGGGGTGCGATCGGAGGCCATGGACCCAGTATCCCAGGCCACCGGGTACGAGTGGGACCGGCTCAGCCGACCTCGGGGAGCTCCGGGCCGAGCAGGTCGTCGGCGTCGATGATCCGGTAGGCGTAACCCTGCTCGGCGAGGAAGCGCTGGCGGTGGGCGGCGTACTCGGCGTCGAGGGTGTCCCGGGAGACCACCGAGTAGAAGTGCGCCTGGCCGCCGTCCTGCTTGGGGCGCAGGAGTCGTCCGAGCCGCTGGGCTTCCTCCTGCCGCGAACCGAAGGTCCCGGAGACCTGCACGGCGACGCTGGCCTCCGGCAGGTCGATGGAGAAGTTGGCCACCTTCGACACCACCAGCGTGGAGATCTCGCCGGAGCGGAACGCGTCGAACAGCTTCTCGCGCTCCTTGTTGGAGGTGGAACCCTGGATCACCGGTGCGTCGAGTTCGCCCCCGAGCTCTTCCAACTGGTCCAGGTAGGCACCGATCACCAGGGTCGGGGCGCCGGCGTGCCTGGCGAGGATGCTCTTGACCACCGGGATCTTGGTCCGGGCGGTCGAACACAGCTTGTACTTGTCCTCCGCCTCGGCGGTGGCGTACATCATCCGCTCGTTCTCGGTCAGCGTCACGCGGACCTCCACACAGTCGGCCGGTGCGATCCACCCCTGCGCCTCGATGTCCTTCCAGGGGGCGTCATAGCGCTTGGGGCCGATGAGGGAGAAGACGTCGCCCTCCCGACCGTCCTCGCGGACCAGTGTGGCGGTGAGCCCGAGACGGCGGCGCGACTGCAGATCCGCGGTCATCCGGAAGACCGGCGCCGGGAGCAGGTGCACCTCGTCGTAGATCATCAGACCCCAGTCACGGGAGTCGAACAGCTCCAGCGCCCGGTGCACCCCCTTGGTCTTGCGGGTGACGACCTGGTAGGTGGCGATGGTGACCGGGCGGATCTCCTTGCGTTCGCCCGAGTACTCCCCGATCTCGTCCTCCGTGAGCGTCGTGCGGGCGAGCAGCTCGCGCTTCCACTGCCGACCGGCGACGGTGTTGGTCACGAGGATGAGCGTGGTGGCCTTGGCGCGGGCCATCGCGGCGGCACCGACCATGGTCTTGCCGGCCCCGCAGGGCAGCACCACCACGCCGGACCCGCCCGCCCAGAAGGAGTCCGCCGCCATCTGCTGATAGTCGCGGAGCTCCCAGGGCTCGGCCTCGGTGGACAGGGAGATCTCGTGGGCCTCGCCGTCGACGTACCCCGCCAGGTCCTCGGCCGGCCACCCCACCTTCAACAGCTCCTGCTTGAGTCGGCCGCGCTCGGACGCGTGGACGATGACGGTGTCGGCATCGATCTCGGCACCGAGCATCGGGGCGATCTTCTTGTGGCGCCTGACCTCGGCGAGCACGGCGGCATCGAGCGAGATCAGGGTCAGACCATGGACCGGGCTCTTGACCAGCTGGAGCCGGCCGTATCGGGCCATGGTGTCGGCGATGTCGACCAGGAGCGGCTGGGGGACGGGGAAGCGTGAGTAGTTGACCAGCACGTCGACGACCTGCTCGGCGTCGTGGCCGGCGGCCCGCGCGTTCCAGAGGGCGAGCGGGGTGATCCGGTAGGTGTGGACGTGTTCGGGTGCGCGCTCGAGCTCGGCGAACGGGGCCAGGGCCTGCCGGGCGTCGGTCGCCTGATCGTGGTCGATCTCCAGCAACACGGTCTTGTCCGACTGGACGATCAGCGGTCCACCACTCACTACGGTTCTCCTCGGTTCTCGCGGGCCCGCGTGGACCCGACCCTCCAGTGTCCCGGAATCCGCCTCAGCGTGTCGGGTCGACGTCGGCGACCGAGATGACGCGGTGCAGCGGCAAGGTCACGGCCTCGGCGGAATCCGGTTCGATTCCCTCGATCCGGCCCCCTGCGACGGAGGCCGGGATGATGAGTCGCGACGTCGAGCGTCCCTGCGCGTCGACGACGGAGACCGTGACCGCGGTGCCCGAACCCGCGGCCTCGTGCAGGCGGGCGATGGCGGACTCACCGGTGTACCCGTTCCCGGAACCGCCACGGGCCGAGCGGACGCGGTCCGCAGAGCGCATCGCGGTGATCGCCGTACGGAGCTCGGTGGGGGTGGCGGCACGCGTCGGGACGCGGGGGGCGCGCCCGGGGGGAGTGGCACGGATGCGGGCCACCGGGCGGGTGAGCGCGACGACGGTCCCGGAGGTGTCCTCGACGACCGGTGCGTACCCGTTCTCCCGGAGGGCCTCGACGAGGTCCAGCGGACGGGCCTGGGAGATGAGGACGGTCGGGGCGACGGAACGCAGCGCGCAGCTCTCGGCCACCGGCGACCCCAGGACCTGGGCCACCAGCGACGGGTCGTCACAGCGGATGAACGACAGCGCGGACCCCACCCGCAATCGGCCGTGCCGACGTGCCACATCCTCGATGAGGTAGTCCAGCGACTGCGGGACCGGTGTGATCGAGGTCCGGGCGAGCAGGTCCCTGATCCCGGCGGCCGTGCGGCCCGAGTCGAGGGCGCGGCGCAGCGACGTCTCGGTCACCCGGTAGGTGGTGGCCGCCCCCGCGGACTCGACGTCGGCGAGCAGGGCGAACTCCGCTTCGAGCTCAGGAACCAGCGGCCCGGGGGCGAGGATGGTGAGGTCGGCCTGGACGATCACCTCGGAGACGGGCTCGGGGAGCGCCGCGGTGAGGACCGGTTCGAGGTCGTCGACCGTGGGGAGACCGACGGTGAGGGCACCGACCTTGGGGGTGCCGGCTGTCAGGAGCCTGGCCGCGCTGGTGGCGGCGGTCCCGACGACGAGGCCCAGCCGCTTGGCCTCGCCGACGGTCTGCGTGCACGGCCGTGATCCGGCCCGCGAGAACCACACCGGTGAGAACCAGCGCACGACCTCCGGCAGCAGGTCGTCACCGGGCTCGGTACCCGGGTCGAGCTCGGAGAGGGCTCGCAGGACCCTGTCGCGTTCGCCCGCGGCGGGCGGGCCGATCGGGTCGCCGAGCGCGGGGACCGCGCCTCCGCCCTCGATCTCGGAACCGACCCGCCACGGTGCACGGGGCATCGACCACCAGGCCAGGACGAGTTCCGCCCAGCGCCGAGCGCGATCACGCGCGGACCAGACGTCCGCGGCTTCGGTGGGCGCCCACACGGAGTCGAAACCTGCGTCGCCGACGTCGGTGTCGCCCACCGCGATCAGCCCGGCGGCGGCGAGGACCTCCAGCAACAGGGGGAGTTCGTGTTCGTCGACGCCGGCGACCCTGGCGACACGACGGAGTTCCCGGACCCCCACTCCGCCGGCCTTGAGGGTGGCGGCCGGGTGGAGGGACAGCGCCGCGAGGAGCGCGTCGCACCGGTGGAGCAGGTCGAGGGCGGCCACGCCTCCGGAGGCGTCCGCCCTGTCCGCGGCGGTCCCGCCGGTCGTGGTCCCGGTGCCCGCGGACCCGCGGGTCGCCGCACCGGGCGCCGACCAGGCTGGGACGTCGAGCAGGGACGAGCCGTTCGGCCGGGCTCCGTGCCGGGCCCGGTCCAGAGCATGGGCGCGGGGTACGACCACCTCGCCGTCAGTGGTTCCGGTGACCTCGGCGAGCCCGGCCTCGACCAGTTCGGTGGCCGCCGCGCGGACGCTCTCTGACGCGCCGGACCCGAGGGCGCCGACAGGCGTGCGGCCGCGGGCGACGGCCCCGAGGACGCCCAGCGCCCGTTCGGACAGACCACTCCACGCGGTGTCGAGATCGGCTCCGACGGGCTCTCCGGGATGGGGGGCCGCGACGGGCGCGGCGTGGACCGCGGCGCCGGTGACCGGAACGATCCGGGCGTGGACCGGGTCGCCCCAGAACAGTGCGAGATCGCGGAGGGTGTCCACGGCCGCACCGAATGCGGGCTCGTCGTCGTCGACACCGAGACGCCCCGACACCGCGCCGAGTGGGACCGGCCCGGAATCGGCGCCGAGCGCGGCAGCGGTGGCCAGTACCAGCAGTTCCGGCCACGTCAGGGTGCCGACCGCGCGCGCGGTCGACGCCGGCAACCGCAACCGGGAGGCGAGCACGCCGAGAGAGGCCGGGGGAGGGGAGGCCACGTCCGCGCGCAGCTCGCACAGACGGACCAGGGTGTCGTCGGACAGGCTGGCCAACCAGGCGGGGAAGTCGGGTTCACCGCTGGTGGGGTGTCGGGGCGTGGCGCGCGAGGTCGACATATCCGCTCCAGCCTAGTGAGATCCGGCGGGCGACGAGTAGCGGCGGCGGTGGGATCCGACCCGGTTGCTGACGGATCGGGCTCGAGGTGAGAGACTGACCACGTGGCTGCCAAGAAACTGACCTACGACAACCCGGGATGGCCCGACGACTCGTTCGGCGAGCACCCGGTGACCGAACTAGCTGCGCTCGTGGCGGGGGGACTGTCCCCCTTCGGGCAGGAGATCTTCCCGTTGCCGCAGGAGCGCGTGAACTACGTCCACCCGGAGACGGTGGTCAACAAGAGCGTCCGGTCCCACTGAGCACCGGGACGCCGTGACCCGACAGATGCGGCACCCGGCAGATGCCGTGACTCGACAGACGCCGTAACCCGATAGACGCCGTGACACGACAGACGCCGTAACCCGATAGACGCCGTGACACGACAGACGCCGTGACACGAGAACGGGCCGCCACTCCCCGCAGGGGGTGGCGGCCCGTTCTCGTGGCCGGGTCGACCGGTGTCAGTTGGCCAGGTAGGTGGCGAAGAAGCCGTCCACTGCCGTCTGGTTGTCCGCGTAGGCGGCGTCGACGAGGTCCTTGTTGGCCTGGTAACCGTCCGTGATCGGCAGCACCACGCCACGACCCTCGGCGAACGCGGAGAGCGTCGCGACGTGGTCGGCGGCCGAGACGGCCTCCGGGGCGGCAGGCGCGGCCGGGGCGACCGGGGCGGGCGCCGGAGCCGGGTTGGACAGGTCACGCGGGGTCGGCGCCGAGTTCAGACCGAGCTTGGCGGAGCAGGCGGGCCACGCTCCCCAGCCCTGTCCGGCGAGGGTCCTCTCGGCGATCGCGATCTGCTGCTCGCGGGTGGCCTGGTTGGCGGTCGGCGCGTACTGCGTACCGCCGTAGGCCGCCCAGGTGCTCGGCGCGAACTGCAGGCCGCCGTGGTAGCCGTTGCCGGTGTTGATGGCCCAGTTACCGCCGGCCTCACACTGGGCCAGTCGGTCCCAGTCGGAGTCGGGGGCAGCGTTGGCGGCCGGCGCGAGGGCGAGCCCGGCGGCGGAGAAGGCGGTGCCCGCGAGGACGACCTTCACCGCCGTCTTGGGCGCGGAAGCGGGGGTGGCGGCGCGGTGGCGTCCGGTGGTCGAGGTCATATACGCGTCAGTCCTTTTCACTCTGTGCCTACGAGGTGAGCTGTCGGGTTCGGACGAGTGCGCCCGGCCGCCTGTGGCGGCTTGACCCCAAGGCGACATGTGGTCGCCGGCCCGTGGTGGGCCCTGATCGGGTCCCCCGTCCCCGCCCGGTAACGGTCAATGTCGCATCGTCCGCAGGGCGGGGTTCGGTGGTACGTCCGATGCCAACTCGCTGACGAGTCTGACCCGAACAGTAGCGGCTTGATGCCGGATCGTCACCATTCTGAGATAAAACCAGGTCACGCGGCAAGGCCGGAGGCGGCGTTATCGGCTTGTTACCTGGACGTTCGCTGAATGGTGCGATCCGTCACACCTTGGGCGGCCGCGAGCCCAGGATCGCGTACAGGAGTCCCAGGAGGAAGCCGACCGGGGTGAAGACCATCGCACCCAGGTAGAGGAGGGTGGGTGCATCCCGGTCGAGGACGAACGGGGTGAGCGCCGCGAGAATGGTGAACACCACCCCGACGGCGAAGATGATCAGCGCCACGACGAACAGGCCGCGGCGTCGGGGTCGGTTCGGGGCGGGCTCGGCCGCGTGGGGCGCCCAGGGGTCGGGGTCGTCGGCTGGTCGTCGAGCGTCTGAGGTCACACGGGGAGGCTACCGGCCCGCCGGGGGCGCCGGATCAACGCCTCGACGAGGGTAGTCTCGAGTGATTCGTGGTGGTTGCCGATCGCGCGTGTGCGCGTCGGGGTGGAGAGGTGGTTCGCGGTGCCCAGTGGCAGGGTCAAGTGGTACGACGCGGAGAAGGGTTTCGGCTTTCTGTCCCATGAGGGCGGGGAGGACGTCTACGTCCGGTCCGACGCCCTCCCGGACGGGGTGGACACACTCCGGCCCCGTCAGCGCGTGGAGTTCGACATGGTCTCCGGTCGGCGTGGCCCACAGGCACTGCGTGTGGTGGTCCACGAGGAGCCCACCCTCGTGCAGGATCGTGCCCCCCGTGGCGGCCCCAAGCACTCACCCGATGAGCTGCACGGGATGGTCGAGGACATGATCAAGGTGCTCGAGACGACCGTCCAGCCCGAGTTGCGGCGCGGCCACCGTCCCGACCACAAGGTGTCAGGGCGCGTGGCATCGGTGCTCCGGGCTGTCGCCCGCGAGCTGGACGCCTGACCGGCCGCGTCAGTCCTCGTAGTCGACGCCGACTGACCACTCACCGCTGAGGATCGTCTCCGACCCGTCGGCCGCGTAGACGATCGCGACCGCGCGGAGCGCCAGGCCCTCGATCCGGCCCTCGTCAGCGAGCGCGACGGGGATGAGCAACTCGCCGGGTCCACCGGGCTCGACCGTGTATTCGCGGAACCCGTCCGACCGGACCTCGTAGACGTCGAGTGTGGCGCGGCGGAGTTCCACGGGAAGCCGGACGGTGAGGGTGTGCTCACCCCGGACGGTGAACTCGCCCACCGGATTGGTGTAGCTGGTCCCGTCGAGGTCCGTCGCCGCGAACGGGAGCACCTTGACGTTGTCTTGGTCGGTGGCGACGGTGATCGCCGGCACCGCCCCGTGACGGGAGGCCGAGCCCTGCCACGCACCCACGATCGCGGCGACCATGATGATCACCCACGCCAGGATCGCCCAGGTGACTGGACGGACGCGGGGGCCGGACGAGGGGGCATCACTGTGAGAGCTCACTCCTCCATTCTGCCGAGCAGGCGCGCGCCGAACGCACGGGGGTCACGTGGCCCGCCCGGGAACCTCGGCCGGTTGCCACCGAGCCCCGGCACCAGGGTGGACCCGCGCGCGGTCAGGAGTGACTGGGCGAACAACAGGGCGCCGATGGCCGCGATCACGGAGAAACCGATGCGGAAGTCCGGCGGGAGCAGGACCCCGAGTGCGCCGCCCGCGACCCACGCCAGCTGCAGGGCAGTCTCGGATCGGCCGAATGCGGATGATCGCGCGGAGTCCGGGATGTCCGTCTGGATCGATGCGTCGAGCGCCACCTTGCCGAGCGCGCTGCACACCGCCGCGACGAGCGCGAGGGGGGCCGCAGCCCAGATGTTGCCGAAGAACGCCGCGACCACCGCCGCCGACAGCGCGGCCCCCGCCGCGGTCGTGGTGATCCGACCCGGTCGACCCAGCGGCAGGCGTGCGCCCACGGCGTTGCCCGC
Organism: Dietzia sp.; assembly: GCA_046292305.1. Taxonomy (GTDB): domain Bacteria; phylum Actinomycetota; class Actinomycetes; order Mycobacteriales; family Mycobacteriaceae; genus Dietzia. The sequence continues at coordinate 7,026 of JBKBRA010000042.1, read as the reverse complement.
GAATGTGCCGAGGCCGCCGGCCACGCCCGCGATCGCGAGCATCCCGGCCTGTTCCGCCGCCGTGGCGTTCTCCTGGGCCCTGGCCACGAACGCCAGGAACAGGGTGAGGAAACCGGTCATGAAACGGACCATGGACACGGCCCACAGGTTGGCCAGGACCTGTCGCCCCAGGGGCCGCGTGAGAACGGCTTTGAGCCCGCTGGCGAGCGGACGGCCCCGGTCCATGCGCAGCGTCGCGGACTCCTCGTCGAGGGAGGCCTCGGCGTGCGCGGGGATGGTCATCGCGATATACGCCGTCACGAGCGCGACCGCGGCGAGCAACCACAGGGCGGCGTCGGAGCCCCACACCCACGACACGGCCCCGGCCAGGGCCCCGGCGACCAGTGACCCACCGACGTGGCCGAGCACGGTCAATCGGGAGTTGGTCCTGACCAGGTCGAGGGTCGGCGGCAGGACGTGCGGGGTGATCGACGCCTTGACCACGCCGAAAGTCTTGGACAACACGAGCATCCCGAGCGCGAGGGGGTACAGCAGCCAGGAGTCGAAGTTGAGCGCGAGGATCACCGCGAGCACCGCCCGCAGAGTGAAGGTCAGCGACACGGTGAGGCGCCGCCCTCTGCGCAGGCGGTCCAGGGCCGGGCCGATCACGGGGGCGATCAGCGCGAACGGCGCCACCGTCACGAGGAGGTAGAGGGCGACGTTGCTGCGCGACTCGGCGGTGGCGGCGGAGAAGAACAGTGTGTTGGCGAGGGCGACGGCGAGGATCGCGTCGCACGCGAAATTGGCGACGGTGACGTAGCTGAGCTGCGAGAGCCCCGAGCGGTCCGCCCCGTCGGCGTGGAAGACCCGCCGGACACCCCGGCCCGCGGTGGCCGCGGCCCGGCGTGCCGGCCCGGGGGAGCGGTCAGCCAATGAGGCGCACCTCGTAGAGCGACGTCCACAGCTTTCCGGTGAGCAGCACATTCTCCGAACCCGGGAGGGCGGCGATCCCGTTGAGGACCGCTTCCCGATCGGCCGGCCGGGGCTGCTGGAGGGCGGAGGCGTCGTAGATGGTGGTGACCGCGCCGGAGGCGGGGTCGATGCGGACGACCTCGTCGGTCATCCAGACGTTGGCCAGGACCGTGCCGTCCGCGCACTCGAGTTCGTTGAGCTGTGTGACCGGCGTGCCGCCGGAGGTCACGGAGACCGTACCGGTGGGCTCGAACGTGACGGGGTCGCGGAAGGTCAGCTTGTCGGAGCCGTTGCTCATGATCAACCGTGCGCCGTCGTAACACAGGCCCCACCCCTCGCCCGCGTACGGCACCAGGGAGCGGATCTCGAGGGTCTGCGGGTCACGGTTGTGGGCGACCCCGTTCCGCCAGGTCAGGGTCCAGAGGGTGTCCGGGGTGACGGCCAGGCCCTCGCCGAACTCGTCGTTCGCCATCGGCACGGACACGGTGGGCGGTCCGCCGGCGAGAGGGCGGCGCTGCACCTCCGAGCTGCCCAGGCCGCCTGTCGACTCGTAGATCTCGTCGCCCACCACCTGCAGCCCCTGGGTGAACAACCGGGGGTCGTGCTCCAGGGTCCGGACGACCTCGACCGAACCGCGCACGGGCCGGGGCTCGGACGGGCCGACCGGGACCTGCCCGCCGGGCATGTCACCGGAACCGGAACCGGAACCCGAACCGGTGGGCATGCTCGACGACGCCAGAGAGGCGCCGGGGGCCGTGGGGCCACCGGCATCCTCGGAACCGGGGGCGGAACACGCCGCGACGGCGCCGACGAGAGTGAGGGAGACGGCGAGTGTGCCGAGGGTGCCGAAGACGCTGCGCATGCTTAAAGGATGCCGTACGACGGGCCGGACCGCGACGTCGTCGCGATGATGCGCATAATGGGTTGGGTGAACACCGAGGTAGGCACGGATCAGGAGGCGGACCCCGTGAGCACCGATCAGGCGTCGGGCTTCGACGAGGTTCTGCGCGAGCGACTGGCCTCGGGCGTCGACGTGGCGCGTGCCGCTGTCGAGGAGTTCGCGGCCGACGGCGTGGGAGAGCATCGCGGGACCGTCGTCGAGGCGCCCTTCACCACCACACACCGGTTCGCCTCGGACCTCGCCGGGTACCGGGGGTGGTACTGGGCCTGTGTGCTCGCACTGGTCCCCGGCGGTGAGTTGACGGTCGACGAGATCTCGCTCCTGCCCGGCCCCGACGCCGTGGTGGCCCCGGAGTGGGTGCCGTGGGAGAAGAGGATCCGGCCTGGGGATCTGGGCGCGGGCGACCTACTGCCCCCGGCGGAGGACGACGAGCGTCTGGTCCCCGGTCAGCTCCTCACCGGGGACGAGGGATTCGACGAGGTCGCCGGACCCGTGGGACTCGGCAGGCCCCGGCACCTGAGTCGAGAGGGTCGATCGGCCGCAGCCGCCCGTTGGGCCGCCGACCGTGGCCCCGACACCGAGATCGCGCGTGGGGCCAAGCACCACTGCGGCTCCTGCGGTTTCCTGGTGCCCGTCTCCGGGTCGCTGGGGACGATGTTCGGTGTGTGCGCTAACGAATACTCCGCCGACGGGCAGGTGGTGCACCTCCAGTACGGCTGCGGTGCCCACAGCGAGGTGCAGCTGGCCACGGAGTCCACGGCCCCGGTGGCCGAGGCGTACGACGACGCCGCCGTGGACGTGGTGGTGCTCCCGCAGCAACTGGCGGCCTCCGCAGCCCGTGCGAGGGGGGCCACCGAGCAGGACGACGAGGTAGGGGAGACCGGTCAGGCGAACGGATCCGACGAGGCCTGACCGCGCCGACCGTTCAGCCGCGGTCGAAGTCGAGGCCGGTCTGTGCGCCCGCGCTGCCGCGCAGGACGGCACGCCGCTGGAGGGCGTACACGAGCGTGCCGATCGCACCCACGCCCACGCCCACCGCGCAGAGGATGACCGCGCGCATGTCGACCTCGTCCACGAGCATCGCGGCCAGTAGCGCGATCGTCCACGCGAGGGTCCCGATGAGGACGACGGGCCGCGGATCCAGCAGGTAGGCCGGGATCCTCGGCACCTGAGGTTCCGTCGGCTTCTCCGTCATGACCGCGACGCTACCGCAGGCGGGGGGCCGGTTACTCTATGACGGTTCCTCACCCACCGCCAGGAAGGTCTCCAGATGTCGCAGAGCGCCGGGGCCCCATCGCAGTCCCCAGTCCGGATCGGGGCGATCGACCGGTACTTCAAGATCAGCGAGCGCGGTTCGACGGTGTCCCGCGAGGTGCGCGGTGGGTTGGTCAGCTTCTTCGCGATGGCCTACATCATCGTGCTCAACCCGTTGATCCTCGGTTCGGGTGTCGACGTCGAGGGCAATCAGCTGTCGATCGTCGAGATCGCCGCGGTCACCGCGTTCACCGCCGGCGTGATGACGGTCGCCTTCGGCGCCATCGCCCGCTACCCGTTCGCGTTCGCCACCGGCCTGGGCATCAACTCACTCGTCGCGGTGACCATCGCCAGGCAGGTGACCTGGGCCGAGGCGATGGGTCTGATCGTCATCGAGGGCATCATCATCGTCATCCTGGCGGTGAGCGGCTTCCGCAAGGCCGTCTTCGATGCCATCCCCTCGGACCTCAAGGCCGCGATCGCGGTGGGCATCGGCCTGTTCATCGCCATGGTCGGCTTCGTCGACTCCGGGTTCGTGCGGCGTCTCCCCGACGCCGCGGGCACCACGGTGCCCGTGGGCCTCGGGATCGAGGGGTCGATCGCGTCGTGGCCCACCGCGGTGTTCGCGTTCGGGCTCCTGCTGTGCGGTGTGCTCGTGTCCCGTCAGGTGCGCGGCGGGATCTTCATCGGCATCGTGGTCACCACCGTCGTGGCCATCATCGTCGAAGCCGTCGCGAACGCGGGCCCGTCGTACGTCGACGGAGAGCCCTCGCCGACCGGATGGAACCTCGCCGTCCCCGGGATCCCCGAGACGCTCGGCGGGCTGCCCAACCTGTCCCTCATCGGGCAGGTGGACCTCTTCGGCGCGTTCGTCCGCATCGGCCCACTGGCGGCCAGCCTGTTCGTCTTCACCCTTCTGCTCGCCAACTTCTTCGACGCCATGGGCACCTTCACGGGACTGGGCAAGGAAGCCGGGCTCATGGACGAGAAGGGCAACCTGCCCAACATGAAGACCGCGCTCGTGGTCGAAGGTGTCGGCGCCGTCGCGGGTGGCTTCACCTCGTCGTCGTCCAACACCGTCTTCCTGGAGTCGGCGACCGGTATCGCCGAGGGCGCCCGCACCGGCCTGGCGAACATCGTCACCGGTGGCCTCTTCCTCATCGCCATGTTCTTCACCCCTCTCTACGAAGTCGTCCCCGTCGAGGCGGCGGCCCCAGCTCTCGTGGTGGTCGGCGCGCTCATGATGTCGCAGATCGTCAACATCGACTTCACCCGCTTCGCGATCGCGCTGCCGGCCTTCCTCACGATCGTCACCATGCCGTTCACCTACTCGATCGCCAACGGCATCGGCATCGGTTTCGTGGCCTGGGTCGTGATGGCCACCGCCACCGGTAGGGCCCGGTCCGTGCACCCGCTGCTGTGGGTGGTCGCGGTGGCGTTCCTCGTGTTCTTCGCGATCGGGCCGATCACCGACCTGCTGGCCTGACCGGGGGCCGGCCGTGCTCGTCGTCGACGTCTCCGATCCCGCCGATCCCCGGATGGACGATCTGCGCGACCTCAACCACTCCGACCGCCGTCCCGACCTGCCGGGCGGAAGGGGCCTGGTGATCGCGGAGGGGACCTACGTGGTGGGCCGGATGCTCCTGTCGCGGTTCCGCCCACACGTCCTGCTCGGGACCGACGCGCGACTGCAGCAGCTTCGGCGCGAGGCCACCGCCGAGGGCTGGGACGCCGACGCGCGGGCCACCGGCGCCGTGTACCTGCGCACCACCAAGGACGTGCTCAGCGAGGTGATCGGTTTCCGGTCGAGCCGCGACATCCTCGCCGCGGCCGATCGGCCGGCGCCGCTCGAGGTCGGTGGCGTCGTGGACGGCGCCCGCACCCTCGTGGTGCTCGAGGGTGTCAACGACCCGGAGAACCTCGGCGCGATCTTCCGCAACTGTGCGGCGCTCGGTGTGGACGGGGTGCTCTTCGGAGCCTCCACCGGCGACCCGCTCTACCGGCGGGTGGTGCGCGTGTCGATGGGGCATGTCCTGCGGCTGCCGTTCGCGCACCTGCCGGGGACCCCGACCACCTGGCACCACTCCCTCGAGGATCTGAAGACGCGTGGCTTCCGCACCGTGGCACTGACCCCCTCGGCAGATGTGCCCCTGTCCCGGGCCGTCGACGCGGACAAGGTGGCCTTCGTCCTGGGGGCGGAGGGACCCGGTCTCACCGAACACGCGATGCGGGCGTGCGACGTCCGGGCCACGATCCCCATGACGGAGTGGACGGACTCGCTCAACGTGGCCACCGCCGCGGCGGTGGCGTTCTACGAGCGGTCGCGCGGCTGACCGGGGCCGCGCCGACTACCGCCGGTTCGAGAGACGGCGGGTTATCGCACCGCCGGCACGCCGCACGGTGTCGCCCACCAACCCGGCGACCCTGCGGACGGTTCCCGCAACGGGTGAGGAGGCCCGCGCCACCACGGGGACGAGTGGCGCCCGCTCGTAGTCGTCGTCGACATAGGGGGAGGACGGGCTCCCGCCCCTACTCGCGGTGCCGGCGTCGCGTCGGTTGGCGGCGTGGAGTTCGGCGCGACCGGGAGAACCCACGACGTGGACCGCGGCGCCCGTGGGCGCGGTGCGCTGGCGGACCTCGCGGCGGCCGTCAGTGGCGAACCCGTGCACCGGGACATCGAGCCCGCCCGGGGAGAGGTCGAACCCCAGCCAGTCGCGGTGGGCGGCGTGGAGCAACGACGACGGCGAGAAGGGCAGTGCGAGCGGGGTGTCATCGGCTCCCTCCAGCGGGAACTCACCCGCCCAGTACGGCCGTTCGAACGGCAGGGGCATGCCCTCGTCCTCAACGATCCGGTCGTCGGCCCCGGCGAACGAGCGGACGAGCCGGCCCGATTCCCAGCGTGCGAACCCGCTGATCCCGACGTCGGGGTCGTGCGAGAACAGCAGGACCGTGGGGGCTTCGACGAGGCGCAGCCACATGTCGTCGGTCGCTGACGGTAGTACGGGCTCCTCGAGCTGGGTCTGGAGGACCGTCAGCCCGGGGTACGACCCCACGTAGATCTCCCCGGGGCCGGTCGAGGCCGAACGGTTGAGGGGGAACATCCCCAGCGAGGCGACGGTGACGGTCGGGTAGAGCCGGGAGAGCAGACGCCGGGCGAATCCGGGGTCCGAGGGGTGGCCGGACCTGATCGGTGCGGACGGGTCGTCGGTGCCCAGGTACCAGAAGGTCGCGACGTGATGGCCCATGAGTGAACTCAGTCGTCCTTACCGCGGACACCGAGCAGGACGTCCTCCCACGAGGGCATGGTGGGATGCCGGCGGGTGGCGCGGCGCTCGGGTTCGGCCGGCGGGTGCTGCAGGAAATGGTCGTCGACGGAGCCCACCGCGGCGGGCGGTGCGGACTCGGGGGAGGTCTCGGGGGAGGTCTCGGTCGGGGTCTCCGTCCGCGTCACCGGCGTGGGCTCGGACTCCCTCCGCGCGGGTCGCCCGGGGGTGGGCACGGCGCGGATCGGTGGAGGGCCGGGTGGGAGCGGGGGAGGAGACGAGACGGTGCGCAGGGCGGTGGCGCGGGACGGGTCGAGGATGCGTTGGGCCTCGTCGTCGAGCGCGCGGGTCGACCCGCCGTGGGAGTCGAGCACGAACGACCAGGTCGCCGATGCGTCGTCGGACAGGCCGGCGGGCCATGAGGTCCGCACGATCCACCCACCGGCGCGGTCGCGCCAGGCGTCCCAGGCGACGACGTCCGGGTCGATCCCACGGTGATCCAGCGCGGACTCGACCCTGTCGGCGAGCGTGTCGAGCGCCGGCCCGTCCGGCAGCACCGGATGTGACGCCCGGGCGAGGTCGGCCGCGTTCGCGCGTTCGAGGAGCACGGGGACGGCGAAGCCCTCGATCCGGGACATCGGGACCCCGGCGTCGGCG
>JBKBRA010000041.1:4696-30650 GCA_046292305.1 Dietzia sp. | reverse complement strand
CAACAGTGAGTTTGAAGATCCGTGGTCCCCACGCTGAACTGCCACCGCGCTGAAGACCACGAGCAAGGACCCCTCGAATGGATCAGCTGGCCCCGCAATGTGGACAGACAATAAGCCCCAGAACCCGGGTTCTCTGGGATAGGGCCCCTTGCCCGCGACGCCGAGGGCAGCCCCCCGGGGTGTTCCGGGGGTCAGGCAAAGTGGGCGGCGGTCGGGCCGCTGGGGATGATGCTGATATTCCGGGGCAGAGTGCAGCTCTTGGGGTTTTGGACTCGGTGTTCATGGCGCTTTCCCGCGTGCTGCTGGCCCTGATGGCCGTCACGCCGCTGGGTGTCTGGGGTGCTGCTAGATATCGGGTTGAAGGGGAGTAGTCCGTTCCGCCAAGCATCCGAGAGTGGCCAGCCACACCGGTCAATCGTGGCGACTACGCGTCTGGCAGTGATCGCCCAGATGGGCCGTGTTAATCCATGGCCGCAGTCACGATGCCGGCGGCCATCAGGGGTACGGCGTAGATCAGTGACCCCCAGAGACCGTCGATAGTGGATAGGCCGATAATCGATAGGCCCGCAAGTACGGTCACGGCCGTTCAGGAGACCCACCTGCGGCGGGCGAATACTGCGACTGCAGGCGGTGCCGTCAGCAGAAGTCCGAGACCAATGATGGGCCAGGATCCGAGTACGTCCAATATGCGGTCAGTGCACTCGTAATCGCCGTCGCTCTCATTGATTTACGCGCATCCTATCGAAATATCCGACCTAGTCCACGACGTCCATAACCACAGCGCGAAAGTTAGTGCAGCTAGAGATGCGATCCACCAGAGTGCTCTCGCCCTTTCCGCACCTTATCCTGCGGGCGATGTCACCCACCCGACGGCCGGGGAGGGGCGATCGCCATAGACGCTCGCGAGTGCTGGGTCAGATAGCCGACAGTCAAACCTGGTATGCCCACACCGTGAGCAGTGTGGGGAGCGAAGATCGAGCCGTCTCTGCTTTACATAATGTAGATTATCGGCGCTTGAGTAGGATGGCGGGACGAGGACACGACCAGTCGGCTCGAACGTCGCCAGCCTGTACTCGCGCGTGGAAGCATGTTCCCATGTCCTACGACTTGGCCGTCTACGCGAATCGTCTTGCATCGGCTGAGGAGTTGGATGAGTTGATCGCACAGCGCAATGGGCTAGCAATCGACGTGAGTGGGGATCAATCATTGACCGTTGTGCGAGGCATACGGCGACGCTACTCGTTCACTGTCGACGGTCCAGACCTCGCCGAGCCGGAAGACATCCCGAGCGAAGTCGCTGCCGTGCTCCTCGGCCCGAAGTACTTGTACTCGGTTCTCGTTGAGGGCTCCGCGGCGTCCGAGATCCCCCACGCGGTGCGGTTCGCGCGACGACTTGCACGGGCAACTGATGGCGCAGTCGTCGACTTACAAACCGACGACGTCTGGACACGGTCACATTCCCGTGAGATTCATAGGCCCGCTCGCAGGGAGCGTGTCGCCACCGTTGATGTCGCCTGGTACTGCTTGCGCGAGGAACTGGTACCCGATGCCGCGTCGACCTTCATCGGTGCGGCTCAGGGAATTCTCCCGGAGGCACTGCCGCGCCGGTTCGGTGAGTACGAGCCGCTCCAAGGGAAGCTCGCCCAAACCGGGGCGGACGGCTTCATCAACGCGTGGAGAGATGCAACATCGCTCCTGTTCACCTCCGGATCTGGTATCTGCACCGATGGAGCGCTCAGCGCCGGCCCCGGTGACCAGCACCCGAACGAATTCTGGTCGATGTCTCTGACGTTTCTGGCCGACCCTATCCGCGAGTTGGCGTGGCGCGAAGCACTGCGTGCGCTCTTCGTCAGAATTGCGGATGATCTCCCAGCCTTTTACGCATCCGCGGAGCTCACGACCGGCCACATCTGGTCCGGCCGATCGCTGTGCGGGGACGCCGAAACCGAGTGGAGAACTAACCCGGTGAGCTACCGCGAAGGCTGGACCGGTCTGCCGCCCCGGCCGGCGTGGTGGACATGGCTGGGAGAACCCTTCGCCCAATATTGCTCGGCCATCCCGTCTGATCGGACGACGATGACACAGCGTGGACTTCTTTATGCGGCGGCCGACGAGCCGAGTGGGCCGACGGGCCTCGTCCCACTGAGTACGTGGCTGCCCGAGGACCTCTTCTCACGTATGGGCCCCAATCCGCACAGGGAGCGGCCAGCCCCCGTTGTCGCTGCGAAGACAATCCCCACCAGACTGCAGTTTCCCCACACTTGACCGCGTGGCCCCGGCGGGAAGGAGGGCCCGGAACGCAACCGAGGAGCGCAGCGGGCTTCCGGCGGGCCGACGTCGCCAGAACCCTCAAGGCTCCCCGGCCCCGCCTTAATTCGTCACTGTGACGTTGCGGAAGTAGCCTCTCTTTCCTGCCTGCGCATATCCCGCCGGGGCCGATCAGACTTGGTGTTGCGTCCGTCCTGTCGAAGCCGGATCCGGAGCCCGCCGGTGATCCCACGGCGCCGCCTGCTCGAGTTGGCCAGCAAGGCGCAGGAGTTTGGACTCACCCCCGAGTTGTGAGATGAACTGCACCCCCATGGGCACGCCCTCTGGGGTCCGGTGCAGAGGCAGCGAGAGCGCTGGCCGACCGGTGAGATTGGCCAACTGGGTGTACGGGATCCAGCTGAGGTTGTTGTCGATCATCGATTCCACGAGCCCCGAATGTCGCAGCAGGCCGGCTGTCCGGGTCTTGAGGAGCGCTGTCGCCGCGCGGTGAGCGAGTCGCGGGGTGTCCAGCGCGCCGATATGCGGAGGAAGATCGGCCAGCGTGGGCGTGACCAGGAGGTCGAAACCGTCGAAGTAGGCCGACAACCTCCGCACGTGCTCGTGACGACGCATCACCGTGTCGACGTACTCGACGCTGCTGTGCGCTCGGCCCAGGGCCGCCATGATCTGCGTGTCGAGTTCGAAGTCGCCGTCCCGGCACCCGGTGCGGCGCTTGGCGTCGTCGACCTGCCACGCCAGGACCACGAACCAGGAGGCGAGGAAATCGCGGGCCAGCGCCAGGTCGTCGACCGGTTGCTCTGTGAGCACCTCCACGTCATGACCGAGGTCCGACAGCATCCGCGCGGCCGCCTCCACCGATGCCAACGCCTCCGGATGGGGCTCGGAGTTGATCGAGGATGCGGTGCACACGCCGATCCGCAGCCGTCCCGGATCCTGTCCGACCTGGGAGAGGAAGCTCTCGGTGGGCACCCCGGGAAGGTAGGGTCCGCTCGGCTCCCCGCCCGCCAACACATCGAGCATCGCCGCGGAGTCGCGGACGGAGCGCGAGATCACGCCGTTCGTCGCCGCACCGTGCATCGCCTCGCCGACAGACGGCCCCATGGGGACCAGGCCGCGGCCCGGTTTGAGCCCGACCAGGCCGCAGCAGGCGGCCGGGATGCGGATGGAGCCGCCGCCGTCGCTGGCCCCGGCCACGGGAACGACACCGGCCGCGACCGCCGCGGCTGACCCTCCCGAGGAACCGCCGGGCGTCCTGCTGGTGTCCCACGGGTTGCGGGCGGGACCGAAGAGGTCCGGTTCGGTGATGCCCTTCGCGCCGAACTCCGGGGTGTTGGTCTTGCCGAAGATGACGAGGCCCGAGTCGAGCCAGCGTTGTACCACTGTCGAATGCGCAGCCGCCGGGACGTGGGACAGGGGCCGCGAGCCGCCGCTGGTCGGCACGCCCCGGTAGTCCTGGCCCAGATCCTTGATGAGGAAGGGAACGCCGGCGAAGGGGCCGTCGAGAGGCCCCGTGACCCGTTCGCGGGCCCGGGCGTCCATCCGGCGGACGATGGCGTTGAGGCGAGGGTTCACAGCGTCCGCGTGCCGTGTCGCGACGTCGAGAAGTTCGCCGGCCGTCACCTCCCCGGTTCTGACCAGATGAGCGAGGCCGAGTGCGTCGTGATTCCGGTACTCGTCAATCTGCATGGGGCGGAGACTAGTCCATCCGTGGTCACCTGTCCGGCTTCCGGACTCGTCCCTACGAGAGTGGCGCGGGCTGACCCGCCGCGATGGCGCCGCGGGTCGGTCCTCACGCAGACTCGGTGTATGCCCACGTCGACTCCTCGCCGGCCCTCTCTCGCCCTTGCCGCACTTGCACTCGTGTTCTCCACTGGCGCCTGCGCGACCTCGTCCGTCACCCCGTCGCCGCCAGCCGCCGATCGCGCCACCGACTCCGGCCACCTCGCCAGCGATTCCACGACGCTCGACGACCTGACCCGGACCTGGACGGTCTACCGCCCCCCGGCGGCGGAGGACCCCTCGGCGCCCGTGCTGCTCGTCATCCACGGGACCGGGGACACCGGCTCGGGGATCCGCAACGGGATAGGCCCCGACCTGGAGCAGTTGGCCGACGAGGAGGGATTCGCGATCGTCTACGTAGACGGCCACGAGAACAACTGGAACGAGTGTCGGCTGGAGGGTGATTGGCCCGCCAAGGAGGAGGACCTCGACGACGTGGGGCTCATGCGCGAAGTTGTCGATTCGCTCGGGACGGACGGGCCCGTCTACGCGGTGGGTTTCTCCGCCGGTGGGCACATGGCCATGCGGCTCGCTCTCGAGGCACCGGACCTCGTCGACGGGGTCGCCGCGGTGGCCGCCAACCCGCCGACCCCGGAGAACCTGAACTGCGCGGTCGATGGTGATCCGGTTCCGATCATGTTCGTCCAGGGTCGAGAGGACTCGATCAACCCGATCGACGGTGGTGAGGTCCGCGTGGGATCGGGTCCCTTCGCGGAATCCCGGGGCGACGTGCTGTCCGCCGTGGACGGCGCGGCGTGGTTCGCCCAGCACAACGGGGTCGCAGACGGCGGGACGAACCCGCCGGCCAGTCGGGACGGGGACGCCGAGACGATCAACTGGGAGGGTCCGGATCCGGTGCGTCTGGTGATGGTGGACCGGGTCGGCCACTCCTTCCCCACCCTGTCCGGTAGGTGGGGCCGTGACGGCGGGGCCCGCTACGACGCGCCGGGTGAGATCTGGCGGTTCTTCTCCCCCGCCTCACCGTGACGTCACCCGGGTCACCCAGTTCGCCCTGATCACCCAGATCACCCAGATCACACGGGGGTGAACCGGCGGCGGTCAGTGGCGCCGGCTCCGCCATACTCTCCACGCGCCCGTGGACCACAGTGCCCACGCCACCAGGAGCGGTTGGAAGAACAGGCGGATGAGGCGGGCACGGTCGGTGTCCAGCCCGAAGGCGGCGGTGCCGGTCACGTACTGCGAGATGTTGCCGGGGAAGATCGCCACGAAGAAGCCGGCGGTGATCCACCCGACCGCGGGCCGGAACCGCGTCGGCGCCAGGATCAGGGCGGCGCCCAGGCCGATCTCCACGACCCCGGAGGCCAGAACCACGAAATCCGGGTCCAACGGAACCCAGGTGGGGACCTGGGCCTGGAACTCCTGACGCATGGTGGTCAGGTGCCCCACGCCGGCGCCGAGCAGAGCGGCGCCGAGGGCCCACCGACCCACGTGGCGGATCGCCTCGCCCGCTCGGCCGGGTCGTCGTGTCGTCGGGGTGCCGGTGCGTCCGACTGGTCGATCGCCTGTGGTGTGCTCCATGGCGAAAGTATTGCGCACAACTCAATTGTGCGCAATCAAAATGTGCGAGACAATAAGCGAATGAACGCCGATCTCCGCCTTGACCAGCAGGTCTGCTTTGCTCTCTACGCCGCGTCCAGGGCGTCGACCGCGGCTTACCGGGAGGCGTTGGCCGCAGCCGGGCTCACCTACCCCCAGTATCTGGTGATGCTCGCGCTGTGGGAGGAGGACGGCCTGACGATCCGACAACTGGGAGAGCGGATGCTCCTGGACTCCGGCACGCTGTCGCCTCTGATCTCCCGGATGGAGGCCGCCGGGCTGGTCTCCCGTAGTAGGGAGGGCAGGGATGCCCGCAGCGTGACCGTCGCGCTGACCGACGCGGGACACGAACTCCGCGAGGAGGCCGGTCGAATCCAGTGCGCACTGCTGGAGAAGCTCGATCTGCCGCCGGAGGACATGATCGAGCTGCGTCGACTAGCGCGGAGCGTCGTCTCGGCTCTGGGGCGCGCGGACACCCCCTGAGTGGCTACGCGCGTGGCGCTGGATCCGGTCGCGGCACGTTCTGCAGCCTGAGCTGGCCCCGCGCGAGAATTTTGCCGCTCTCGGACTGGCTGATCACCACGTCCCACAGCTGCTGGCTGCGCCCCTGGAACAGCGCTTCCGCGCTCACCTCCACCCGCCCGCCGGTTGACGCCCGCAGGAAGTCGGTGCCGTTGTGGACACCTACCGCGACCTGTCCGCGGTCGGCCACGGCGAACCCGGCGCCGGCGCCACCCGCGGACTCGACGATGCTGGCGTAGACGCCGCCGTGGACGGTCCCCCACGCCGTGAGGTGGTCTCCGTCCAGGTCCGCATGGCCTCTGAGGGTCGTGGCGGTCACCTGGTCCACGACGAGCCCGGAGGCCCGGACGAACCTGCTCGCGTCATCTGATGAGGCATCGGGGAACCCGTCGGGAGCGGACATGAGACCTTTCTACCCGCATCCGGCCACTACCCTGCCGTCTCCTGCCCCGCCGCCCGCGCCACGGGTTGACGCATGATCGTCCGCAGCCGTGCGGGGTCGGTCTTCCGGGCGTCCGAGAGATAGATCTCGTGATGAACTCCGGAGGCGATCAGGCCGTGGCCGGGGATGATCTCCTCGTGCATCCGCGCGATGGTCGGTCCCTCCGCGTCGTACGGGCCCACGTGCAGGGTCTGGACGGCCGGGCCCTCGCTGAACTCCTCGCACCGGATCCGGTCGACCGCGACGGCCGGCTTCGTCGTCGTCACCTTCTCCACGGCGGAGGCCGTCATGTCCGCGGTGACCCACTCCGGCTGCCAGATCATCATGGTCCACCTCCAGGCGTCCTTGTCCCGCGCGGTGAACACCCCGAGGTCCTCGGCGTACCAGAGACCCTCGAGGGGGCCGACGGTGTGCACCCGACCGAGTTCGGCCTTGGCCATCGCCCGCACCGCATAGGAGGTCGTGTACAGGGCCTCGAGCACCCTGCGGTAGTCCTCGGAGGTATTGGGGTCCCCGCGCCCGTCGGCCATGAGGAACCGCATCGGGGGAACCTCGACCACGTCGAACCTGCCGACCCGTCCGTCGTAGAGATCCCTGCGTTCGCGCTTGATGTCGAAGTTGCTCATGTCTCATCCATCGCGTAGCTCGTCGATCTGCCGGCGGTAGACCTCTGTGAGGTCATCGATGTACGCACGATCCCACCGGGGCGTGATGTGCTTGCTGCAGTTGGCGTCGGAGGCCACGAGATCCACGACGATCGCCCGCTCCACGTACCCGGCATAGGTCTTGTCCCCCATGGTCCGGAGGCGCTGGACCAAGTCCGGGTCCTGCTCAGGCTCGACGGCCCGAGCGTGACCGAACACCTTGAGCCGGGTCCGGGTGGGGTAGTCCACGAAGAGCAGGCAGACGCGTCCGTCGTGGTCCACGTTGCCCGTCGAGACGTACTGGCGGTTGCCGCGGAACTCGACCCACGCGAGCGACGTCGGCGTCGGGACGTGAACGAATCCCGCAGGCCCGCCACGGTGCTGGACGTACGGCCACCCCGACTCGGTGACGGTCGAGAGGAGGAAGTGGTCGGCCCGTCGGATCATCGCGGCGTCCGTGCTCTCGAGGGCGAAATCGCCGGTCTCCGATGGCCGGGTGACGCCCACTGCATCCTGCCGCGCACGGACGGCGGGACCGAACGCGATCTCGGGGTACCGGTTGGTGGGCATGGTCACGACCCTAGTGCGCGACGTACTCCGCCAGGTGTTCACCGGTGAGCGTGGATCGGTCGGCGACGAGTTCAGTGGGCGTGCCCTCGAACACGACGCGGCCACCGCCGTGGCCGGCCCCGGGTCCGAGGTCGATGATCCAGTCCGCGTGGGCCATGACCGCCTGGTGGTGTTCGATGACGATGACGGACCTGCCCGAGTCGACGAGCCGGTCGAGCATTCGCAGCAGGTTCTGGACATCGGCCAGATGCAGGCCGGTGGTCGGTTCGTCGAGAACGTAGACCTCGGCCTTGTCCGCCATCTGCGCGGCCAGCTTCAGACGCTGCCGCTCCCCTCCCGACAACGTGGTCAACGGCTGCCCCAACCGGACATATCCCAGCCCGACGTCGCGGAGCCGGAGCAGGATCTTGTGCGCGGCCGGGATCCGCGCCGGTCCCTCGCGGAAGAACTCCTCGGCCGTGGCCACCGACATCGCTAGCACCTCACCGATGTTGCGCTCCCCCAGCCTGTACTCCAGTACCTCGGCCTGGAACCGCCTGCCCTCGCAGTCGTCACACGTCGTGGCGACCCCGGCCATCAGGCCGAGGTCGCTGTAGATCACGCCCGCCCCCTTGCAGGTGGGGCACGCGCCCTCGGAGTTGGGGCTGAACAGCGCGGGCTTGACGCCGTTGGCCTTGGCGAACGCCTTCCGGATGGGTTCGAGCAGCCCGGTGTACGTGGCGGGGTTGCTGCGGCGGGAGCCCCGGATGGCGGCCTGGTCGATCGCCACCACCCCGGGGCGCGGGGAGACCGACCCGTGGATGAGCGAGCTCTTCCCGGAGCCCGCCACGCCGGTCACCACGCACAACACGCCCAGCGGGATGTCGACGTCCACGTCACGCACGTTGTGGGCGGTCGCGCCCCGCACCTCGAGGTGGCCGGTCGCCTGCCGGACCTCGTCCTTGAGAGTCGCCCGGTCGTCGAGGTGGCGACCGGTGACGGTGTCGCTCTCCCGGAGCCCGGTGACCGACCCTTCGTAGCAGATCTCGCCACCTGTGGAACCGGCGCCGGGTCCGAGGTCCACCACGTGGTCCGCGATCGCGATGATCTCCGGCTTGTGCTCGACCACCAGTACGGTGTTGCCCTTGTCGCGCAGCCGCAGCAGCAGGTCGTTCATCCGCTGGATGTCGTGCGGGTGCAGTCCGATGGACGGCTCGTCGAACACATAGGTCACGTCCGTCAGCGCCGACCCCAGATGTCGGATCATCTTGACGCGCTGCGACTCACCGCCGGAGAGCGTGCCGGCGGGCCGGTCCAGCGACAGGTAGCCCAGCCCGATCTCGACGAAGGAGTCGAGGGTGTGCTGCAGTGCGGCCAGCAGCGGCGCGACCGCGGGGGCGTCGAGCCCGCGCAGCCATTCGGCCAGGTCGATGATCTGCATGACCGAGACGTCCGCGATGTTCACCTCGCCGATCCGCGATGCCCTAGCGCCCTCGTTGAGTCTCGTGCCCTCACAGTCGGGGCAGGTGGTGAACACCACCGCGCGCTCGACGAACGCCCGGATGTGGGGCTGCATCGCCTCGACGTCCTTGGCCAACATGGACTTCTGGATCTTCGGGATCAGCCCCTCGAAGGTCACGTTGATCCCGTCGGCCTTGATCTTGACCGGATCCCGGCGGAGCAGGTCGTGCATCTCCTGATCGGTGAACTCCGCGACGGGCTTGTCCATGTCGAAGAAGCCGGACCCCGCGTAGATGCGCCCGTACCACCCGTCCATCGAGTACCCGGGCACCGTGATGGCCCCGTCCGCGAGCGACCTGGAGCGGTCGACGAGGGCGTCGATGTCGAAGTCGGACACCGAGCCACGACCCTCGCAACGGACGCACATCCCGCCGGTGATGGAGAACTCCGCCTTCTGCCGGCTGCCGTCGGCCTTCTTGAGCGTGCCCACCCCGCTGGCGGAGGCGACGTTGAAGGAATACGCCTTGGGGCCGCCGATGTGCGGCTCCGCCAACCGGCTGAACAGGATGCGCAGCAGTGCTCCGGTGTCGGTGGCGGTGCCGACCGTCGAGCGGGGATCGGAACCCATCCGCTCCTGGTCCACGACGATGGCCGTGGTGAGGCCGTCGAGAAGGTCCACATCGGGACGAGCGAGGGTGGGCATGAAGCCCTGCAGGAACGCACTGTAGGTCTCGTTGATCATCCGCTGGGACTCGGCGGCGATAGTCGCGAAGACCAGGGAGCTCTTACCGGAACCGGACACCCCGGTGAAGGCGGTGAGCCGACGTTTGGGCAGGTCGACGCTGATCGACTTCAGGTTGTTCTCCCGCGCCCCCTGGACGCGGATGACGTCGTGGGTGTCGGCGATGTGGTCGCTCACGGGGTCTCTCCTCGCTCGGTTGTCTGGCGACAACGGTAGGCGTCCGACACCACTCAGTGGAGGGATACCTCAGCCACTGGTCACCTCAACCACCGGTCACCTCAGTCGCTCGGCACGTCGGGCCGCGGCCACCAGTTCGTCGGACATCCTGGCCAGTTCGGCGGCGTCCTCTCCCTCCAGGATCGCGGTGTGCAGGTCCTCGCACGCGCAGCGGAGCTGGAACATCCGGTCCATGAGGTCGGTGGACTCGGCCTCCGAGAGCACCACCGTCCCCTCCGGCAGCTCGCGGACGCGCAGTGACTGCCGCTGTTCGTAGGCGCGCTGGCGGCACGAGCGGCGGCAGTACCGGCGTCGTCGTCCCGTGCTGCCCTCGTCCACCGGACGCCCGCACCACGCACACGAGGCCTCGCCCCGCCGTGGCGGGGGTTGCTCGGCGGGGGCGTCGGTGTCCACGGAGGTCAGGGTACCGAGATGATCCCCGACTGGCCTGCCGCCCTTCTCGCGTGGGAACATTTAGGGGGTCACCTGGCGTTACAACATCAGGCACTACAGGCAGCGTCGTGTCGAGAAACCGAGACAGACGGACGAACACGGCAGAAGGAGTTCGCATGGCAGATCGAGTCCTCAGAGGCAGCCGCCTCGGTGCGGTGAGCTACGAGACCGACCGGGACACCGATCTCGCGCCCCGCCGGATGGCCAAGTACCAGACGGAGAACGGCGAGGTGTACGAGGTCCCGTTCGCGGACGACGCCGAGATCCCCGGTGCCTGGATGTGTAAGAACGGCCAGGAGGGCCAGCTCATCGACGGTCCGGCGGTCGAGGTCAAGAAGGGCAAGCCGCCGCGCACCCACTGGGACATGCTGCTCGAGCGTCGCTCGCTCGAGGATCTCGAGGAGCTGCTCAAGGAGCGGATGGACCTGCTCAAGAAGCGTCGGCGCGCCGGCGCACGCTGAGCTTCTGGTCGCAACAGCGACGACGCCCCGTCACGGGGACGGGGCGTTCTGCGTCCGGGGTGCGCCGGGTCAGCGCCGGACGAGCGATTCCAGCTGGCGGCGCCGCTTCTCCCAGCCCCAGCGGGCCACGTTGACGGCGGCCTCACGGAAGATCGACTCGCTCATCTTGGACTGCCCGACGGTGCGCTCGGTGAAGGTGATGGGCACCTCGACGACCGTGCCACCGTTGTTCAACAGTCGCCAGGTCATGTCGATCTGGAAGCAGTAGCCCTTCGACTCGATGGCGTCCAGATCGAGGCGGGCCAGTGACTCACTCCGGTAGGCGCGGTAACCGGCGGTGATGTCCTTGATGCCCACACCCAACATGATCCGCGAGTAGACGTTGCCACCTCGGGAGATGACGTGGCGTCGCCACGGCCAGTTGACGACACCTCCGCCCGGCACATAGCGGGATCCGATCGCCAGGTCGGCACCCGCGTCGACGGCCGCGAGCATCACGGGCAGCCGCTCGGGCGGGTGGCTGCCGTCGGCATCCATCTCCACCAGAATGGTGTAGCCGCGCTCCAGTCCCCAGCGGAAACCGGCGATGTAGGCGGCCCCGAGGCCCTGCTTGCCCCCGCGGTGCAGGACGTTGATCCGCCGCCGCACGTCTGCCGCGGCGAGCCGGTCGGCGACCTCCCCCGTGCCATCGGGACTGTTGTCGTCCGCGATGAGGACCGACACATCGGGAGATGTCGCGAGTAGTCGCTCCACGACGCCCGGCAGGTTCTCCCGCTCGTCGTACGTCGGGATGATCACCAGGGTCCGTGCGGACGGTCCGCCGGTCTCCGGCGTCGTCGGATCGCTCACTTACGTCTCCTCGTGGTCGGTCGCGGGCCGCTGCCGGGTGCGGATCAACGCCCATGCCAGGCCGACGAGTCCGATGAGACAGCTCACCAACTGCGGGATGCCGCCCAGTCGGGTTGCCATCGTACCGGCGGCCCCCAACTCGACCTGTGCCACCAGCGTCGCGGGTTCGAAGATCCCGGTCTCCTGGCGCACGCGACCATCGGGGCCGATCACCGCGCTGACCCCGCTGGTGGCGGCGATGATGACGGGCACACGGTGCTCCACGGCCCGGACCCTCGACATGGCGAGTTGCTGGTAGGTCATCGGGGATCGACCGAAGGTGGCGTTGTTGGTGGGCACGGTGAGGATCTGTGCCCCGCGGGCGATCGGCTCCCGGGCCGCGGCGTCGAACCCGATCTCGAAGCAGATGGCCACGCCGAGGTCGATTCCTGCCGCGGTGACCAAACCGGTGCCGTCTCCGGGGACGAAGTGCCCCGCGGTCCGCGCGATCGGGAACAGGGCTTCCAGAGGCCCGCGTAGGGGCAACCACTCGCCGAACGGCTGGATGTACTTCTTGTCGTGGCGGTCGACCACGGGGTCGGACGAGCGGCCGTCCCAGACCAGGTACGAATTTGTGGCTTCGGGGCCGTCACCCACCCGCAGGACGGTGCCGACGAGGATCGGGGCTTCCAGGCGCCGGGACAGGGCGGTGATCTGGGCACCGGCGCGCTCGTCGGCCAGCGGCGAGATGTCGGATGCGTTCTCCGGCCACAGCACCAGGTCCGGTGGGTCCACCGTGCCGGCCTCGACGTCGTCGGCGAGCTCTGCGGTCACCCGCAGATGGTTCTCGAGGACCGCCCGGCGCTGGGCGTTGAAGTCCAACCCGAGTCGGGGGACGTTGCCCTGGATGACGGCGACGTCGGCCATCTCCCCCGGGGCCTCGCTCGCGTCGTCGGCCGAACCGACGGCGACGAGTCCCACGGTGACCAGCGGGATCCCCAGGAGTCCGGTGGCAGCGCGCAGAGGCTGACGCCGGCGCGCGAACAGCAGGAGCGCGAGTCCGGTCGCGGCGCCCGTGGCCGCGACCGCGAACCCGAGCAGAGGGGTGCCGCCGAGAGATGCCAGCGGTAGCAGTGGGCCGTCGGCCTGGCCGAACGCCAACCGGCCCCACGGGAAGCCACCCCACGGCCACGAGGATCGGACCCACTCCCACACCGACCACCACCCGGCCACCCCGAGCGCCGCGCCCACCGCCCGCAGGCCGGGACGCCGCCCGGGCGCGAGCCCGGCCCGGAGGATCAGCACGGCCCCGGCTCCGAACGCCGCCAGGTACAGCGCTTCGAACAGCGCGAGCGCCCATGCGGCGTACGCGCCCACGTACAGGCCCACCCACGGGACCAGCAGGAGGAAGAACACCAGTCCGGCGACCAGACCGAGGAGGGCGCCCGTGCGCGCCCGGGGCGCGGGTCCCCGGAGTGGGGACAGGACGACGACGAGGAGGGCGAACGCTGGGAGCGCCGCCCACCACAGGCCGACCGGAGGGAACGAGACGGCCAGTAGCGCCCCGGCCGCGGCCGCCCCCACCACCCGGGTCAGGACAGGGATCACCGCGGGAGCACCGTGGCCCGGCCGTCCACGGCCAGCCCCCTCAGTTCGGGGTCCGGGCCCGAGAGGTCCGGCATCGGCGGGACACCGGACCTCGGATCGGTGGACCAGCGCTGGACGGCGTCGTCGGCCGCGACCACCGCGAGCTCACCGGTCCGCCACCGGGCGTAGGTCGCCGCCGCACCGGGGGTGAGCGTCCCGGCCGTCCCGTCACGTGCCCCGGCGGCGCGGCTGGCCCCCCGGGTGAGGGCGGTGAACGCGGCCCGCGGCGACAGACCCCGTCCGCCGGGCACAGAGGTGAGCGCCCGCAGGGTGTCCCACGGCCGTACCGAGTCATCGACCCGGGTGGACGCGGCGAGTGCGACCCCGGAGCCGGCGATCCTGACCAGGTCGACTCCGTCGAGGTCGTCCACGAGGGGCCGGAGCAGGAGGACCGTGCCGACCGCCGCGAGGGCCGCGAGTGTCGCGTCGTCGATGCGCCCTTCCACACCGATGACCACGGGGGTGCACCGCGCCACCGCGGGGCCACCGAGTTCGTCGGCCAGACGCGTGAGTTCACCCGCGACCCGCGCGGGGTCCTCGTGAGCGTCGAACACGACCCGCTCCCCCGCTCGGATCCGATCGCCCGCGGCGTCGAGCGGGTGCGGGCCGGGCAAGACGGCGGGGACCACGCCGTTGCCGGCCGACGCGCCGACGTCCAGTCCCGTGGAGAGGCACTCGACGAACGCCGGTGAGACCCAGTCCCCCTCGAGATCGAGGCGCTCGGCGTCGGGGAACAGTGCCGGTCCCGGCGCGTCGGAGCCGGCCCACACGATCAGCCCGTTCTCGTGGGCCAGCGCTGTGGCATCACGTGAGGCGGGGGTGAGGACACGGCCTCCGGTGGCCAGCAGTGCGGTCATGGCCCCGAGTATCCCTGAGTCGTCCCACCGACGTCCGGCCCCCACCTGCCCCGCGCCTAAGCTGGGAACCCATGACCGACTCTCCCCCCGACGCCGTCGCCCGCTTCCCGGGTGGTCGACTGGACCCTGCGGACTGGACGACCCTGGCGGCAGTGGCCGCCGAGCACGGCGGAGACCTCGGGCTCGCCCCGAAGGGCGGCGTCCTGGTCCGGCGCGCCGACGGCGAGCCGCTGGACCGGTCCGAACTCGTGGCGGCGGGACTGCCGCCGCGCGTCGGAGACGACCGTCTCCCCCACATCATCGCCTCGCCCATGGCCGGGCGTCTCGACGGACACCACGACCTGGCTGACCTGCCCGAGCGGCTGTGCACCGAGCTGCTCGGGCGGGCCGGGGTGCCCGTGCCACGTAGGGCGCTGCTCGTGGGCCTCGACGACGGATCCGGGGACGTCCTCGCCCACTCCCCGGATCTGGCGCTGGTCGGCGGGGGGACCGACGGGGCCGTCCGGGTCCACGTCTCCGGGCACGAGGTGGGGATCGAGGTGGCGACAGCCGACGCCCCGAGAGTCCTCGCCGACATGACCGCGGAACTGCTCCGGAGCACGGAGGCGGTGTCGGGGACGACCGATCGGGAGGCGGTGCGCCGCCTCGTCGTCGTCGCTCCCTGGGCACACCCGTCCGACTCCCCCCGAGGCCGTCCCGCACGTGCTACTACGTCGGTAGAGGTGCCTCGCGTCGGGTGGGTCGACACCGACGACGGACTGGTGAGCCTGCTCGCGGTGGTCCCTCACGGGATCATCCCGGCGCGGCTGGCCGAGTTCCTGGGAGCCGTCGAACGCCCGAGCACGGTCTCCGCGGACCGGGTGATCGGCCTCCACGGGCTCACCGAGGGCATGGCCGAACAGGTGGTCCGGGTGCTCGCGCCGATGGGGATGGTCTTCGACGCCTCGTCAACCTGGGCGACCGGCTCAGCGTGAGCCGAAGCGCCGGACCAGCCACCGGGCTGCATCGTCCACAGAGCGAACGGTGTCGACCAGGTGCTCGGTGTCGACCGGGTGCTCGGGGTGGACGAGGGGTCCGGTGTCGCCGGACCCGCCTCCGGTGGGGTGTGGATCGGCCGGTCGGTCCACCATCACGATCGGGATCCGGAGATCGCGCGCGGCGCGCAGCTTGGCGACCGATGCCTGCCCGCCACTGTTGCGGGTGACCAGGACGTCGATCCGGTGTCGGGACATGATGGTCCGCTCGGACTCGACTCCGAACGGGCCCCGGTCCAGCACCAGCAGATAGCGGTGCGGGAGCGGTCCGGGTGGCGGATCGGCGCACCGGATCAGATAGGACCCCCGGGTGTCGCCGGCGAAGGCGGTCGGGCCCTGTCGTCCCACCGTGAGCATGGGGCGGCGGAAACGCTGCCGGACCAGCTGTGCGGCGGCGTCCGTGTCGGAGACGCGGATCCAGTCGTCCCCGTCCTCCGGAGCCCACGGCGGGCGATGCACCCGGAGCAGGGGTACACCGGTCTCGTGGGCTGTCCTGATCGCGGAGGCCGAGATCGCGGCGGCGAACGGGTCGGTGGCATCGATCACGGCGCTCACGTCGTGCTCGCGGACCCAGTTGACCAGGCCCTCGGCCCCGCCGAAACCCCCGATCCGCACCTCTCCGCGGGGCAACCGCGGCCGGGACACCTTCCCGGCGAGGGAGGTCACCACATCGAGCCCTGCCGCGACCATGAGGTCGGCGAGTCGGCGGGCCTCGCCGGTCCCGCCAAGCACGAGGATCCGGCCCGGTGCGGCCGCGGGGGTCCGGACTGGTGTGGTCCGAGCTGGTGTGGTCCGGGTTGGCGAGATCCGCGCTGTGGTCGGCACGACAACCGGAGACGCCGGCTCAGGGGTGGTCTCGGGCGACCGGCTCGACGCCAGGGCGGATTCGCGGCTGATCCCGGGTCCGTCGACCTCCCTCCGGTGACCGAGGACCTGTCCGACGACCACCACCACGTCCGTCGAGAGATCGGTGCCCACCATGCGGCCGGTGATGTCGGCAAGGGTTCCGATGGCCGTGACCTCACCCTCGCGGCCTGCCGATTCCACGATCCCGGCGGGGCAGTCGGGTCCGTAGGCCGGGATGAGCTCCCTGATCAGCTCCGCCAGCTGCGAGGCTCTTACGTGAAAGACGACGGTGAGGTCGGAGAGGTCGGAGAGGTCGGGTGACGCCGGGCCGTCCCCCGACGGGAGCGGGTCAGACGGGTCGTCGACCCGCGTGATGAACACCGATCTCGGTCCGTGTGGTGCGGAGAGCTCGACCCCGAGTGCGGCGGCTGCCGCGGCGAACACGGGCACCCCGGGGACGATCTGCCACCCGATCCCCTCGGCGTCGAGGGCGCGTGTTTCCTCCTCCACCCCCGGGTGCGACGCCGGATCCCCCGGGAGGAGCCGCACCACCCGGTCTCCCCGCTCGCGCGCGGAGCGGATCTCCGCGATGACGTCCGGGAGGGCCATCCCCGCCGTGTCGATCATGCGGGCCGCCGGTGGGGAGAGGGCCAGCACCTCGCGGGTCGCGGGGTGCCCCTCGAACAGGCAGGTCCCGCAGTGGGCGATGAGCCTGGAGGCGCGGACGGTGAGCAGATCCGCGGCGCCGGGTCCCACGCCGACGAACCGGGCGGTCACTCGGGCCGGTCCTCCGCGGCGGGGGCGTTCACCGCGGCATCCGTCGCCACACCGGCTGCGGCACGAGCCGGGCCACGGCGAACATCACCCGGAGCTGCCACGGGACCCACACGACCCCGGCCCGTCGGGACCGCACGCGCCCGACCACCGCGTCGGCCACCTGGTCGGGGGTCGAGGAGAACGGGGCGGGGTCCATGCCCTCGGTCATCCGACCGATCACGAACCCCGGCCGTGGGATCACCACCGTCACGCCCGTGCCGTGGAGGGCGTCGGCCATCCCCGATGCGAAACCATCGAGGCCGGCCTTGGCGGAGCCGTAGACGTAGTTCGCCCGCCTGACCCGTTGACCGGCGACCGAGGAGAACGCCACCAGCACCCCGCGCCCCCGGGGTTTCATCCGTTCCGCCAGAACGGTGAGCAGGGCCGCCTGTGCCACGAAGTCGGTGTGCAGGATCCGGGCCGCGGCCGCCGCGTCCCGTTCGGCCACCTCCTGGTCGCCGAGGATCCCGAACGCCAGGACGGCGATCGAGATCTCACCGATTCGTGACTCGACGTCCTCTACGACCCGGGCGTGCGAGTCGAGGTCGTCGGCGTCGAAGTCCAGGGTCTCGACGGCGACCGCCCCGGCCGCCACGAGAGGGGCCGCAAGATCGGAGATGTCGCGACCGGGGCGTGTGGCCAGGACGACCGTGCGCCCGTCTGCGAGGCGCTGGGCGACGGCCAGGCCGATCTCGCTCCGGCCACCGAAGATCACGACGACCTCGCCACCCGATACGGGCCGTGGTGAGGGGGTTGCGGGGGTGGACATGAGGGAATTGTCCCACGCACGTCGCCGCGGTCCGCGTCGGCTCGCTGTGGCAGGCTCGCTGCTATGTCCCGCACTCTGGCTGACCTCTCCCCCGACGCGCATGAGTTCCTCGCCGAGTACCACCTCGGCTCGCTGACCACGCTCCGCCGCGACGGCTCACCGCACGTGGTCGCGGTGGGCTTCACCATCGACTCCGAGGCTGGCCTGGCACGCGTGATCACCCGCCGGGGTTCGCAGAAGGCGCGCAACGCGGCGCGCGGTGGGCGGGCGGCGGTCTCCCACGTCGACCGGGGTCGCTGGCTGACCTTCGAGGGGCCGGCGCGGCTGCTCACCGACGAGGCCTCGATCCGCGAGGGCGAGCGCCGATACGGGCTGCGCTACCGCGAACCGAAGCCGAACCCCGAGCGCGTCGTGGTGGCGATCGAGGTGGACCGCGTTCTGGGCTCCGCCAAGATGTTCACCGGGTCCGGCGCCGGCTAGAGGATCCTCAGGCCCCTCTCGCCGGTGTTCAGATCGCGCCGGCCATCCGCGGTCACCGCGACGATGTCCTCGAGACGGGCACCCCACCCGCCCGCCGTGTAGATCCCGGGCTCGACGGAGAACGTCATGCCCTCCGCCAGCACTGTGTCGGCTCCGGGGGCCACGAACGGCGGCTCGTGCAGGCCCAGACCGATCCCGTGTCCGGTGCGGTGGATGAAGAGTTCGCCGAGCCCTGCGGCCGCGAGGTGACCGCGGGCCGCGGCATCGACCTCGCCGATCGCGACACCGGGGCGCACGGCCTCTCGGGCCAGACGCTGAGCCTCCTCC
The DNA here is from genome assembly GCA_046292305.1 of Dietzia sp. GTDB lineage: Bacteria > Actinomycetota > Actinomycetes > Mycobacteriales > Mycobacteriaceae > Dietzia. The sequence continues at coordinate 11,952 of JBKBRA010000041.1, read as the reverse complement.
AGCACGGCGTACGCCTCGGCGACCCCGGGGTCAGGCGTGCCCATCGAGTAGGTGCGGGTGCAGTCCGAGTGATAGCCGCTCTCGAGCGGCCCCCCGATGTCGACCACCACGATGTCCCCCCGCTCGACAACTCGGTCGGAGACACCGTGATGCGGGTCGGCGCCGTTGGGTCCGGAACCGACGATCACGAACTCGGCGTGGGTGAGCCCCTCCCGTTCGATGGCGGCGGTGATGAGCGCACCCACCTGCGCCTCGGTGCGACCCACCTCGAGGAACTCCCCCATCCGCGCATGGACCGCGTCGATGCGCCGGGCGGCCTCGGCGAGTTGGTCGACCTCCTGCGGGGTCTTGACGGCCCGCGCGTGGTCGATCACGTCCGAGGCCAGCACCACCTCGCCGTCGACGCCCATCTGGAGCGGGAGGAGGTGGAGCGCGGGCATCGCGGTCGAGACGGCGATGCGCCCGGACACCGTGCCCGCCACGAGTGGGACGGCGTCGGTCCCGTCCGACCAGGGGTGGATCTCGGCGCCCACCCGGTCGGCGGCCCGGCGGGTGTCGTAGGTGAGCTCGAGGGCGGGAAGCACGAGGAGGGGCGCTCCGTCGCTGACGGGCACGACCATCGCTGTGAGCCGCTCGTGGGAGTCCATGCGCTCGCCGGTGAGGTAGGACATGTCCTCACCCGAGTACACCACCACGTGGTCGATGCCGAGGTCACGGGCGCGATCACGAATCGCCGTCATTCGTCGGGAGTGGATGTCCGAGGGGCCGCTGCTCATCACTCCACCCTAGGTCGTCGGGGATTCAGGTCGTTTCGCCCGCCCACGGGGACGACTATCCTGACGCCAGGTCGATCCCGGCCCACACTCGACCCGAGGAGGCACGGTGTCCCAGGGCCCGCTCATGGTTCTCGACAGCGCCGGGCTGTGGTTCCGCGCGTTCCACTCGGTGCCGGAGAAGATCACCGGACCCGACGGCGCCTCGGCCAACGCCGTGCGTGGGTTCTGCGACATGGTGTCGGTGCTGGTTGAGGAGTATTCGCCCACCGGACTGGTGGCGGCCCTGGACCGTGAGTGGCGCCCCGGCTGGCGCGTCGAGTTGTTGCCGTCGTACAAAGCCCACCGTGTCGGTGACGACGGCGGGGAGGACGCGCCCGACTCACTCCACCCACAGGTCGGTGCGATTCGGGAGATCCTCACCGCGGCGGGCATCACGCAGGCGTCCGCGGCCGACGCCGAAGCCGACGACGTCCTTGCGGAACTGTCCGCTCGCGATCGCGAGGTGCTGGTGGTGACCGGCGACCGCGACCTGTTCCAGCTGGCGTCTGCGAGCACCACGGTCGTCTACGTGGGTGCCGGGATGCGCAAGAGGCTGGCCTACACCCCCGAGGTGGTGGCCGAGCGGTTCGACCTCCCCGCGGGCGAGGACGCCGGTGCGTACGCGGACTACGCGGTGCTGGTGGGTGACGCCTCCGACGGACTGCCGGGCGTCACGGGGATCGGCACCAAGACCGCAGCGTCCCTCCTGCGGGAGTACGGGGACCTCGACGGCATCGTGGCGGCTGCCGAGGACGAGGGGTCGGGTCTCGCCGCCCGGCAGCGGAAAGCGGTTCTCGAGGCCGCCGACTATCTCGCCGCCGCCCGCGGGGTGGTCCGGCTGCGGGGGCGCGGGTTCGAGCTGGAGTTCGAGGGCGATGTCGACGGCCGGCGAGGGCGTGTGGACCGTGAGCGGCTACACGCTCTCGGTGAAGCCACGGGACAGGCGCGAGCCATTGGCCGTCTGGAAAAGGCGACCTCGGTGCTCGACCCGGCCTGAGAACCGTCACCAGCCCTCTGTAGCTGCTGCACCGGGCATCTCCCGCGCCGGGCATCCGCTGCGCCGGGCACCTGCTGCGTCGGGCATCGATAAGAGCGTTCCGCACACCCTCTTCTCGAGCGATGTGTGCGGAACGCTCTTCGCGATGGATGGATGGCGCGACTGGGCGACAGGGGTCAGGCCATGTGGTCGAGCACGACCCCGCGACGCAGGGAACCCACGGCCGACCGTGCGGTTCGCGCGAGCTCGGGCTCGGCGACCTGCCCGACCTGCGCCAGTACGTCCACCACGAGCCGGGCCGAACGTACGAAGTCCCCGGCGGTGAGTTCCACGCCCTCCTGCCACGAGGCCGCGAGGATCGAGGAGAGCGCGCCACCCGACACCCAGTGGTGCAGGACCGGTGAGAGCCCGGCGTCGAGGTCCGGGGTCGACGGCAGTTGATGGGCCTTCTCGATCGCGGCGACGTCGGCTGCGACGACTTCGGTCTCGACCAGGGCGGCGCGAAGGATCTCGTCCGAGGGTTCGCGGACCGCCGAGTCACTCCGGGGGTGAGCCACGACGGAGGTGATCACCGCAGCCAGACCCGCCGGGTCGAGACCGACCCACACCCGGCGTCGGAGGCACTCGGCCACGAACAGGTCCTGCTCCGTGTGTACGCCCGCGAGTAACCGGCCGGCGTCGGTGGCGCGGATCGCGCCGTCGCGCTCCTCGAGGTACCCCAGGTGTTCGAGCAACCCGACGATCCTCCGGAAGCGGCGGGCCAGCGAGTCGGAGTCGGAGTCCACCTCCGCGGTGAGTGCGGCCACGTCCGCAGCCACGCGGGCCCAGCGCTCGTGGAGGCGTGCCAGCTTGTCGATCCGCGGATCCTCGTGGAGGGGGTGCTGGCGCACGGCACGTCGGGTCGAGGCGATACGGGGGTCCTTGCGCACGGGCTTGCCGCCGGCGTTCTTCATCCGGCCCCGGGCCTTACCCCGGAGACCCTCCATGCGCTGCACCAGCGCGCGCTTGGCCCGTCCGTCGAGCTTGCGTCGGCCTCGGGGCAGGTCCACCCTCCCGACAGGTACGGGTGGCGCCGCGAAGTCCTGCTGCCGCAGCCAGCCGGTCCAGCCGGTGTCTGTCAGACACAACAGCGCCGGGTCGGCGGGGATGTCGGTGCGCACCTGCAGCACGGTGGCGACCATGCCGAATCGTTTGCGGCCCACGGTGATGACCGAACCCGCGGTCTGCTTGAGCATCGCCGCCCGCACGGACTCCAGCCGGTCGTCCCGGGTCGCTTTCTCGGTGGACCGCTCCAGGCGGCTCAGATCCGCGCGGAGCGACATGTACTCGTCGAGCTGCGAGTCCCCGCCGGCATCCTCCAGGTCCGCCCGCAGCCGGTCCCTTTCGTCCGTCCTACGCTCCACGGCCCGGGATCGGGACACCAACGTGCGGTCGGTCTGGAACTGCGCGAACGACCTGCCGATCAGAGAGGTGGCCTCCGCCACGCCGAGTTGCTCCACGAGGTTGACGGCCATGGAGTAGTCGGGCGTGAACGCACTGCGCAACGGGAAACGCGGGGTGTCCACCAGCGCCGAGAGCGCATCCAGGTCGAGATCCGGCTGGTCCAACACCACCGCTGTGCCCTTGGTGTCGATGCCCCGCCTGCCCGCGCGGCCGGTGATCTGCGAGTACTCCGCGGAGGTGAGCATTGCGTGGGTGTCGCCGTTGAACTTGGTGGTCTTCTCGAGCACGACCGCCCTGGCGGGCATGTGGATGCCCAGTGCGAGGGTCTCGGTGGCGAACACGATCTTGATCAGACCGGCCGAGAACAACTCCTCCACGATGGTCCGGAACAGCGGCAGCATCCCCGCGTGATGGGCGGCGATGCCACTGACCAGTCCGGCTCGGAAGGCACTGAAGTCCAGTGCGTCCAGGTCGTGTCGGGGAACCTGTGCGCATGCGGCATCGACGTGGGAGGCGATACGCCGGGACTCCTCCCCCGTGGTCAGCCGCAACCGGGCCCTCAGCATCTGTGAGACCGCCCCGTCGCACCCCGCCCGGGAGAAGACGAAGTAGATCGCGGGGAGCAGGTGTTCGTCGTCGAGTTTCTCGATGACGTCCTGGCGCCTCGCCCACTGTGCCCGGGGACGTGCCGCGACCCGCTCGTCGTGGTATCCGCCGCGGTTGCGTCGGCGTTGATCGGCCGCGGCACGGACAGGGACCAGGTCGCCGTCCGTGTAGAGCATGTGTGCGAGGGGAACGGGGCGGTGATCCGAGAGCACCACTGCGGTGTCCCCCCGGATCTCGCTGATCCAGTCCCCGAGTTCCTCGGTGTTGCTCAGGGTGGCCGACAGGCCCACCAGTCGCACCGCGGGATCGAGGGTGAGGATGATCTCCTCCCACACCACACCCCGCGACCGGTCCCCCAGGTAGTGGATCTCGTCCATGACCACGGAGTCGAGATCGTGGAGCGCGGAGGACCCGGAATAGATCATGTTGCGCAGGACCTCGGTGGTCATCACCACCACCGGGGCGTCGGCGTCTATGGAGTGGTCCCCGGTGAGCAGACCCACGTTCTCGGGCCCGAACCGATGGCGGAACTGCCTGAACTTCTGATTGCTCAGCGCCTTGACGGGCGTGGTGTAGAAGCACCTCCCGCCTCCGGCCAGCGCGCGGTGGGCCGCGTACTCGCCGATGAGGGTCTTGCCCGACCCGGTGGGCGCGGAGACGAGCAGGTTGCGACCCGCGTCGAGTGCGGTGAAGGACTCCAGTTGGAAGGGGTCCGGGTCGAACCCCTCCGTGTGCAGGAACGACTCGAGCAGGGTGGCCGAGTCGTGCGGGTCAGAGCGTGTCGTCATACATCGCCCCACCCGACGGCGCCTGGAGGGGCCGTGAACCACTGAGTGGTTCGGGTGTGGACAGCGGGCCCGTGGACCGGACCGCACCGGACCCGTCGACCCCGTCAGCAGGACCCAACGGTGACGCGGACTCGTCGTCGACCTCGAGCCACTCCTCGCGCTTCTTGTCCTTGCGCTTGTCGTGGATGCGGGCGAACTGGATGGACAACTCCACCAACACGCACACCGCTCCGGCCAACGCGAGCATCGAGAACGGATCCTGCCCGGGCGAGGCGACGGCGGCGAAGACGAAGATGCCCATGATGATCCCCCGACGGGACCTGGCGAGGACCTCGTACTTCAGCACTCCGGCGACGTTGAGCATCGCGATGAGCAACGGGATCTCGAAACTCACCCCGAAGATCAGGATGAGCTGGATGAGGAAGGTGAAGTACTGCGTGCCGGACAGAGCCGTGGTCTGGACGTTGTCGCCGATAGAGAGCAGGAACTCGAGGGCGAAGACGATCACGATGTAGGCAAGGACCGCGCCGCCGATGAACAGCAGAGCGGCGAGGAACGTGAAGGCGATCCCGTAGCGCTTCTCGTTCTTGTGCAGACCGGGAGTGATGAAGGCCCAGAGCTGGTAGAGCCAGACCGGGCTGGCGAGTACGATCCCGGCGGTCGCGGCCACCTTCAGACGGAGCATGAACTGCTCGAAGGGTCCGGTGGCGAGGAGTCGACACTGGTCCCCCGAGTCACCCAGCTGGAGCCGGGCACCGGGTGGGATGTCGCAGTACGGGCCGGTGAGGATCTCGCCGAGCGAAGGGATGCCCAGGAAACCGCTGCCGTACCACCAGAAGCCGAAACCCAACGTCACCACGATCGCGGCGATGGCGATGAGCAGCCTCGTGCGCAACTCGTAGATGTGCTCGATGAGCGGCATCGTGCCGTCGGGGTTCCGGGGCCGGCGCTTGCGCTTGGACAGCAACCGACCGGCGCCGCCCCGAGGGGTGGCGCCGGTCTTCTCCGGTCCGGTCTGAGTCATCGGTGAGGTGGCCTACTGCCGCTGGGGGCCGGTGCCGCCGTCGTAGGGAGCGGTGGGGTCGAAGTGCTGTTGCGGCTGACCCGGTTGCTGGGGGGACTGAGGCTGACCCGGCTGCTGGTACGGCTGCTGGGGAGCCTGCTGCTGACCGTGGGGCTGCTGGTACGGCTGCTGGGGCTGGCCCGGCTGCTGGTACGGCTGCTGAGGGGCCTGCGGGTAGCCCTGCGCCTGCGGTTGGGTCTGGGCTTGCGGCTGGGCCTGCTGGGGATGCGCCTGCGGCTGGACGTACTGCGCGGCGTTCGGCTGGCCGGCCTGCGTGAGCGCCTCCGGCTCGACCGGCTTGTCGTCGTTCTGCATCTCCTTGATCTCCGACTTGAAGATCCGCATCGATCGTCCGAGCCCGCGGGCCGCGTCGGGGAGCTTCTTGGAGCCGAAGAGAATCAGCACCACCGCGAGGACGATGAGCCAGTGCCAGATGCTCAACGCACCCATGTCAACCTCCGTTTGTGGGACAACATGCCCATGCTAACGCACCCCGGGCGACAAGCGTTGGGGCGGTGTCTTGGTGAATACGCGGTGACCAGCGGATTCACCACGAATTCACGTCTCCGATATCGGTTCTTCGCCTGCCGAGTAGAGCGAGAGTCCCGCACTGGCGCGGGCGGCGATCTCCGCGGCCAGCGCCGGGTCCGAGGGAGTGACGACGTCGGCGTGCCCGAGCAGGAACCTGAGCAGCCACGCACGGTCGTGATAGGCGATCGAGACGTCCAGATCGCCGTCCGGGCGCCGGACGACGTCGTGGAACCCGAACTCGTCGAGGAACCACGCCGCGGCCGCGGGGACTACGGCCCGCTCCAGGAGGACGCCCCCCTCGCCGTCGTCCTGGGGTTCCGGTCCGAGCGCCCTGCGCGGACCGACCTCCTCGACGCCGCTCATCCTGTCGGTGCGGAACGTCCTCCACTGGCCCGCCCCGCGGTCCACGCCGTGAACGTAGGAGTGGCCGTCGGAGACGGAGAGGCGCGCAGGGTCGACGACGCGGGTGGTGGAGGTGTCCGAGCTGGCCGAGTGGTAGACGAACCGCAAGGCGAGTCCATCGCGGACCGCGGTCCGGACCACCTCGGCGTCCGGGGTGGTGGTGTCCGGGCGGGAGTCGTCCTCGGCTCTCGCCTCGACACCGGCTGCGGTCCGGAGGGTCTGCAGGAGATCGCGCAGGGCGGTCTGGTCGACCACCTCGGGATGATCGAGGAAGATCGCGAGTCCGGTCTCGAGGGTGACCGCCTCGGCGGCGGTGAGCCGGACGGGCCGGTCGATCCCCGCGGTGAACGTCACCTCGACCATCTCGGCGTCGTCGAGATCCTCGGAGGAGAATGCGAGGTCGATGAGGTCACCCGGTCCGTAACCGGGAAGTCCGCAGGACCACAGCTGCCAGAGCGCGTCCCGCAGTTGCTTCTCCGTCATGCCGAGGTCCCGGGCGGCTTCGGCCACCGGCACAGCACCCCGGGTGTGGAAGTACGGGACCACGCTGAGCAGCGTCGCCAGTGGAACGGCACGGGGGCTCATCGGACGGCCTCCTCAGCGGCGGTGAG
>JBKBRA010000041.1:0-4686 GCA_046292305.1 Dietzia sp. | reverse complement strand
GATCATCGACGAGAGCTCACCCAGGGGGGCGCTCACCTCCAGGTCGGCACCGGTGCGTCCGAACCGGTCCGCCGGCCCGGCGCCGCGGGCCATCGCCCGGAGTTCGGCGGCGTGGCCGTCCGCCGCCCACACCGTGGCCTCCACCACCGGGTTCAGGCGGGAGATCGCGTCGTCGAGGAGTGCCAACACCTCGGTCGTCCGCGGGACCGGGACCGTCCGTCGGGTTTGGCCCACCCGGACGTCCGAGACGCGCACCAGGCGGAAGGTCCGGGGTTCGCCGCGGTCGAGGTCGTGTCCGACCACGTACCAGTTGCCGTGCCGGGAACCGGTCCACCACGGCTCGATTCTCCGCGCGCTCGGCTCGGTGGCTCCGGCCGGGGTGTGGGAGAACGTGAGGAGGCGGCTCTCCGCGACCGCCTCCGCGACGATCGCGGCCGCCGCGAGTTCGGCCGGGTCCTCCACCGACACGGTCGCGCCGGCGTCGTGCACCGGGTCGATCCCCGCGGCGGTGAGCTTGGCCAGTGCCCCGTCGGCCCGCGCCGCCCGCTCCCCCTCGCGCCAGACCTCGGAGGCCACGGCCAACACGCCGGCCTGTTCGGGGGTGAGGGTGATCTCCGGCAGTTCGTAGCCCTGGGCGGGGATCCGGTACCCGGCGGGAGATCCCGGAGCGAGCGAGGCTCCCTGTTCGAGGGGCACGCCCACGTCGCGCAGCTCCCGCTTGTCCCGCTCGAACATCCTCAGATAGGCCGCCTCGTTCTCGCAGTCGTCGTACCCCTGGACCATCCTGCGGATCTCGCCCGCGGACAGGTAGGCGCTGGTCGACCGCAGGCAGATGACGAGGTTGACCAGTCGTTGCGACTTGGAGGTGGACACGGGCAGGAACGCTATCGCCCGAGCGCGGCGATGAGGTCGTCGACACGCGGGTCCTCGGCCGCGAACGGGTCCGTGAGAGCGACCGTGGGCAGAGTGCCGTCGGCGACCTTCAGGTGCACCCAGTCCACGGTGTAGTCCCGCTCGGCTCCGGTGGCGGCGGAGATGAAGCGACCGCGCAGTGCCGCGCGGGTGGTCTCCGGCGCGGTGTGCCGGGCCCGCTCGATCTCGGAATCGTCCACGACCTTGGAGACCAGGCCGCGACGCTCGAGCACCGAGTGCAGCCCACGTCCCGGTCGGATGTCGTGGTAGGTCAGATCTATCTGGGCGAGCCTGGGGTGGTCGAGGTCGGCGCCGGTCCTGGCCTGGACCTGTCGGATCAGACGTAACTTGGCGGCCCAGTCGACGTCGCCGGCGATCGAGTCGTGGTCACCGGATTCGACCGCGTCGAGGACCCGCTCCCACAGGTCCACGCACTTCTCCACGTCGGGGCGGTCGTCCCGCTCCCACCCGCCGCGCCCGAGATGGCGGTGGACGGCGGCGAGGAACTCCCGCTGGATCTCGAGGGCGGACATCGTGGTGCCGTCGGTGAGCCCGATCGGCCGGGTACCGGTGAGGTCGCGGCTGATCTCCCTGATCGCCCGGACGGGATGGGCGATCGCCATCGGCCGCAGGTCGACACCGGCCTCGAGGAGTTCCAGTACCAGGCGGGTGCTGGCCACCTTGAGCAGCGTGGTGGTCTCGATCATGTTGGAGTCGCCCACGATCACGTGCATGCGCCGGAACCGGGTCGAGTCCGCGTGGGGCTCGTCACGGGTGTTGATGAGCGGTCGCGAACGGGTGGTGGCGGAGGAGACGCCGTCCCACATGTGTTCGGCGCGCTGCGAGAAGCAGAAGGTCGGCTCCTCGTCCTCGGCGATGCCCACACCGGCCGGGGTCCCGGGCAGGATCTTGCCGGCGCCGCAGATGAGTTGCCGGCTCACCAGGAACGGCAGCAGCGTGGTGGCCATGCTCCTGACCTGGGTCGAGCGGTCCAGCAGGTAGTTCTCGTGGGAGCCGTACGAGTTGCCGACGGTGTCGGTGTTGTTCTTGAACAGGTAGACCTTGGCGTCGATCCCCTCGGCGGCCAGGGACTGTTCGGCGTGGACCGCGAGCTCGTCGATGATCCGCTCCCCCGCCCTGTCGTGGGCCACGATCTGCCGCAGTCCGTCGCACTCGGCGGTCGCGTACTCGGGATGGGAACCCACGTCCAGGTAGAGGCGGGACCCGTTCTCGAGGAACACGTTCGAGCTGCGCCACCGTTCCACGACGGGACGGAAGAAGTACCGGGCGATCTCGTCCGGCCCGAGCGAGCGGGAACCCTCGCCCCCGACGCTGGTGATCCCGAACTCCGTCTCGATCCCGACGATGCGACGGATCATGGCTGTCTACTGCCCGCCCTTCTGGACGTACGACTTCACGAACTCCTCGGCGTTGGTCTCGAGGATGTCGTCGATCTCGTCGAGGAGGGAGTCGGAGGACGAGGTCTGTGCCGCCTTGGCGACCTGCCCTGCCTCATCGTCCGACCCGCCTGCACCGCCGGCGTTCTTCTGGATCTGTGACATGGTGTGGAGCTCCTGTGGTCGGGGTGGGCGGGTGTGACGGGATACTCAGCGAACCGGCGGGCCGTCGGGGCTGAGGAAGTCCGGTTGGGTGTCGCAGTGGGCGCGGGTCCCCGTGTACGGGTCGGCCAGGTCCACGTGTCGATGATCGCCGCGGGAATCGACGACGACGACGTGATCCCATCCCGCGGCGTGGACGCGGTCGCCGAGTTGGGCCAGGAAGCGCCCCCTGGCCCAGGCCCGCGTGGACTCGGGAGGGGTCGTGACCGCGGCCTCCACCTGATCCTCCGTCACCATCCTGCGCATGGCGCCCTTGGTCACCAGGCGGTTGTAGAGTCCGCGGTCCGGGTCGAGGTCGTGGTACTGGACGTCGATGAGGGCGAGTCGCGCGTGGTCCCAGTCCAGCGAGTCCCGCGTCCGGAACCCCTCCAGGAGTCGCAGCTTGGCGGGCCAGTCGAGGCGGTCGGCGCACGACATGGGGTTCTCCTCGAGCGAGTCGAGTATCTCCCGCCACTCGGCCAGTACCTCGACGGCCCATCCCGGTCGCCCCGTGCCGTCCCCGATCAGTGCCGAGACGCGGGTGAGGATCTCCCGCTGGAGGGCGATCCCCGTGAGCTCCCGGCCGCCGGGCAGTGCGACGGTGGCGGTGAGGCTCGGGTCGTGGCTGATGGTGTGCACGGCCTCGACGGGGTCGACCGGGACCAGGTCGGCGAAGTCGATCCCCTCCTCGATCGCGTCGAGCACGAGGCAGGTGGTGCCGATCTTGAGGTAGGTGGCCAGCTCGGACATGTTCGCGTCGCCGATGATCACGTGGAGTCGACGCCACGTCTCATCCGGGGCGTGTGGCTCGTCGCGGGTGTTGATGATCCCGCGGCGCAGGGTGGTCTCGAGGCCGGTGAGGACCTCGATGTAGTCGGCGCGTTGAGAGATCTGGAACCCGGTCTCCTCGCCGGACTGCCCGATGCCGACTCGTCCGGCTCCGCAGTACACCTGGCGGGAGAGCAGATGCGGCGCCAGGCTCATCGTCAGGTCGTCGAAGTCGACGTCGCGACGCACGAGGTAGTTCTCGTGGGCGCCGTAGGACGCGCCCTTACCGTCGACGTTGTTCTTGTAGAGCTTGAGCTCGGCGTTCCCCTCGACGGCGGACGACTCGCGGCCGGCCCGGTGCATGACCCTCTCCCCCGCCTTGTCCCAGATCACCGCGTCGATCGGGGAGTCGACCTCGGGTCCCGAGTACTCGGGGTGGGCGTGGTCGACGTAGAAGCGGGCGCCGTTGGTCAGGACCCGGTTGGTCACCCCGAATTCGCTCGGGTCGTAGGCGCGGGCGGAGCCGAGGTCGAAGCCGCGGGCATCGCGGAGTGGTGATTCGGACCCGTAGTCCCAGCGGGTCTCGTCTGCCGTCCCGGCGCCGGGGTCGGTGTATGCCTTGACCACCTGGGTCGAGGTGACCACCGAGCTGAGCAGTGGCCGGCCCACCGCGACTATGCCGAACTCGATCTCGGTCCCGATCACCCGGCCGCGCATGATCTCACCGGACGCGATCTGAACGGGCGGGGTCACCGGTCGTCCTCCCGGTGCGGGACGGTGACCTCGACCACGCGCTCGCCGCGTACGCCCGTCAGGCGCGCCCACTCCTGCGGGTTCGAGGTGTTGGGCAGGTCGGTGTTCTCCGCGAACTCGGCGTCCACGGCGTCGAGGAAGTCGTCGGTGGTCAGGCCCTGTCCAGTGCCGTGGACGATGTCCTTGATCGCGAGCTTCTTGGCCCGGTCGACGATGTTGCGCAGCATCGCTCCGGAGGTCAGGTCCGCGAGGTACAGGGACGACCGCCGGCCCGACGCGTAGACCAGATGCACGTAGGTCGTGGACTCGTCCCGGGTGTAGAGCCGGTCGACGATCCGGGAGATGAGCCCCCGGACGTGGTCCCCACCGTCCGTCGCGCCGACCTCGTCCGGGTCGAAGCGCAGGTCGGGGGTGATGTACTTGGCGAGGATGTCGGCCGCGGCCCCGGCGTCCGGTCGGTCGATGCGGATCTTGAGATCGAGGCGACCGGGGCGCAGGATCGCCGGGTCGATCATGTCCTCCCGGTTGGAGGCACCGATCACGATGACGTTGCGCAGGTCCTCCACACCATCGATCTCGGCGAGGAGCTGCGGGACGATCGTGGTCTCCATGTCGGAGGAGATGCCCGACCCGCGGGTGCGGAAGATGGAGTCCA
>JBKBRA010000040.1:0-30701 GCA_046292305.1 Dietzia sp. | reverse complement strand
GCATCGCCACCACGGTCGACCCCAACACGTCCACCGCGGCTCTGAAGGGTTCCACCGAGGAGGGTCAGTTCCACTGACCCCCCGGGTCGCCCTCCCGTAGGGCGGCGAGCACCACGACATGAACACACCGGGGGCCGCGGCCGTCTCCTCGGGGCGGCCCCGGCCCCCGGTGTGCGTCTGGCGCACACCCGGGCTCACGCCCGGACCGACCCCCGGTTCGAGAAGGACGTGTCTCACATGCGCACCACCCGCGAGGTAGCCCCCGGCCAGGGGTCGATCACCCGCGTGGGTGTGGTCGGTGCCGGCCAGATGGGGGCGGGGATCGCCGAGGTCTGCGCCCGCGCCCACGTCGACGTGCTGGTGTGGGAATCCACCCGCGAGCTCGCGGCCGCCGGCCGGACCCGCATCCTGACCTCACTCGACCGGGGGGTCTCCTCCGGCAAGATCACCGGGCGCGAGCGTGATCAGGCCGCCCTGCGTCTGCGGTTCACCACCGATCTCGGGGACTTCGCCGACCGACAGTTGGTGATCGAGGCGATCGTCGAGGACGAGGCGGCCAAGACGGCCGTGTTCCGCGAACTCGACGAGGTGGTCACCGATCCGGAGGCCGTGCTGGCCTCCAACACCTCCTCCATCCCGATCATGAAGCTCGGCACGTGCACCTCGCGGCCCCGGCGCGTGATCGGCATGCACTTCTTCAACCCCGTCCCCGTGCTCCCGCTGGTCGAGCTGGTGAGCACCCTCGAGACGGCCGAGTCCGTCCGCGAGCGCGCCGAGGCCTTTGCCGAGCAGGTCCTGGGCAAGCAGGTGGTGCACTCCGCGGACCGTTCGGGAGCGGTGGTCAACGCGCTCCTCGTCCCGTATCTGCTCTCGGCCGTCCGGATGGCCGAGTCGGGCTTCGCCACCCCGGAGGACATCGACAAGGCCATGGTGCTGGGGTGCGCCCACCCGATGGGGCCGCTCTCGCTGGCGGACCTCGTGGGGCTGGACACCGTCAAGGCGATCGCCGACTCGATGTACACCGAGTTCAGGGAACCGCTGTACGCCCCGCCGCCCCTGCTGCTGCGCATGGTCGAGGCCGGACGGCTGGGCAAGAAGAGCGGCCACGGTTTCTACCGCTACGACGTCCCCCGCGCGGCTACCCGACTCACCCGCTGACCGCCGTGGCCCCGCCGGATCGCGTGTCGCGGCGAGACGCCGGCCGTTCGCGTCCCGGACCCTCGGAGCTCGAGCGCTCGCATCTCGCACCCACTCGCGCCTCCAGCGTGCTGGGGTACCCGAGGATCGGACCGCGCCGCGAGCTCAAACGCGCGCTCGAACGGTACTGGCACGGCGACGGCACCCGGTCCGAGCTCCTGGCCGTGGGGCGCCGGATCCGGGAGTCGACCTGGCAGAACCTCCGCGATAAGGGGCTCACCCAGATCCCGGGCAACACCTTCTCTTTCTACGACCACATCCTGGACGACGCACTGCTCGTGGGTGCCGTCCCGCAGCGGTTCCGCTACCTGGTCGAGGGCCTGTCCCCGGTTGACACGCAGTTCGTGTTGGCCCGCGGCCGGGCGGACATGGCGCCGCTGGAACTGGTCGCGCTGCAGGGCACCCCGTATCACTACCGCCAACCCGAGTTCGAGGACTCCTCCGTCCTGGGCCTGCGGCCGGGAGAGCTACTGGCGGAGGTCGCCCGCGCCCACGAGTTGGGGGTCGACATCCGGCCCGTGATCACCGGCCCGGTGTCGCTGCTGCTGTTGAGCAAGCCCGCAGCCACCGCCGCCTCCGACTTCATGCCGATCGCGCTGCTCGACCGGGTACTCGACCAGTACGAGGCGCTGCTGGGGGTGCTGGCGGAGGCGGGCGTGACCTGCGTTCAGTTCGACGAGCCGTGCATGACGATGGAGCGAACGTCGTCCGAGATCGATCGTCTGCGCCACGCCTACGACCGCCTGTCCGCGGTGCCCACCCGTCCGCGGATCCTGGTGACGGGGCAGTACGGGGACCTGGACGAGGCCCTGCCCGCGCTAGCGTCCACGGGAATTGAGGCGATCGGCCTCGACCTGGTGCACGGGTACCGGCCGGCCGATGAGCTCGCGGCGATCCCGGGGCTGGCCGGCAAGCGGCTCTACGCCGGGGTGGTCGACGGCCAGAACGTCTGGCGCACCGACAAGTTCGAGGTCCTGGACTACCTCAGGGAACTCAGGACCACGTTCGTGGACCTGGTGGTGTCGACGTCCTGCACGCTGCTCCACGTACCCTACGACGTCCTGGCCGAGGTGGATCTGCCGGCGGAGCTCGAGGACTCGCTGGCCTTCGCCGAACAGAAGGTCGCGGAGGTGGTGTCGCTGGCCGACGCGCTCGTCGACGGCCCAACGCCGCGGTGGCGCCCGCTGCCGGTGCGGCCCAGTGCGCGCCGGGAGGACGTCCGGTCCAGGACGTCGCGGGTGGACGACGACGACAGGGCCCGCATGCCCTATCCGCAGCGGGCCCCTCTACAGGCGGAGCGGCTCGGTCTGCCGATCCTCCCCACCGCGACCCTCGGCTCGTTCCCGCAGACTGTGCAGATCCGGAGGGCCCGCCGGGACCTGGCCGACGGCCGGATCGACTACGAGCGCTACTGCGAGTACCTGCGGGAGGAGATCGCCTCGGTGATCCGGCTGCAGGAGGACATCGGCCTGGACGTCCTGGTGCACGGCGAGGTGGAGCGCAACGACATGGTGCAGTACTTCGCGGAACTGCTCGACGGGTTCGCCGCGACCCGACACGGGTGGGTGCAGTCCTACGGGTCCCGCTGCGTACGCCCGCCGATCCTCTACGGGGACGTCGCCCGGCCCGCGCCGATGACGGTCGAGTGGACGGGGTACGCGCAGACGCTCACCGACCGACCGGTCAAGGGGATGGTGACGGGGCCGGTGACGATGCTCGCACGGTCCTTCTGCCGGACCGACCTCGCGCTGCCCGAGGTGGCCACCCAGCTCGCCCTGGTGATCCGTGACGAGGTGGCGGACCTGGAGCAGGCGGGGCTGGCGATCGTGCAGATCGACGAGCCGGCCATCCGGGAACTGCTGCCGCGGCGCGGCGCGGACAGGCGCGGCTATCTCGAGTGGGCGGTGGCCACGTTCCGCCTGGCGTCCGCGGGGGCCCGTCCGGACACGCAGATCCACACCCACCTCAGCTACTCCTCGTTGCAGGTGATGAAGGAGGCGATCGAGGGTCTCGACGCGGACGTGACCGCGATCGTCGCGACCCGGTCGATCGACTGGGTCCTGGACGCCCTCACCGACCACACCCTCACACGGCAGGTGGCCCCGGGTGTCTACGAGTCTCGATCCGGTTTCGTCCCGGACATCGACCTGCTGCACGAGAGGCTGCTGGAGGCGGTGGCGGCGGTGGGGGCCGACCGGGTGTGGGCCGTTCCGGACGGCGGGCTCAAGACCCGCTACACCTGGCAGTTGGAGCCGAGTCTGCGCAACCTGGTCACCGCGGCGCGACGAATCCGCCGGGCGGTTGCCCGCGGGACCTGAGCTTCCAATAGAATCTGGGTAAGCAACTCCCGGGCCGTGAGTCCGGGATCGGCAGTAGACGAAAGAGGACGACATCATGGCCGGTCAGAACCTCGAGCACACTGGTGCTGCCATCGTCGAGGAGTACTACCCCAAGTACGCGACCGACGAGGCGCCGACCTACCCGCTGTACTCGACCGAGATCTACTCCGGTTCGGCCATCATGCTGCTCGCGATGAGCATGCTCGGTCTGCCCATCACGGCGCTGGCCTACTACAGGGACGAGATGGACGTCTCCCTCGGTCTGGTCGTGGCCGCGGTCGTTGCCACCGTCGTCGTCTTTGTCATCGGACTCGCGGTGTGCATGATCGGGTTCCGCAAGTACGGACGCAAGGACGCACACTGACGCTCGACCCGGTCACCGCGGCGGGCGGACCCGCTCTGATGGCGGGCGACCCGGCAACCGACGCGGAGCGGAGGTCTGCCCTCCGCCGCATGAAACTCGTCGCGACGGGGTTCCTGGTGGTCGCCGGGATCATCTTCCTCTTCGCCGAGTGGTCGCTGTCCAACGGAGCGGGCGCCTGGGCCGGGTACGTGCGCGCGGCCTCCGAGGCCGGGATGATCGGCGGGCTGGCGGACTGGTTCGCGGTCACCGCGCTCTTCCGGCACCCGCTGCGGATACCCATTCCCCACACGGCGCTGATCCCCAAGAAGAAGGACCAGCTCGGGACGTCGCTGGGCACCTTCGTCGGGGAGAACTTCCTCGATCCCGACATGGTCAGCGAGAAGGTGCGCAGCGCCCGGATCCCCGCGCGTGCGGGTGAGTGGCTCCAGGACGAGGGCCACCGTGAGATCGCCTCCGACCAGGCGGCCAAGGCCATCCGCTCCGTGCTGGCGGTGCTGCGTGACGAGGACGCCACGGCGATCATCGAGCGGACCATCGTCGCGCGGATCGCCGAGCCGAAGTGGGGGCCGCCGGCGGGTCGTATCCTGGCCGAACTCCTCGACGAGGGACGCCACCTCCCCCTGCTCGACCTGATGGCCGACCGCACCCACGGGTGGGTCGAGGCCAACCCGGAGACGATCGACCGCTGGGTCCGCGAGAAGGCACCCACCTGGGCGCCGCAGTTCGTCAACGAACTGCTCTCCGATCGTGCGTACCGCGAACTGCTCGAGTGGACCTGGCAGATCAAGGTGGACAAGAAGCACGCGGTCCGCCTCGCCCTGATCGGCTTCGTCGAGGACTTCGCCCGGGACCTCCAGGAGGACCCGGCCACCATGGACAAGCTCGAGATCTTCAAGGCGGAGGTGATGAACCGCGAGGAGGTCCGTCGGGCCGCGGCCTCGGCGTGGACGGCCGCCAAGAAGATGATCGTTGAGGCCACCGAGGACTCCTCCTCGACCCTCCGGGTCAAGATCGACGACCTCCTGCGACGGTTGGCCGATCTCCTCGTCGACGACGAGAAGGTCCGCGCACGCCTCGACGACTACATGACCCGCACCGCGGCGTACGTGGCCGTGAACTACTCCGGCGAGGTGACCTCGATCATCGCGGAGACGGTCGAGCGGTGGGACGCCGACGAGGCCTCCGAGAAGATCGAGTTGCTCGCCGGCAAGGACCTGCAGTTCATCCGCATCAACGGCACCCTCGTGGGCGCCCTCGTCGGTCTGGTCATCCACCAGTTCACCCTGCTCGTCTTCTGACCCACACCTCTCCCCGTCGGTCCACATCCCTGTGATCCATCACACCCCGCCGACCGCTTGCTGTAGCTAGCACTCGTTGCTAGCGTTGTATGCAGACGACGTGAGACGAACGGCGAGAGGAGGTGGACTCCATGGCCGAGAAGCGTGGCCGGGAGAACGATCGCACGACCGAGTCCACCCCCGCGCCGGCGGTCGAGCCGACCGCCGGGACCCTCGCACGGAGGGCCAAGCCGACAGGCGAGGTCCCCCGTCACGGCGACGTCGCCCAACAGGGTGACGAGGACAAGCGTTCGTCAGAGTCGCAGGACATCGGGTCGTTCATCCGCTCGCAGCGGGAGGCCGCCCAAGTGTCCATCCGGCAGCTCGCCGAGCGTGCCGGCGTCTCCAATCCGTATCTGAGTCAGATCGAGCGGGGGCTGCGTAAGCCGTCCGCGGAGGTGCTGGGTCAGATCGCACGAGGTCTGAGGTTGTCCGCCGAGGTGCTCTACGCCCGCGCCGGGATCCTTGAGCTGAAGGAGGGGAGTCCGGTGCGGGATGCCATCCTCACCGCCCCCGACCTGACCGAGCGTCAGCGGGAGGTGCTCGTGGAGATCTACGAGTCGTTCCGGACGAATAACGAGACCGCAGCCGAACAGGTCGTCGACGTGCACTGAGCACATCCGACGGCGGCCCGGTAGGGCCACGTGACAGTCACCCCCCAGAACACCTGCATGACAACGATCAAGGAGCCGACATGAGCCAGAAGAAGCCCGTTTCCAAGAAGACCCCCGCAGAGGCCGCCGCCGCGCAGGCCGAGTCGCAGTCCAACCCGAAGGACAACGCCCCGGGCGGACCGCTTGGTCAGGCACTGTCCGTCGTGCGTACGCCGGTCTACGCCTACGTCGGCGTCAACGACCTCGCGGTGCAGGCGGTGTCCGGTCTGGTCTCCGACCTCCGTCGTCGCGCGGAGGAGGCCGTCACCGATGCCCAGAACAAGGTGAACGAGCGCGTCTCCGACGTGCAGAACCGGGTCACCGAGCGGGTCGCCGACGTGCAGAACCGCGTGACCGAGGTTCCCGATCGCGTGCAGGCGCTGCCGACCGAGGTCGAGGAGCTGGTGAACCGGTTCCGTCCCGAGGAGCTGCGCAAGGTCGCCGACGCCTACGTCGAGGTCGCAGCCGGGATCTACGGCGGGCTCGCCGCCCGTGGTGAGGACGTGGTGTCCCGCCTGCGCGAGGAGAACCCGCAGCTCGAGGCAGGTCTGGCCCGCGTCAACGAGCAGGTCGCCCGCGCCGCGGGTGCGGTGGAGGAGCAGGTCGAGCTCGGCGAGGACGCCCTCGGCACGGTCGCCCGCCAGACCCGCTCGATCGGCGTGAAGGCAGCGGGCCGCGTCTCCAAGACCGCCCGCCAGGCCGCCGCCGAGGCCGGCGACGCCGCCGACAAGGCCGCAGACCGCGTCGAGACCGCCGCCGACAAGGCCGCGGACCGCGTCGAGGACGCTGCCTACAGCGCCTCGGACGAGGTGCAGAGTGGTGCCGCGAAGGTCGAGGCCCGGACGGCCCAGGCCAAGAAGGCCCCCGCGAAGAAGGCGCCGGCCAAGAAGGCTCCCGCCAAGAAGGCCCCGGCCAAGAAGGCTCCCGCCAAGAGCGCCACCAAGTCGACCACGACCTCCACGTCAGCGTCGACCTCGGCGTCCAAGCCGGCCTCGGCGTCCACGTCGACCTCGGCCAGCAAGTCGTCGTCGTCCGCGGCGCCGAAGCAGGAGTCGAAGACGGCTCCCAAGCCGTCGTCGTCCTCGACGGGCAAGTCCTCGTCGTCGTCCGCGTCCGACAAGCCGGCCGCCTCCGGCAACAAGTGAGTAACCGCGGCTGAGGCCGCAGGCAACCGCCCCCGGGCCGCTCTCCTCGAGCGGGCCGGGGGCGGTTCTCGTCGTGGGTGCGGGCGTCGTGCCAACTCCACGCCGTGAACATCGATTCCGGGGCTGTCCGAGGGGCCGACTACACTGGCGACCGTGATAGATGCATTGCCCGGAACCTGGGGCCTGATTCAGTTGGCAATACAGGCGGCTCTCGTGGCGTGGGCGCTGGTCGGCCTCGTGTTGGCCGTCCTGCCGCCCGCGTCGGCGTACTCGATCGAGGGCAAGTGGCCCAAACCGGCCTGGATCGGCATCTGCGCCGGCGCCGCCCTCTTCTTCGCGATCCGACCGTTCGGCATCCTCGGCATTGTCGCGATGGTCGCGGTCGGGGTGTTCTTCGCCGACGTCAGGCCCGCCGTCGGCGGCAGACGCAGGTGAGCGCCAGGAGGTCCGCGCCGCTGCAGCGCATAGAGGAGCTGGCGGAGACCTCCGGCGCGACCGTTCGAAATATCCGCGTCTACCAGGAACGCGGGTTGCTCCCACCGCCCATCCGTCAGGGTCGGACCGCGCTCTACGGTCCCGATCACCGCAGCCGGCTCGAGCTGATCCTGCGCCTGCTCAACCGGGGATACACCTTCGCCACGATCGAGGAGCTGCTCATCGCCGAGCGGCACGGGTTCACGCTCGCGGAGTTGCTCGAGGTCGAGAGCGTCCGGGGCGAACGTAGGCCCTCGGGGTCCCGGAGGCGACTCACCCGTGCGGAATCCCAGGCGGTCGCCGCGTTCGACATGCCGGAGGAGCTACTCGACGTGGGGGAGTCCATCGGCCTGGTCAGTGAACCGGGTGCCGCTGACCACTTCTTCTCCGACGCCTACATGTCCGAGCTCTTGCGCGACCTGATCGTCCTCGGCGTCGACGAGGAGGGGATCGAGAAGATCGGTCGAGTGTTCATGGAGGGCCAGAGCACGGCGGCCGAGGCGATCACCGTGCTCGTGGAGACCGTCCGCAGGGCCGGGATCGAGCAGGCGGTGCTCGAGAAGCGGGTCCGGTCGATCCTGCCCCGGGCCGGTGCGGCCGCTCGGCTGATCTTCCTTTCCGCCGCCGAGACGCTGCTCACCGAGCGCCACGGATTCTCCCGCGGCTGAGCCGCCTCAGGTGAAGACGACGGTCCGGGCGTCGTGCACCAGGACGCGGTCCTCGAGGTGCCACCGCAGTCCGCGGGCCAGGACCAGCTTCTCCGCGTCGCGGCCCTGCCGGACCATGTCCTGCACGGTCGCGGCGTGGTCGACGCGGATGACGTCCTGTTCGATAATCGGCCCCTCGTCGAGGTCGGCGGTGACGTAGTGGCAGGTCGCCCCGATGAGCTTGACGCCGCGGATGTGCGCCTGGTGATACGGACGCGCCCCCACGAAGCTCGGCAGGAAGCTGTGATGGATGTTGATGGCGCGACCCGCCCACCGGGAGCACAGGTCGTCCGGCAGGACCTGCATGAAGCGGGCCAGGACGATCGCGTGCGGGTCGATGTCGTCGACGATCGAGGCCACCTCCGCGAACGCCGGGCCCCGCTCGGCCGGATCCGCCGCGAACGGCACGTGGTGGAAGGGGATCCCGTGGGCCTCGGTCATCCCCCGGAGGGTGTCGTGGTTGCCGATCACCGCACGGATGCGGGCGGGGTAGTCGCCACTGTCCACCCGGCCCATGAGGTCGTGCAGGCAGTGCCCCTCCTTGGACACCACAACGACGATGTCCTTGGGCTCGCTGGAGTCGGCGATGTTCCAGTCCGTCTCCGGGCCCAGCTCGGCGGCCACCCGCGAGAAGCGGCGGCGCAACTCGTCGAGATCCATCCCGATCGACTCGGCGTCCACGGACTGCCGGGTGAAGAACCAGCGGGAGTTCTCATCCGCGTGGTAGGCCGCCTCCACGATGGTGCCGCCCAGCTCGGCGAGGAACGTGGCGATGCGGGCGACGATACCGATTCGGTCGGGGCAACCCAGCGTGAGGACGTAGCGGCGTGACATGAACGGTCATTGTGCCAGCAGGGGGTGTCGGTGAGCCCGGCTAGGCTGGCCGGCATGGACGCCACCCCCCAGAACGTCTCCCAGAACATCGCCCCGACCACGCCGCCGGATGGGCTGACCCGGCGTCGCGTGGCCGCGATGATCGACCACACACTGCTCTCCCCGGACGCCTCCCGTGAGGACGTGCAGGCCTGTGTCGACGAGGCCCGCGAGCTCGGGGTCAAGGCGGTGTGCCTGAGCCCGGCGATGCTCCCTGTGCGGGCGGAGGGCCTGACGGTGGCGACCGTAGCCGGCTTCCCCTCGGGCAAACACCACGCGTTGGTCAAGGCGATGGAGGGGCGTTTGGCGGTGGACCAGGGCGCCGTCGAGGTGGACATGGTGATCGACGTGGGCTCGGCGATCGCCGGGCTGGTGGACGAGGTGATGGCCGACGTGCTCACGATGCGCGACGCCGTGCCCCCGCCCACCGTGATCAAGGTGATCCTCGAGACCGCCGCCATCCACCGGGCGCTGGGCGACCAGGCGGGGGACCAGCGGATCGAAGAGTTGTGCCACGCGGTCGCCCGCGCGGGGGCGGACCTGGTCAAGACCTCCACCGGTTTCCACCCCGCGGGCGGCGCCAGCGTGCGCGCGGTCGCCGCGATGCAGCGGGCGGTTGGCGGGCAGTTGGGCATCAAGGCCTCGGGCGGGATCCGCGACGCAGACACCGCCCGGGCCATGATCTCCGCGGGCGCCACCCGGCTGGGACTGAGCGGCAGCCGCTCCGTGCTCGAGGGCTTCCCGGAGGGCTGATCCGACCGAGTGCTGACCCTGCTGGGCTGCCCCGGCGCATCAATCGGTGGTCAGCACCATCTTGCCGGTGGTGCGGCCGGTCTCACCGTGCCGGTGCGCCTCCGCGGCCTGCTCGAGCGGGAAGACCTCGGCGATCCTGGCCCGCAGTGCGCCCTGCTCCACCAGTTCGGTGATGGAGACCAGGTCGTGTCGCGAGGAGTCGACCAGCATGCGGATCGCACGGACACCCAGCTCGTCGGCCTCGCGGAAGAGGTCGTCCGACCCCACCGGCAGGATCGACACCACGATCCCGCCGGGCCGGAGGGTGCGCAGGGAGCGGGTGGAGTACTCGCCGCCGATGGTGTCCAACACCACGTCGACGTCCCCGACGGCCTCGGCGAAGTCCACCTCGCGGTAGTCGATCGCCTCGTCGACCCCCAGTTCGCGGAGGAAGTCGTGCTTGCCGGCGCTCGCGGTGCCGATCACGTGGGCGCCCCTGGCCTTGGCTATCTGGACGGCCACATGACCCACCCCGCCGGCGGCGGCGTGGATCAGCAGGCGCTGACCGGGCTGGACGTCGGCGTTCTCCACCAGCGCCTGCCACGCCGTCAGCGACACCAGCGGCAGCGCGGCGGCCTGCACGTGGTCGAGGGAGGCGGGTTTGGGGGCGAACCAACTCGCGGGGGCGGACACGTAGTCGGCGTGGGCGCCGTGTCCGAACGGGTAGGACAGCATCCCGAACACCTCGTCGCCGGGGACGAAGCGGGCCACCCCGATGCCGACGGCCTCGACCACCCCCGACAGGTCCCAGCCCAGGACGAACGGCGGCTGGCCGAGGAACCCGCCGCCTGCGCGGTGCTTCCAGTCGGTGGGGTTGACGCTGGCGGCCTTGACGCGCACCAGGATCTCGTTGGTGCGAGGTTCTGGGCGCGGGTGGTCGACGACGACGAGGACGTCCGGCTCGCCGAGGGAGTTCTGACTGACGGCACGCATGGTTGCTCGGGTGGTCATACGTCCCAGGGTGGCAGAATCCGGCGCTCGCCGTCCGGCAGGATCTAGCGGACCCGCGGGAGCCGGTGCAGTTCGACGTCGCTGACCAGGCCGTCTGCGAGGGTCGCTGTCATGTATGTGCAGTACGGCTGCCGACGGCGATCGGTCGGGGACCCCGGGTTGAGCAGACGTAGGCCGCCCGGCGCCGTGGTGTCCCACGGGATGTGCGAGTGACCGAACACGAGGACGTCGGTGTCCGGGTAGGCCGCGGCCATGCGCTTGTCCCGGCCCGTCGATGGTCCGGTCTCGTGCACCACCGCCAGGCGCACACCGTCGAGCGTCGCGCGCGCCACCTCATCCAACCGCTCACGCACCATCGAACCGTCGTTGTTGCCCCAGCACGCGACCAGTCGCCTCGATCGCTCCTCCACCGCGTCGAGCAGTGCGACGTCCATCCAGTCACCGGCATGGATCACGACGTCCGCGACGTCGACCTGGTCCCACACCGGACCCGGCAGGTCGCGGGCGCGCGTGGGGACGTGGGTGTCGGCGAGGAGCAACAGGCGCATGAACTCGAGTGTGCCGCGAGCGGTGCGGCGCTGTGCCCGCGAGTTGCCGCGCGGCGTTGTGCCCGACGGCTACCCGGTCGCCTCCAGCACCACGTCGCGTCCGCTGAGGTCGACGATCATGCCTCCCGGGACCACGCGGACCCCGGTCAGCTGGACACCCTCCGGGAGTTCGGCGAGCGCGGAGTCCATCATCGAGATGGTGCCTCCGAGCAGCTCGGGCGGGAGCTCGAACCCGAGGAACGAGGCCTGTGAGGGTTCCATCTCCAGGTTCCCGCCGATCAGCCGGGGAGTCACGACCGCCTCGGCCAGTCCGCTGATGGAGACCCGCAGCGTGCCCGAGGCCGGGTCGGAGACGATGTCCTGCACCTGGATGAAGCCGCCGAGCATGCTGTCGCCGGTGGATTCCTGCTGCGCCGCGGTGGACATGGCCTGGTCGGAGACGAAGGCGGTCCCGGTCAGCGAGTCCACGTAGGTGAGGTCGTCCTCAGAGCGGACCCCCTCGGCTGTGATGTCTATCTGCGGAGCGGGACCGTTCGAGCCCTCTGCCGCAGTGCCGTCGGTGGTGATGCGGACGGTGCCCAGGTCGCCGCCGAAGTACGACAGGATCACCGGCTGCGAGCCCAACTCGACCTGCGCCGGGCTGCCGAGGGAGGCCGTGACCTCATCCTGGATCCGGCTCTCGATCGCGCTGCGGGTACCGAACTCGAGCCCCACCACACCCGCCACCAGGGCGACAACCGCGACTGCGGCGATCAGGGCGATCTTCGGACCGCGACGTCGTGTGCCGGAGTCGGCCCGGTCAGACCGACCGGATCCCGGGGTTCCGGAACCGCCTGACCCGGAATCGCCGTACCCGGAACTGCCCGGGGCTGCGGCGAACTGCTGGGTCTCGGCGTTCTGGACGCCGGGTCGGTCGTGGGCGGGGAATCGTTGGGTGTCGTGCCGCGGTTCCATTCCGCCAATTGTCGCCGATGCCGGCCCGGATCGCAGAACCCGAGGTCACAGGCGTGTCAGCGCGCGGCGGCCCAGCGGTTGAGGTGCTTGGTCTCGGCGTCGAAGAACCGGGTCAGGTGGGTCACGACCAGCTTCTCGAGCTTGCCGCCCAACAACGGGACCGACACCTTGACCTGCCCCGTTGCGGACTCCACCACCACGCTGCCCTCGCTGACGGCCTCCGAGCCGCCCTTGATGACGCCGAGTCCACCGGCGGCCTCTGCGCGGGCGGAGCTAGAGAACCGCTCGCCGTCGAAATCGGCGTAGGTGGTGGTGCGCACGATGATCAACTGGCCGGGGAGGACCTTGCGGGCCACATCCGGGATGTCCTCGTCCGGGATGTGTTGCGTGACCGTCACCGTGGTGGAGTCTCCGGTGGTCACGAAGTCGTCCAGGGTGTCCCGGGGGGTGCCGATGGCGGCCAGGCGGTCGTGCCAGAAGGCCTCGTCGCCGTACGAGGTGAACACGGTCTCGAGGTGGGCGTCGATGTGGGCCGAGTGGGTGAAGTGGGTCGCCATGAACCCAGACACTACAAGGGGGCGGCTACTCTTGGACTGGTGCTCTCGCCCTCCCCCGATCGCCGCGCCGCGGACCACGCAGACGATGTGATCCGCGGGCTGTCCGCCGTGGCCGATCTCGTCGTGATTCCCGACACCCGCCTGGCGGACCTGACCACGCTGCGCATCGGCGGGCGCCCACGCGCGCTGTTGGAATGCGCGACGGCCGAGGCGGTCACGGCCGCGGTCGGAGCCTGTGACGCCGCCGGGGTGCCGGTGCTCGTGCTGGGAGGTGGCTCGAACCTGGTGGTGGCCGGCGGCGAGCTCGACGAGGTGGTGGTGGCCGTCCGCAACCGCGAGGTCAGCTACCGCAGCGCGGATCCCGGCGAGGCGGAGCCGGGAGACGCAGCGACCGGCGGGATCATCGTCCGCGCGGGCGCCGGCCTGGCCTGGGACGACCTGGTGGCAGACACCGTCGGGCGCGGGTACGGCGGGCTGGAGTGCCTGTCCGGGATTCCCGGCTCGGTGGGCGCGACCCCGGTCCAGAATGTGGGCGCCTACGGCGTCGAGGTGGCCCAGGTCCTACACCGCGTGCGCTGGTTCGACCGTGCCACCGGCGTCGACGAGTGGGTCCTCCCGGCCGCGCTCGGGCTGTCCTACCGCACCTCTGTTCTCAAGAACTCCGACCGCGCCGTGGTCTTGGAGGTCGAGTTCCGCCTCGACCCGGCCGGTCGCAGCGAACCGATCCGCTACGCCGAGCTCGCCGGCCGCCTGGGCGTCGGGCCGGGGGAGCGGACCGACCCCGAACTGGTGCGGCGAACCGTGCTGGAGCTGCGCCGCGGCAAGGGGATGGTCCTCGACGACGACGACGAGGACACCTGGAGCGCCGGGTCCTTCTTCACCAACCCTGTGGTCCGCGAGGACCAACTCCCCACCGTGCGGTCCAGGGTCACTGACCGGCTGGGGGCCGAGCAGGCCGCGCAGATGCCCGCCTTCGCGGCGGCGGGAGGGGTCAAACTCTCCGCGGGCTGGCTGATCGAGCGGGCCGGGTTCGGTAAGGGGCACCCCTCGTCGTCGTCGCCCGCCCGCCTGTCCACCAAACACACGCTGGCGCTGACCAACAGGGGCTCGGCCACCGCCGACGACGTGATCGCCCTGGCGCGCGAGGTGCGCGACGGCGTCTGGGAGGCGTTCGGCGTGGAACTGCACCCCGAGCCGGTGTGGGTGGGCTGCAGCATCTGACCCCGCCGCATCCCGACCCGCCGCAATCGACCCGCTGCTTATGACCCCGGCCCCCACCATTCCCGCTGACCCTGGCACGCTGGGGGGTGGCCTTCTGGTCTTGACCCGCCCTGTCCCGCCCCACCCTGCGCGCCCGCTCCGGCGCCACCGTCCCATCTGGAGATTCGCCCGTGGACCTCTTCGCGTATCCGGTCTCGCTCGTCATGAAGTTCTGGCACTGGGTGCTGAGCTTCATCGTGGACGGCGACTCCGGCATCGCCTGGGTGGGCTCGGTGCTGTTGCTGGTGGTGACCGTGCGGCTGCTGCTCATGCGGTCGATGTACCGGCAGCAGTACTCCATGCGCAAGATGGCGCAGATCGCTCCCAAGATGAAGGAGCTGCAGAACAAGTACAAGGACCGCAAGTCTCCCGAGGACCGCCAGGAGCAGGCCAAGGAGATGCAGGCCCTGTACGCCGATGCCGGGGTCAACCCCGCCGCCGGGTGCCTGCCGCTGCTCGTGCAGATCCCGGTGTTCCTGGGCCTGTACTACGTGCTGCTGAACTTCTCGCCGCGTGGCGTGTCGATCGAAGAAGCCTCGACCATGACCAACGGGGCGTTCCAGCCCGAGCAGGTCGCCTCCTTCCTCAACGCCGAGATCTTCGGGGTCCCGCTGGCCTCGTACATCCGGATGCCGCAGGACGTCATGGACTCCCTGCACCCCGGGCTGGTGCGCGAGGACATCCTCATGCTGGCCGTGCCGCTGTTCGTGCTGGCCGGCATCGCCACCTTCATCAACATGTGGAACTCCTTCCGCCGGCAGAAGGCGGCCAAGGCGGCCGAGCAGGACGCGATCGCGCAGGTCGACGCCGAGGAGCGCGCCGGCGGCCCGGTCGTCGACGGCGAGGTGGTCGAGATCGACGGCGAGCCCGCAACGCCCGCGAAGGCGGACGACGACGCGGCCGGCACCCCGGCGACTTCCGCCACGGTCACTCCGGCGGGCGGAGCGGGCGCGACCGGCAAGCCGCAGGACTTCCAGTCGATCGCCGAGTCCATGACCGAGTCGATGAACCAGTCGATGAAGATCATGATGTACCTGTTCCCGTTCTTCCCGATCGTGGGCGCGTACTTCTTCAACTTCCCCATCGCGATCGGTATCTACTGGCTCACCAACAACATCTGGACAGCGGTGCAGTCGCACTTCTTCATGGAGAAGCTGGAGAAGGAGCTGCCCATGACCAGCCGCGAGGGCCTTCCCCCCAGCGCGTTCATGTGACGCGCTAGCCCCGCCCTGCGCCGAACGCGCTAGCGCCGCCCGCACCGCCTCGCCGCCCGCACCCGAACCTCCAGTGGTCGCAATCACCGCGCCTCTGGTTGCAGCTGCCGAGGCGATCAGGCCGAATTTCCGCGCTAGCTGCGACCAGCAACCGGGCATGAGCTCGTCTGCTCGCCCACCACCGGGATGGTCCTCTCAGCTGCGATGGGTCCCGCGAGTCGTCGGTGCACGCAGTCCGTTGGCTCTGTCGCCTTGCCGGCCTGATCATGACCACCCTTGCCGCGGCGAGGCCCCGGGCGTAACGTGCACGGCGGAAGTCGGCAGGCGCACGGCGCGACCGCGGGGAGACCTGCGACCGCGAGGGGCACCAGCCGAGAACCCGAGACGAGGAGACATCAGGACAGTGCTCGACCCCAGGTGAGACCCGGCCCATCCGCCACCTCCCTGGAGCACCCATGTCTTCCCTCGTCCTGTCGGACGTCGCGTACGCGTTCCCCGACGACACCCCACTGTTCACCGGGCTCGACCTCGCAGTGGGCCCCGGCCTGACCTCGGTAGTCGGCCGCAACGGAGCCGGCAAGTCCACGCTGATGCGTGTGATCGCCGGGGAGCTCACGCCCTCCCGCGGGTCGATCACCGTTGACGGCGAGCCCGCACGCCCGCCCACGGTCGCGTACCTGCCGCAGCTGCTCGTCGACGTACACGACGAGCGCACCCTCGCCGACGAACTCGGAGTAGCCGGCCGACTGGCGGCGTTGGCGAAAATCGAGGCAGGGGAGGGCGACGACGACGACTTCACCTGCATCGGCGACGACTGGTCCGTAGCCGAACGGGCGGTCGCGCTGCTCCACGAACTGGGCCTGCCCACCGAGTTGACCAGACCCGTGGGCGCGCTGTCCGGAGGGGAACGCACCCTCGCGGCGGTGGCGGGGCGGCTCCTGGGGCAGCCGCGAGTGCTGCTGTTGGACGAGCCGACCAACAACCTTGACCAACTGGCCCGGGCGAGGTTGTTCGCGGCGCTCGACGGGTTCGTCTCCGGAGGCCGGCGGATCGCGGTGGTGGTGAGCCACGACCTGGATCTGCTCGAGCGCGTCGGCACGACGGTCGAGCTGCGCTCCGGGCGCTGCCGGGTGTTCGGCGGGCCGTATTCGCTGTACCGGGACGTGATCGACTCCGAACAGTCCGCGGCGCTGCAGGCACTTTCCGGGGCCCGCAACGAGTTGCGCGCCGAGAAGCGGGACCGGGTGGAGGCCACGGAGAAGGCGAGCCGACGGGCCGCCCAGGGCCGCCGGGTGCAGGCCGCGGGCGGGATGCCCAAGATCCTGGTGAACGCTCGCCGCACGTCCGCCCAGGAATCGGCGGGCAGGCTGCGCGCCGTCCACGAGCACGGGGTGGACAGGGCCCGCGAGCGGATGCGCGAGGCCGATGCCGCGGTCCGCGGCGAGGAGCGGCTGCGGATCCCCATGCCCGACCCCGGGCTGCCGGCGGGCCGGATCGTGGTGGACGCCCACGATCCGGTTGCCGGGCGGATCCACCTGGCTGGGCCGACGCGCGTCCGGCTGGCCGGGCCCAACGGGAGCGGCAAGACCACGCTGCTCCGGCGCCTGTTCGGCGGGGGCGAGGCAGGCTGCGGTACGCGGGCGGACCGCGACAGGACAGCTGACGGAGCCGACGACGGCGCCGCGGTCAGGCCCGACAACGAGGGGGCCGACGACGACGGACCCGACGACGACAGGGCTATTCACGTGCCCTGGGCTCTGCTACCGCAGGATCTGCGCGTCGAACAGCCGGAGTGGTCGGTGGTGGATGCGATCCGGGCGGTCCGCCCCGACGCCGATCCCGAGCAGGTCCACGCCCACGCCGCGCGGATGCTGTTCACCGGTGACGCCGGGTTCCGCAGGCTCGCCGAACTATCGGGTGGCGAACGCCTCCGCGCGGCGTTGGCGGCGCGGTTGTTCGCGCAACCGGTTCCGCAGCTGCTGGTCCTGGACGAACCCACCAACAACGTCGACCTCGCCGGCGTGGAGGTACTCGCCGAAGCCCTCGCGCAGTGGCGCGGGGCCCTGCTCCTGGTGAGTCACGACGACGGCTTCTGCGACCGGGTGGGGGTGGACGACGTGATCCGGCTCGGCTGATCCCACCCGACCCGATCAGAGACCACGAAGGGACTCACCTCATGCGCAAGCTCATCTACTACATCGCCGTGACCGTCGACGGCTTCATCGCAGATCCTGATGGCCGGACCGACTTCTTCCCGGTCGAGGGCGACCACTTGCCCTGGATCGTCGAGAACTACCCGGAGACGATCCCCGGTCACCTCCGCGGGGCGATCGGTCTCGCGGGGACCGCACCGCGCGCGTTCGACACCGTCCTGCTCGGCCGCGCCACCCACCAGGTCGCGGTGGACGAGGGCCTGGCCAGCGGTTACCCGCACCTCCGCCAGTACGTGGTATCGCACCGGCCGGGTGACCTGCCCGCGGAGGAGGGGCTCTCGGCGTCCGACGAGGACCCCGTCACCCTGGTCCGCCGGCTCAAGGCCGAGGACTCACCGCTCGACATCTGGCTGTGCGGCGGCGGGGCCTTGGCGGGGGCGTTGGTGGAGGAGATCGACGAGTTCCGGCTCAAGGTCAACCCGGTGGTGATCGGCCGCGGGCGGCCACTGATCGCCGGGTCCGCCGGTGCACTGTCGCTGGTCGCGCACCGGCGGATCGCGTTCGACAGCGGGGTGAGCTACGTGGAGTACACGCGGGCCTGACCCACCCGATCGCGGTGGCCGGACGCGGTAGGTCCGGTCAGCGCCGGTGGCCGGACCCGGTGTGTCCGGTCAGACGGCGCCGCCGGCGACCGCGGGCGGGGTGCCGGTGTTGGAGGAGGAGTCCGTCTCACGCGCGAGGTACTCCTCGATGCGGAACCAGTCGTTGTCCGCGCGCTCGGCGATGGCCACCAACGTGCTCATGTTGGCGACCTCCTCGACCTGCTCGCGCAGGAACCACAGCATGAACTGCTCGCCCAGCGGGTCGGACTCGGCGCGGGCCGCCTGGAACATCGACTCGATCTGCCGTGTCACCTGCTTCTCCTGCTCCAGGGCGGACCGCAGCGCGGCCACGGGGCCGTCGAAGTGGGCCTGCGGACCGGGCACGGCCGGGATGGTCACCTCGATATCGCGGTCGAGCATGTACTGGACCATCATCATGGCGTGGTTCCGCTCGCCCAGGCTGTGCTGGTAGAAGCGGCCGGCGAGCTGGGGCAGGTCCTTGGCGTCGGCCCAGACGGCGATAGCGATGTACTGCTGGCTTGCGGCGAACTCGTGTCCGACCTGTGCGGACAGGAGCTCGGTGAACGACGACGATTTCTTGGCCATGGTCATGGCGTCCTTCCTCTCGGGGACCTCGACGGGTGTCGAGGTTCGCCCGGGGTCACGTCCGCCCGGGAGTCACCATCGTAGGCAGGCCCACAGCGTTCCGCCAGGTCAGTAAGCCTAACCTGGGTCGGCGGACGGCGGACGGCGGTCGGCGGTCGGGGGTCAGCGATCAGCTGTCTGCCGTCATCCGTCGGCCCGCCGGTGCGCGCGCATCGCGGAATGCTGGTCCCGCGGCTTCACCACGATCTGGTCGAGGTTGACGTGCGACGGCCGGCTCGCCACGAACCCGACGACCTCTGCGATGTCCTGCGCGACCATGGGGGTCAATCCCTGGTAGACGGCGCCGGCCTTGTCGTCGTCGCCGTCGAACCGCACGAGCGAGAACTCGGTCTCCACCATGCCGGGGGCGATCTCGGTGAACCGCACGGGCTGGCCCAGGTGCTCCCCGCGCAGCGTCCGGTGCAGCACGGCCTGCGCGTGCTTGGCCGAGGTGTAGCCGCTGCCCTTGTCGTAGGACTCCAGCGCGGCGATCGAGGTGATGGTCACCACCAGCCCGTCGCCCGTGTCCACGAGCACCGGCATGAGGCCGCGCACGAGTCGCAGCGTTCCAAGGACGTTGGTCTCCCACATCCACCGCCACTGCTCCTCGTCGGCGTCCATCACGGTGGTCGTGCCCTTGGCGCCGCCGGCGTTGTTGACCAGGACGTGCAGGCGTGGGACGGCCGCGCAGAACGCCTCACACGAGGCGGGATCGGTCACGTCCAGGGGCATCGCCGTGCCGCCGATCTCGTCCGCCAGCGCCTGCAGCCGGTCGAGTCGACGGGCGCCGACGACCACGTGGAACCCCTGCCGCGCGAGCTCGCGCGCGGTGGCCTCGCCGATCCCGGAGGAGGCACCGGTCACCACCGCTACGCGGGTGTCGGCGGGGAGGGCGGCCAGGCGCTCGCGGGCGGCGGGGTGATCGAAGCTCATGGGATCAGGCTAGAACAGCTCCCCGTGCGGCGCGCAGCGGTGACAATCGGAAGCGATGCGTGCGGCGTGGATTGTCCTGGTTTCGGTGGTGGTGGCGGCGATGTGCGTGGCGTGTGGGTCCCCCCGGCAGTGCGAGGTCAGCGCCGACCCACTGGACGCGCCCCTCGATGCGCCTGGGCAGTCGTGCCCGCGCTTCGGCGTGAGCACCCCCGGCGGACCGGCGGCCCCGGGAGAGTTCCGGGCGGTCGCCGAGAAGGTGGGCACGCAGCCGAGCGTGGTGTCGTGGTTCGTCGACTTCACCGCCCCGCCCCCGATCGCGGAGCTGGACGCCGTCCGTGGATGGGGAGCGGACCCGATCATCACGTGGGAGCCGTGGCGCTGGGTCGCGGAGGGGGAGTACGACCGGACGGCCTTCCCCATGGACCAGATCGCGGCGGGGGTACACGACGACCACCTGTACCGCTGGGCCGACGAGCTGGCCGCCTGGGGCGACACGGTGTACCTGCGGTTCGCGCACGAGCCCAACGGCGACTGGTACCCGTGGAGCCCGGCGGGCGGGACCCCGCCGCAGACCTATGTGGACGCCTGGCGGCACGTTCACGACCTGTTCGCCGCCAAGGGGGTCCATAACGTGAGGTGGGTCTGGGCTGTCAACGTCCCCCACCCGGGCAGCATCCCGATCGACGAGCTCTACCCGGGCGAGGACTATGTGGATGTCGTGGGTGTCGACGGCTACAACTGGGGGACCACACAGGCGTGGAGTTCGTGGCAGGGGCCGGAGGAGATCTTTGGTTCCACCCTCGACGAGGTGGCGACTCTCGCGCCAGGTCTACCGGTGATCGTCACGGAGGTGGCCAGCGCCGAGGCGGGTGGGTCCAAGTCGGAGTGGATCCGGGACCTCGTCCGCTATCTTGAATCCCGAGAAGAGTTAACGGCGTTCGTGTGGTTCGACCATCACAAGGAAGCCGATTGGCACCTGGCCAGCAGTCCGGAGTCCTCCGAGGCCATGGCGGGAGCCCTGGACAGAGAGCACCGCAGATGACCCCCCACCCGTGGAGCGTCCCCGATCCCGTCGAGGCAGAGCGGGTGCGCGACGTGGAACGACTCGGATTGCTCGACACCCCGCCCGAGGGCCGGTTCGACCAGGTCACGAGCATGGCCCGCCGCGTGCTGGGGGTGCCGGCGGCATCCCTGTCCCTGATGGACACGGACCGGCAGTGGATGAAGTCGATCCGGGGTCTGGACATCGACGAGGTGCCGAGGGTGAAGACGGTCTGCCGGACCACCATCGCACGGGCCTACCGCCGCCCCGACGAGCCGGTGCTCATCATCCCGGACGCCGCCGCCGACCCGGAGTTCACGGAGATCCCCGGCATCGGTGGCCCGGACGGGATCCGGTTCTACGCCGGCTACCCGCTGTACGGCCCGGCCGGGCACCCCGTGGGAACCTTCTGCATCTACGACACCGAACCCCGGAACCTGGACGCCCAGCAGGTCGAGGCGTTCACCGAACTCGCCGAGTGGGCACAGCGGGAACTCGACCGCTCCGCGGAGCTGGATCGGGCCGCGGAGATCCAGACCCAGCTGCTCCCGCGCCCCCTCACCGGGCTCGGGGGTTACGAGGTGGCCGCCGTCTGCCTGCCGGCGTTCATGGTCGGCGGGGACTTCTTCGACCACTACTGCCGCGGTGAGGCCCTGATGGTCACCGTCGCCGACGTGATGGGCAAGGGGCTCGGGGCGGCGATCCTGTCCTCCTCGGTCCGCGCCTCGGTGCGGGGGGCGTCGCGGGTGCTGGAGCGGTATGGCTCGGCCACCGGTGCGCAGGACACCGGGGCGGTCACGACGTTGGCGGCCGAACACCTGACAGAGGACTGCGAGCACACCTCGACCTTCGTCACCGCACTTCTCGCGGCGATCGACCTGCCCAGCGGGGCGATCCACTACACCGATGCCGGTCACGGACTGGCGCTGATCCGGCGCGCCGACGGGCGCATCGACCCCCTCGAGGAGGGCGGCCCCCCGATCGGCATCCTGCCCGGGACCACCTGGACCTCGGACGAGGCGGTGCTGGAGCCGGGTGACGTGTTCGTGGTCTGCTCGGACGGCCTGCTCGATCTCCTGGACGAGGGCAGCGACCCCACCGCGTTGTGGGAGTTCGTGGCGCCCCACACGTGTCCCGGCGATCTGGTGGCGGCGACCCGTGAACTGGTGGCGGGTCGGCCGCCGCTGGACGACGTGACCGTGGTGGCGGTCCGGAGAGAAGCTGCATGAGCACGGTCCCGGCGCCGACGGTGCCGCGCAGCGAGTACCCGTCGCCCTATCTGCGACTGCTCATCGTGGTGACCGTGATCGTCGGGCTGAACTACATCGTGTGGCGGTGGCTGTTCTCGGTCAACTGGGACGCCTGGTGGATCGCCGTCCCGCTGGTGCTGGCGGAGACGTACAGCCTGATCGACTCGGTGCTGTTCGCCGTGACCATGTGGCGGCTGAGGCGTCGCCCCGAGCCGCCTCCCGCGCCGGAGGGGGTGAGCGTCGACGTCTTCATCACCACCTACAACGAACCCATCGACCTGGTCGTGACCACGGCGGCGGCCGCCAAGCGCATCAGCTACCCGCACCGCACCTGGATCCTCGACGACGGCGCGCGACCCGAGATGGCGGCCGCCGCCGCGGAGTTGGGGGTCGACTACCTCACCCGGTCGGCCAGTTGGACCGACAAGCCCCGCCACGCCAAGGCCGGGAACCTCATCAACGCCCTCCTCCACACCGACGGCGAGTTCCTGCTGATCCTGGACGCGGACCAGATCCCGGAGCCGGAGATCCTCGACCGGACCCTCGGATACTTCACGGATGAGGGGACGGCGCTGGTCCAGACGCCGCAGTACTTCACCAACGTCCCCGAATCGGACCCGCTGGGCAGCCAGGCGCCCCTGTTCTACGGCCCCATCCAGCAGGGCAAGGACGGGTGGAACGCCGCGTTCTTCTGTGGGTCCAACGCCGTGCTCCGCCGCGAAGCGCTGATGCAGCTCGGCATCACCGGGTACGTCAAGGCCGTCGAGGACGGGGTGGATC
Organism: Dietzia sp.; assembly: GCA_046292305.1. GTDB lineage: Bacteria > Actinomycetota > Actinomycetes > Mycobacteriales > Mycobacteriaceae > Dietzia. The sequence continues at coordinate 7,931 of JBKBRA010000040.1, read as the reverse complement.
GTGCCCTGCGGACGGCCGGCAGGGTGATCAGGCGGGCGCAGCGCAATGCCCCGGCCGACCAGCCGGAGGTGGGGGCGGCGCTCGGGTCCGTCCGTCGAGCCGTCCGCACCGCCCGCGCCGACCTCAGAGCCGGCGGGTCCCTGGCGGAGATCACCTACGGGTTCCAGCAGACGGTGGACGAGGCCGCCCGCACGGTGGTGGACGCCGACATGGGCGCCATCCGGGCGGACCTCGAGGCGATCGCGGCGCTGGACGAGCACGGGACAGACGCGATCGTCCTCGACGAGGTGGTGCTCGACCAGCTCGCGGATCGGGAGTGGTCGCCACTGGGGGCGGTCGAGTCGGTCCGGGCGCTGATCCGCGCCGTGGACATCGACCGGGCAGACGAGGCGGAGCCGACCCAGGCCCTGGCGACGATCTCGGTCACCGAGGACATGGCCACGGCGATGCGCCTGCACGCCGCCGGCTGGCGGACCGCCTACCACCACGAGATCCTGGCCTACGGCCTCGCGCCCGAGGACCCCAAGACGATGCTCACCCAGCGACTGCGGTGGGCGCAGGGCACGATCCAGGTGATGCTGCGCGAGAACCCGCTGGTGCAGAAGGGACTGACCCTCGCCCAGCGGTTGATGTACTGGTCGACCATGTGGAGCTACCTGTCGGGCTTCGCGGCCCTGGCGTACTTCGCCGCCCCGGTGATCTACCTGACCTTCGGGGTGATGCCCGTCCAGGCCTGGAGTGTGGACTTCTTCGCCCGTCTGATCCCGTTCCTCCTCCTCAGCCAGCTCCTGTTCTTCATCGCCGGCCGGGGGAGCCCGACGTGGCGGGGCCAGCAGTACAGTCTGGCCCTGTTCCCGGTGTGGATCGCGGCGTGTTGGACGGCCGCACGCAACGTGTACTTCGGTAAACCCCTCGACTTCGCGGTCACCCCCAAGACCCGTCAGGGTGAGGACGCGACCCCGTGGTACCTGTTCCGGCCGCAGCTGATCGTCATGGTGTTCCTGGTGGTGGCGGCCGTCATCGGTGCGGTGCGCCTGTATCTGGGGGCCATCTCCGTCCTGGGGGTGACGGTGAATCTGGTCTGGGTGGTGTTCGACCTGTTCATTCTGTCTGTGGTCGTCCGGGCCGCTCGCTACCGTGGACCCGACAGAGAAGGAGCCTCATGACCGCCTACGAGATCCGGGAGGCAGGCACCGCCGTGGTGGTGCAGCCGACCGGTCGACTGAACATGGTGGCCGCGCCCGGCCTCCGGGACCAATTGCGCGACCTGATCGAGGGCGGGTCCCGCCGGGTGGTGGTGGATCTCAGCGCCACGGAGTTCATCGACTCCTCCGGCCTCGGGGCGCTGATCTCCGGACTCAAGGCCGCGCGTCAGGCCGGGGGAGACCTGCGCATCGCCGCCCCGAACACACAGGTCCGCAGCGTGTTGAAGCTCACCCGGCTCGACCGGGTGCTCACCGCGCACGAGTCGGCGGACGCCGCCTTCGATGGTGACTGACAACCGGTGGGAGCTGACCCTCACCACAGGTGGGGGAGCGCTCGACCGGGTCCTCGATCTGGTCGGGGAGATGTTCGAGGCCGGTCGGGTCGAGGAGGAGGCCCGGTTGCGGTTCGAGGTGGCCGTGGCCGAGATCGGCGCCAACATCATCGAGCACGCCGGGGACGGTGGTCCGGTGTCCCTGACTCTGGTGTTGGAACTGGCGCCGGACCGTCTCGAGGCCCGTCTCACCGACGACGGTGGCCCCGCCAAGGTCGATCTGCCGGCGGTGCAGATGCCGGACGTCTTCGCCGAACGCGGCCGGGGCCTGGCGATCGCGCTGCAGGTGCTCGACGAGTTGGAGTACCGCCGACGCGACGGGAGCAACCAGTGGAGACTGGCCTGCTACCGCGGACGAGGTGAGGACCAACCGGACGACGACGACGAGGTCAGCGACCCCGGCCGGTGATCATCCCCACCAGCCCGCGCACCGCGCCGAGGGCCATGTCGGACTTGGAGAAGTAGTCCTGCCAGCCACAGATGAGGCCGTCCCGCACCTCGAGGCGCCCACAGACCCAGAAGCCGCAGCGGAATCGCCCGACCCCCAGGTAGTCGGTGCGTTCGGTGAGCACGATTGTCGGTGATGCCGGGGCTGACGGGTCGGCCGGCGCGCCAACGGCGAGGTGGTGGATCTCCGCGTCGAAGGTCACGTTGGCGCCCATGGCGGCCAGCGCCTTGACCACGTCACGCTTGCCCCGGACGGTCGGGAGCCCGATGTTGGCCCACCACACGTCGTCGGCCAGCAGGTCGGCGGCGGCGGGGACGTTGCCCGAGACGAGGGCGTCGAAGAAGTCGCGGACCACGACGTCGGAGTCGATCTGGGTGGTGGTGGTTGCCATTGGGCCACGGTAGCCGCCCCGCGCGGAGGCTGGTGGCAGGATTGCCGCCATGACCCCTCCGAAAATCTGCTCCGCCGTCTCCTCCGACGGCACCATCGTCGCCTACCGCGTCCTCGGCGACTCCTCCGCGCGCCCGTTGGTGCTGGTCCACGGCTGGGCACAGTCGAGTGCCTGCTGGGGACCCGAGTTGCTGGACGCGCTGGCCGAGCGGTTCCGGGTGGTGGCGGTGGACCTGCGCGGGCACGGACACTCCGGGGTCCCGGAGACGGGATACGACTCGTCGCGGCAGTGGGCCGACGATCTCGAGGCGGTTCTCGACGCCGCCGGGGTCGGTGAGGGCGGGATCGGAGAGGGCGCCGGCGCGATCCTGCTGGGCTGGTCGTACGGCGGGATCGTGGTCTCCGACTACCTGGCCTCGCGCGGGGAGGGCCGGGTCGCCGGTCTCGTGCTGTGCGGCGCGGTCACGGCGATCTCCCGCTCGGCCGGCGGCGCGGTCGGGCCGGCCATGATGGCGGTCGCCGACGGCGGGTTCGATGAGGATCCGGGCAAGGCGATCGCGGCGTTGGCGAGCTTCGGCACCGCCATGATGCGCTCCGGCGACGGAGCCAGCCGCCAGCGGATCTTCGGGTTGTCCCTGGCCACGCCGCCCGCGGTGCGGCAGAAGCTGCTCACGCGGCGGGTGGACAACGACGACACCCTGCGCGGCCTGACCATCCCCGCGCTGGTGATGCACGGCGAGCACGACGGGGTGGTGCTGCCGTCGGCCGGTGAGGCCAACGCCGAGATGATCCCGGGCGCGCGCCACGCGGTCTTCGCGGAGTCGGCGCACGCGCCGTTCATTGAGGAGATGCCTCGGTTCCTGTCCGAACTCGACGCCTTCGCCGCCGAGCTGTAGCCGCTGATCCGTGACGCGGCGACGGGCGGTCCTTCTCCCGCCGGAGTGCGCCTCGTCGTCGTCGCGGGCACAATCGATGGGGTGACCGTCTCCGATCTCCGCTCCGGCACCGAGGCCCCCCTCCCGCGACGGATCGCCTTGCTGTCCTTCCACACCTCGCCGCTGGCCCAGCCGGGCACGGGCGACGCGGGCGGGCTCAACGTGTACGTGCTGCAGACCGCGCGCCGACTGGCCCGCCGCGGGGTGGAGGTCGAGATCTTCACCCGCGCCACCCACTCCTCGCAGCCCCCGGTCGAGGAGGCCGGCGACGGCGTGCTGGTGCGCAACATCGTGGCCGGGCCGTTCGAGGGGTTGCGCAAGGAGGACCTGCCCACGCAGCTGTGCCCGTTCGTCGCCGGCGTGATGCGCGCCGAGGCCGGTCACGCGCCCGGGCACTACGACCTCATCCACTCCCACTACTGGCTGTCCGGGCAGGCCGGGCTGGTGGCCTCCGAACACTGGGGCGTGCCGCTGGTGCACACCGCCCACACCCTGGCCGAGGTGAAGAACGCGGTCCTGGCCGCCGGCGACACCCCGGAGCCGGAGTCCCGGCGGATCGGGGAGCAGCAGATCGTGGACTCCGCGCACCGGCTCGTCGTCAACACCACCGGCGAGCGCGACGAGCTGGTGGGCTACTACGACGCCGACCCCGCCCACATCGACGTGGTGCCCCCGGGCGCCGATCTCGAGCAGTACACCCCCGGCACGCAGCGCGGCACCGAGCGGGCCCGGCGGACGTTGGGGCTCGCGCAGAAGTCGGAGGTGATCGCGTTCGTCGGTCGGATCCAGCCGCTCAAGGCCCCCGATGTGATCGTGCGCGCGCTCGCGGAGATCGTGCGCACCCAGCCGCACCGCGACGTGCGACTGATGGTGGTGGGCGGGCCGAGCGGGTCCGGGCTGGAGCGCCCGCGCTCGCTCATGGATCTGGCCGACGAGCTGGGCGTGGCCGACCGGGTGAGCTTCCTGGCGCCGCGGCCACCGTCGGAGCTGGTGGACGTCTACCGCGCCGCCGACATCGTGGCCGTGCCGTCGTACTCGGAGTCGTTCGGGCTCGTCGCGCTCGAGGCCCAGGCCTGCGGCACGCCGGTGGTGGCCGCCGCGGTGGGCGGGTTGCCCACGGCCGTCGACGACGGTCGCACCGGGCTCACCGTGGACGGGCACGATCCCCGGGTGTGGGCGGAGACGTTGGTGGGACTGCTCGACGACGACGAGCGCCGCCTGTCGATGTCGCGGGCCGCCCCGGTCCACGCCTCCGGGTTCTCCTGGGATTCCACGGCCGACGGACTGCTCGCCTCGTATGCGGGCACGATGGCGGCCTACCGTGCCCGGCGTGAGGCGGCCGCCGCGTCCTGACCGCGCCGCACCCATCCGACCCACCCCGACACGACGAACCCCTTGGCAGACGAACACCTGCTCACCCTGCACAGCACGATTGCCCCGCACCGCACGATCGCCGAAGGAGTCACACCATGACCGATGAGACCAGGGACGCCGACTTCGACGGCCCCACCCTCGAGCTGATCCGCGAGTTCCTGGTGTCGCGGGACATCGAGTCGACACTGGCCGACGGCAGGGTCTTCGTGGTGCAGCTGCCGGGGGACAAGCGCCTCAAGACCGCCTGCCATCTGACCGTGAACCGGGAGAGCGTGCGCGTCGAGGCGTTCGTGTGCCGCAAGCCCGACGAGGACTTCGAGAAGGTCTACAAGTACCTGCTGCGGCGGAATCGTCGGCTGTACCAGGTGGCGTACACGCTGGACAACAACGGTGACATCTACCTGGTGGGCCGGATGCCGCTGGTCGCGGTGACCGCGGAGGAGCTCGATCGCGTGTTGGGTCAGGTGCTCGAGGCCGCGGACCACGACTTCAACATCCTGCTCGAGACCGGCTTCCACACCTCGATCCGCCGGGAGTGGGAGTGGCGCGTCTCGCGCGGTGAGCCGCTGCGCAACCTCGACGCGTTCCGGCACCTCACCGAGGACCTGCCCCAGCCCCGGCCCGAGTAGCCAATTAGCTCCCCGCCCGGCGCCCCGCCCGGCTTCGCACCCGCCCCGCTCGGCTCGGCTCGGCGCGGATCAGATCTGCTCGGCGACCTTCTTGCGCAGCACCTTGCCCATCGGGTTGGTGGGCAGCTCGTCCAGTTCCACGAACTCGCGCGGGACCTTGTACCCGGCGAGCGAGGCCTTGCAGTGGGCCCGCAGGGCGTCCGTGTCGAGAGCGGCGCCGGGCTCGGTGACCACCGCGGCCACGACCTGCTCGCCCCCGTCCGGCCCGCGTCGACCGACCACCGCGCAGTCGGCCACGCCCGGGGCCCTGCGCAGGACCGCCTCGACCTCGGAGGGGTAGACGTTGAACCCGCCGGTGACGATCATCTCCTTGATGCGGTCGACCACGTGCAGGAAACCGTCGGGGTCCTGCGTCACCACGTCTCCGGTGCGTAGCCAGCCCTCGTGGAACGTCGCCGCGGTGGCCTCGGGGTTGCGCCAGTAACCCGGAAAGACCTGCGGGCCTTTGACCAGCAGTTCGCCGGGCTCGCCCGGGGAGGCGTCCGTGGACGGGTCGTCCTTGTGGGCCACACGCATGTCGGTGTCCGGGAAAGGGACGCCGATGCTGCCGGCCCGCCTCGCCGTCGACATGGGGTTCCCCACCGTGATGGGCGAGGTCTCGGTCATGCCGTACCCCTCCACCAGCAGGCCGCCCGTGGCCGCCTCCCACTTCTCGATGAGCTCTTCCGGCAGGCTCATGGCGCCGGACAGCGAGTGCCTGATGCCGTGCAGCGGGATCTTCCGCTTCCCCGCCTCGTCGAGGATCTTGGAGTAGATCGGCGGGACGGCCGGGATGAAGGTGGGCAGGTCCTTGGCGAGGATCGGCATGATGAGGTCCATCTCCGGCGCGGGCACGAGCTGCAGCCGGGCGCCCACCGCGATGCCGATCACCACGCACAGGGTCACCCCGTAGGCGTGGAACATCGGCAGCGAGGCGAGGAAGCGCTCCCGCCCGAACTCGAGCTCGGGCACCCACGCCTGGCCCATCTTGGCGTTGGCCACCAGGTTTGCGTGGCTGAGCGTGGCCCCCTTGGGCGTGCCCGTGGTGCCGGAGGTGTACAGGATCAGCGCGACGTCGTCGGCCCCGGGGCGCGGATGGGAGAAGTCCAGCTCCGGCCCGGTCTCGAACCCTCGCCAGTCCAGCGTCCCGGGGGCGGGTGCGGAGAGCTTGGCACGCGAGGCGCGCAGCGAGGGGACGGGTAGGAACTTCAGGGCCAGACGCTTGGCGGCGGGCAGCTCGTCGAGCAGGTCGACGGCGATGATGTGCCGGATCGCGGACCCGGGGCGGTCGGCCAGCTCTCGCACCATGCCCGCGACGACGTTCCAGGTCACCACCACCTCGGCGCCGTGGTCGGCGAACGGACCCTCCAGCTCGTCGGCGGTGTAGAGCGGGTTGTGCTCGACCACGATCGCGCCGATCCGCAGCGCCGCGTAGAACACGACGATCCCCTGTGGACAGTTGGGCAGCAGGACGGCGACCCGGTCCCCGCGTCCCACCCCCAGGCGGCGCAGACCCTCGGCCGCGCGGCGGACACGGATGCCGATCTCGGAGTACGGGGTCAGGCGGCCGAAGAACTCGGTCGCGGGCCCGTCGGAGTAGGTGCGCACGGCGTCGTCGAACTGGTCGATCAGTGTGGTGGTGCCGTAGTCGAGGTCGTGCGTGGTGCCCGGGGTGTAGTGGGCTGTCCACGGCCGGTCCGGGCGATCGGGGGTGTCTCCGGCGTGTGTGGTCATGTCTGCACCGTAGTCCGTGGGGGTCAGGCCATAATGAGGATATGGCTTACGGAACCCTCGTCCTCCTGCGTCACGGGCAGTCCACGTGGAACGCATCCAACCAGTTCACGGGATGGGTCGACGTCGACCTCACCGACCTCGGGCGTGAGGAGGCCGTCCGCGGCGGCAGGCTCCTCGCCGAGGAGGGCATCCTCCCGGACGTGCTGTACACCTCGCTGTTGCGCCGGGCCATCACCACGGCCAACATCGCGCTCGACGCCTGCGACCGGCACTGGATCCCGGTGGTGCGGCACTGGAAGCTCAACGAGCGGCACTACGGCAAGCTCCAGGGCCTCAACAAAGCTGAGATCAAGGACGAGTTCGGTGACGACCAGTTCATGCTGTGGCGCCGCAGCTACGACACCCCGCCCCCGGCGATCGACCCCGGGAACGAGTACTCGCAGTCGGCCGACGCCCGCTACTCGGACCTGCCGGAGGTGCCGTTGACGGAGTGCCTCAAGGACGTGGTGGACCGGTTCATCCCGTACTACGCGGCCGAGATCGCGCCGCTGCTGGCCGAGGGCAAGACGGTCATGGTGGCCGCACACGGAAATTCGCTGCGCGCGCTGGTCAAGCACCTCGACGGCATCTCCGACGAGGACATCGCGGGCCTGAACATCCCCACCGGTATCCCGCTGATCTACCGCTTCGACGACTCCGGTCTGGTCGCCAACCCGGGTGGCACCTACCTCGACCCGGAGGCCGCGGCCGCCGGAGCCGCCGCCGTCGCCAGCCAGGGCGCCGAGAAGTAGGTGTCGCATCGGTGAACACTCGGGGAACCCCCCGGGCCCCCGGGGGGGAGCCCC
>JBKBRA010000039.1:0-30845 GCA_046292305.1 Dietzia sp. | reverse complement strand
CCGAACGTGGCGATGAGCACGGTGACCAGACCACCGATACCGCCGATGAGCAGCAGCGGGAAGAGCAGGCCCGGGTTGACGCTGATCATGTAGAAGGCGATCACGCCGACGATGCTGAGCAGGCCCAGGGTCGTGGCGGTCTTGGTGACGACGTCGTCGATCGTCATGGGCCGCGTGTCCGCGTCGAACTGCGGCTGGGCCTGGGGGGCGCCGTAGCCGGGCTGGGCGCCGAAACCCTGCTGGCCGGACTGCCCCTGCTGGAAGGAGGCGCGCCCGGCACCACCGAGTTGGGTCGCGCCGCGGGCGCTGTCCTGGGACAGGGAACTGAAGACCGGATTGCTGCTGGTGCGCATCGAGGTCCCTTCGGATTGTCGGGGAAGGTCGTTTATCGAGAGTCCCCGCCGGGTCACCGACGAATCACTCGTACTAGTCCAACGCGTGGACCCACCTGAGTGTTCCCCGCGTCGACCCCCATCCTGCCCGACTGGTCGATCGTCTAACACAGCAGCCCGTTAACGATATGTCGTTGACAATCTTTAGAACGTCGCAGATACTCGTTTACAGACGGGCGCCGACCGGGCGTCCACGGCAGAAGGAGACGACGATGCGTAGCGACGACGTCGAGAACGACCCGGACGGCTTCGGTCCCCCGGGAGCACGGAGCCGGGGTGGGCATCCCCGGCGTGGCGGCCGCCCCGGCCATCAACGCGGACATCACAGGGGGCGGCGCCACGATCACGGCGGCGGCGCGGGCCCCTTCGGGCCCGGCGGACCGTTCGGACCGGGTGGCCCCTTCGGACCTGGCGGGCCTTTCGGCCCCGGTGGACCGTTCGGCCCGTTCGACGAAGGACGTGGGATGCGGCGCGGCCACCAGAGGCGGCGACGACGAGGAGATGTCCGACACGGCGCGCTCCTGCTGCTGGCCGAGGGGCCCCAGAACGGCTACGGGATCATCCGCGAGCTGGCCGAGCGCAGTGGCGGCACGTGGCGCCCCAGCTCGGGCGCGGTCTACCCGGCGCTGTCCCTACTGGAGGACGAGGGCCTGATCGGTCCCGCGGTGGACGCCGGACCCAAGCACTACCAGCTCACCGACGCCGGCCGCGCCGAGGTCGAGCAACTCGAAGGCCGCCCCGCGCCGTGGGACGACGCCACCGAGGAGGCCAACTACCGACTGGGTGGTGACGCCGACCTCTGGAAGGCGTTCGGTGACGCCGCCGTGGCGGTCCGGGCCGTCGTCCAGACCGGCGACCAGGCCGCAAGCGCCGCGGCGACCGAGGAACTGGTCGCCCTCCGCAAGCGCCTCTACGGGCTACTGGCGGACGCCGGGGATTGACCGGAGGCGGGTTGCCAGCGGGTCATCCCACCCCGTTCCTGTCGAGAAAGCGACGGAGGTCGGCGGTGGTGGTGATGAAGTTGAACGCCTGGCTCTCTCCGCGGACGGTGTACGAGTTCACGCCGACCACCTGGCCGGCCTCGTTGACGGTCGGGCCACCGGACATACCGGAGCTGATGTCGGCGTTGATCTCGTATCCCGCTACCCCTCGCGGCGAGACCTGCCTCGAGGACACGGTGCCGGTCTTGAACGAGGGGTTCTGGATGGACATCGTGTTGGATACGTCGGCGACGGCCCCCGGGAATCCGATCGACGTCACGCTGTCACCTGTCTCCGGATCCTCCTCGGCGATTGCCATCACTGGTGGCTGCGAATCCGCCCGCAGCCCGTTGGCCCGGAGCAGCGCGAGGTCGCCCTGTTCGAACGGCATCACATCGACGATCTGCACCGGTTCCCAGTCGTTGATTGTGGCGCCGTCGATGTTCGGCTGTTTGGCCACCACCACGACCTCGATGTCGGAGCCGTCCTTGAGCCCCTCGACGCTCCAGTTGATCTCGGCATCGGCGACCTCTTCGGCAGTGACGTCGAAATCGGAGAGGAAGGTGCCGATCAGGGCGCTGCGCCCCTCGTCCTGGTCCACGCAGTGCCCGGCGGTCATGATCTCCCCGCCCTCACCGGCCATCCACCCGGTGCAGGAACTGACGGCGGTCACCTCGTCGGACCAGACGTATTCGCCGTTCTCCCCGCCCGGGTACAGCACGTATCCGGAGACCGTGGTCATGAGGAAGACCACCGAGTCGTCGAGGGCCTGCGGGTTCATCGATGCCAATTCGACGCCGGGCCCGGACTCGCCCGTGGTGGTCGAACCCGCCTCCGAGAGCGGCGGGTCTTCGGTCCCGAGAGAGAAGCTGCATCCAGCCGTCGTGGCAAGCATTATCGCGACTAGCAGTGACAATGACGATCGTCGTGCGCTCACGGCGTGATCCTTCTGCCTGGTGAGGGGATCCTCATGAACCTGACAAGCCCGACTCTACTCCGACGCCGCGCTTTACCCTAGAGGCTTTTTATAGGAACTGCGTATGGCTTCTGCTCGGAGACTAAGACATGGCGGCGCGGGCCGTCGTCCAGACCGGCGACTGACCGGAAACCAGTCGACAGCCGGTCATCCCACCCCGTTGCCGGCCAGGAATCGTCGTAGTTCGGAGGTTCCGGTGATGATGTTGAACGCCTGGTAGCCGCCGCGGATGGCGTAGGAGTTCACGCCGACCACCCGACCTGATCCGTCGACGGTCGGGCCGCCGGCCATACCCGGACTGATGTCGGCGTCGATCTCGTACCCCTCCACTCCCCTGGCCGAGGCCCGCCTGGCGGAGACGGTGCCGGCCTTGAACGACGGGGGCTGGATGGCCTTCTCCTCCGAGACGTCGGCGCCCGCGCCGGGGAAGCCGATCGAGGTGATGCTGTCGCCCGGTTGCGGATCGTCCTCGGCTATCGCCAACACGGGCGGGCGCGGGCCGGAGCCCAGCCCGCCGACGCGCAGTAGCGCCAGGTCACCCTGTCCGAAGGGAATCACGTCGGCGATCCGGACCGTGACCCAGTCCGTGATGGTGGCACCGTCGATGTCGGGCTGACCCGCCATCACCCGGATCTCGACCTCGGCGTCCAGGGATGCCTCGTCGGCGACGTCGTTGTCGTCGAGGTAAGAGGCGATCAGGGCGCCACGGCCCTCGTCCCTGCCGACACAGTGCCCGGCGGTGATGATCTCCCCGCCCTCGCCAGCCATCCATCCGGTGCAGGTCCGCACCGCCGTCACCTCGGTGGACCGGACTTCGTCGCCGCCCCCCTCGCCCGGGTCCAGGACGTACCCGGAGACCGTGGTCATGAGGAATACCACCGAGTCGTCCAGTTTCTGCGGGTTCATCGATGCAGGCTCGACAGCGGGCGAGGTGGATTCGATGACTCCCGGCACGTTCCGTTCGGCCGTGGGGTCTCCACCACCGCCCTGGACGCATGACGTCGCGGTCGCGAGGAGCACCACTGCGAGTGGTAATGCTGACGTCGGTCGTAGGGCCATGGCGGCGTCCTTAGCCAGATGAACAGATATTCATAATGTGATGTGGTGGACGTTACTCCGCCCGGACACTTCTCACCAGTGCCACGTGCTACTCGCAGGCGACCCCGTCGTTGTCGCGGTCCAGCTTCGGTGCGTACCCGGGCTCGCCGCGCATGATCGGGGCCGCGCCCGCCGCGCGTGCGGCCGCACAGTTGGCGTAGTAGGTCGACTGTTGCACCGGGGCCGGCGGCGGCGTGTAGACGGGCTCGGGTGCCGGCGGCGGCGGAGGCACCGGTTCGGGCTCGGGCACGGGCACGGGCTGAGGCGGGACGACCGGCTCGATCGGCGTGGTCGCGACAGGCGCACTGCTCGGTGGCGAGGCCGCCGAGGTGGAGGCCACGGCGGGACGGGCGGGAGCCGTCGTGGTGACGGTGCTGGTGGCCGGAACCGGCGTCGCCGCCGGGGCGGGCGAGATCTCGGCAGCGGGCATCACCGCGATGGACCCCACGATCAGGGCGAACGCGGCCGAACCGACCATCGGCCATCTCCGCGAGATCGGCGTCAGCGGCGTGTGCCACGTCAGCGGGGCCAACGCATCGGGAGCGACGTACCCTGCCATCGTCTGCTGGGCCAGCGCAGCCTGTGAGTCCAGCCGGTGGTCCTCGTCCGCGTGCGTCCTGTCCCGGTTCTCGCAGTACAACCACCACCCGCCCAGCAGGACCAGCGCCAGGCCGAAGGTGGCCGGTGCGGCGACCGCGGCGAACCCCTCACCCAGCGAGGCGGCCGCGCCCAGGACGATGAGCGCACCCACCCCCACACCGACCCAGGCCAGGACCGGCTTCCAGACCGGGGGCCTGAGGTAGGACGGTTCGGTGAGGGTCGGATGCGACGTGGACGGCAGGACGATCGGCATGGGCGGCGGTCTTTCCGGGAGGCGAGGGGGACCCCCGAGGCATGTCTCACAAGAGCGTGTCAGACAGCGGGATGTCGCTCAGGCGGCGTGTCACCGGTGACATCGGGCCGGGCGGGACACCCCGTTGGCTGTTGATGTGAACAGTACTCCAGTCCGGCCCGGACGCCAAAGGTTTTCTCATCTTCCGGGCCGGCCGCGCTTCAGGCCAGGGCCACCTTGTGGTTCCACGACCGACTGGTGCGCCAGAGGCAGAACACCACCAGCACCACCGATGCGGCCAGGAAGCCGACGGGCATGACGTCATCGCTGGCGTTCGCGCCCGCGGCCAACTCGCCGATCATGTCGAAGCGCACGAACTCCAGCGCACCGCCGGCGCCCATCGCGACGCCGAACGGTAGCGCGATCATCGCCAACAGCGAGAGCAGCTGCGTGGCCACGTACACCAGCACAAACACCACCACCGGTCCGCCGGCACCCAGCCCGGCCAGCCGACGCTCGTGCCCGACCGAGACCGAGAAGTAGTAGTAGACGGGCCAGATCAGGAACGATGCGAGCACCACGATCAGCCCGGCGGCGATCATCCAGGCCGGGGCGGCCGTGGTCACCGTGGTCCACGCGTCGGACAGGACGGGGTACGACGGCGAGGTGAGCCCCGACTGCCGCGCGGCCGCCCACCAGGCGAGAAGCGCGAGCCCGGCGGTGAGCACGAGTGCGGCGAGGGAGACGATCATCGCCCACGCCAGCTTGACCCAGAAGATGACCGATCCGCGGACCGGGATGGAGTGCGTGAAGTACCCGGTCCGGCCGTATCCGGTGCGCCAGTAGTCGGCGGCCAGGGTCAACTGGACGGCCGGGACCGCCACGACCGCCGCCAGCATGCCCAGCACCAGACCGAGCTGGGACAGCGCCGGCCATCCGGCGGCCCCGAGCAGGCTGCCCAGGACTCCGATCAGGGCGATCACGCCGAAGGTCGTCGCGAGCGACCCGCGTGTGCGCAGCCACTCGTGGGCGAGAAGTCTCGTCGTCATCGTCGCGGTCATCGGTAGGTCTCCTTGAAGATCTGGTCGAGGCTGGCGGAGTGCTGGCCGCGGAGGTCGTCGGCATCGCCTTGCAGCAGGACCCGGCCGTGGCGCATCATCACCGCGGCGTCGAGGATCGGCTCGAGGTCGTGCACCAGGTGCGTGGAGATGAGGAGGAGGGAGTCCCCCGACAGATTGCGGACGATGCCGTCGAGGATCAGTTGCCGCGCGGCCGGGTCGACGCCGGAGATGGGCTCATCCAGCAGGAACACTCTCGCATCGCGGGACATGGCCAGGGCGATCTGCACCTTCTCGCGCATGCCCTTGGACATCTCCCCCAGCCGCGCTGACTCGGCGAGGCCGAAGAACCCGATGAGGTCACGGGCCTTGTCCAGCTGGAAGTCCGCGAAGAAGTCACTGTAGAGCCGCAGGCAGTAGCTCACGCGCGCGGACTCGGGCAGGAAGCCGGTGTCGGGCAGGAACGACACGTGCGCCTTGGACTCGGGGCCGGGTGCGTGGCCGTCGATCCGCACGCTGCCCTCGTAGCCCGAGAGCACCCCGGCGAGGATCTTGAGCAGGGTGGTCTTGCCGCAGCCGTTCTCCCCGAGCAGACCCACGATCTGACCCGACGCGAGGTGGAGGTCCAGTCCGTCCAGCGCAGTGAGGGCACCGTAGCGCATGGTCAGGACGGTGGCCTCGACGAGTGTAGTAGTGGCGGACATGTCAGCGCCCTCCGTTGTGGGTGCTCGTAGTGGGCGGGTGTGCGTTGGTGTCGGATTCATCGGTGTCCCATCTGTTGTCGAGTAACGCTCGTACCTTGTCGTGCGTCATCCGCAGGCCACGGACCCGCCGGATGAACTCGTCGGCGGCCTCGGTGGCGAGGTCGGCGCGGACCTCGTCGATCCGGGCCTCGTCCGAGGTGACGAACCGACCGGTGGCCCGCTCGGAGCGGCACAGCTCGAGCCGCTCCAGCTCGGCCAGCGCCCGCTGCGCGGTATTGGGGTTGACGCCCAGGTCGGCCGCCAACTCCCGGACACCGGGCATCTTCACGCCCGCCGCCCACTCCCCGATCACGATGCGCCGCGAGAACTCCTCGACGAGCTGCACCCAGATCGGGGATGAGTTGTCGAACTGCATCGCCGCCCCCGTCCGTGTTGCTGTATTAGGTCATTAATACAGTGACACTAAGCTTCGGGGTAGTCAACACGGTCGAGGATGTTGTTTATACCCCAGGGGGTATGTACTCTCGAGGGCGAGACGCGGACGGTCCCCCACCCCGCTCGCGGACCTCGTGACCACGCCACGACCTGAGGAGTACGACCATGTGCCGACCCGCCACCTGCAAGACCTGCGGAAAGACGACCTGGGCCGGATGCGGCATGCACGTGGACCAGGTGATGTCCGGCGTGCCCAGGTCACAGCGGTGCCCCGGCCATGCCGCAGCGCCCAAGGAGGGGTTCTTCGCGAAGATGTTCGGCAGGTAGCCGGGTGGCGAATCGACGAGCAGGCCGGGAACCGCGGCTCAGTGCGTCAGAACGACCTTGACCACGACCACCGTCACGGCGACGGCAGTGAGTCCCGCGGCACTGATGAGCCAACTCCGACTGGGCCGCTCGCCGTTGAGCCGGCCGATCACAAAGACGATGCCGCCGATCCGCACCAGCACGGCGATCTCCGCGAGCAACAGCGCGGTGCGCTGCTCGAGCAGCCCGACCCAGCCGATCGCGAGGATGACGGACGGCAGCACCGCCGAGCTCAGAATCGGCACCGAGTTGCGCAACTCCACGAGTTTCTCGGCGCGGGTCAGGGCAGCGCCCTCCCGAACGCTGTGGCCGACCGCCTCGGCGAAGGCGTGTGCGATGAACGTCGACACGGCGGTGCCCACCACGATCGCGATGCCGACGTACTTCTCGCTCTGCACCAGCGGCACGAGCGCCGCGAGCACCAGGATGTTGCCGTAGATGTAGGCACTGATCCGGCTGGCCGCGTCGCCCCGATCCAACGGTTCACCCCGGGAGAGCCATGAGTTGCGCGGCAGGGAACGCCCGTCCGTGTTCATGCCGACAAGGGTGACAAACGGCGGGAGTCCTGGACACCGAATTCACCGCCCTGCCCCGGGCCGCCGCGGAATTGGCGCTCTCGCCCACACGGAAACGCGGACAGCCGCTGACCGGGACGCGGAATACTGGGTGACGGCCTGCGGCTCGACGGCCGCAAACGGCGCTTCTGCGACACACCCACAGCAGGGGACAACGCAGGGGACACGACAGGGGAGGCACCGAATGGACTCATCGGTGGACGTGGTGGTCGTGGGCGCGGGGATCGCCGGGCTGGTCGCCGAGCGCGAGCTGACCCGCGCGGGCCACGACGTGAGGGTCCTCGAAGCCCGGGACCGCGTGGGGGGTCGGCTGCTCAACGCGACACTGCCCGGCGGTGCCCCGATCGAGGTCGGCGGCCAGTGGGTCGGCCCCACCCAGCACCGGGTGCTCGAACTGATCCGCGAGCTGGGGTTGCAGACCCACCCCACCCACGTGGCGGGCCGACACATCGCCGAGCTCGGCGGGGCCAGGTCGGAGTACAACGGCCGGATCCCGCGGCTCAGCCCTGTCACCCTGGCCGATATCGCGCAGGCCCAGTGGCGGCTGGACCGCATGGCCGCCGGCGTCCCGCCCACCGAGCCGTGGCGGGCCGCCCGAGCCGATCGCCTGGACGCCCAGACCTTCGACACCTGGCTCCGTCACACCACCCGGACCCGCAGCGGCCGGGCGTTCTTCCGCCTGATCACCGAGGCCGTGTTCTCGGCGGGCCCGGAGGACATGTCCGCGTTATGGGCGGGGTTCTACATCAGCGCCGCCGGCGGACTCGACGCGCTGGTCGACACCGCCGGCGGGGCGCAGCAGGACCGGATCATCGGCGGAGCGCAGGCCATCGCACTCGAATTGGCCCGCGACGCCGGTGACCGCGTGGTGCTCGACAGCCCGGTCACCGGGATCGACTGGGACGAGCGGGGGGCGAGCGTGCGCAGCTCCCGCGGGGTGGTGCGCGCCCGGCATGTGGTGATCGCGGTGCCGCCGCCGCTGGCGTCGAGGATCCGCTACTCCCCCGGACTGCCCGGCGACCGCGACCAGTTGCTCCAGCGGATGCCCATGGGCCGGGTGATCAAGATCAACGTCGCCTACCCGGAGCCGTTCTGGCGCGCCGACGGCTGGAGCGGTCAGGCGAACAGCGACACCCGCCCGCTGGGCACGGTCTTCGACAACACTCCCCCCGGCAGCCCTCCCGCCGGAGGCGCGCCGGGAGTGCTGGTCGGGTTCCTCGAGGGCCGTCACGCGGACGTCGGGGCCCGCCTGGATCCCGCCGACCGTCGGGCGCGGGTGCTGGAGGATCTCGCCGGCTACTTCGGCCCCCGGGCTCGCCACCCCATCGACTACATCGAGCGAGACTGGGCTGAGGAGGAGTACAGCCGCGGCTGCTACGGAGCGTTCGCCACGCCCGGCACGTTGACCCGCTTCGGCCCCCATCTCCGCCGCGCCGTAGGCCCGATCCACTGGGCCGGCACGGAAACCGCCACACGCTGGGCCGGCTACATGGACGGAGCGGTCGAGTCGGGCCGGCGGGTGGCCGGGGAGATCGGGGTCCCCGGATGAGCGCCTCGAAACCCGTCGACAGACCGGAGCCCGTCAACACCCCGGAGCCCGTGTGCAACCACTGATCCGCACCGCCAGCCTGCGCGGCTTCGGCCCGCTGGTCAACGAACTCGGCGGGGACCCCGACCGGCTACTCGACCGGTACGACATCGCGCGCGAGGTGCTCGAGGGCGACGACGGACTTGTGTCGATCACCGCGCACGACCAGATGCTCGACGCCGCCGCGGTGGAGCTGGACTGCCCCGACTTCGGGCTGCGGCTGGCCGACCGGCAGGACGTCTCCATCCTCGGTCCGGTCGCCCGGGCGGTCCTCTCCAGTTCCACCGCCACCGAGGCGCTCGAGTGTGCGGCACGGTTCCTGTTCGTCCACAGCCCCGCGCTGACGATAGGAATCGACGAGGACCCGTGGAACCGCCGCGGCGTGATCGCGTTGACCTACCGCAAGCAGCTGTCCGAGTCGCCGTACTCCCCGCAGGCCATCGAGCTGGGCCTGGGCCTGTTCCACCGGATGGCCGTGCAACTGCTCGGGCGCAGTCCCGGTCTCCGGTCCGTCGAACTGCCCCACGGGCCCCTCTCGCCCGTCGCCCGATACCTGGGTTTCTTCGGTGCCGACATCAAGTTCGACCGCCCCGTGGCCGCGCTGTGCGTCGACCGACGGATCCTGGACGCCTCGTTCGCCACCGCGGACGAGGAGATCCGCCTGGCCGCCCTGGAGCACCTGACGGGCTCGTACTCAGACCCCACCCGATCGATGACCGGCCGGGTTCGCCGCGCCGTGGGCGAGAGCCTGCCCGGGCGGGTCCCGCCCCTCGCAGAGGTGGCGGCCTCGCTGGCCATCGGACCCCGGACCCTGCAACGCCACCTCGTCGTCGAGGACACCACCTACGGCCGGGTCG
This sequence comes from Dietzia sp., assembly GCA_046292305.1. Taxonomy (GTDB): domain Bacteria; phylum Actinomycetota; class Actinomycetes; order Mycobacteriales; family Mycobacteriaceae; genus Dietzia. Next base: position 20,984 of record JBKBRA010000039.1, on the reverse strand, counting down.
TCGACGACCTGCGGCGAGACCAGTCACACCGGTTCATCACGACCACCGACCTGTCCTTCACACAGATCGCCGACCTGGTCGGTTTCTCCGAACAGTCCACGCTCAGCCACGCCGTGCGCCGGTGGTTCGGCCTCTCCCCCGGCGAGCTCCGACGCCGGGCCAGACTGTCGCGCTGACACAAGTTTTCCGCCCCCGGGCATCGGATCCTGGAAGAACCCGGAGAACCATCCCCTCAAGGAGCGGTAATGCTGCGCGAACATGAACTGAGTGACCAGGTGCTGCGCGAACAACTGTCGTCCGAGCAGATGCTCGAGCAGATCGGCGCGCGATCGATCCCCGAGTTCGACGGCGTCCACGAGCTGTGGCCCCGGGGCGAGCGTCTCAGGGCGGTGCGCGCGGCGGCCACCGAGTACAAGGCGCGGTTCGTGCAGCAGGGTCAGGTGCGGGCGGTGCAGTCCGTGGACGTGGCCGCGGCGCCGTACCCGGTCAAGTACGCCTTCAACAACGCTGTCTCGGTCCCCAGCCTGCCGCTGATCACCATGATCAACCGGATGATCGTGGTGCAGTACGACGACTGGAACGGCCGACCCCGCACCCTGGTGTTCGAGCCGACCGTCCCCGCCGGGTCCGCCGAGGCACCCTTCTACGACAACCTGCAGACGCTCGTCGACCGGATCCCCGGCGGCAACCTGGCCGTCAAACTGATCCTCAAGTACTTCAACGAGCCCGACCAGGCGCTCGCCAAGGTCGGGCTCACTCCGCAGGACGTGGACTTCTGCACGTTCGACCACCTGCACGTCCAGGATCCGCGCATGATCCTCGGTTCGACCGAGGTGATCCCCGGCGACACCGCGCCCCGGACGCCACTGTTCGGCGACGCCAAGCTACTGGTCCACCGGCGCGAACTGGCCACCCTCGAGGACCTGCACCCCATGCAATGGGCCTGGTACGTCGAGGATGGGCTCGGCGGGGTCGACCGGTCCAAGTTCGCGGTGTTCGACGGGGATATCGAGCTCGGCCCCGGCGTAGCGCTGATGTGGACCCCCGGCCACACCGACGGCAACCACTCACTGGTCATCAACACCCCGGACGGCGTCTGGGTCTCCTCGGAGAACGGCATCTCCCTGGACAACTGGCAGCCGGAGCTGTCCAAGATCCCGGGGGTGCGGCGGTACCACGAGAAGTTCGGTCGGGAGATCTGCCCCAACGCCAACACGCTCGAGGACTCGCTGGACCAGTACGACTCCATGATCAAGGAGAAGACCATGGCGGACCCGTGTCCCGGCGACCCGCGCTGGTTGCAGATCCTGCCCTCCACCGAGCTGGTCCCGTGGAAGCGCTTCTGGCCCGTCGTGCCCACCTACTGCCACGGCGGCATCTCCTACGGTCAGATCCGGTCCGGACTGAAGAACGACGCGTGACGACGACGAGGTCGCGCAGCGCGCTCGTGACCGGGGCCGGTCGCGGCCTGGGCAAGGACATCGCCGCCCTGCTCGCCGCTCGCGGGTACCAGGTGATGGTCACCGACCTCGATGCCGACACCGCCGCCGCGGCCGCCTCCGAGATCGGAGAGCACGCCACCTGGGCGGTCGTCGACGTCCGCGACCACGAGCAGGTCGAGAACGCCCGGGACGCTCAGGTCGCAGCGTGCGGGGGCATCGATGTGTGGGTCAACAACGCCGGCGTGCTGCTCACCGGCCCGGCGTGGGAGCAGAGCGAGGACGAGCGGCGGCTCCTCGTGGACGTCAACACGCTCGGGACGATCAACGGGACGGTCGCCGCGATCGAGGCGATGCGCGGCCGTGATGTCGGCGGTGCCGGCGTCGGGAGCAGTGCCGGTGTCGGGAGCAGCGGCGGGCACATCATCAACATCGTCTCGCTGGCCGGGATCTCCGCCGTGCCGGGTGAGGCCGTGTACGCAGGCTCCAAGCACGCGGTGATGGGGTTCAGCACCAGCACCGCCATCGACCTCAAGCTCGCGGGCGTGGAGGACATCGCGATCTCCTGCATCTGCCCCGACGGCATCTGGACCCCAATGCTGCACGACAAACTGACCGACCCGCAGGCCGCCCTGTCGTTCTCCGGGTCCCTCCTCCAGCCCGGCGACGTGGTGCGCGCGGTGGGCAGGGTGCTGGACTCTCCCCGCCTGGTCACCGCCGTCCCGGCCTGGCGGGGGGCGCTCGCCCGCCTGGGCGCGACCTTCCCTCGGGTGGCGGCGGCGGGCCTGCCCCTCATGGCCGCGCAGGGGCGACGGACGCAACGCCGGCTCCTCGCAGGACAGGGGCTGCCCTGACTCACCCCGCCGCGCTTACTTGACGCGCCTACCCCACCGTCGCGACCTCCCACGCCGAGTGGATGGCGCCGTGGATGTAGCCCACCTCGCCGGCGTCGCCGATCACCTCGACCTCCACGCCGGCCTGGCGCAGCTGGTCGGCCAGGGGCGCTGAGGCGGTGGTGCCGTCGGCGTAGATCACCATGTTGGCCGGGGCCGAGGCGGCGCCACCCTTACGGTCGGTCCACTGCACGTCGGACTCGGTGATGCGGGTGACCGTGACCCGGCGGTGGATGTCGACGCCGTGTTCGCGGGCGTGGCGGACGGCGGTCCACCGGCGCGGCATGGCCAGGGGCAGCCCGAGCTGCTGACCGTCGTGCAGCAGGGTCACCCGGCGGCCGCGCTCGGCCAGGAACTCGGCCAGCTCCAGACCGACCAGCGATCCGCCGATCACCACGACGTTCTTGCCCATAGGCAGCGCGATCCTGGTCAGCCGACGGATGAGCGACGGGCTCTTGGTGATGCCCGACAGGCGACCGAGCCTCCCGATCACCCGTAGCGCCAACCCGGCCTCGCCGGACGAAGCGGTGCCCAGCATGAGATTGCGCAGCGTGTCGCCGGTCTGCACGATCGGCAGGTCCCCGCCCGGGATCTGCGGCGCCGGCCGCACGGCCCCGGTGGCCACCACCACCCAGTCGGGCTGCAGGGCGCGAATGGACTCTATCGTCGCCTCGGTGTTCAGGCGGACGTCGATGCCCAGGCGCGTGATCTCGGCCCGGAACCAGCGGATGAGCGGCTCGTTGTCCGGGGTGGTGAGGCTCGAGAACCACATCGTGCCGCCGAGCCGGTCGGACTTGTCCACCACGGTCACGCGGTGGCCACGCTCGGTCAGCACGCGCGCGGCCTCCAGCCCGGCCGGCCCCGCGCCCACCACCACGACGTGGGTGCGGGCCGGGGCGGGCGTCAGCGGTAGCAGCGTCTCGTTGCCCAGCGCCGGGTTGACCGCGCAGAACGGGGTGTCGTCGAAGAAGTTCTCGGCCACGCACAGGTAGCAGTTGATGCACGGGCGTACCAGCTCCGGCGTCCCCGCACGCAGCTTGTTGGGCAGCTCCGGATCGGCGAGCAACTGCCGTCCCATGGCGGCGAAGTCCACCTTGTCGTCGTCGATCGCTTTTTCCGCGACCTCCGGCAGCATGCGGCCAACGGCGATCACCGGAACAGACACGGCCTGCTTGATGGCGGCCGCGTTGTCCAGGTAGGCGCCGATCGTGTCCGGCAGGGGGCCGTCGGTGAAGTTGTCGAAGGGGTTGCGGCCCCAGCCCGACACGTGGATGGCGTCCGCGCCGGCGCGCTCGAACATCCGCGACGCCTCGATCGCCTCCTCGAGCGTCAGCCCGCCGTCCTGGCCGTACTCCTCGCCCGACACGCGCACCAGCACTGCCAGTGAGTCCCCGACCCGCTCCTTGACCGCGGCGATGACCTCGCACGCCAACCGCGCCCGGTTGATCAGCGAGCCGCCGTACTCATCGGTGCGCAGGTTGTCGCACCGGTTGAGGAACACACCGAGGATGTAGCCGTGGGCGACGTGGATCTCGATCGCGTCCGATCCCGCGCGGGCGATGCGGTCGGCGGCGTCGGCCCAGGTGGAGATGAGCCAGGCGATGTCGTCGTGGTCCATCGCTTTGTAGACCATCTTCTTGCCACCGGTGGCGGCGCCGATGCGGCCCAGCTCCTCCGGGGTGCTGTCGGCCAGTGCGGAGTAGTCGTAGTCGTAGTCGGGCTCATTGGGCGCGAGCACCGGCCGATCGTTCGCGATGTCCACGCGCGCGACCTTGCCATGGTGGGTGGACTGCACGCAGAGCTTCGACCCCGCGGCGTGGACGGCGTCGGCCAGCGCCTTGAGCCCGGGGATGTACTTGTCGTCCGAGAGCCCCGGCTCCTTCATGGACGCCGCTCCCACCGGGAACGCGATCGCGCACGCGCCGGTGATGATCAACCCTGCTCCCCCGGCCGCGCGGGCCACGTAGTGGTCGATCTCCCGCTGTTCGATCTCACCGTCCTCCGAGACGTTCATGTCCATGGCGGGAAGCACGATGCGGTTGGCCGTGGACATGGGGCCGATACGCCCGGGCGACATGAGACGAGGGAAGGAGGTGAGGGTGGTCACCCTGAGGAGAATACGCTGGAGTTGACGGGTGTCAAGAACAGGTTCTAGTTGTGGGTGGGGACGGGACCCGGGCGACGACGACGAGGTGGGCGGGCTCGTGGGGGGAGAGCAGCCGACCGGGGTTAGCGGTACACCTCACGACGATGGGCCAGATCGACCACCAAGACGGTCACCCTGCGGTCCTCGATCGAGCAGAGGAGCCGGTAGTCGCCTACCCGGTACCGCCAGAGGTGCTGATCGCCCCGAAGCGCCTTGCCGAGGTATCTGGGATCGTCGCATCCCTGGATCCGCTCCTCGAGGAACGACTTGATTCTCTGCTGGGCGGCCCTGTCCTGGCGGCCGAGTTTCGTGATGGCCTTCTGGACCTGCGGGGTGACCTCGACCCGGTACGCCATCTCAGGACCAGTCCACCTGGCCCAGGGGAATCGCGGAGTCGTCGGACTGCTGGAACTCCTCCAGGCGGTGCCGGGCCAGGAACCAGTCCTCCATCTCGTCGAGACCGGTCCGGATGAACTCGCTCGCATAGAACGATTTGGACCTGCCGGTCACCCGAGCCAGGTGGTCCAGACGGGCGATGGTCTCGTCGTCCAGCTTCGTGTTCAGCTGCCTTGCGGTCATGATTCCCCCTCGTGTCTATACGAGTATAGACGGGAGCAGCTGACACGCCGGCCCGAAGGTCCGGCGTGAATTATGGCACTCGTCAGTCACCGCATCGTGGCGACGCCTGATCGATGACGAGCACTCCCGGGGTCGACAGGACCACGTCCACGCAGAATTCCGCCAGCCCCTGCTCGTCCATCCCGGTGCCGCCCTCCAGCCAGGTGACGAACGTCAGCAGCAACGAGCCGCCCAGCGCCGCCATCGCCAGCGGCCCTCGCCCCGGATCCGTGGCGTCGATCCCGATGCCCACCACGGGCGCGAGGGTCGAGACCAGACGCGGGAGGGTCTCCCGGGCGCGACCGCGCAGGGCGTCGTCGACCAGCGGTTCGGTGAAGACGATCCGGGCGCGACGACGATCCGCCCGCAGGAACTCGGCGGCCGCGAGAAAGACGGCGGCGAGCACGGCCGGGACGTCACTCTGGTCCGCTGATTCGGCAGGGTCGGCGGATGCGGCGTCGGCCGCGGCGCCGGCGAGTTCGGCGACCACCGAGTCGTAGAGTGCGCCGACCAGCTGATCCCGGTCGGCAAAACTCTCGTAGAAGTATTTGGGGCTCAGTCCGGAGTCCCGGCAGACGGACCGGACCGTGATCGCGCGGCCGCCGCCGGAGCCGAGGAGATCCAGTGCGGCCTCGAGGAGCTGACGTCGTCGCTCCGAACTGCGCTCGGTCAACGAGCTTCCACGCCACAGTGGTTCGTCCATGTTCCTCCCTCGGCCGATCTCATCGTAGGTGCCTGTTGACGGCGGAGATCATCGAGTGGCAGCATTCGAACCCCGCACAGGAAACACCCGTTTCCAATGAGCTTGAGCCCGATCCGCACCTGAAGCGAGGTCCCACCATGACCACATCCGCCAGCGAAAGCGAACCGATGAAGGAACCGGGATCCATCCAGGAGGACCTCGGCTACTTCGGCCCGGGCTCGATGTCCTGGCGGGTGTTCCTCCACCCCGCGACCCAGGTGATGATCGCCCAGATCACCAATCTGCTGGAGTCGCCGCACATCGTCTTCCAGCACGTGCTCATCAACCACGACCCCGTGTTCGGCGCCGAGTCCCGCACCGCGCATCACGGCGACGGCCCGCGTGTGACGTTCTACGACCGGGTGGTCCGCACGGTCAGCGTCCCCGCTCCGCTGCTGTTCGGGTCCACCGCCGAGGCCGACAAGGCGGCGCGCCAGCTGTTCAACTACCACCGCCCGATGCGCGGGACCCTCTCGGACACCCGGGAGCCGTACGCCGCCACCGACGCATCGAGCATGCTGTTCGCCGCCGTGACCATCGTCCACGCGGCGTTGTTGGCCTACGAGAACCTCGCATACGACGACGGCCGGAAGGTCGCGCCGCTGACCGAGGACGAGGTGACGCAGTACCTCACCGAGTCGTCCAGGTTCGGCGCACTCATGGGTGCGCCGACGGAGCAGTTTCCGACCTCGCGGGAGGAACTGGCCCGCTACTACGAGTCGGTGTCAGAAGAGTTCCGCACCACCACCGGCTGGACGCGGGAGCGGGTGCGCGCGGCGGGCCGCCTGGTTCGACCCGGCGACGGACGGCGCCCACGCCACGTGGCCACGGACGTGATGCTCCTGCTCTCGCAGTTGATGAGCGTCGCAGTTCTACCGGCGGAGTTCCGCCGCCTCAACGGCGTCCCGGCAGCCCTGGACCCGATACTCCGTGTGATGTTCGTGTGCGCGACACCCGCCTTCTGGGCACTCGGCACCAGCCGCCGCCTGACCGAGAAGGTCCACCAGATCTACCGGCGGGGCGATCCGCAGACTACGCGGTTGCTCGATAACGCGCTGGAGCTAGAGCGGCGGAGAGCCTCCGCCGAGTAGTAGTTCGCGCCCCACTCGGGCGTCAGAAGCCGAGACCGTACCGGGCCGCGAGGTACGGGAGCAGACCCATGCACTCGGGCGTCAGGGCCAGACAGGCGGCCTCTCCCGGCCCCGGGCCGAACAGATAGCGCAGCGGATTTTCGAGCGAGCCAGACGGAAACACGACGTCACTTCCTCACGGATTCGGGTGCGTTGCCTTTCACATGAAATCGCACCCTATCGCGCGGCCGTTACGATGCTGAGGTTCCGAGCCCGGGGCGGTCGCGATGGCCTGACCTGCAATGCCCTGCACACCCCGCGCAGGGCGCCCCAGGTCAGCGGCCCTAAGCCCTTCGAGTGCCCGCCCACCCCGGGCCGCGAACCAGGTACCCGACCCGGTCCTTCCAGGTCTCCGACCGGAACACATCCCGGGCGATGCCGACCCACTCGTGCGTGGCGATCCGCGCCGGGTTGAAGGTGTCGATGTTGCTGGTCAGCCCGTAGACGACCTTCTGCCCCTCGGGCTCGAAGGTGCCGAACAGCCGGTCCCACAGGATCAGGATGCTGCCGTGGTTGCGGTCGAGGTACTCGCGGTTGCTGCCGTGGTGCACGCGGTGATGGGCGGGCGAGTTGAACACCCGCTCGAACGGCCCGATCGACCGGATGACCTCGGTGTGAACCCAGAACTGGTAGATCAGGTTGATCGCGCGGGCGTCCTGCACCAGCGCCGGCCGCACGCCCAGCAGCGAGAGCAACCCGTACGGTACGTAGATCGTCAGCGCTTCGGCGACCGGCTGGCGCAGGGCGGTCGAGAAGTTGTAGCGCTCGCTCGAGTGGTGCACCACGTGCATGGCCCAGAGCCAGCGGCTCTCGTGGTCGAAGCGGTGGTTCCAGTAGTAGATGAAGTCCCAGCCCAGGATCGCCACCGCATACGCGAGCGGCCCCTTGCCCAGGTCCAGCGGGGAGAGCCGGTAGAGCTTGGTGCTGGCCGTCTCCGCACTCCACAACGTCGAGACCGTCACCACCGCCGAGGCCAATGACGTAACCGCGGAGCCGCCGGTGATGCGTCGCAGTGCGGGCGGCACCGGGGCGGCCCCGGCGACGGGCGCCGGATCGGAGTCGGGGCGGTCGTCGTCGTTCCCCATCGCCCGACCCGGAAGGGACCCACGGTGTGACAGGGACGGAGACACCCTCGACGACGGCAACGCGCCCGCCTTGAGCAGGCCGGTGGTCCGGGTGCGCCGCACCACGTCTCCCACGGTCGCGGCGGCCGCCGCTGCCAGTGACAACCCCATGATCGCCTTGGCGTATCGGCCGGTGCGCGGGGTGACGGGCGCGAGCAGAGTGTCCGCCACGTACGGGGCGACCAGACTGCCGACGCCCATCGACAGGCTGGCCATGGTGTCGGCGAACTCGTAGTCGCCGGCCCGCTCACCGTCAGCCGGGTTTCGGGACTGCCACACGTACTCGGCAGCCATCGCCGCGATGAAGCCGGGGATGGCCAGGACCGTCAGATCTACCTTCACGCCCCCAAGGATATGACGTGCATCACTCCGGTGCGTTGGCGGGAGCCACGGCCGGTGCGGTTTCCTCGGCCATCTTCGCCGTCGCCGGCCCCTCGGTCTGCGCGGTGTTGCGGACGAACCACGCGCCGACCACGGTGATCAGCGAGATGATCGCGCCCACCAGCAGCGCGTTGTGGACACCGTTCATCTGCGCGGCCACGTCACCCTCACCGGACTCGGCGCCGGCGACGATCCCGAGCGTCATCACGGTGATGAACAGCGCGGTGCCCGCGGCCGCAGCGACCTGCTGCAGGGTGTTGAGCAAGGCCGAGCCGTGCGAGTACAGGTGCGGGGGCAGGGAGCCGAGCGCAGAGGTGAGCAGCGGCGAGAACAGCAGCGCGAGCCCCACGCTGAGGATCATGTGCCAGGCCACCACGATGGCCAGCGAGCTGTCTGCGGAGAAGAAGGTGTACATGCCCCACAGGCCGGCGGCGGCCAGGACGGAGCCGGGGATGATCAGCGGGCGCGGGCCGATGCGGTCGAAGAGCCGGCCCACGAACCAGCCGAGGACGCCCATGAGCAGGCCGCCGGGCAGCAGCGCCAGACCGGACTCGAGGGTGGTGGTACCCAGCACCTGCTGCATGTACAGCGGCAGCAGGATCAGGGTGCCGAACAGCGCCATCATGGAGAGCAGCATCAGCGTGAGGCTGACGGTGAAGGTGCGGTAGGTGAAGGCCCGCACGTCGAGCAGCGCGTAGTCCTTGAGCGCGAGCTGGCGCCACACGAACACCGACAGGGCGATGACGCCCACCGCCACGGGGACCCACGGGGACACCAGGGCGTTGTCGTTGGCGGCCTCACCGAAGGAGCTCAGGCCGAAGATCAGGCCCGCGAAGCCGACGGCCGAGAGCACGCCGGAGAAGATGTCGAGCGGGATCGCGCGGGTGGCGGTGACGTTGCGGATCAGCGTAGCGCCCGCGACCAGCGCCAGCACCCCGATGGGCAGGACGCACCAGAACATCCAGCGCCAGCTCAGCACGTCCAGCACCAGGCCACCTACGGTGGGACCGATGGCCGGGGCCACGGCGATCACGATGGAGATGACGCCCATGGTGCGGCCGCGACGGTCCGCGGGCACCACGTTGAGCACGGTGGTCATGAGCAGCGGGATCATGATCGCGGTGCCCACGGCCTGCACGACCCGGCCGGCGACCAGGACCGGGAACACCGGCGCCAGCGAGGCCAGCAGGGTGCCGAGGGTGAACGTGGTCATCGCGATGATGAACACCGTCCGCAGGGGCAACCGCATGAGCATCCACCCGGTGAACGGGATGACCACTGCCATGGTGAGCATGAACGCCGTGGTGAGCCACTGCGCGGTGGCGGCGGTGACGGCAAACTCCCCCATCAGCTCGGGGATCGCGACCGACATGATGGTCTCGTTGAGGATCACCACGAACGCGGCGGCCACGAGCAGCGCGATCAGTCGCTTGGTGGCGGCGGGCAGCGGCGGGGAGCCGAGGGCGGGGTCCCGCTGGGCGGGCGAAACAGCAGCGGCGGATGACTCAGTCGTCACGGGAATCCTTAGAAATTACGGGGCGAAACAAAGAGGGAAGCCCGGCGAGGCCTGACGGCGCGCACGGGAACCCTCGCACTGTACTGCAGGATCCGCGACAAGCTTGCTGATGTGACCACCGTTACGGGACCGAGTCGAGCGGTGGTGCGACAATCAGCGAATGACCGGGACCAGCACTACGCGACGGGGCGAGGTAGAGACGCGCACCCTGCCCGTGCACGCGGCGGGCGACGCGGTGATGCCGTTCGTGATCACCGGCATGGACGAGCTCGTGGCCCGCGACACCGAGTGGGACCCGCACTCCCACCCCACGCACGAGTTGTTGTGGAACAGGTCGGGGGCATCCACCGCCACGATCGGCTCGCGCACCTGGTCCATCACCCCGTTCGTGGGCCTGTGGATCCCCGCCGGCGTGCTGCACTCCGCCGCGGCCCCGGCGGGCACCTGGTACCGGACCGCCCACGTGGACACACGCACCAGCTCCCCGCTGCCGGGCGAGCCGGTGGCGGTGGAGGTGACACCGCTGCTCACCCTGCTGCTGGAGCGCCTGGTGGACCACACCCTGGGGACCAGGTCGCGAGAACTCACCGAGCAGATGGTGTTTGACCTCCTCGAGCCCTCCCCGCACGCCCTGCTGGTCCAGCGACCGGACGCCGAACTGCTGCGCCCGATCGTGGCCGCCCTCGAGACCAACCCCGGCGACGACCGATCGCTGACCGAGTGGGCGGCGCGGCTGGGGGTGAGCGAACGGACCGTCACCCGGGCGTTCCGGACCGAGACGGGCCTGAGCTTCGGGGCCTGGCAGGCGGCGTTCCGCGCCCAGCACGCATCGGTCCTGCTGGGCACCGGCATGCCGGTCGACGAGGTGGCCGAGCGGGTGGGGTACCGCTCGGCGAGCGCCTTCGGAGCCGCCTTCCGGCGGACCACCGGACTCACCCCGGGACAGTTCCGCCCTGCGCTCAGCGCTGCCGGTGGCGCCGCCGGTGGCCCTCCCGGTAGCGCTGCCGACAACGCCGCGTCGAGTGCAGGCCTGTCCGATCGGCGATATCCGGCGTCCTGATCGAGCGATTGCGCCCCGGCACGGCGCGGTCGTAATGTCTTAGGCCAGCCTCACCTAATGCCCAGCCCGCGTTGTACGACGGCGCTGGATCCGGGTGGGCCCTGCCCTGTTCATCTTCTCGAGAGTGAGAGAGCCGCCCCATGCGTTCTCGCGGTGTTGTCCCATTTCTGATCGCCACCACGGCCGCCCTGGTGCTGTCCGCGTGCGGGTCGTCGACCGACGCCGACTCCCCCGACGGGGCGAACGCCTCCGGTGGGTCCGGGGCGTTCCCCGTGGTGATCGAGCACGCGCTCGGCACCACCACCATCGACGCCGAGCCCGAGCGCGTGGCCACCGTCGCGTGGGCCAACCACGAGGTGCCGCTGGCCCTGGGTGTCGTCCCGGTGGGAATGGCGGCGGCGAACTTCGGTGACGACGACGGCAACGGCATGCTCCCCTGGGTGGAGGAGAAGCTCGACGAGCTCGGCGCGGAGCCCCCCGTGTTGTTCGACGAGACCGACGGGATCGACTTCGAGGCCGTCGCCGACACCGATCCGGACGTCATTCTGGCCGCCTACTCGGGGCTGACGCAGGAGGACTACGACACCCTGAGCGAGATCGCCCCGGTGGTGGCCTACCCGGAGCAGCCGTGGGCCACGTCGTGGCGTGACTCGATCCGCTTCAACTCGATGGGCCTGGGCCTGGAGGCCGAGGGCGACGCGCTGATCAGTGAGATCGAGGGCGAGATCTCCGAGGCGACGGGCGAGTACCCGCAGTTGGACGGCACCAGGACCATGTTCCTCACCCACGTCGACCCGACCGACCTGAGCACGGTGAACTTCTACACCGCCGCCGACACCCGGGCCGCGTTCTTCGAGGACCTGGGGTTGGCCACCCCTCAGGCCGTGGCCGACGCCTCCGCCAGCGGCGAGTTCTCCGGCAGCATCAGCGCCGAGCAGTTGGACATGTTCGACGACGTCGAGCTGATCGTCACCTACGGCGACCAGGAGCTCGTCGACACCCTCAAGTCCGATCCGCTGCTGTCCCAGATGCCGGCCGTGAGGAACGACGCGATCGTGTTCCTCGACGGCAACGGCCCCATGGGCACCGCGGCCAACCCCACGCCGCTGGCCATCTCGTGGGTGCTCGACGACTACGTCGCGCAACTCGCGGAGGCCGCCGGCACCGGCGAGTGAGCGAGCCGCACACCGACTCGCGAGTGACCGAGCCGAACACACACCGCCGAGTGACCATCGCACGACCAAGGCCCGCGTCGGGCGTCGCCACGTCTGCTGTCCAGGCCGTGCGACGCCCGGCGCGGGTCCGCGTGGGCTGGCTGCTGGTGACGCTCGCGGTCCTCGTCGTCGTCGTGATCTGGTCGGTGACCATCGGATCCCGCGTGGTGACGTGGGAGGAGATCTCCGCGGCGCTGGGCGGTTCCACCGACGGCCTGGGCGAGGCGGCGGTGACCAAGCGGATCTCCCGCACGGTCATGGCGCTGCTCGTGGGCGCAGCGCTCGGCGTGTCCGGGGCGGTCATGCAGGGCGTGACCCGCAACCCGCTCGCCGACCCCGGCATCCTGGGCGTGACCATGGGCGCGTCGTTGGCGGTGGTGGTGGGCATCGCCTGGTTCGGGCTGTGGACCTACACCGGCTACATCTGGGCCGCGATCGCCGGCGCCGGCATCGCCGCGGTGTTCGTCTACATCGTGGGCTCCCTCGGGCGCGGCGGCGCGACCCCGCTCAAGCTCGTCCTCGCCGGGGCGGCGACCTCGGCGGCCGCGTCCTCGTTCATCACCGCGGTGGTGCTCCCCCGCGGCGACATCGCGGGCGGGGTCCGCTCCTGGCAGATCGGCGGCGTCGGCGGGGCCAGCGCGGAGGCGATCGAGCAGGTGCTGCCGTTCCTCGTGGTGGGCGCGGCGATCTGCTTCCTCGCCGCTCGGCCCCTGAACTCGCTGGCGCTCGGCGACGACCTGGCCGCCGGACTCGGCGAGCGCGTCCTGCTCACCCGGATCCTCGCCTCGCTCGGGGCGGTGCTGCTCTGCGGCGCCGCCACCGCCGTGGCCGGCCCCATCGCGTTTGTCGGGCTGATCGTCCCGCACGCGTGCCGCCTGCTCGTGGGGGTGGACCACCGCTGGCTGCTGCCGTTCTCGGCGCTCACCGGCGCGGTCCTGGTCACCGCCTCGGACGTGCTCGGCCGCGTGGTCGCCCGGCCCGCGGAGATCGACGTGGGCATCATCACCGCCCTCGTCGGCGCGCCGATCTTCATCGCCATCGTGCGCCGCCAGAAGGTCAGGGAGCTGTGAGCACACGAACCACCGGCCCACTGACTTCCGGCCCTCAGGCTGCGAACGCTCTGGCCCCCGCCCGTCCGTCGGGCGTCGAGATGGTCACCCGGGGCCGTCGCAGCCGGGAACGCCGCCGACGGCTCGTCATGTCCGCGCTCGCGCTGGTGGCCGTGGCCCTGTTCGCCGCGACGCTCATGGTGGGCAAGACCTTCTACTCCCCCGCCGAGGTGCTGGGCGTGATCCTCGGCCAGGACGTCGCGGGCGCCACGTTCACCGTCGGGCGGCTGCGGCTGCCACGGGCCGTGCTCGCGGTGCTCACCGGCGTCTGCTTCGGCATCGGCGGCGTGACCTTCCAGACCATGCTGCGCAACCCGCTGGCCTCACCCGACATCATCGGCATCAGCTCGGGCGCCAGCGCGGCGGCGGCGTTCGCGATCGTCGTCCTGGGCCTGGGCGGCACCCAGGTGTCGGTGTTCGCGATCGTCGCCGGGATCGCCGTGGCGTTGGCCATCTACCTCCTGGCGTACCGGGGCGGGGTGGTGGGGACCCGGCTGGTGCTGATCGGCATCGGGATCGCCGCCACGCTGGACGCGGTGACCAGCTACATCCTCAAGACCGCGCCCCAGTGGGAGCTGCAGGAGGCCATGCGCTGGCTCACCGGCAGCCTCAACGGAGCCTCGTGGGGTCACGTCCAGCCGGTGGTGGTGGCATGCCTGGTGTTCGCCCCCGTTCTGCTGCTCAAATCCCGCGACCTGTCGATGCTGCGCCTGGGCGACGACACCGCCTCCGCGCTCGGCGTGCGGACCGAGCGCACCCGGATCCTGCTGATCGTGGCCGCCGTGGGACTGATCGCCTTTGCCACCGCGGCCGCCGGGCCCATCGCCTTTGTCGCCTTCCTGTCCGGGCCCATCGCCGCCCGGCTCGTGGGGCCGCACGGCTCTCCGCTCGTCCCCGCCGCGCTGGTGGGAACGGTGCTGGTGCTGGCCGCCGACCTGGTGGGCCAGTACGCCTTCGGCACCCGCTACCCCGTCGGAGTGATCACCGGGGCCCTGGGCGCGCCGTACCTCGTCTACCTCATCGCCCGCACCAACCGCACCGGAGGCTCCCTGTGACCGCCGACCACACTCTGCAGGCCACCGCGCTCGACCTGGGCTACCGGGACCGCACCGTGATCCACGATCTGGAGCTGACGGTCCCGCCGGGGCGCATCACCGCGATCGTGGGCGCCAACGCCTGCGGCAAATCCACCCTGCTGCGGTCCATGTCCCGGCTGCTGCGGCCCCGGGGCGGGCAGGTGCTGCTGGACGGCGAGCAGGTGCACCGCATCCCCGCCAAGAAGCTGGCCCGGACCCTGGGGCTGCTCCCCCAGTCGCCCCTCGCGCCGGAGGGCATCACCGTCTCCGACCTGGTCGGCCGCGGGCGCAATCCCCACCAGGGCATGCTCTCGCGATGGAGTAGGGACGACGACGAGGCCGTGGCCGCAGCCCTCGAGGCCACCGGCACCCTCGAGCTGGCCGACCGTGCCGTGGACGAGTTGTCCGGCGGTCAGCGCCAGCGCGTGTGGATCGCCATGGCCCTGGCCCAGCACACCGACCTGCTGCTGCTCGATGAACCCACGACCTTCCTCGACGTGGCGCACCAGGTGGAGGTGCTGGACCTGCTGGTGGACCTCAACGCCGACCGCGGCACGACCATCGTGATGGTGCTGCACGACCTCAACCTGGCCGCCCGCTACGCCGACCACCTGGTGGCGCTTGCCGACGGGCGCGTGCACAGCGCCGGGGCGCCCGAAGAAGTGTTGAACCCGGAGACCGTCCGCGCGGTGTTCGGGATCGACTCCGTAGTGATCCCGGATCCCACGTCCGGCCGGCCGCTCATGCTGCCGCTGGGGCGTCACGGGGTCCGCGGTGAGCACGGGGTGGTGTGAACGCCGGGTGGTGAACGCCCGATCGTGAGCGGTCGAGGCGCGGACGCGGGATAGCCGGCCCGCGCCGCTCAACCGAGGTGGGTGCGGAACCAGTCGAGCTGCTGGGGCGCCGAGATCTCGAACTGCTCGTCCACGTAGGCGTCGAAGTGGCCGCCGGGGACCACGAGGACCTTCTTGGGTTCGCGGGCCCGCTCGAACGCCTCGAGCGACAGGTCTGCGGGGGTCAGCACGTCACCGGAGGCCACGACCATCATCAGCGGGGTCGGCGAGATGCGGTCGATCGAGGCACCCGGGATGTACTCGATGAACTTCTCGACCGACCTCAGGGTGACCTCGTTGCTCCACGTGGTCGCGCTCTCCTGGATGGGGCCGAAGAAGAAGTCGTGGGTGTCCTGCGTGGGAAGCACGCACGGCTCGTCGGGTGAGTCCTTCCAGGTCACCGCCATGGTCAGGGGCTCCTCGCCGTTCCGCCGGCCAACGCGGTCGGCGTCGAAGCCCGCCCGGAGGCCGTCCCACATGTCCGAGCGGATGAGCCGACGGGCGTTGGCCAGGCCGTCGACCAGGGGAACCTGGGCCACGACGCACTTGACCCGGCGGTCGTTGGCCGCCACCACCAGCACATGCGCGCCGCTGTAGCTCGATCCCCAGATGCCGATGCGCTGGGGGTCGATCCCCTCCTGTGTGGAGATCCAGGTGATCGCATCGCGGTAGTCCGAGATCTGCTCGAGGGGATCGATCTCGGCGGGGCGCGGGCCGTCGCTGGCCCCCAAGGCTCGGTTGTCGTAGACCAGGACGTCGAAGCCGCCGGCGTGGAAGTGTTCGGCGAAGTCGTCGAGGTACATCTCCTTGGTGGCGGAGAAGCCGTGGGCCATCACAATGACCGGCCGGGAGTCGCCGGAGCCCTTGTACCACCAGCCTCGCAGGGTGGTGCCGTCCTCGGTGTCGAACTGGATGTCCTCGCGCACGATGTGCTCCTTCGGATCTGGGTCTCACACGGATGGGTCGGGAGACCTCCTCCCCGAGTATGAGACGGCCGTCACACCGTGGATATGGCCGTGGCTGCAGACTCTCTTGTCACCCACTGCAGCCGCTCGGCACCACCGTCGGGTGTGCCCTGCAGAACCACCGGACTGCGCAGGGCATTCGCTACACCTGTAAAGAATCCGCGGTACACGCGCGGCGTACGCGCTACGCCGGCCGCCTGCGCTGGGCACCGGGGGTCACACCGAACTCCGCGCGGTAGGCCTTGGTGAACGAGGCCTGATCGGCGAAACCCCACCCAGCGGCGATCTCCCCGATCGTCCGCTCGGGGTGGCCCGACAGATCCCGCGTCGCGCGGTGCAGCCGCCTGCGGCGGACGTGGCTGCGCAGGGTCGTGCCCCGATCGGCGAACAGCTGGTAGACCGCCCGGACGGAGACGTGGAGGTGCTCGGCCACGTCCTCGGCGGTGGTCGACGCGGGCAAACGGCTCTCGACCAGGTCGATCGCGCGGCGCCACCGCTCGACCGAGTGGTCGGGCGGCGTGACCACGTGTCCGTCGACGGCCAGGTAGAGCAGTTCCCGCATCGCCGAGGCGAGCGGGGCGGCCGACTGGGAGGCGAGATCGGTATCGGAGGTGGACTCCACCGCACCGATGAGCGACCTGATCGCGAGAGTCCGCGCCGGCGGAAGAGGACCCGCCTCGAGCAGGTCGGCCAGGTACGGGGTCCAGCCCTCGAGCACGGCCCGCGGGAAGAACACCGTGTACTTGGTCAGGCCGGCTTCGCACACGAAGGTCCCCTGCGCGCGGGTGTCCCACAGGAACGCCTGCCCGGGCCCGATCTCGGCGGCCGCTCCCCCGACCTCGACCCGCTCGCGTCCCGCCGTCACGATCAACAGTCCGACTCGGCTGTCGTCGACGCCGTCGATGTCCCCGCTGGTCCGGGTACCGCAGCACGGCGGAGCGTCGCAGTAGACCACCTCGGTGTCCGCGATCTCGTACCGCCGGACGCGGTAGTCATCGGAGTCCGAGCCCTGCCGCACCCGCCAACCGTAATGCCATCCGGTGACCACCTCGGCGCTCTGGGGCGTGTCCGCACCAAAGGCCAGTCGGCTGGGAGCGTGTGGAAGGGCGAGGGCCATGTGGTAATGGTCACATACTGGCGCATGGCCCGGACCGCATACGGCGGCGCTCCGGGCGTAGCCGGGTTCAGATCTCCGGCAGCACGCTAGGCGGCCGGGTGCCTACCCAGGTACTCATCGATGGCCGCTCGGATGACGGCACTCATCGGCTGCCCTGTCCGCTCGGCATAGTCCGCCAGACGGCGCCGATCGGAATCAGTGAGGCGAACAGCGAGAGGACGGGTCTCCTCGACTGCATCCCCTCGCCGGGGCCGACCGTGGCGGTAGTCCGGGCGGACCTCCGCTGAAGAATCGAGCACGTCGTACTCGCCGGCCTCTACGGCGTCCGCGAGACGCGCATAGTGCGCTTCAAGATCACCTGTCTCGCTCATCGTTCCTCCCGCTGCGTTCTCTGACTACGGCTGACGCCATCGGACAAGTCAAGGTTCCCTCCGGTGGCCTCGAGCACTTCACGTGCCACTGCCGCGGTCAACAGCATCGCGTGGAACACGTGTAGCTCCTCTCCGCCCACCCGGTCGACGACGACCTCCATCAGAGCTCCGCCGTCCGGGTCACCGACCATACGAACCAACTTCGCCTGAGGGCCTGAACGGGGCGCCAAACGATATCGAACAATCGGATGCTCGAGAACGGCCCTGATCTCGGCGTCTGTGATGCCGTGCCGGCGCGCGGAGGCGTAGATCACGACTTTCACCCAGAAAACGTATCACGATTTAGGCCGTGAGGATATGCGCCTCTGCCAGGTTCAATGTGCTCATTGGCGACGGGTCGCAGCAGCTATGAGCTGGCGCCAGCGGGCTCGCGTCAGGACCGCGGCACGCTCAGATTTCCGGCAGCCGGTCCGCCCCCCAGCTGGAGTGGATGTACTCGGTCACGCGGGCGATCTCCTCCGGCGTCACCGATCCGGTCTCGCCGGGCTCG
Organism: Dietzia sp.; assembly: GCA_046292305.1. Classification (GTDB taxonomy): domain Bacteria; phylum Actinomycetota; class Actinomycetes; order Mycobacteriales; family Mycobacteriaceae; genus Dietzia. Next base: position 2,700 of record JBKBRA010000039.1, on the reverse strand, counting down.
AGGGCGTCGAAGTGGAAGATGTACAGGCGCGAGGCGAACTGCTCGAACGGCAGCGACGACTCGCCGAACCGCTCGCCGTTGCCGGCGGTGCTCACCACCACGCCGTTGCCCCAGTCCTGGCCGCTGTCGTTGTTGGGGTTGAAGAAGTAGACGCGCATGGTCTCGTCCGGGTCCAGCGCGACCCGCAGGATCGTGATGGCGTGCCAGCCCACGAACTTCGCGGAACTGTTGGTCACGGCCACGCCGGCGGGCTGCGGGTGGATCAGCGGCTGGTTGCCGTTGTGGAACGGGTGGTAGCTGCCGTAGAAGTGCCGCAGAAAGTCCTCGAGCCCGGTCAGCCGGCCGGAGTCCACGTCCACGTTGATGCGGAAACCCCGGGCGGCCCACCAGCCGTGGAACTCCGGGTTGACCCAGCGGTGGGGGTCACCCTCGCGATCGGAGCACTGCCGGCCCATCTCGGCGTAGATGCGGTCCAGGTGCGGCACCACGAGCAGGGAGACCGGGTCCAGGTCCACGGGCAGGGTCTCCGCCAGGCCCGCCTCGAGCTCGCGGGAGGACAGGGGGCGGCCCTCGAAGTGCATGACCACCTCGTTGTCCCGCGCCGCCCACGCGATGGTCTGCAGCAGGTAGTCGGGATCGTTGTAGGCCCACATCGACAGGGCCCGGGCGGACTGACACGTGGGGTTGTCGCCCTGCCCCACTCCCAGGGGTTGACCGAGCATCGACAGTGTCCCGGCAAGCAGCCAGATCCGCCCCGGATGCTCCGGGCCGTAGGCCAGCGCGAGGCGCTCGTCCGCGTAGTCCGACAGGGGCAGGGACAGCAGCCGCCACAACGCGGGCGCGACCGGCGGCTGGAAGAGGATCCCGCGCTCGAGCAGCAGCGCTAGTCCGTACACGGACTGGGCCGTCTCGGGGTGCACGGCGGCGTCGATGAGAGCGTCGACCAGGCCGTGGAAACACAGCAGGCTTTCGCGCCCGGTGCTCGACAGACCGAGCGCCTCGCTGAGCAGGAAGCTGCCCTTCTCGCGGAGGAACCGCAGCAGGACGGGGTGGTACGCCGAGACCAGGCCCGTGTCGTGCATGGATCGCGCGAAACCGGCGGCCTCGTACTGCAGGGTCCCCTCGTCCATCGATTCCAGGCGGGAGCGGTAGATGTCCACCCCGGGGTCTTCCCGGCTCGCCTCGGTGGTGCCGAAGATGCTACTGATCAGTCGGTCCACGCCGAAGCCACCGGTGCTGGTGTCCACCTCGGGGTCGTGGCGCGCGATGGCGATCTGCGTGATGGTCTGCTTGATGTGATCGACCTGGATCGGGCGCTGCCGCAGGATCCGCCAGATCTCCTCGACCAACTGGTCCAGGACGGTGTCGAACCCGATCTCCCCGGCGATGTGCGTCATCGACGTGCGGGTCACCTTGGCCATGCGGCCCTGCTGAACCCGCTCCGCCTCGGTGGCCACGGTGAACAGCATGGAGGCGTTGTTGGCCAGGACCTCCTTGAGGTGCTGGAGGGCCTCCTCCGCCGACACGTCGGGGTGCGCGTACTCCCCCTTAGCCACCGCGACCAACCGGAGGTCGCTGACGATCTCCATCACGGCCGTGTCCGCGTTGGGGCTGCGGAGCGACCCGGTGCTCAGCGCCGGGACCAGTGCGCTCGGCGACGCCCAGTCCGTGCCCTCGAAGAGCCCGGCGGACTCGAGTTCCTGGGCCATCGACTGCACGGCCCGGGCGCCGCCCTCCTGGAGCAGGACCAGACGCAGGCCGTCGAGCACGCGTCGCTTCGGCGTCGACTTGCCGACGTCCCCGGCTTCGGCGAGGGCCCTGGTGGCCTCGACGAGCGAGGCCACCCGCTTGTCCAGAACTCGCGCCGCGCCGGGTTCGTCGTTAGCCACTTAGGTTCACTCTCCAGATCTCGAGGCGATTGTGCCCGCCCCCGGTACCGTACTCAGGTCATCGGATTCCGCGGACCGTCACACGTAGAAGTCGAGCTCTTCTTGGCGCGCCAAGAGCGTGCGCATCTCGTACGCATCATCGCCGAAGAAGTAGATCAGCCCCCAGTGGGTACCGAACGCGGTGCGCTTGGTGACGGTCTCCTCTACGGGTGCAGTGAGCTCGTGGGACTCGAAGTACTCGTGATCCTCGGTCTCCTCGGGGATCTCGAGCGTGGAGACCACCCGTCGCCGCGGGTAGACGCCGAAGCAGCCCGCGTGCCCGCTGGCGTCGACCACCTCGCGCGGGAAGAACGCCGTGATCTCCTCCTCGGTGGTCTTGGGGTCAAACGCGAGCACCAGGCCCTGGTAGGCGTTGAAGCCGTAGGCGCGCTCGAGCAGCTCGAAGACCTTGAACGCCGTCACTGGTGACAAAGTACTCGGGGTGCACGAACCCGAACTTGATGTCGAAGGTCTTGATGAGCTTCTCGATCTGGCGCGTGATCTCGGGGCGGTACTTCTCGAGCTCCGGCGAGGCCGGCACGAACACCGAGTAACCGAGCGTCACGTACTCGGAGATATTGAGGAACACGATCTTTCCGTTGTGCACCCACGCCTCCACGGCGAATTCCCAGCCGTCCAGGTGGGACTCCATGAGGACCGGGAACTCCTCGTCCGGGATCGTGTCGACCTCGTCCGGCGTGCGGATGACCCGGTGCCCCAGGCAGCCGGCCTTGTCGAAGGCCTTGTGGTGGTTCGGGTCATTGGGGGCGCG